>JAUXWO010000021.1 GCA_030680175.1 Vicinamibacterales bacterium
GGCGCCATCAGCGACACAGCGGGGTTCTTCGCCGCGGGGGGCGCCCTGCTGGTCGCGGGCCTCGTGGCCGCGTCGGTGCGGCTCTGGTCACCGGCGCCGTCCTCGCTCGCCCCCGGCCAGCCGGCCGTGCTCGTGCGATTCGGCCTGCGGCACGCACGGTGGCGTCCCACGCGCAGCGTGCTGTCGCTGGCGCTCATCGCGTTTGCCACCTTCGTGCTGGTCACCGTCGGCGCATTCCGCCGCGACGCGTCGGGCCTCTCCCTCGCGCCCGACAGCGGCACCGGGGGCTACGTGCTGATGGCGGAAGCGGTGACGCCGCTGCTGCACGACCCCAACACCACGCAGGGCCGCGGCGACTTCAGCCTGACCGACGACGACCTGGCCGGCGCCCGGGTGGCGCGCTTCCGGCTGCGGCCGGGCGACGAGGCCAGCTGCCTGACGCTGTACCGGCCACAACAGCCGCGGCTGATCGCCCCGGCGCCGGAGTTCGTCGCCGAGAGCCGGTTCCGCTTCGCGGCCTCGCTGGCGGAGACGCCCGAGGAGATCGCGAACCCCTGGCGGCTCCTCGAGCGGCGGTTCCCGGACGGCGCCGTCCCGGTGATCATCGATGCCACGTCCCTCACGTACGTGTTCCACCTGTCGCTCGGCGACGACTTCACGATGCCTGTCCCCGGCGGCCCGGACCTGACGCTTCGCGTCGTCGCCACGCTCGCCGACAGCGTCTTTCAGTCGGAGGTCGTGATGGGCGAGGCGGACTTCACGCGCCTCTTCCCGCGCCAGGAGGGCTACCGCGTGTGGCTCATCGAGGCGCCCGAGGCGCGTGCCGGTGAGATCGCGACGCTGCTCGAGGATCGCCTGTCGGACTTCGGCGTGGACGTGATCGACACGCGCGCGCGGCTCGCGGCGTATCACCGCGTGGAGAACACCTACCTCTCGACGTTCCAGGCGCTCGGCGCGCTCGGCCTGCTCGTCGGGACACTCGGGCTCGGCGCGGTGCTCGCACGCAACGTGCTCGAACGGCGGCGCGAGCTCGGCCTGCTGCGCGCCGTCGGCTACGAGACAGGCGCCGTCCGCCGGCTGGTGCTCGCCGAGAGCGGCGGGTTGCTCGCGGGCGGACTGGGGCTCGGCGCCGGCGCCGCGCTCATCGCGATCGCGCCCGCCCTCATGGCGCGGGGCGGGGTCGTCCCGATCGGCACCTTGCTGACAGTCGGCAGCATCGTGATCGCCACCGGACTCCTCGCGACGCTGCTGGCCGCACGGCTGGCGACGACGACGGGGATCGTGGCGGCGATCAAGAGCGAGTGAGACAGGCGAACGGCTGTCGGCTCTCGGCTGTCGGCGATCGGCGATCAGCTTTCGGCGATCAGCGATCGGCTTTCGGCTTCGACATCCGGAAGCCGGCGACACCGGTGACCGGCAGCGAGGCGTATACGTGGTCTGTAGCGGAGCGAACAACGGAATGAAGTCACGAGCCGAACGTGAACGGAATACGGCGGATAGTTGCTCCAGCGCCGGAAGCCGAAAGCTGATAGCTGACAGCCTTTTGCGTGCCGAAAGCCGAGAGCCGAAAGCCGGGAGCCTTTCACGCGCCGAAAGCCGAAAGCTGACAGCTGGCAGCCTTTTACGTGCCGAAAGCCGAAAGCTGACAGCTGACAGCTTTCGGGCCGCCGCGTGGATCGCCCTGGGACTTCTCGTCTGCCAGGGCGGCATCGCGGCGGCGCAGTCGTGGCCGCAGTGGCGGGGACCCGCGGGTGATGCGATCGTGGCGGACTTCCGCGCCCCGTCGGCCTGGCCCGAGCGCCTCGTGAAGCGGTGGGAGGCGCCGGTGGGCGCCGGCCACGCCTCGCCGGTGGTCGCGGGATCCCGTCTCGTCGTCCACACACGACAGGGCGAGGATGAGGTGGTGGCGGCGTTCGACCTCGAGTCGGGGAAAGCGTTGTGGCGCGATCGCCATCCGGCGCCGTACACGATGAACCCGGCGGCGCGCGGCCACGGTCCCGGCCCGAAGTCCACGCCCGCCATCGCCGACGGACGCGTGTTCACGCTCGGCATCACGGGCATTCTCTCGGCGCTGGATCTGGCGACCGGCAAGGTGCTGTGGCGTACGCCGGCCGCAGGCACGCTGCCGCTCTACGGCACCGCGACGTCCCCGATCGTCGACGGCACCGCGGTCATCGCGTTCATGGGCGGGCACGACCGGGGCGCGCTCACGGCGTTCGACGCCGCCACCGGCGAGGTCCGCTGGCGCTGGGAGGGGGACGGTCCCGGCTACGCGACGCCGATCCTCGCCACGCTGGCCGGCACGCGCCAGCTCGTGACGCAGTCGCAGGGGCGCGTCCTCGGCCTCGACGCCGGCACGGGCCGCCTGCTCTGGGAGATCCCGTTCACCACCAACTTCGATCAGAACTCCGTCACGCCGATGATCGTCAACGGCCTCGTCGTCTACTCGGGCCTCGAGAACGGCACGACCGCGGTGCGCATCACGCGCGCCGGCTCTGGCTACACGGCCGAGCGCGTGTGGCACAACGCCGAGGTCTCGATGTACATGAGTTCGCCGGCGCTCGTGGACGGCCGGCTGATCGGGTTGTCGCACCGCAACCGCGGGCAGTTCTTCGCCCTCGAACCGGCCACCGGCACGACGCTCTGGCTGACGCGCGGCCGCGAGGCCGACAACGCCTCGCTCCTGGCCGCCGGATCGCACCTGCTGATCGGCACATCCAACGCGGAGCTGATCGTGGCACGCCCCAACGGCGAGGGCCTCCAGGAGGTGCGGCGCTACCAGATGGCCGACTCCGCCGTCTGGGCGCACCCGGCCGTCTCAGGGCAGCGCCTGATCGTCAAGGACGCCGACACGCTGATCGTCTGGACGCTGCCCTGACGCCGCCCCCACGCGGCGCGCTCTGGCCTCAGCCTTGCGGCCGGTAGTAGAGCACCATCCCCGCGCCGGCCGCGGCCATCAGGAAGCCCACGTAGAGCAACGGGCTCGGCGCCTCCTTCGGGGGATGGAGGATGACGGTGGCGATCACGTTGATGAGCGGCGCGCCGCCGAACACGAGCGGCATCACGTAGAGCGGCGACCCGCCCGCGCGAAACGCGTAGATGATGCACACGGCCCCCAGCGCCCCGAGCGTCCCCGCCGCGGTGGCGATGAGCGTGCCGGACACGGTGAAGTTCCGAAGCTCCCCCTGCGCGGACAGCGCCACGAGGGGCACCAGCACGCCGATCAGGAAGTAGGCGATCCCCACACACAGCAGGGCGCGCAACGGATTCCCGAGCGCCACCTGCCCCTTGTGCAGCGACACGCCATACAACCCCCAGGACAACACCGCCCCACCCACAAACGCAATCCACGACATCGGGGTTCCTCGCTTCGCTCGGTTGTTAGCTGTCGGCTGTCGGCCATCAGCGATCAGCTATCGGCTATCGGCTATCGGCTATCGGCTATCGGCTATCGGCTATCGGCCGATGATGTTAGCGCTTTCTGCGACTTCTTGAGAGGCGGGCCGTGCAGATTCTGGAGCCCACAAGGCCGCAGCACGAGGATTCACGCAGAAATCCACGTGGATCCGTTCTTGCGACGACCAACGCATGAGCCGCAACTACTCCAACCTCCGCGTGTTCGTGCTTGCCGACGCGCTGGTCCTCGACGTCTATGCCGCCAGCCGCCAACTCCCCGAGGAAGAACGCTTCGGGCTGCAATCGCAGCTGCGTCGCGCCGCGACCTCAGTGGCCACCAACATTGTCGAAGGCTCCACCCGGCGTTCCGACAAAGCCTACCTGACGTTCCTCGAAACGGCGCTTGGTTCCGCGTCCGAGACCGCGTACCTTCTGTCGGTCGCCATGCGCGTCGGCGCGCTTTCAGTGACTGCGGCCGCCCCACTCGTGGAGCGCTACGCGGGTCTGGTGCGCCAGCTCGAGGCGCTCATCACAAAGATCGCCTCAGACCTGCCCGCCCGACCCGTCCGCCGGGCAGGCGCAGCGCCGGGAGCTGGGAGCTGGGAGCCGAAAGCTGATCGCTGATCGCTGACAGCCGATCGCCGCTATACGTGCGCTCAGAACCTCACCCGCACGCCCAGCTGCACCTGCCGCGCCGAGGTGATCGTGTTGCGGATGCGGCCGAAGCTGGCGAGCGGCGCTTCATTGTCGGCCACCCCGGCGAAGGCCGTGAGCGCGGGGATGCCGAAGTTCGCGCGGTTGAAGACGTTGAACATCTCCACCCGCAGCTCCGCTCGGCCGCCGGGGCCGAAGGCGGGCAGGCGAACGTCCTTCACGAGCGACAGGTCCACGGTGCGCAGGTCGGGGCCGATGAAGTCGCCGCGGCCCGTGTCGCCGAACGTGCCCGCCGCCGGCGTCACGAACGCGGCCGGGTTGAACCACTGATCGGGATTGCCCGTGACCGCGTTGCCGGGCCCGAAGCCAGGCGCGTAGCTCGCGCGGTCGCGCCCGATGCCGGGGCCGAGCGACGGCTGCCAGAGCGACCGCGACCGGTTGTTCTGCACGAACACGGTGAGCGGGCTCCCGGTGCGCATGTTCATGATCCCCGACAGCCGCCAGCCATCGAGCACCGCGCCGGCCGCCCCCGTCAGCGCGCGTGCGAACGGCACGTCCCAGCTCACGCTCACCACCCAGTTGTGCTCGGCATGGAAGTCCGAGAGCCCCTTGTTGTAGCCGGCGATGAACTCGGGGAACGCGGACGTCGTGCCGTTGGTCGCATCCGAGAAGAAGGTGGACGCCTGCGTCGTGTCCTCGGACTTCGACCAGGTGTACGACGACTGGAACATCAGCCCATCCGTGAACCGGCGCCGGAGTTCGACGATGAACGCGCGGTACCAGGAGTCGCCGTCGGCGCTCTTGAGCTCGATGGTGGTCCACGCGGTGTTCTGCCGCGGCCCGCCGGCCGGGAAGAACGGCCGGCCATCGGCGCCGGTCACCGGGATCGCGGTGTTCACGTCGTTGCTGCGCAGCAGGTGGCGGCCGCGCGACCCCGCGTACCCAATCGTGGCGGCGATCTGCCCGGGCAGCTCCTGCTGCACGTTCACGTTCCACACGTGGACGCGCGGCGTCTTGTAGTCCCATTGCACCGGACGAATCGAGTTGCCGGACGCGCGCTCGAAGGGCGGGTTCGGGAACGTCGGCGCCGGGAACACCACGCGCGGCGTGGCCGGCGGATTCGTCACGGTGACGATCAGGTTCTGGTAGCTGTTGGTGTTGTAGTACAGCCCGTAGCCGCCGCGCACGGCGGTGCGGCCCGCGCCATCCACGTTCCACGCAAACCCGAGGCGGGGCGAGAGGTTCGTGTAGCCGGGGCTGTCGAAGAGCCGGCCCGTCGACGGCGCGCGGTCCGTCAGGTTCACGAGCGCCGAGTCGCGGCCATTGATGTCCGAGGGCATCGTCGTGAACTCGTAGCGCAGCCCGGCGTTCAGCGACAGCCGCGACGACGCCTGGTACTCGTGCTGCACGTAGGCGCCCATCAGCCAGAAGCGCCAGTAGCGGTCGAACTGCCCGTCGGGCCGGAGGCCGATGAAGCTCGTGGCGCGGTTCTCGAGCAACGCGCGCAGGTTGGCGAAGGAGTACGTGCCCAGGCTGAACGTCGGGTTCACCATGTCCTGCAGGTAGCGTTCGGCGAGCCCGCCGAACTTCACCACGTGGCGTCCACGCGCGTAGGTCGAGTCCTGCTGCAGGCTGAAGACGTGCTGCAGGAATCGCACGTCGACCGAGCTCTGCGTCCCGAAGCGGTTCAACCCGCCGACGTCGATGTTGCCGACATACGAGCGGCCCGGGACAAACGGCGCGAGCGGCGTCGTGGTCGCCACCTCGACATCCTGCCCGACGCGGGTGCGGCTCAGGCCGGCGCGGAACGTGCCGAGCAGGCGCGGCGACCACACGCGGCGCAACTCGAGCGTCGCGAACTGGTTGCGCGAGACGAACGACCGCGGGAACTGCGGATAGTCCGTCGGCAGCCGCTGCGCCGCATCGTCGAATGTGTAGCGCGCGAAGAGCTGTGTGCCCGGGCTGGCGTGGTAGTCGAGGCGGCCCTGGAGGAAGTCCTGGTCGAGCACCTGGTCGAACTGAAATCGGTAGAGCGCCGTGCCGTCGCCGAGCGCGGCGCCGTTGGCGCGCGGGTACTCGGCCAGGTACGGCGCCACACCGGGATGGATGCCGACGTTCAGGAACTGGCCCGGCCGCGCCGGATCCGGCAGCAGGCCGAGACGCGCGTTGTCGTCGGGCACGGTGGACGTGATCGTCCGGCCGAGGTTCTCGCGCAGCGCCTCGACGCCGACGAAGTAGAACAGCCGGTCGCGCCGCACCGGGCCGCCGAACGCCCCCCCGAACTGGTTCCGCGTGAAGGGCGGCTTCTCGACGTCGAAGTAGTTCTTCGCGTCCATCCGGTCGTTGCGGTGGAACTCGTAGGCGCTCCCGCGCACCTGGTTGGTGCCCGACCGCGTGAGCACGTTGATCTGCGCCCCCGAGTTGCGTCCGAACTCCGCGCCGTAGGCGTTGGTCTCGACGCGGAACTCCTGCACCGTCTCCATGCCGAGCGCGGTGCCGGCGGCGCTCCCCGCCGGGCCGTTCGTCATGTCGTTCAGCAGCGTGCCATCGAGCAGGTAGACGTTGGACCGCGGGTCCTGGCCGTTCACGCTCATCCCGAGCCCGTGCGCCACGACCGACCCCCCGTCGCGGTGCGGATACGCGACGACCGATGGCTGCAGCAGGGCCAGGTCCGTGTAGTTGCGGCCATTGAGCGGCAGCTCCTCGATGGCGCGGCCCGCCACGAGGTACGACAGCTCGCCGCTGCGGGTGTTCACGACGCCGGCGCCGGCGCTCACCATGACCACCTCATTCACCCCGCCCACCTCGAGCGTGAGATTGACGACGGCGATCTCGGTGACGGTCAGCGTGACGCCTTCGCGCACAAGGGGCCGGAAGCCGTCCAGCGTCGCACGGATCTCGTACGCGCCCACCGGCAGCGTGGCCACCGTGTACCGGCCGTCGGCGTCGGTCGTGACGGCCCGCGTCAAGCCCGTGTCGACCTGGCGCACGACGAGGCTCACGCCGGGAAGCACGGCGCCGCTGCCGTCGACGACGCGGCCGGCGAGGGTGGCGGTGGTCTGGGCCGCCGCGGTCAACGGCAGGCTCAGCAGCAGCGTAATCACACAGACGATGCGCATGGGGAACCCGGGCGGCGCGTGGCCGCAAGTCAGGACAGCCTCATGAGATACTACCTGCGCGGCGGGCTCACGGCGAGCGGCCGGCGTATTTATCGTGGTTTGGACGCCGAACGCGCGGTTCGGGTCCCCTCGACCGAGGTCTCCATGTTTCGATTCGTCCGGCCACTGGCCCTCGCGACCCTCGCGGCGGTCGCCACTGCCTGCGGCGGCGGCAGTGAGGCGCCCGCGCGCACCTTCGTCAACGTCGGCACGGCGCCGCCCGGCGGCGCCTTCTTCGTCGTCGGCAGCGCGCTCAGCGAAGTGCTCGGCGCGGCGGGCGCGGAGCGCGGCTGGCAGGTCACGGCCGAAGCCACGAGCGGCTCGCAGGAGAACATCCGCCGGCTCACCCAGGGCGAACTCGACTTCGCGCTCTCGAACGCCGCCATCACCTACTTTGCCGTTCGTGGGGGCGAAGGGTGGGACCGGGAGTACCCGATGCGATCGGTGATGACCCTGGCCCCGAACATCGCGCTGTTCCTCGCGCCGCGCGGCGGCAGCGTCCAGACCATCGCGGACCTGCGCGGCAAGCGCGTGGTCATCGGCCCGGCCGGGGCGGGCTTCGAGTACTTCGTCCAGCCGATCCTGGCCGCCCACGGCATCGCGTATTCGGACTTCACGCCCCTGAACGCCACGCAGTCGGCCGCGGTGGACATGCTGACGGACGGCTCGGCCGCGGCGGTGTTCCTCGGCGGGGCGATCCCGACGGCGTCGATCACGCAGGCCGCCTCGTCCATGGACCTCGTCTACGTGCCGTTCGACGAGGACGCGCGCACGCGCCTCGCGGCTGACTACTCGTTCTTCAGCCACGCGACGATCCCCGCCGGCACCTACCGCGGGCAGGACACGGACTTCCAGGCGCTCGACGTCGGGTCGATGCACCTCATCGCCGCCGCGGATCAGGACGAGGATCTGGTCTACCAGGTGACGAAGGCGCTCTGGGAGCGCCGCGAGGAGGTGAGCCAGAAGCACCCGGCCGGGCGGGCCATCAACCCGGCCAACGCGGTGCGTGACACCGGCACGCCGTTCCATCCCGGCGCGATCCGCTACTACCGCGAGATCGGCATCTGGCCGAACTAGTCCCCTGACATGGCTGCTTCCGACGCCCAGCCGCGGCTGCCGCGGCTCACGCTGGGCCTGAGCCTGGCGATCTGCGCCTTCACACTGGCCGAGGTCAACTACCCACGGCTCAGCCCGCAGTCGCAGCTCGCGATCTTCACCGGCCTCGGACTGCTGCTCTGCTTCCTGAACGTCCCGGCGGCGCCGTCGCTCGCCGCCTCGCGCGCGGCACGGGCCGTCGACGGCCTGCTCGCCCTGCTCACCCTCGCCTGCTGCGGTTTCATCGTCTGGCAAACGGAGCCGGCGTTCACGAGTTCGTGGCTCGACGGCCGGTCGCTCGGGAACCGCGGCGGCTACGAGACCTCCACCGACATCGCCGTCGCCATCGTCGGCCTCGGCCTGGTGATGGAGGCGGCGCGCCGCACGCTCGGCTGGGCGCTGCCGCTGCTCTCGAGCGTGTTCCTGCTCTATGCCTACTTCGGCGCCTACGCGCCGGACTGGTTCTTCCCGCACCGCGGCTACAACGTCGACCGCATCGTGGCGCAGACGTTCCTCCACACGCAGGGCGTGTTCGGCGTCGCGCTGTCGGTGATGTTCACCTACGTGTTCCTGTTCGTGGTGTTCGGCGCGGTGCTCGGCGCCACCGGGGCCACGCGGTTCGTGATCCAGGCGGCGGCGCGCGCGTTCGGCCGGACCCCGGGCGGACCCGCCAAGGTGGCGGTGATCAGCAGCGGGCTGATGGGGTCGCTCTCGGGGAGCGCGGTCGCCAACACGGCCGCGACCGGGACGTTCACGATCCCGATGATGCGCAGCGCCGGGTTCTCGCCGCACATGGCGGCGGGCATCGAGGCCGCGGCGAGCTCCGGCGGCGCGCTCGTGCCGCCGGTGATGGGCGCCGGCGCCTACATGATGCTGGAGCTGGTCCAGCCGCCCGTCACCTACCTGCAGATCGTGCAGGCCGCGATCATCCCCGCGATCCTCTATTACCTGTCGCTGTTCCTCTTCGTCCACTTCTCGGCGCGGCGGCTCGCGCTCGAGGCTCCCGCGGCGCCGGTCGCGCCAGGCGGCACGGACGATCCGCTCTGGTTCCAGGGGCTCGTGTTCGTGACGGCCCTCGGCAGCCTCGTGGCCTTCCTCTTCGCCGGCTACACGGCGTTCCGCGCGGTGTCCCTGTCGCTCGCGGCGACGATCGCCGTCAGCTTCCTCCACCCCAGCACCCGCGTCGGCCTGCCGGCGGCGCGGAAGGCGGTGCTCAACGCCGCGCGTGACGTGGTGCCGCTCATCGCCGCCGCCGCGTGCGTCGGCATCGTGATCGGGGTGGTGACGATGTCGGGGGTCGGGACGCGGCTGCCGGCGACGATCCTGCCGCTGGCGGAGGACAACCTGTTCCTCGCGCTCGTCGTGATCATGATCTCGTCGCTCGTGCTGGGCATGGGGCTGCCGTCGGCGGTGACGTACCTGCTGCTGGCGACGCTGATCGGCCCGGTGCTGGGCGAACTGGGCGTGGTGCCGCTGGCGGCGCACCTGTTCATCTTCTACTTCGGGATGATGGCGATGGTCACGCCCCCGGTGGCGCTGGCGGCGTATGCCGCGGCGTCGATTGCCGGCGCCGACATCATGCGAAGCGGCGTCGCGGCGTTCCGGATCGCGCTGGCCGGCTTCACGCTGCCGTTCATCTTCGTCTTCCGGCCCGAGCTGCTCTTCCTGTCACCAGACGGCGCACCCGCGATGATCGACGTCGTGCAGGCCGTCGCCGCCGGGGCGCTGGGCATCGCGGCCTTCGCGGCGGGCCTGGCCGGCTACCTCTTCGCCCCGACGCCGATCGTGCAGCGTCTGCTGCTGTACGCCGCCTCCGCCCTGCTCCTGGCGCCAGGGCCGACGGTCTTCGTCGCCGGCGTCCCGCTGCACGTGCTCGACACGACCGGCCTCGTGATCGGGGTGGTGGTGGCGGCGATGAACTGGCGGGGGCGTGGGCGGGGAGTGGTAGTGGGTAGTGGGTAGTAGCGAGTGGGTAGTGGGTAGTGGGTAGTGGCGAGTGGCGAGTGGGTAGTGGCGGGTGGGTAGTGGCGAGTGGGTGGTGGCGAGTGGGTAGTGGCGAGTGGGTAGTGGCGAGTGGGTGTAACGAGTGGGTGGTGACGGGACTACCTACTACCTACTACCTACTACCCACTACCTACTACCCACTACCTACTACCCACTACCTACTACCCACTACCCACTACCTACTAGCCACTACCCACTACTACCTACTCCCCACGTTCCTCCGCCACTCGCCTGGCGATCCGGCCGTTCACGCGAATCCACGTCACCGCGCCGCTGCCGTCGCGGATGAACTCGACAGCCATGCCGGGGAAGGCGCCAGGACCTGTGGCGTACGCCATGTCGGGCGCCCAGAAGCGCAGACCGTAGCGGCCATCGCCGGATCCCACGGTCAGCCCATCGCCCTCGACCTGCACGTTGACCTCGCCGACCGGCGGACGCGTGTAGAGTCCGACGTACTCATCGAGCCGCGGCTGCGTGGCGAGTGGTTCGGCGTGGATCCTCATGCGCTCGTTGCCGCCACGATTGCCGCCCGTCCGCTGGCCCGGCGCCAGCCCGATGTCCTCGTACGTGCGGAGGATGTCCGCCGCAACGTCCTCGTTCAGCTGCCATCCGTCGGCGTGGTTCGTGAGAATCGCAAAACACAGGTCGCGTTCGGGCACGAGCTGTACGTGCAGGCAGTGGCCGCCGAGCGTCCCTCCGTGCTGCGCGGTCAGCACGCCGTCCAGCGTGCGCAGGTGCCATCCCAGGCCCATCTCGTCCGACGAGGTGTTTTTCCGGAGGCGAGGCGTTCGGATCGCCTCGAGCGACGCCCTGGATAAGAGGCGCTCGCCTGCCGGGCTGCTTCCGTCTCCGAGATGGAAGCGGGCGTAGCGGAGCAGATCGTCGACGCTCATGGCGCACCCGCCCGCGGCCACGTTGGCTGGTAATTGGAACGGACGCACGGCGACCGTCCGTCCGTCCTGTTCCCGATGCGGCGCGGCAAACCGGTACGACATCGCCACGCCGGTCGAGGACGTGGCACGCTCGAGCCCGAGCGGCTCCAAGACGAGGGCCGACAGCGCCTCGCCGATCGTGGTGCCGGTGACGACCTCGAGGACGCGTCCCGCCACGCCCCAGCCGGCATTGTTGTAGCTCCACACCTCACCGGGCCGCGCGAGCTGCGGCAGGTCGTGCAACGTCTCGATGAAGTGCTCGAGCGTGGCGGGGCCCCGGTCCGGCGTGGTGAGCTGGCCTTCCCATCCGGGCGTATGCGTCAGCAGATGCCAGATCCTCACCTCGCGCGCCGCCGCCGCGTCCGCCAGGCGGAAGCCGGGGAGGTACTGGGCCACCGGCGCCTCGACATCGACACGCTGCTGGTCGAACAGCCGCATCATGGCGGTCGCCACGACGGTCTTCGAAATCGATGCGATGGGGAAGACGGTGTCGGACGTGACGGGCTGCGGGTTGTCGATGTTCGTGAGGCCGAAGCCCCGGCTGCGGGACGCCCCGGACTTGGAGAGGGCAAAGGCCACGCCCGTCGTCCGGTACTCCGCCATCTTCGCGTCGATCGCCCGGCTGATGCGATCGAACCGGTCGTCGTCCTGACGGGCCCCGTCAGCGGGCAGGACGTCTGGCGCGTTCCCGAGGAGCGAACGCCCGCCGCCCACCACACCCGCGCCCACCACACCGAGAAAGTGCCGTCTGTGCATCGTGTCAGACTCCGAGCATCCCGGCCACGAAGTACATCGTCAGGGCACCCGCGCCGCACAGCAGCGCATAGGGGAGCTGCGTGCGGACGTGGTCGATGTGGTCGCTCGCGGAGGCCATCGACGACACCACCGTCGTGTCACTGATCGGCGAGCAGTGGTCCCCGAACACGCCGCCGCCGAGGACGGCGCTCACGACGAGCGGCAGCGACACGGCCGCCCCCTCCGCGTTGAACTGGCCGACGAGCGGCGCGGCCAGCGGGATCATGATCGCGAACGTGCCCCAGCTCGTACCCGTCGAGAACGCGATGGCACACGAGACGAGGAAGACGAGCGGCGCCACGAGGACCGGCGTCAGATAGGGCCGCACCTGCTCGGCGACCCAGGGGCCGGTGCCGAGCGCGTTGCAGGTCATGCCGATGCCGAAGGCCAGCACGAGGAGCGTGGCGATGGGCAGCATGCCGCCCGCGCCCTTGAAGCCGAGGTCGATGAACTCCTGCGGCGACACGGCGCGTTGCGCGATGAGCAGGCCGCCGGCCATGACCAGGCCGAACAGCACGCCCCAGAGGACCGAGGTCGAGCCCGACGCCTGGTTGAGGTAGTCCATCACCCCGGGCGCCTCGAGGCCGGCCGCGCGCACGCCGATCGTCCCGGTGATCGCAATGCCCGCCGCCACCATGGCGACCATCCCGAACAGGGGCGCCAGGATGTTCACGAGACGCGGCGGCAGCCCTTCCTTGCGCGGCACGAAGATCGCCGATTCATCCACCACCGGGTGCGCGCCGTCGGCCAGCACCTTGCCTTCCTCGCGCGCGCGCCGCTCGGCCCGCGCCATCGGCCCGAAGTCCCATCCCGTGCCGGCGACGGTGAAGACCATGATGACCGAAAGGATGGCGTAGAAGTTGAGCGGGATGGCCGCGACGAAGACACCGAAGGGGGTCTGATTCCCGAGCGTGCCGGCCGCCGCCTGCACCGTGAGGATGCCAAGCACGGTGGCGCCCCAGCCGTTGAACGGGATCAGGATGCAGACGGGCGCGGAGGTCGAGTCGCAGATGTAGGCGAGCTTCTCGCGCGAGATCTTCAGCCGGTCGAACAGCGGCCGTGACACCGTGCCGACCACCAGGACGGTGATTGTGGATTCGATGAAGACGCCGAGCCCGATGCAGGCGGCCATGAGCTGCGCCCCCCGCCGCGTGGCCGACCACTTCCACTGCGACACCCACGCGAGGAAGCCGTCCACGCCGCCGCCACGCTGCAGCAGCAGGAGCAGCGACCCCATCAGCATGGTGAAGATGATGACGCGGGTGTTGCCGGCGTCCCCGAACACGGTCACGAGCGTCTGGATGGCGGAGGCGGTGCCGGTGAGCAGATCGCCCCCGGCATGAATCACCCACCCGACCCAGATGCCGGCCGTGAGCGAGATGATGACCTGGCGCGTCGCGATGGCCAGTCCGATGGCGAGAAGCGGGGGAAGGATCGACAGCCAGCCGTACGCGTGCTCAGTCATCGCCCGCCATTATGGGAGGGCAGGTGGAAAGCGCAAAGTTCAAAGTTTTGGGCGGGGGCCGTGATGGCCACCCGCCCATGAGGTACCGCGCAGTGGAGCGGCGCAGCTAGTTGAGCGTCAGGTCCGGTCCCCAGACCGCCTTGGTCTGGCGCCAGTCGCTGTCGAGGATCGACCAGAGGTGCTGGTCGAGGCGCTCGCCGCGGTGCACGAACGATCCGCGGAGCCGGCCCTCACAGACCGCCCCCATCTTGCGCAGCGCACCGTTGCCCCGGCCGTTGGCCACCGCGGCCCGGGCCTCGAGCCGCTGCACACCGAGCGTCTCGAAGGCGAACGCCAGGACGAGGGCCGCCCCGGCCGTGAAGAGGCCCGTGCCCCAGTGCGACGACCCGATGGCGAAGCCCCACTCGGCCGTGCGGAAGCCCGCCTCGAGCTGCCGCACCTGGAAGAGCCCCACCGCCGTGTCGCTGCCCTCAGGCACGACGGCGAAGCACACGTAGTTGCCCGCCGCCTGTTCGCGCTGCGCCCACTCGATGAAGCGCTCGAAGCCCTCCACCGTGGTCGGCGGCGGCGAGATGAACCGCGTCACCTCCTCCGTCGTCAGCAGCGACAGCAGCGAGGCGGCGTCGGACACGCGAAGGCCGCGCAGGGTGATCCCGTGCCCCATCAGCACCGGCAGCGTCTGCCGCCAGTCGGTGGTGACCGTCGCGGGGATAGTCACAGGTGCCGGAACGGAGACGGTGGCCGGCTGTGCCGCGTGCATGTGAGTCATCTGTGCCGCTCCAAGCGATGCCTGAACGTGCGCGTCGGAGTGATGAGGCGCCTGCTGAATCACAGCCCACCTCCCGTCGAGGTCGAGGTCGTCGGCTCAGTCACCTCCTCGGTGGTCGACTCCTCGAAGAACAGCTCCCCGTCGATCACCTCGGTCGTCGGTGAGGTCACCGGCTCATCAATGGCGAACTCCTCGGCAGCCGGCTCCGTCACCGGCTCTTCGACGACCGGCTCCGTCACCGGCTCCTCGACGACCGGCTCCGTCACCGGCTCTTCGATGACCGGCTCCTGAGGAAGCTCCGGCTCGTCGGGCACCGTCACGCTGACAGGCCAGGCGTCGCCGAAGATCATCGGTTCGGTCACCGCTGCCGGATCGACCTCCTCGGCAGGATTCCACATGCCGATGGCCCCGCCGCCGAAGCCCCACACGATGTTGTCACCCGTGTCATTGCCCCAGACGATGTTGTCGTCAAGACCCCACACGATGTTGTCGTCATAGTCGAGGCCCCACACGATGTTGTCGTCGAAGTCGAGGCCCCACACGATGTTGTCGTCGAGGCTGTTACCCCAGACGATGTTGTCCTCGTCGAGGCCCCACACGATGTTGTCGAGCTGCGAATTGCCCCACACGATGTTGTCGCAATCGCCGCCACCGCAGTCCATGCCCCAGACGATGTTGTCGAGCTCGAAGTGGTTACCCCAGACGATGTTGTCGCCGGTGTCGTTACCCCAGACGATGTTGTCGCCGGCGTCGTTGCCCCACACGATGTTGTCGAAGTCGAGACCCCAGACGATGTTGTCGTCGCCGGTGTCGTTGCCCCACACGATGTTGTCGCAGGCCTCACCGCAGGTGTTGCCCCAGACGATGTTGTCCCAGTCGTTGCCCCAGACGATGTTGTCGTCCCAGGCGTTCGCGCCGGGCACGAGCACGCCGCCGGCGACCCGATAGTTGCCCCAGAGGATGTGCCGGCTCCAGGTGGCGTCCATCGGATAGAGGGCGCCCGGCTGCGCGTCCGTGAAGAACCGCGACAGGCGCACGGCGCCGAGCGTGTTGAGGAACCCGGCCCCCTGGCTCAGGCGGTCGATCGCCGGCTGGCTCTCCGCGGTGTACTGCAGAATCGCCTTCACCAGATTCGGCGTGAGCGTCGGGTTGGCCTCCAGCATCAGCGCGATGCTGCCGGCCACCACGGGCGAGGCCATCGACGTGCCGCTCAAGCTCAAGTAGGGCTTGTACGGGGTCGAGACGCTGCCGTCGAGCAGCGCGTGCGGCCGCGTGGCGTAGTAGTGGCTGTTCGGATCGCTCAGCGAGACGATCCCGACGCCCGGTGCGACGATGTCGGGCTTGGCCTGCCAGTCGATGTAGGTGGGCCCGCGCGAGCTGAACGGCGCGACGTCGTCGTCCTGCCGGTTGATCGTGCCCTTGTGGTTCGACGCGCCCACGGCGATGACCCACGGCGCGTTGGCGGGCGCCGTGACGGTGCCGTAGCGCGGGCCGTCGGGCCCGTAGCCCAGGTTGCCGGCGGCGGCCACGACCACGATCCCGGCGTCCACCGCGCGCTTGGCGGCCAGCGTCAGGGGATCGGTCCAGTACGACTCGCTGATGGGCGCGCCGATGGACAGGTTGATGACGCGGATGTTGAAGATGTCCTTGACGGCCACCGCGTAGTCGAAGGCCGCGATGACGTCGCTCATGTAGCCCGCACCGAGGTGGTCGAGCGCCTTGAGCACGACGAGATCGGCGTCAGGCGCAATGCCCGCGCGCCGCCCGTCGCTGTCATAGCCGCTGCCGGCGATGGTGCCGGCGACGTGCGTGCCGTGGCCGTTGTCATCGTAGGGCTGCGACTGGCCGCCCACGAAGTCGGCGAAGTGCCGGACCCGCTGGTTGCCGTAGGGGTACCCCGTCGGACCCGCGCCCGTCAGGTCGTCATGCCATCCGGTGACGCCGGAGTCGATGACGGCCACGCCGATCCCGCGTCCCGTGAAGCCGTACTGCTGGTGCACCAGGCTGGCCCCGATGGTCACGGCGGTGCGGTTGAGCAGCTGCGCCACGGGCCGGTCCACGTGGATGCTCTCCACGGCCGGGTGCCGTGACAGGGCACGCAGGGCGGAGTTGGGCAGTTCGACCACCTGGCCGCTGATGAGGCCAAGCCGGCGGCCCATCCGGCCGCCGAGGCCGCGCGCCGCCGTCCCGATGTCCATGCCGGGCTTGAGGCGCACGATGACGCGCGAGCGCCCGCCGCGATCCGCGCGCGCCTCGAGGGCGCGGTCGAGCCGGGGCGCGATCTGCCGCGCCGCGATGCGCGCGGCGCGTGAGGATGGACGAAGGGAGGGTCCGGCCTCGCGCGCCACCTGAGGTGACTGCGCCTTGGCGCCGCGGGCACCGGGCTGGGCTTCCACCGGCCCCACCTGGCCCCCGAGCACCATGGCTGCGATGACCAGCAACGTTGCCGGCCGCCGGAGGCGAGCACCCCAGTGAGGGCTCGCCACCCGTGCGTGCGAAGCGTTCATGTCAGGTCTCATGGGTCTACCGCCCGTTATCAATGGCCGTGCGACCGAAGCGAGAACGACGAGAGTGACCGAGACCCGTAAGAGCAAGTTCGCTGCCGTGATGACAATCGTGGTCGGAATCACCGGCAAGTGACTCAAACAACAGTCACTTCGGGGTCCCTCGAGTCATCTCGAGCGTTGGCACCAGAGACGCCAGTGTTGCGTTAGAGCACACACAGACACCACAACTGCGCGCAACATCCACTTAAACCATTGCGTAAAATGGCTTTGCAAGTGCCTGTTCAGTTACGGAGCATTCAATGACCGAAACTGCCCCTGTATGAGGCAATGGCTGCTTCGGATTTGGGGGGAAGGGCGCTCAGGCCGCGGCGCCCACTACCCACTACCCACTACCCACTACCCACTACCCACTCGCTTTAGATCCGCCGAAGCAATGATCCGAGCCCCAGCGGCGCCGCCTGGACGTCGAGCTTGAAGAGCGCGGCGGCGTTCTCCCAGAGCATCAGCTCCTTGTCCTTCGGCGGCAGCTTCAGCTCGTCCATGAACTGCAGGTAGGACTCCATGGTGGCGAGCGGCCAGTCGGTGCCGAACAGCACCTTGCGGGGATTCACGCCCCACAGGATCATCTCCTTCAACTGCTGCCGCATGTAGGCCTCGAAGCGATCCGAGAAGTCGCCGAGCGTGAGGCCGGAGATATCCGTGTAGACGTTGTCGTTCTTGTAGACCACCTCCATGCAGTCCCGGAACCAGGGATTGCCGAGGTGGCAGATCAGGAACTTCACCTTCGGAAAGTCCACCGCCAGTTCGTCCACGTTGAGCGGGTGCGAGTACTTCACCTTGCCGGTCGGCGAGTACGTATCGCCCGAGTGGATCATCACCGGGACGTCGAACTCCTCGGCGAGGCGGTACGCCGGTTCGAGCTTCGGGTCCGCCGGGTAGAACGGCTCGTAGCCGGGGTACAGCTTCAGCCCCTTGATCTCCCCGGCCTCCAGCATCCCCCGCAGCTCGACGACGTCCTCGTCGCAGAAGGTCTTCCACGACAGGCCCGCGACGACGTGGATGTTGGGGAGGTGGCGGGTGGCCTCCACCACCGCGCGGGTGGAGGGACGGCCGGGTGTGACCTTGTAGGAGGTGAGCACCATCGACACGTCCACGCGGTTGCGCCGCATGGTGGCCTGCATCCGCGCCAGGCACCCCGCGAGGTCGTCTGTTGCCTCGTCCTGGTAGTTGATGAGGTGCGTGTGGCAGTCAACGATCATCGGGCTCTCGCCTCCCCAAAGCGCGCGTGAACGGACCCGCCGGCGGGGGCCACCCCCATGCTACACTCCCGCCCCATCATGGCCCGACGAGCTGGAGACGCGCGTGCCGCCTGGCGCCTCACCATGGCGTTGATGATGAGCGTGATGGCGGCGTGCGGCCGGCCCCCGGCGCCTGAGACGGCATGGACACCCGAGATCCCGCGCACCTGGGACGCGGACGCCCTGCACGCCTTCGAGGTGCCGCTGGCCGACCCGGCGCAATCTCCGGTGCACGTCCCGGCCGACTATTACTACGCCCTGCCCGAGCGGCCCATCTACAAGAGCTACCCGGTGTACGCGCCGGGGCGCGAGCCGGACGGCTACATGGAGTGGATCGCGGCGCAGCCGCCGGAGATCGTCTTCGACCCGGCAACGCTCCAAACCGAAGCCGACTGGATCGCCGCAGGCGCGCTGGTCTTCGAGGCGCCCATCGCCTACGACGCGATCATCCGCGTGGCGGATCTCCGCAACCCCGACCTCTACGCACGCCTGCACGTGCCCACCACGCCAGACGGCATCGTCCCCTTCGCCCGCTACGTCGTACTGGAGCCGGGCAAGGTTGCACTCGGGAATGTGGCCTGCGCGATGTGTCACACGCGGGTGCTGGACGATGGACGCGTGGTGACGGGGGCGCAGGGGAACTTCCCCTTCGATGCGGTGCTGGGGATGACCTCGCTACGCGGCATGCCGGACGGGGCCGCCGGTTTCCTCAACCGCCTGCTGTTTGGCGCGCCCTGGGTCAGCCACCCGTCGGTGGCCACGACCGAGGCGTTGACCGGCGCCGAAACGGTCGAGGCCTTCGGCGCGATTCCCGCGGGCGTGCTCGCGCGCCAGGGCACCAGCCTGCTCCACCCTCCGCGGGTGCCCGACCTGATCGGCCTCACGGACCGGCGCTACCTCGACAGCACGGGTGTCAACCGCCATCACGGGATTGGCGACGTCATGCGCTACGCCGCCCTGAACCAGGGCATGGATACGCTCAGCCAGTACGGCCCCTTCGTGCCCGATAGCGAGGATGGCCGGACGCGGCCGGCGCCGGGGCAGGGGCAGTTCACCGGCGCCTCGTCGCGCTACAGCGAGGCGCAGCTCTACGCGCTCGGCCTCTACTTGTACTCGCTGACGCCGCCGCCCAACCCGCACCAGCCGAGCCCGATCACGGCGCGCGGCCAGGAGGTGTTCCAGCGCACGGGGTGCGCGACGTGCCATCCTCCGCCGCTGTACACAAGCAACCGGCTGACGCCGGTGGACGGCTTCGACGTCCCCGACGAGGCGCTCGCCACCGACGACATCCATCCCGTCGGCGTCGGCACGGACCCGGCGCTGGCGCTGACGACGCGCCGGGGGACCGGGTACTACAAGGTGCCGTCGCTCAAGGGCGTGTGGTACCGCGGGCCGTTCGAGCACAACGGTTCGGTGGCCACGCTCGAGGACTGGTTCGACCCGCGCCGGCTGCGCGACGACTACGTCCCGACCGGCTACCGAGGCTTCCGGGTCGAACGCCGTGCGGTCCCCGGCCATCGCTTCGGTCTCGACCTGTCGAACGAGGACAAGGCGGCGCTGATTGCCTTTCTGAAGACGCTGTAGACGGGCGAGCACGTACAAACACGAAGAACGCGAAGGCCACGAAGACGCACGAACCTCATGGAGGTCTCAGGCCTGGTCTGCCGCTGTCCCGCCGCCCGATGTACACTCCGGCACATGAAACGCCATCTGTTTGCCGTCGCCCTGGCCGTGACCGTGGCCGGGCTCGTTGCCCCCATCGCGCGGCCTGCCGCTCAGGACGGGCCGCTGCGCGTGACCGTCAGCCTGCCGGCCACCGAGCGTGGGCCGGTCGATGGACGGCTGCTGCTGATCATCTCGAAACGCGAGGGCGCGGAGCCGCGCTTCCAGGTGAGCGACGGGCCCACCGGCCAGCCGATCTTCGGCATGGACGTCGACGGGTGGACGGCCTCGGCGCCCGCGGTGTTCGATGGCGCCATCGCGGGATTCCCGCTGGCGAGCCTCAACGACCTGCCGGGCGGCACCTACACCGTGCAGGCCTTGCTGCACCGATACGAAACGTTTCGCCGGAGTGATGGCCACACGGTGAAGATGCCCATGGACCGCGGCGAGGGCCAGCAGTGGAACCAGGCGCCCGGCAACCTCTACTCGACCCCGCGCTCGGTGACGATCGATCCGCGCACGGGCGGCACGATCGCGATTGCCCTCGACCAGGTCATCCCGCCGATCCCCCCGCCCGCCGACACGAAGTACATCAAACACGAACGGATCGAGAGCGCGCTGCTCACGAAGTTCTGGGGACGGCCGATGCACCTGGGCGCCAACGTCCTGCTGCCCGAGGGGTGGGACACGCATCCGGAGGCCCGCTATCCGCTCTTCATCTACCACGGGCACTTCCCGTATACGTTCACGGGGTTCCGCGAGGAGCCGCCCGACCCGAACCTCGCGCCGGACTTCGCCGCGCGCTTCAACCTCAGGGGCTATAACCGCATCCAGCAGGAGCACGCGCACGACTTCTTCAAGGAGTGGACCGGACCGGGCTTCCCGCGCGCGATCGTGATCGAGATCCAGCATCCGACGCCGTTCTACGACGACAGCTACGCCGTGAACTCCGCCAACCAGGGGCCCTACGGCGACGCGATCGTCAGGGAACTGATTCCGTATCTCGAGCAGAAGTACCGGGGGCTCGGGGAAGGCTGGGCGCGGTTCATGTACGGCGGCTCCACCGGCGGGTGGGAGGCCATGGCCGCGCAGGTCTTCTACCCCGACGAGTTCAACGGCGCGTACATCGCGTGCCCGGACCCCATCGACTTCCGCGCGTTCACCGTTGTGAACCTGTACGAGGACGAGAACGCGTACTTCATCGCGAGCGACTGGAAGCGGACGCCACGTCCGGGCCGGCGCGACTACCTCGGGCATGTCGCCTCCACGCTCGAGGAGATGAACCGGCTCGAGCTCGTCCTCGGCACGAAGACCCGGTCGGGCCAGCAGTGGGACGTCTGGGAGGCCACCTACTCGCCGGTGGGGCCCGACGGGTACCCGGCGCGCATCTGGGACAAGCGCACCGGCGTCATCGACAAGAAGGTCGCCGAGCACTGGCGTGAACACTACGATCTGTCGCACATCCTGCGCCGCGACTGGGAGCAGGGCCTCGGGCGGAAGCTCGAAGGCAAACTGCACATCTACGTCGGCGACATGGACAACTACTACCTGAACAACGCCGTGTACCTCGTCGAGGACTTCCTGAAGTCCACGACCAACCCGCCCTACGGCGGCGAGGTGGACTACGGCGATCGCGCCGAGCACTGCTGGAACGGCGACCACACGCGCCCCAATGCGCTCTCGCGGCTCCGCTACCACCAGATGTTCATCCCGAAGGCCGTCGAGCGCATGGAGAAGACGGCCCCGGCCGGCGCGGATCTGAGGAGCTGGAGGTACTGAGAGCTCTCGGCGAGCGGCAGTCAGCTGTCGGCTTTCGGCTCTCGGCTCTTCACAGCCGCCCGCGCGGGAGCAGCGGTGCGGAGGGTCGCAGCCGGAAGCCGAAAGCTGAACGCCGATCGCTGAGAGCCTCAGCGTAAGTCCCCATGGATCCCGTCATCGTCGCCGTCTTCGTGCTCGTCTACGCCGGCATGGTCCTTGGGGAGCTGCCGGGGCTGGCGCTCGATCGCACGGGCATCGCGCTGCTCGGAGCCATCGCGATCGTCGCCACCGATCGCCTGTCCCTCGCTGCCGCCTGGGCCGCGATCGACGTGCCCACAATCGCCCTCCTCCTCGGGCTGATGGTGATCTCGGCGCAGTTCCGCCTCGGGGGGTTCTACACCGCGCTCACGCGACGGCTCGGGGAGGGCGACCACACCCCCGAGCGGTTGCTGGCGCTCGTCGTCCTTGCCGCGGGCGGGCTGTCGGCGGTGCTGGCCAACGACATCGTCTGCCTGGCCATGGCGCCGGTCCTCGTGGAGATCTGCGCGCGGCGCCGGCTCGACCCGGTGCCGTACCTGCTGGCGCTCGCCTGCGCGTCGAACGTCGGGTCGGCCGCCACGCTCATCGGCAACCCGCAGAACATGCTGATCGGCCAGTCGCTGCGCCTGTCGTTTGCGGGGTACCTCGGACAGGGCGGCGTGCCGGCGCTCGCCGGCCTGGTGATCGTCTGGGCGGCCATCCGGTGGGGCTACCGTGGGCGGTGGACGGGCGGCGGGCCCGTGCCCGACATCCAGGCGCCGCCGTTCGATCGGTGGCAGACGCTGAAGGGCCTCGTCGTCGTCGGCGCCGTGATGGCGGCGTTCCTCGTCGCGCCGTGGCCGCGCGAGGTGGTGGCGCTCACGGCCGCGGGCGTGCTGCTGCTCAGCCGGCGCATGGCGTCACGCGACGTGCTGGGGCTGGTCGACTGGCAACTGCTCGTGCTGTTCGCGGGGCTCTTCGTCGTCAACGCCGCGCTCGCGGAGTCGGGCTTCCTCGGGTTCCTGTTGACGATGTTCCGGATGGCGGGGCTGGACCTGGCGAACCCGGCGGCCCTCTTCGGGGTGACGGCCGTGCTGTCGAACCTCGTCTCGAACGTGCCGGCGGTCATGCTGCTGCTGCCCGGGGCGCGGCACGAGCTGGCCGGCCCGATCCTGGCGCTGGCGTCGACGCTGGCGGGGAACCTCCTGATCGTCGGCAGCATCGCCAACATCATCGTCGTGGATCAGGCGGCGCGCCTCGGCATCACCATCGACTGGCGGACGCACGCGCGGATCGGCGTGCCGGTGACGCTGCTGACCCTGGCGCTGGCGGCCGGCTGGCTCGTTATCGTTTCGTGAGCCGGTTGATGACCTGGGCGGCCCACTCGCGCCCGCCCAGCCCGAACGCCAGGGCCGCGGCGAGGCACACCGCGGCAAATGCGATCTGGAACGCCGAGACGAGGACCTCGCTGCGGATGGCGAGCTGCTCGGCGGCCATGAAGATGACGAAGACGAGCAGCGCGTAGCGCGCGAGCGCGCCGATCGGCTCCGCGCCGGCGCTGCCGATGTTGCTCAGGTAGCTGTAGACGAGCCCGCCGACCACACGCGCGAGCAGCGATCCGAACACGAGGATGCCCACGGCCAGGACCAGGTTGGGCACGAAGTGCACCATGCGCGTCAGCAGCTCGCCCGCCGTGCGCAGGCCGAGCGCGTCGAGCAGCGCGATGAACACGCCCGCCAGGATCAGCCAGTAGACGGTGTTGGCCAGCAGGGTGACGGCCGTCACCTTCACGCCGCCCTGGATCAGGAAGTCCTCGACGCCCGCCCGCTCGGCCAGTTCGTCGGCGCGCACCCCGCGCAGCGCGCGAATCAGCCCGCGCCGCACCAGCTTGGCCAGCAGCCACCCGGCCACCAGCAGGACGAGCGCGAGCCCGAGGTCTGGCAGCGCCTCGACGATCCGCGCCCACGTATCGCCGAGCGAACGGATGAGCACGCTGGATTCGGTCATCGATCACGCCTCCCTGGGCATCGTACTGCGCCCCCCCGTCCCACGCAACGCGCCGGCCACCGTGCACCGTGCACCGCCCTGATCTACCATCGACCGATGACCCGCACGACCATCGTCGTCCTTCTGGCCCTGGCCCTGGCGGCCCCCGCGTCGACCCACGCCGCGCAGGCGCGCAAGCCCGCCCCCACGACCACGATGACGCTGGTCGTCACCGACGGGCGGGGCACGCCGATCGAGGGGGTGACGGTGACGGCCACCGGGCCGATCGACCGGGAGGGCACCACGGTCGAGGCCGGCACCCTGCGGTTCACCGGCGTCCGCGCCGGCACCTACCGGCTGCGCTTCTCGCACGAGGGGTTCGTGACGTTCGAGAAGGAGGTCGCGTGGCGCGCCGGCCAGGCGGCGCCCGAGGTACCGGTGACGCTCAGCGACGCGGACCTGCCGCCCGCGCCGCCGCCTGCCCCTGAACCACCGCCCCCGCCGCCGCCGCCCGCGCCCGGACCGGCGCGCACGCTGTCGCTGCCGGGCTTCATCGAGCAGAACTTCATCAGCAACCGCGAGCCCCAGAAGACCTCCAGTCTCGGGTGCAGCGGGTTGTCGGAAGCCCTCGTGTGGCAGGTGCGCGATCCGTGGCTGGACCGTCTGAACCCGGATGCCGATGTGATGGTCTACGTGGTCGGCGGCGAGGGCGCCCTCCGGCTGGCTGACCGCGTCGTCCCGATCTCCGCGGGCACATTTGCGGTGGTGCCGCGCGGGACGACGTACGGCCTGACACGCCAGGGCCGCAACCCGCTGATCGTCCTGGCCATCGTCTCCGGCCCCCCCTGCCCGTAGCGCCCCCCGGCACCGCGAGCCCCCCGGGCACCCTGACACCCTTGGGCACCCTGGGCACCCTGGCCACCCTGGGCACCCTGGGCACTCTGGGCCCCCTGGGCACCTTGGGCACCCTGGGCCCCCTGGGCACCTTGGGCACCCTGGGCACCTTGGGCACCCTGTGCACTCTGGGCACTCTGGGCACCCTGGGCACCCTGGGCACCTTGGGCACCTTGGGCACCTTGGGCACCTTGGGCACCCTGGGCACCTTGGGCACCCTGGGCACCTTGGGCACCTTGGGCACCCTAGTAGAATGCTGTCCATGACCGACGCCGCGTCCCCGTCTCCCTCCCAGGACTTCGTCCGTGAAATCGTCGCTGCTGACGTCGCCACCGGCCGCGACGGCGGGCGGGTGGTCACGCGTTTCCCGCCGGAGCCGAACGGCTACCTGCACATCGGCCACGCCAAGGCGATCTGCCTCGACTTCGGCATCGCCGAGGAGTTCGGCGGGCACTGCAACCTGCGCTTCGACGACACGAATCCGGTGAAGGAAGACGTCGAGTACGTCGACTCGATCAAGGAGGACGTGCGGTGGCTCGGATTCGAGTGGGGCGATCGCGAGTACTACGCGTCGGACTACTACGAGCAGCTCTACCAGTTCGCCGAGCACCTGATCACCCTCGGACTCGCGTACGTGGATTCGCTGTCGGCGGACGAGATGCGCGCCTCTCGCGGCACGCTCACGACGCCGGGGCAGGACTCGCCGCACCGGGGCCGGCCGGTGGCCGAGAACCTCGACCTCTTCCGCCGCATGCGGGCCGGCGAGTTTCCCGACGGCGCGCACGTCCTGCGCGCGAAGATCGACATGGCGTCGCCGAACATCAACATGCGGGACCCGGTGCTGTACCGGATCCGGCACGCCGAGCATCACCGCACGGGCACCGCGTGGTGCATCTACCCGATGTACGACTACGCGCACCCGCTCTCGGATGCCATCGAAGGCGTCACGCACTCGCTCTGCACGCTCGAGTACGAGGATCACCGTCCGCTCTACGACTGGGCGATCGCGTCGGCCGGCACCGCACACCGTCCGCGGCAGACGGAGTTCGCGCGGCTGAAGCTGAACTACACGGTGATGAGCAAGCGGAAGCTGCTGCAGCTGGTCGCGCAGGGACACGTGCAGGGGTGGGACGACCCGCGCATGCCGACGATCTCCGGCCTGCGCCGCCGTGGGTACACGCCGGAGTCCATCCGTGACTTCTGCGCGCGTGTCGGCGTGGCCAAGAAGGAGAACGTGATCGACGTCGGCCTGCTCGAGCACTGCGTCCGCGAGGACCTGAACCGGCGCGCGCCGCGCGCCATGGCCGTGCTCGATCCGCTCAAGGTCGTGCTCACCAACTACCCCGAGGGCGGTGGCGAGTCCATGGACGTCGTCAACAACCCGGAGGATCCCGCCGCCGGCACCCGGCGGGTGCCCTTCTCACGCGAGCTCTACATCGAGCGCGACGACTTCATGGAGGATCCGCCGAAGAAGTTCTTCCGGCTGGCCCCGGGGCGCGAGGTGCGCCTCCGTAACGCCTATCTCATCACCTGCCAGGAGGCCGTGAAGAACGCGGACGGCGAGATCGTCGAGTTGCGCTGCACGTACGACCCGGCCACGCGCGGCGGCGATGCGCCCGACGGGCGCAAGGTGAAGGCGACGCTGCACTGGGTGTCGGCCGCGTCCGCGGTGGACGGCGAGGTGCGGCTCTACGACCGGCTGTTCAGCGTGGAAGACCCCGACAGCGAGTCGGGCAAGCGAGACGTGGACATCACGACCCTGCTGAACCCGTCATCGCTCGCGGTGCGGGCCGGGTGCAAGCTGGAGCCGTCGCTCGCCGACGCCCCGGCCGGCCACCGCGTGCAATTCGAACGGCTCGGCTACTTCTGCGCCGACCCCGACACCCGCCCCGGCGCGCCGGTCTTCAACCGGACGGTGTCGCTGAAGGACACCTGGGCCAGAATGACCGCGCGAGGGGAATAGCCACCGCCACGGACGACGGGCACCACCCGTCCACCGACAGGTCACCAGATAGATCCCAGATCACCAGATAGATCAGCAGATCCCAAGATAGATCAACAGATCACCAGATCGATCGCCAGATC
Source organism: Vicinamibacterales bacterium (assembly GCA_030680175.1). Taxonomy (GTDB): domain Bacteria; phylum Acidobacteriota; class Vicinamibacteria; order Vicinamibacterales; family UBA2999; genus JAUXWO01. The sequence goes on from JAUXWO010000021.1 coordinate 26,477, forward strand.
TCTACATCGAACATCCCATCTCCAGATCACCACATCACCAAATCACCAGATCGCGAGTTCCCTCCCATGCCCCAGCTTTCCTCCCTCGTTCGGTCCCAGATGGCCCATCCGTCGCCGATCCGCCAGATCATGAAGATGGCGGAGCGGCAGAACATCCTCGCGCTCGGTCTGAACCCGGACGATGTGATCTCGTTTGGCGGCGGCTGGGTGAACCACCCGGCGCCCGAGGAATTCAGGCAGGCGTACGAAGAGGTGGTCTCCGACCCGGCGCTCTTCCACAAGAGCGGCGGCTACACGGCGACGCTCGGCGAGCTGGAGTGCCGCGAGCAGATCGCGCGTTTCGACGAGCACCTCTTCGGCGTGCAGGGCCTGGGCCCCGAGCACATCGCGGTGGGGGTCGGCAGCACCCAGCTCACGCACGACCTCTTCCGCACGCTGCTCGATCCCGGCGACACGGTCATGCTGCTCGACCCGACGTACGCCAACTACGAGGGGCAGGTCGCGTTTGCGGCGCCCGGCAGCCCGATCGTCCGGCTGCCCGTGATCGATCCGGAGACCTGGGCGTACCTCCCCGTCACCGACCCCGGGCGTGTGATTGCGGAGTTCACGCGGCTCTTCGACGAGCACCGCCCGCGCGTCGTGATCTTCGGCGCGCCCGACAACCCGACGAGCCAGATCCTGCCGCAGGCGGTGGCGGACGCGATGTCGGCGCGCACCGCGGAGGCTGGCGCCTGGCTGCTCATCGACTTCGCCTACAAGTGCCAGTGTTTCGGCACGCCGCCGGCCTACTACGCCTGGTCGCCGGCCGAGCATCCGCACGTCATCGGCATCCACTCGAACTCGAAGTGGGCGCGCGCGCTCGGACGCCGCCTCGGCTGGATCGAGGCCGCCCCCGCCGTGATCGACGGCCTCGAGCGCGTGCAGCAGTGCAGCCTGCTCTGCCCCGACACGCTTTCGCAGATGACGATGGCGCGGTACGTGAAGCGGGCGATCGCGGATGGATCGCTCCGGGCGTACGTGGACCGCACGAGCGCCCTGTACGCGGCGGCGGCGCGGACGACGATCGACGCGGTGGATGAGTACCTGCAGCGCCCGCGCCTCGTGCCCTCGGGGGGGCTGTACACCGTCGTGGACGTCGGCGAGAACGCCGACGCGTTCGTGCCCAAGGCGCTGCAAGCCACCGGCGTCCTCGTCGTCCCGGGCCGCGGCTTCGGCCCCTCGATCACCAACGGCGTCCGTATCTCCTACGGCCCGATGGTGATGACGCCGGACAAGATCAGGGAGGGGCTGGAGAGGCTGGGGGGATACATGAGGAGATAGATAGATAGATAGATAGGTCGACAGATCCTAATCTGGTGATCTCGTGATGTGGTGATGTGGTGATCGGATGTCCGATGTGGCCATCTCGGGATCTAGCTGCTGATCTTCCGATCTATCTTCTGATCTTCTGATCTTCTGATCTGGTGACCCGGGCACCGTGCCTCGTTCAGCAGCTATATCTTCGACGCGGGAGCGCCGCCGATCAGCAGATAGATCTCCCGCCCGGCGCGGGAGCGCCGGGCCGCCGACATCGTGACATCGGCACTTCCATCGTCACGTCACCACATCACGAGATCACCAGATGTCTCCCTCATCTATCTATCTCCCTTCATCTATCTATCTTCTCCTTCACCTTTTTGGCTTGCCAGAGGTGGCGGCGATCGTGGGCCGGGATGACGAGCAGCGCCGTCGATACCGTCATGGTGATCCTGGGGAAGAGCGGGTTCGGCGCCGTGATGCGGTTCGTGTCGACCGCCGCGCAGGCCTCGACGAGCGCGCGGAACGGGGCGTGGCTGGCGAGGAAGCCCTCCACGGCCTCGGCCTTGCCGATCGTCGAGGCGGGCACGAACTGCGGCCGGGCCGGCGCCTTCAACGATGGCGGCGGTTCGAGGCTGCGCACGAACCAGCGTCCCATCCACCCCGGGTGCAGGCTGACGAACGGCCCGCGGCCCTCCGCCGAGGCGCGCGCCACCGCGACGGCAAACGCGTCCAAGTACGAGGCGTTGATCTTCGCCAGATGATCCAGGCACTGGCCGATGCTCCAGCTTCGGCCGGGCTGAGGCTGCCAGTTGATCTGCGCCTCGGAGAGATCGTCCACGAGCGTTCGCGCGTCGCGTTCGCACGCGGCGATCTCGTCGAGCAGGCGGTCGAGCGCCGCCGGTCGCGCACCGGTGTCCATCCGCGTGTCTCCTCGCCCTGAGCGAAGGGCTGAGTCGAAGCCCGAAGGGCGGACTATTCGCACCGTCATGAATAGTCCGGGCTAGCGCGCGTCGTACGGCACGCCGACGAACCCCGCCGTGGCATCCGGCCGCAGCACGACGGCGGTGAACATGAACAGGAGCGTGTAGCGGCCGTCGGGCAGCCGGCTCACGCTGAGCGGCTGCGCGTTGCGCACGTGCCAGTCGTAGAGTTCGAAGAACACGTCGGTGGCCACCTCCATGTGATCCGGAAACTTCTGGCTCGCGCGCAGGAACAAGGTCATGCCGTCACGGACGCGCGTGACGGCATCGCACGTCCCCGTGAAGCACCCGGCGTTGGCCTTCTGGAACTCGAGGGCCACCGCCTCGAGCTGCCGGCGGATGCGAGACACCTCGTCGACCACGCGCGGATCGGTCTGGGCCTCGACCCCGCCAGCATGTCCCACCGCCGCTCCGAACACGCCGCCCGTCAACATGTCGCGTCTCGAAATCATCGTGGTTCCTTTCGCGCTGGCCTCCATAATTTATCAGGGACGGGTGCGGCCGGGCCGTCTAGCGGAGGCCCCTGGGACCCGAACCGTCCATTCCGGCGTCTCACTCGCCATAGCCATCCGCATGTGGAGTGTGTCAATTCGCCGCCGCTGGCCGCTCGTGGCCCTCGCCGCCCTGGTGCCACTCGTGGCCCTCGCCGCCGCGTGGTACCAGCCCCTGGCCGGCATCGTCGCCCTCGCACCGGAGTCGGTCCCGGGGTCCGTCTACGACCTCACCGTCGAGGATCTCGGCGGTCATGCGGTGGCGCTCGACGCGTATGCGGGACACGTCGCACTCGTCGTCAACGTCGCGAGTGAATGCAGCCTCGCCACGCAGTACCCGGGTATCGAGGCGCTCTATCAGCGGTACCGGGCGCGCGGCTTCGTCGTGCTCGGCTTTCCCAGCAACGACTTCGGTGGCCAGGAGCCGGGCACATCGCACGACATCCGGCGGTTCTGCCACTTGCGCGGCGTCACCTTCCCGGTCTTTGCGCGCACCGGAGTTCGGCCGCAGGACGGCCAGTCACCCGTCTATGCCCTCCTGACAGCCACGGGCCCACACCCCGCCTGGAACTTCGCGAAGTATCTGGTCGGCCGGGACGGACGGCCGCGCGCCTACTTCGGCAGCTTCGTCGCCCCGCACGACGGGACCCTCGCATCAGCAATCGAGTCCGCGTTGTCCGCCCCCCACACCCCCTAGCGCACCTCGGCACCCTCGGCACCCCGGCACCCTCGGCACCCGGCACCCGAGTGTCATAGAATGCCCCTGTGACGCCCTTCCGCTCCGTCCTGTGTGCCCTCGACTTCTCCGACCACTCGCGCGCCGTGCTCTACCACGCCGCCGGGATCGCCGGCGCGTCCGGCGCCCGCCTGACGTTGCTGCACGTCGGCGGCGGGGACGCGGCTGATGTCGAGCGCCAGCTGCAAAGCCTCTACTTCGAGACCGTGCCGTACGGCGCACCGTACCTGGCCGACCCGCACGTGGAGGCCCGAGACGGCCAGCGGGCCGACGCCATCCTCGCCGCCGCACGCGACCGGGCGGTCGATCTGATCGTGACCGGGACGCGCGCGCGCGGCATGATCGCGCGGATGCTGCTCGGCTCGACGACCACGCGGCTCCTGCAGGAGACCGATCGGCCCGTGCTGCTCGTCCCTCCGAGCGGCCTCGAGGTCGTCTCGCTCTCCACCGACCGCGTCGGCCTCCACTTCGGGGCCGTCGTCGCCGCGGTGGACCTCGCCGAGCGCAACGACGCGCAGTTGCGGCTGGCCAGCGCGCTGGCGGCGCTGGCGCGCCAGCCGCTGATGCTCCTTTCGGTGGGCGACGCGTCCGCTGACGAGCACGAGATCGCCCGCGCCCTGCGCGCCCGCGCGAAGGAGGCCGACGTGACGATTGGCGCCGTCATCGTCCGCAAGGGGCAGGTCGCAGAAGAGATCGGCCGGGCCGCGAAGCACGAGCAGGCGGGCATTGTGGTGATGGGCCTCCGGAAGGCGGCGCGCGGCACGCCCGGGGCCGTCGCGAGTGCGGTACTGGAGTCGGGTCGTACGCTGGTGCTCGCCGTCCCCGAGGTCTGAGATCGCCTGTGGTACAAAGGGTGCCATGCCCACGGTGATCCTGCTCGCCGCCCTGCTCGTCACGGCCACCCCCGCGCTCGCCCAACCCTCCCTCACCGCCCCCGGTGTCTCCCTGGCCCTGGCCGAGGACCGCGCACGGCGCGTGTCGGACCTCCGCTACGATCTCGCGCTCGAGATCCCGCGCGATCAGCAGGCGCCGATCACCGGCACCCTCACCCTGCGGTTTCAGCTCACGGACGCCTCCGGCCCGCTCGTCGTGGACTTCGACACGAGCCGCGAACACGTGCACTCGCTCGCGGTGAACGGCGGCGAGGTCGCCATCGACGTCGTCGACGGCCACATCGTCCTGCCGGCCGCGGCGCTCGAGGAAGGCGCGAACGAGGTCCACGTCGCCTTCACCGCCGGCGACGCGCCGCTCAACCGCAACCCCGATTTCCTGTACGCCCTCTTCGTGCCGGCGCGCGCGCGGCAGGCGCTTCCGGTCTTTGACCAGCCGGACCTCAAGGGGCGCTGGACGATGACGCTGACGGTACCGTCGGCGTGGCAGGCCGTGGCCAACGGCGCGGAAACGGGACGCACGGCCAACGGAGAAACCGTCACGGTCCGCTTCGCCGAGACCGAGCCGCTGCCGACCTACCTCGTGGCCTTCGTCGCCGGTGACTTCCAGGTCGAGACAGCGACCCGCGGCGACCGCACCTTCCGGATGTTCCACCGGGAGACGGATGCCGAAAAGGTGGCGCGCAACCGCGAGGCGATCTTCGACCTGCACGCCACCGCGCTCGACTACATGGAGCGCTACACCGATCTCCCCTACGCCTTCGGCAAGTTCGACTTCGTGCTCATCCCCGCCTTCCAGTTCGGCGGCATGGAGCACGCGGGCAAGATCCTCTACAGCGCCTCGTCGCTCCTGCTCGACGAGTCGGCCACGCAGAGCCAGCAGCTCGGCCGCGCGTCCCTCATCGCCCACGAGACCGCGCACATGTGGTTTGGCGACCTGGTGACGATGCAGTGGTTCAACGACGTGTGGATGAAGGAGGTCTTCGCCAATTTCATGGCGGCGAAGATCGTGAACCCGTCGTTCCCCGAGGTGAATCACGACCTGCGGTTCGTGCTCTCGCACTACCCGGCCGCCTATGATGTGGACCGGACCGGCGGCGCCAACCCGATCCGCCAGCCGCTGGCCAACCTCAACGAGGCCGGCAGCCTCTACGGCGCCATCATCTACCAGAAGGCGCCGATCGTCATGCGCCACCTCGAAGACCTGATGGGCGAGGTGAACTTCCGCGACGGCCTGCGCGAGTACCTGGAGCGGTACGCGTTCCGCAACGCCACGTGGTCCGACCTGATCGCGATCCTCGACGAGCGGACGCCGATGGACCTCGCGGCGTGGAGCCAGGTGTGGGTCGAGGAGTTCGGCCGTCCCGTGATCTCGACCGACCTGGCGGTGGCCGACGGCCGCATCACGCGCCTCGCCTTCCGCCAGCGCGACTACTGGGACCGCGCGATGCTCTGGCCGCAGCAGCTGCGCGTGGCGATCGGCGACGGAACCGGCGTGCGCCTGATCACCGTGCCGCTCAACGGCCCGGAGGCCCTCGTCTCCGAGGCGACGGGCCTGCCCGCGCCACACTTCGTGCTGCCGAACGGGGCGGGTTGGGGCTACGGTGCGTTCGCGCTGGACCCCGCCTCGCTCGCGTATCTGTCCACCTCGCTCCCCGAAATCCCGGATGCGCTCACCCGCGGTGCCGCATGGGTCACGATGTGGGATGCGCTGCTCGAGCAGGCCATCCGGCCGGCCGCGTTCGTGGATCTGGCGCTCGCCGCCCTCGCGCGCGAGACCGACGAACTGAATCGCCAGCGCGTGTTGGGCTACCTGGGCAACGCCTGGTGGCGGTTCCTCACGCCCGAGGCCCGCGCGGCGCGCGCGGCGGCGGTGGAGCAGACGCTCCGTGACGGGCTGGCCCGGGCCGAGACGGCCAGCCAGAAGTCCGCGTGGTTCGGCGCGCTCCGCACCGTCGCCACGACCCCCGCGACGGTCGCGTGGCTGCGCGAGGTCTGGGCCAAGACCGAGACCGTGCCGGGCCTGCCGCTGGCCGAGGCCGACTTCACGACGCTGGCGCTGGAGCTGGCAGTGCGCGAGGTGCGCGACTGGAGCGGCCTGCTGGCCACCGAGCACGCGCGCATCGAGAACCCGGACCGCAAGGCACGGTTCGCGTTCGTGATGCCGGCGCTCTCCGCCGACCCCGCAGTACGGGCGCGGTGGTTCGACAGCCTCCGCGACGTCGAGCACCGCCGCCGCGAGCCGTGGGTGCTGGAGGGGCTGAGCTACCTGCACCACCCGCTGCGCGCCGCGGCGTCGGCGCAGTTCATCGAGCCGTCACTCGATCTGCTCTGGGAGATCCAGAAGACCGGCGACATCTTCTTCCCGAAGCGCTGGCTCGACCAGACGTTCAGCGGCCACAGCTCGGCGGCCGCGGCCGAGACGATCGAACGGTTCCTCGAACGGCTCCCCGCCAACTACCCGCCGCGGCTGAAGCAGATCATCCTGCAGTCAGCCGACGACACTTTTCGAGCGGCCACGATACTGGCGAGATAGATAGATAGATAGATAGATAGATAGATAGATAGATAGATAGATAGATCAGATGTGGCCGCAGATACCTGGTGACCTCGTGATGTGGTGATGTGGTGATCGGATGTCACCATGCGCCGATCTCCAGGCGGCCGGGCCGCATCTATCTGATGAGCGCACGCGTCGCGGCCATGGCCCTGGAATGGCCGCGTGGCATCTATCTGGTGAATGCCGGCACTGCGGCAAGGTCACCAGATCGCGAGATCACCAGATAGATCGGGAGGTCACGAGATAAATCGCCACATCTTGGACATCTGACATCCCATCACCACATCACCACATCACGAGATCACCAGATATCGCCGTCTTGATCTATCTGACGATCTTGCCCCCTTTCATCACCATCGTGACTCGGCGGAGGGCGGTGACGTCGGTGGTGGGGTCGCCGTCCACGGCGATGAGATCGGCGAGCAGGCCGGGCGCGACGCGGCCGAGCCGGTCGTCGAGGTGGAACAGCCGGGCGTTCACCGACGTCGCCGCGCGCACGACCGCGAGCGGGGTCATGCCGTGGTCGGCCATCAACTCCAGCTCCCGCGCGTTGTCGCCATGCGGGTACACGCCCACGTCGCCGCCGAAGCAGATCGTGACGCCCGCCGCCAGCGCTGCGGTGAAGTTCGCGCGCTTGTCGCGGAGGCGCGCGGGGGCCGGCTCGACGCCCTTCTTCCAGCCGCCGTACTGCGCGATCGCGTCGGGGGCGGCGAGCGTCGGGCAGAGGGCCACGTTGCGCTCGACCATCAGGCGCCAGATCTCTGGCGTGCCACCGTCGCCGTGCTCGATCGTCTCCACGCCGGCCAGAATCGCGCGGCGCATGCCCTCCGGCGTCGCCGCGTGCGCCACCACCGGACGGCCGCTGCTCCCCGCCACCGCGACGATCGCCGTCAGCTCCTCGAGCGTGAACGTCGGGCGCGCCTCGCCGTTGGGCCCCCACCGGTAATCGGCGTACACCTTGATGAAGTCGGCGCCCTTGCCGACCTGCCTCCGCGCGACGCGCGTGACGCCCTCGATGCCGTCCGCCTCCTCGGCGCCCTGCAGCACGTCCATCTCGGGCGCGAACCCCTTCGGCGCGTAGCTGCCCGTCGCCACCATGGCCGGGCCCGCCACCAGCATGCGCGGACCGGGAATCACGCCGTCGTCGATCGCCTGCTTCAACCCGATGTCCGCGTACGCCGCACCCTCGGCGCCGAGGTCGCGCACCGTGGTCACCCCGGCCAGCAGCGTGGCTTCGGCGTGGACGACGGCGCGAGCCGTGCGGTAGGCCAGCGATTCGCGCAGCACCTGATCGTTCCACGGCGTCTCGTCGTAGGGGTGCAGCAGCAGGTGCGAGTGGCCCTCGATGAGTCCGGGCATCAGCGTGCGGCCGGGCAGAAGCACCTCCCGCGCACCCGGCGGCACCGGTGTGCTGGCGGCCGGTCCCGCCGCGTCGATGCGGTCGCCGCGCACGATCACCACCCACCCCGCACGGAGCGTGTCGCCATCGAAGACGTGATCCGCGCGGAGCACGAGCGCGGGGGGTGGGGCCTGCGCCAGAAGCGATGGCGTCCCCAGGATGAGCAGCAGCGCGAGCAGGCGTGGCGTCATGCCGGGAGTATACGGCCACGCCGCCGCGACGTCACGGCGAGGGGCGGTCGAGCCGCACCAGTTCCCCGCGCGCCTGATCGATGTACACCGGTCCGAGCAGCGCGAGCGGGAGCAGGCCCGCATCCGCCCGCGTCGCGCCCCCGGCCATGACCACCCCCGGCAGATCAGGCCAGGCGCCCTCACCGGCCTCGACCCGTCCCGGCCGAAGGCCGGACGCAAGGACGGCGTGACCGGCGGTCCGTACCAGCCGGCCGTGCGCTCCGCCGACGCGGCGGCCTGCGACGAAGGGCGATTCGGCAAACAGCACCACCGCCGTCGCCCCGCTGTCGACCACGAGCGGCACGGGGGTCTCCCCGAGCCACGAGACGCGGACCATCACCCGCAGCCGCCCCGTCGCGTCACGCGTGAACGGCACGCGTGCGCCCTCAGGCCTCCCCCACGCCGGCACGATCAACCGGCGGGCGCCGCCATCGATGACGACATCCACGCGGCCGAGCACGTCCTGTCCGATCACACCGTGGAGCCGTCCTTCAGAGGCCCGCAGGTGCTCGAGGGGCGCGACGATCACGGGGACCGCCGACATCTGGAGGCCGCCCACGAGGAAGGTGCCGGCCGCGGACACCGCCGCCTCGATCTCGCCGGCGCTCGTCCGCATCCGCGCGCCCGGCACCACGACGAGCCCCAGGCGGTGGGCCACCGCCGGGTCCACCACGGTGCGGCTCGCGCCCGTGTCGACGACGAAGGTGAAGGGGCCTTGGCCATTGAGCGTGACGGGCGCGGTCAGCAGCCCGCCCGCCGTCCGGCCGAGCCGCACGGTGCGATCGAGGTCGCTGCCTGACCCGAGGGCGGGAACCAGAACCAGCCCAAGGAGCAGCGTGAGCACCAGATGATGCATCGAAGCCTCCCCGCGGGCCTGAAGCGGCCCGGCGTGTCAGCGACAATGCGGCGAGGGGGCTGTGGAAGTCCGGACGTGGCGGTGCGCTTTCTCCCGCCGGGACGTGATGAAACGCTGATGTCGTGTGAACTCGCTGCGGACGCAGGGGTTACTCTGCCGGCGCTCGCCGGTCAGACGGCGCGCCATCCGGGCGCAATCGGCATCTGCACGACGAGGCGCGGCGACTGTGGCCGGCGCCGCCCCGTGTAAGCTTGAAGGCGGCACGGCAACAGGAAGGGAGCGCGCGTGGCGGTCGAATCGGCGGAGGTCTGCATCATCGGTGGCGGCTGCATGGGGGCCAGCACGGCGTATCATCTGGCCCGGCTCGGCATCCGCGACATCGTCGTCATCGAGCGGGAGGCGCAACTGGCGACCGGCTCGACCGGGCGCAATGCCGGCGGCGTGCGGCATCAGTTTTCGGATCCGGCCAACATCGCGCTGTCGATCGAGTCGATCGCGCTGCTCGAGCGCTTCGAAGCCGAGACCGGCACGCCGATCGATTTCTGGCAGGACGGGTACCTGTTCCTGCTCTCGAGTGAGGCCAGCGAGGCAGCGTTCCGCGCGAACGTGTCCCTCCAGCGGACGGCCGGTGTGGAGGTCGAGTGGCTGGACGCGGGCGAAGCCGCGCGGCGTGTCCCGGGACTGGTGGTCGATGGTGTGCGGGCGGCCACCTTCTGCGCCCGCGACGGCATCGCGGATCCGAACGGCGTGACGATGGGGTTTGCGAAGGCGGCGCAGGCGGCCGGGGTGCGCGTGATGCGCGACACGGAGGTCACCGGCATCGACATCGAGGGCGGGCGCGTCACTGGCGTCGTCACCTCACGCGGGCGGATCAGCACGCCGATGATCGTGAACGCGGCGGGGCCATGGGCGCGGCAGATTGGCGCGATGGCCGGCGTCACCGTGCCGATCGATCCGCTGCGCCGTCACATCTTCATCGCGCAGCCCGAGAAGGGTGCGAGTTGGGATGCGCCGGTGCATCGCGGGAAGGTGCCGGAGAGCCGGCTGATGGTGATCGACTTCGAAACCAGCTTCTACTTCCACCGCGAGGGCGCGGGGCTGCTGTTCGGGATGGGCGATCCGGCGGAAGCGAGCGGCTTCGACACGACGGTGCGGTGGGACTTCCTGCCGCAGGTGACGGAGGTCGCCATGACGCGCCTGCCCGCGCTGGGCGATGCGGCGATCACGCATGCGTGGGCGGGGCTCTACGAGATGACGCCGGACCACAACCCGATCATCGGGCCGGCCGGTGATGTGGCGGGGGTGTTCACGATCGCGGGGTTCAGCGGGCACGGCTTCATGCACGCGCCGGCGGCGGGCCGTGCGCTCGCCGATGTGATTGCGGGCCGCGACCCGAAGCTGAACCTGTCGCCCTTCGCCCACGCGCGGTTCGCGGCGGGGCGTGCGGGCGGCGAGCAGAACGTCGTGTGAAGAGGGGGGTCAGGACATGAATCGTGAATTGGGGCCGTGCCCCAATTCACGATTCATGACCTGACCCCTTCCCCTCACCTTGTCCCCGTTCCACGCACGAACGCCGCAATCGCAGCCAGCGCCGCGTCGCCCTCGTTCGCCAGGTTCCGCCAGATCGTCGTGTGGTTGCGGCCGCTGATCTCCTGCGTGCGCACGCTCGTATGGCCCGTGGCGGTGAGCGCCGCCGCCAGGTCGCGGCTCTCCTGCTTCCGATCCGGCGCATCCCCATCCGCGTAGAGCAGCAGGAACGGCGGCGCGTCCTTGCGCGCGTAGGCTGCAGACGAGGCCTTCGGCCACGTCGACGGATCCGCTCCCCACGTGTCCTTCGGACGATCTGGTGCCACGCGCTCGACGTGGTGGAACCCGCTGATCGGCACCACCCCGCGCAGGGCTGCGGGTGTGAGCTGGTGCGCCGAGAGATACTGGCCGTCCAGCGCAACGAGTGCCGCGAGGTACGCACCGGCGGACCAGCCGAGGACGAACGTCCGGTCAGGGTCGCCGCCATGTTCGCCAATCGTCCGCTTCGTCCACGCGATGGCCGCCGCCAGGTCCTGCACGTGCGCGGGGTGCTCAACGCCAGGTGACAGCCGGTAGTTGATCACGACGGCGCCGAGGCCGTCGGCCGCAAGGCGCCGGCCAATCGCGGCTTCCTCCTTCTTGTCACCCTGGCGCAGCCCGCCGCCGAAGACCACGACAACAACGGGAAAGCGCGTGGGGGTGTCGGGCAGGTAGAGGTCGAGCGTCTGGTTCGGGCTGAGACTGCCCTGCACGTAGGGGATGTCGAGCATCACGCGCGGCGCCTGCGCGAGGGCCGCGCTCGGCAGCGAGAGGGCGAGCGTCAGAGCGAGAGCAGCGGTACGTCGAGCAGACATGGGAACTCCCGGGGTGGTGGCACCGGTGGACGGTGGACAGCGATCAGCAATCGGCGCTCAGCAATCGGCGCCTGGCATGCGACGGAGTCTCGCGCGAAATATAGCATGCGGGGGTCAGGTCAGGAGCATGTGGGGGTCAGGTCATGAATCGTGCCCGTTTGCAGATCTCGCAGCCCGCCGTCGACCAAAACACGCATTTTCTGCCACGACCATTCCGGACCCCTCTAATTCAGGCCTGTTCCAGCCGCCATACCTGGCCCTCACCTTGCGACCTCACACACGCATGGCCAGACGCCCTCGACTCCAGTTCCCCGGTGCGCTCTACCACGTGATGTCACGTGGCAACCGGAAGTCCTCCATCTTCGACACCGACGCCGACCGGGATCGCTTCATGCGGCTCCTGGCCGACACCGCACTCGCCTACGACGCGCGGGTGTACGCCGCCTGCGCCATGGGGACGCACTACCACCTGCTGCTCGACACGCCGCGCGGCAATCTGTCGGAGATGATGCGACAACTGAACGCGGTCTTCTCCCAGTGCGGCAACCGCCTCTACCAGCGCACGGGGCACACCTTCGAGTCCCGCTTCCACTCCATCGTCGTCCAGCGGGAGCGCCACCTCCGCCGCGTCGCGCGGTATGTGGTGTGGAATCCTGTCAAGGCGGGCCTGTGTGGGGATCCTGGCCGCTGGCCGTGGACGACGTACCGGGCGACGGCCGGACTCGAGCCCGCGCCGCGCTGGCTCCACGTGGAGTGGATCGACTGGGCATTCAGGGCGGCGACACGCCGGCCGAACTCGCTGGTCTCGAAGCCCGGCGGCTCGAGACCGGGTACGTCGATGCGTTCCTCCTGGCCAGCGCGTACGCGGAGATCGGCGACGCCGCGCGCGCGTTCGCGTGGCTGGACGAGGCCATCACCGACCGCAGCGCCTACGTGCCGATGCTCGTGGTGGATCCGGTCTGGACACACTTCCACGCCGACGCGCGGTTTCTGCGGCGGGTGGAACAGGTGGGGCTGATCTCCGTCCTCGCCCGGGTCAGCGGCCAGCGGGCGGAGTAGCCGCTGCGCCCGTGCGGGACGCGGGGCGGCGAGGCGGACCGGTCTCGCCTGGGATCGTCACCTGCACGACGACCCACGTCGTGACCTCGTGCTCGCCATCCGAGACGGTGTACTCGAACGCGTCCACGTCGCGGAAGCGCTCGTGCGCGCGGTAGACGACCGCCGCCCCGTCCTCGATGATCGACACCGAGCCGCGTGCTCCGTCGGTCACGCCGACGATGCGCAGGGCGTCGAGGTTGGCGTCGGAATCGTTCCAGAGCACATCGAGGCGGGCGGCGTCGAGTGCCTCTTGCCACGTGAGCGTGAATAGGTCGTGCCGCGGCTCTGGCGGATCGTTGACGGGCAGGACGGTGACCGTGATGGTACCGATTACCAGGCGTCCGGCGCGGTCTTCGAGCGTGTAGGTGAAGCGATCCTCGCCGCGGTACCGGGTCGCGGGGGTGTAGACGACGGTCCCCGGCGCACCGGTCTGCGCGAGCCCATGTACGGGCTGGGACACGGAGGCCACACGCAGTTCGCCGGGCGGCGTGCCCTCGGGCACCACGGCGATGGTGACGACGCCGCGCTCGGGCACTGACGCGGCGAGATCGGCAGCCGGAGCGGGCGCACACGCGGCACCGCCCAGCCATACCACCACGATCCCCATCGCCAGCGTTCGACGGCTTTCCAATCGGTCCCCCCTCGGGAGAATACCAGTGTCCTGGAGCCGTGATTCGTCACACAACTCCCGGGCGGGGCATCCCGGCTGGCGGCGTTGCTCCTCCCTCAAATACGCCCAGTATGCTCGGTCGTCGCGCCTGGCCAGCCGGGCGCCGCGCTCCGGGACTTGTGCAACGAATCACGGTTCCAGGACACTGGGTCACGGCTCGCCTCGCCGTGTTCCTGAAAGGATCAGCCATGACCCGCTCTGCTGTGTGGAAGGCGGCCCCGGCCGCGATCGCGATCGCCTGGGTCTCGGCGTGCGGCGCACCGCCCTCGGAGGAGGCCGCGACGCCCCCCGCGCAGGAAGCCGCCGCCTCCGAGCTTCCGGCGGAACAGGAGGCGTTCTGGGCGCGCTTCGCCGCCCACTGCGGACGGGCCTACGGTGGCACCGTCTCCGATGTAACGCCCTACTATGCGCCGGGGCTGGAGGGCCGGCGGCTGGTCATGCACGTGCTCGAGTGCAGTGACGACCGGATCCACGCCGCCCTGCACGAGAACGACGACCGATCGCGAAACTGGATCCTGACGCGGGTGGGCGGGACGATCCGTCTCAAGCACGATCACCGGCACGAAGACGGGAGCGAAGACACCATCACCCAGTACGGCGGCGATGCCCCGGTGCCGGGACTGGCGCACCGGCAGATCTTCCCGGCCGACGCACACACGGCCGCCATCCTGCCGGACCGTGCCGACAACTTCTGGTTCTTCGACTTCGTCGATGCCGACACGCTGCAGTACGGCGTGCACTGGCCTAAATTCGGGCACTCGGTGCGGCTGGAGTTCGACCTCTCCACTCCCGTGGAGGCGCCACCCCGCCCCTGGGGCTACTGACCTATTGGGGTCAGACCTATTGGGGTCAGATCTTGATTCTGAGCGCAACGATCAAGATCTGACCCCTGTTCAGAAGATGCCGTGCCGCTTCAGCGTGGCGGTCGGGTTGATGGTCAGGAGCAGCTCGAAGCGACGCTGGTTGGGGATGGGGTACGCGGTGTTGAAGGCGTGGCCCTGGAACCAGCCGATCGAGACGTCGCGGGTCAGGGCGAGGCTGCCGATCGAGTAGAACCGCGTCCCCACCTCGTAGCGATCCGCGTTGAGCGGGCCGTAGCGCCGGTCGATCGACGTCACGCCGAGCGTCACGCCGACGCGCGGATGCGGCCGCAGATCGGCCATCACGTTGAACCCCTGCGCCGGCTCCGGGTCGAGACGCTCGTACGCTTCGAGCCGGACGGTCGTCAGCAGGGGCACCGTCGCCGGCATCCGGACCGACAGCCCCTGCCGCAGGATCTCGCGACCGGCCTCGTGCGTGTAGTCAACCGACAGGCGCACGCGCGGGCCGAGACGCACGCCGACGAGCACCTGCCCGTAGTTCCACTCGGTCAACCGGTGCAGCCGCTCGAACACGTTCGGCTCCCGGAAGTCGCCGATGTAGCCGGCCGTGGCCGACACCTCGGCCAGCCGGCCCTCGCTGGGCCGCCACGACGCGCGCTGGCCCACGATGTAGGCGTCGTTGTCGTAGGTCGTCACCTCGGTGCTCTCGCCCCGCAGCATGTACAACCCGCCGATCTGCAGGTCCAGGCCGGCCACCGGCTGCGCCGACACAAACAACTGCTTGATGTTGAAGTCCCCGGTGAACACGCCGACGCCGCCGCCGGTGTTGTTCCATCCCGAGATGAACTGGCTGCCGCTGAAGGCGCCGACGTGCAGGCTGTACTTCTTGTCGCGGTCGAACAGCAGCCGCGCGCGCACCTGCGGCTGCCACTGCACGGTGCTCGACATCAGCCGGCCGTCCGAGGCCTCGACCCATCGATAGCGGGAGGACAGGTGCACGTGCTGGAGGTCGATCCAGCGGCGGATGGCCGGAGGCGGCGGCCCTTCGGACGCCTGCGCGGAGGGCGGCGCCGGGGTCTGGGCCCACACGGGCACCGCGGCAAGGACGGCGAGCAGGACGACGATCACGGTCATAGGCACGGGCCGTATCATCGCCGCTGCACGTTACATGCGCGTTACCCGCGCGTTACTTCTGTGTTACGGCGAGCCACAACAGGGGTCCGTCCCCGTCTCCCCGCGCGATCAGACGACCAGCAGGTCCCGGCCGAGGATCACCTCACCCGCGAAGTGCTTCCGGACGCCGTCGATCCACATGGCATCGGTCACCGTGGGATCGGCGCCAGGGACGAAGTGCGAGAGCACCACCGTCTTCACGCCCGCCGCGGCGGCGACGCGGCCCACGTCCTCGGTCGTCGTGTGGCTGTCGATGATGTGCTGCCGGAGGCGTCGCGCGTTGGAGTCGGTGCCGAGAATCCGATCGATGCCCGGCGCGTAGAGCACCTCGTGCACGAGCACATCCGCGTCCTTCGCCAGCGCGATCACCGCGTCCGAGACGTTCGTGTCGCCGGAGATCACGATGGATCGATCCGCGGTGTCGAAGCGGTATGCGAACGAGGGGGCCACGGGCGGATGCACATTGAGTGCCGCGGTCACGCGGACGTGCGCGTCCTCGTGCACGAGCCCGCCCTCGCGGATCTCACGCACGCCGATGAGCGGCGCGAGCGGCGGCCGGCCTTCGTCGGCGATGCGCGTCTCGATGTCGTAGGCCTGCATCTCGAGAAAGAGCGCCGTCATCCGCGCGAGCGGCGGCGGCCCGTACGCCGCCACGCGGTGCGACAACCCGCTCGTCCACCCGAGCAGGAACAGGTTGCCGAAGTCCGCGTTGTGATCGGAGTGCTGATGCGTGAGGAACACGCCACGCAGCGCGGGAAAGCCGAGGCCCGCCCGCACGTACTGCCGCGGCGTGCCATTGCCGCAATCCACGACATAGACCGCGTCGCCAACGACGATGGCCTGGGCCGGGGCGGAGCGATCGGGCTTCGGGCTCGGCCCGCCGCCGGTGCCGAGGAGCACGAGGCGCGTCGCGCCGGCCGGGCGGCTGTCCGGCGGCGGCGCCTGGGCGCCCGCCGCCGTCCCCGCGACGGTCAGGGCCGCCGACTGCGCGAGAAACGCGCGGCGGCTGACACGCCGGATCGCCCCGTCGTCAGACAATCCCGCCGCACGGTCTCGGGGCGCATCCGGCACCAGCGTCTCCGTTCAGCGCGTCGTCTGCTTCGTCAGGAAGCCGACCCCGTGCTCGAGCATCAGGTTGACGCGCGTGAAGAGCTCCGAGTAGTTCGCGCCGCTCACCTGCACGACGGTGACGGGCGTCCCCTCGAGCTTGCCCTCGTACGCCTTGGCGGAGGCGAGCGATTCCTCGTCGCCCGTGCCCACGACCCACAGCGTCGGCACCTTCAGTTCGCCTGGCTCGAACGGCGGGTAGTCGAGCATCGCCGTCTGGAGCGAGACCATCACCTCCAGCGTGCCGCGCTGCAGCGTCTCGCGGTCGCTGTCGGTCAGGCGCATCTTGCCGATGGTGCCATCGCGCTGCGCGTCGAAGAGCGGCTGCCACTTCGCCGCGAGGCCGCGCGCGGCGAGGGCGAGCGTCTCCGACAGCGCGGGCCCGAACGGGACGCCCACATACACCATTGACTGCACGCGCTCGGAGCGCGCCGCCAGGTAGCGTGCGAACACCGCCCCGCGGCCGTAGCCCCACACGGAGAAGCGATCGACGCCGGCGGCATCCGCCACCGCCAGCAGATCCGCCACCTGCTGATCCACGCCGTAGGCCGACGCCGTCGTCGGCTTGCCGCTGTCGCCGAACCCGCGGCCGTCCACGAGGATGACGGTGAAGCGTTCGGCCAGCGGGGTGACGTAGCCGAGCGTGTCCCATTCGCGCCGGGTCTGCCCGGCGCCGTGCACGAGCATCACGGCGGGGCCGGTGCCCCGCACCTCGTACGCGATGCGAGTGCCATCGGCCGACGCGGCGAACCGCGTGGCCCCATCAGCGGCGGACTGTGCCGACGCCGCGCTGGCCGCCGGGGCGGCCTGCGTCGTGGCACAGGCCGTTCCGGCCAGCGCCAGCATCACCGCCAGCGCGGCCGTCTGCCCGGGAAGAGAAATGCGTCTCCGATCGCCCATGCGCCAACTCCCTCTTGAATGATGTCGCACGGCCTCGCGCCCCCCGCCTGTGGCGGTCTGCGACGGCCGGTCCGTCACAGTCTACGACACTCGCGGGGTCAGGGCACGGTCGAGATGGGTACGGGTCCGCGCCGCGCTCGACGTGCCGCCGTCCACGCCGTCCTGACGCCCGCCGCCTCCACGGCCGCGCCGGGTGACAGCCCGAGACATCCCGGGGGCCGCCCTGTTAGAATCGGGGGTCCTCCCGGAACGGAGGCACGGCACCGGAACGCCCAACCACCGCCTCGACAGGCGCCACGTCATCCATGACCAAGAAGATCTGCGACACCATCCTCGAGACCATCGGCCAGACCCCGCTCGTGCGGCTCCACCGGATTCACCGCGGCGTCGTCGCGGCGGACGTGCTCGCCAAGATCGAGACCGTGAACCCCGGCAACTCGATCAAGGACCGCATGGCCGTCAAGATGATCGAAGACGCCGAGCGCGCGGGGCTGCTGAAGCCCGGCGGCACGATCATCGAGGGCACGTCGGGCAACACCGGCATGGGCCTGGCGATCGCGGCCGTCGTGAAGGGCTACTCGTGCATCTTCACGACCACCGACAAGCAGTCGAAGGAGAAGGTGGACGCGCTCCGCGCGTTCGGCGCCGAGGTGATCGTCTGCCCGACGGACGTGGATCCCGAGGACCCGCGGTCCTACTACTCCGTCTCCTCGCGGCTCGAGCGCGACACGCCGAACTCGTGGAAGGCCAACCAGTACGACAACCCGTCGAACGCGGTGGCCCATTACGAGCAGACCGGCCCGGAGATCTGGGACCAGACCGGCGGCGCCATCGATCACCTGGTGGTCGGCGTCGGCACGGGCGGCACCATCAGCGGCACCGGCCGGTTCCTGAAGGAGCGGAAGCCCTCCGTGAAGGTGTGGGGCATCGACACCTACGGATCGGTGTTCAAGAAGTACAAGGAAACGGGCGTCTTCGACAAGAACGAGATCTACCCGTACATCACCGAGGGCATCGGTGAGGACTTCCTGCCGAAGAACGTGGACTTCTCGGTGATCGATCACTTCGAGAAGGTCACGGATCGCGACGCCGCGATCATGACGAGCCGCATCGCGCGCGAGGAGGGCATCTTCGCCGGCAACTCCGCGGGGTCGGCGATGGCCGGCCTGCTGCAGCTCGCCGATCGCTTCAAGGCGGGCGAGACGGTCGTCGTGATCTTCCACGACCACGGCACCCGCTACCTCGGCAAGATGTACAACCCCGAGTGGATGCGGGCCAAGGGCTTCGTCGACAAGTCGGGGCTCACCGCGCGCGACCTCGTCTCGCACATGCAGAAGGCGCCGCTCGTGACGATCGATCGCCAGGCCCCGGTCTCCCAGGCGGCGCAGCTGATGATGGCGAACGACTACTCCCAGATGCCCGTCACCGCCGACGGCCGCCTCGTCGGGTCGCTTACGGAGACGCACCTCTACGAGGAGATCGTCAAGCACCCCGAGGCCGCGAAAGGCCCCATCGAGGCCATCATGGCCCCGGCGTTTCCGTTCGTGGACGTGACGACGAGCGTGGACGCGCTGGCGGGAATGCTGACGGCGGAGAACCCGGCCGTCCTCGTGCGGGACTTCAAGAGCGACCAGACCTACATCATCACGCGCTGGGACGTGATCGGCGCGCTGAGCTGAGCCCCTTCGACGGCGCTCAGGGCAAGCGGACCCGTCGGACCCGTCGGACCTGCCGGACCCGTCCGGACCCTACTGAATCCGCAGTTCCGCTCGGCACCCAGGCAGCGGCTGCTCGCCGGCGAGCAGCACCAGCTCGAGTTCGCCCGGCGGCAGTGGCGCCGGCAGCGCGATCTCGAAGCGCCACAACCCGTTGCTGATCTGGCGCGGCCGTTCGACTTCGAACACGAGCGAGGTATCGCTCCCCGGCGCCGTGACCCCAAACGCCATCGGCACGCCTTCGGGCAGCGAGCGCGCCGAGACCACGGTGGCCACCATGATGGGGTGGCTGGCGTTGAACACACGGGTCACGTTCGGCCGCACCTGTCCGCCCTCGCTCTGCACGAACATGAAGCCGCCGCACATGGCCATGTCCGCGCCCGGCCGCGGCACCTCGAGGTTGGCAAACGCCACGCCCTCCTGCACCAGCGCGCCGATTTCGGCGACGAGCCGCACCTGGTAGCGGCCCGGCGCCAGGGTCATGCGCTGCAGGCCGCGCGCCACACCGCCGGCCGCCTGCAGCGTGCCCTTGGTGCCGGCGGCCTGGCGGCCACGCCCGTCGATCGCCACCAGCGAGTAGGCGACCTCCGTCCCGTCCGTCAGACCGGACCCCAGTTCGAAGGGCACGGCGACCGACGCGCCGCCCGACGGATCGGGGAAGAGCGTGGGCGCCAGCACCACGGGCACCCCGCCGCCCGGCAGCGGCGACGCCACGAGGCTGCGCGCCGGCAGGGCCGTCGCCGGCGACCGCGGCGCGTAGGCACGCCTGTGGAGGAGGTCCACGCCCGCGGCGCGGGTGCGTACCTCGATCCGTCGCGCCCGTGTGCTCGTGCCCGACGACACGGGTTCATACCCCAGCAGGTAGTAGAAGCGGTTCTCGCGTGTGATCCGCTCGTAGGACTCGTTGATCTCGTTGGTGCTCACGACGGCGCGGCCGCCGGTGGCGGTCGCCAGGTCGCGCAACCCGTCGACGCCCGGATCGCCGGTGACCGGCAGCGGCGTCTCGGCGATGCTGGGTTCGGTCGAGCCGCGGAGTCCGCGTGGATCGATCGTGTAGATCGCGACGTTGCCTTCGCGGGCCGCGGCGAGGAGGCGGCGCATCGGGTCGAACGACCGCGCGGTCTGGTCGTTGGCCAGCGCCTCGATATCGAACGAGATGCCCTGGCTGAAGAGGAGCACCGCCTTGCGGCGCCCCGGAATCGGCGCCAGGTACTCGACGACCCGCTGGAGCATGACGAGGCTCTGCTCGGCCTGGATGCGCGCCTCGCCGCCCACCTCGAGCAGGGCCAGGTCGCTGAAATCGGCGAGCACGGGCGTGTCGCTGCCCGGCATCGGGACCTCTTCGGTCTCGGCGCCGGTGATGCTGGCCGCGTCGCCGCCGCCACGGCGTCCCGACGCCTGCGCGATCACGGGCGTGACCAGTGCATGGTCGGTCGTGAGCATCAGCCCGCTGTCGGCGCCCGAGCGGACCACCGCCAGGTAGTCCTGCGGCTGCACGTGCTCGTCGACGAAGCGGCGCGCCCACCGCCGCACGTACGGCGTGTGACGCGCATCGATCATCATCTCGTCGACGACCATCGCGAAGACGGCGCCCGGCTCGGCCGTGTTGCTGAAGACGCCAGGCGGATCGGGGCTGCGCTCCGAGGCACGCTCGAGATCGACGACCTGGAACTGTCGCACGACCTGCGGCCGCCCGTCCTCGAAGATCTCGAAGTCGTCGACCGTGAGGTCGCGCGCGAGGTTCCCGTCGGCGCGGGTCGCCACGACATCCACGAGCACGAGTTCGGTGCTCGCCCGAAACTGCTGGCCCGCCATGCGGGTGTCCCCGGCCACCAGGGCGAGCAGCGCCACGCCGAGCGCAGCCCTGCGGCGCGCGAGTCCGGATGAGGAGAAAAGGGGTGGTGCCATGCCCTCCATTCTACGAGGGTTTGCGCCGAGGGGAAGCCGGGAGGCGCCCGGGGTGGGACGAGCGGCACGGGCAGAGTGCCTGGGTGCCGGGGTGCCGAAGTGCCGGGGGCCGGAGTGCCCGAGTGCCGGCTGATACACTGCGTCGCAGTTCCGCGCCAGCCGGGCGCGGGAGGGAGGCGCGGCGCGATGAGGGATCTTGGACTCGGCGTGGGGGCGGCCGTGTGGGCCGCCGTGGCCATGACGGCGGGCGACTGGATCTGGGCCACGCTCGCGCTGGAGCACCGGCCGCAGTACGGCCTCGCACACGGCACCCTGCTCTGCGTGTGGATGGGCGGATACTTCGGCCTCGTGGCCGGCCGGATCGCGATGGGCAAGCTCCTCGGCGGGCTCGTCGGGCTGCTGGCAGCAGCCAGCTTCTATGTGCTGGCGCCGGTCTTCGGCTACAGCGCGATGTTCCTCTCGTGGGTCGGGCTGTGGTTCGGCCTCGCAGCCGTGGTGCAGTACCTCTCGGGCGGCGCAATCACCGCCAGGCCCGCACTGGTGCGCGCGGGCCTCGCCGCCACCGGGTCCGGCGTGGCGTTCTACGCCGTCTCCGGCATCTGGATGCACCCGGCCGCCGAGGTCAACTACCTCTGGCACTTCGCCGCCTGGACGATCGCGTTCGCACCGGGATGCCTCGCGCTACTGGGCAGGGGGAGGGGGGGGAGGGGTCTGGCACCGTGACATCGAAAACGGTGCAGTCCCTGCACCCCCCTCTGTTGAAGAGTTGTTGATGCACTTCTACCGGGGGTGTAGGAACTGCACCGTTTTCGATGTCACGGTGCCAGACCCCTCCCCCGATTTAGAATGGCCGCATGCTGGCCTACCACCGTCGCCTGCTCGCCTTTGATCACTGGGCCAATCTCGAGACCCTGGCCGCCGTGACGCCCATCGCCGCCCGCGTGCCGCAGTCGGTGGCGTGGCTCGCCCACATCATGGCGGCCAAGCGCCTCTGGTTCGCGCGCGTGGCCGGCACCACGCCGCCCTTCACCGTGAACCCGGCGCTCGGCGTGGACGCCCTGCGCGCCGAGTTCGTGACGGCACACGACGAGTGGCAGGACCTGCTCGCGACGCGCGCCGACGCGGATCTGGCGGGGATCGTGCGCTATCAGAACACCAGGGGTGATGCCTTCGAGAGCACGCTCGGCGACATCCTCACGCACCTGCCCATCCACGGGCAGCACCACCGCGGCCAGATCGCCGCCCACCTGCGCGTGTCGAGCGGTGTGCCGCCGGTGATCGACTTCATCCACGCCGCGCGCAGCGGCCATCTCGCGGTGACACCATGACAGCGCCTCGCCTGATCCTCGCACTCTCGGCGCTCGCGTTCCTTGGGTTCGGCGTGGCGTTTCTCGTCTCCCCCGCGCCGATGGCCGCGTTCGTCGACCTCACGGTCCTGACCCCCACGGCGCACACCGAGATCCGCGCGATGTACGGCGGGCTCGAAATCGGACTCGGCATCGTGCTGCTCACGCTCCTCGGACGCCAGGACCATGTCGTGGTGGGATTGCGCGTCGCGCTCTTCGCCTTCGCCGGGATGGCCGTCGCACGGCTCGCCGGGCTCGTCGTGGACGGCGCATGGCAGCCCGTGATGTGGCTGCTCGCCGCGATTGAAGTGATCGCCACGGCACTGGTCGCGTGGGCGCTCCGCAGCATCCCGGTGGCACGCCACGCGGCGGAGGCGACGCCGCCCGCCTGACGCAGCCGTCCGCGCGTCTCCCCGCCCGCGCGTAACGCACGGGCGTGACGAGTGCCGTGACGAGGCGCTGCCGCGCAATCAGGTCGGCCCGTCGCCGGCCGCGGCGAGCAGGCCGCGGAGGTCGAGGGCGCGGGTGAACATGGCCAGGGCGCCGTCCGGCGCCCGCGGCCACTCGGCTTCGGGGCGGTCCCAGTACAGCTCGACGCCGTTCTCGTCGGGGTCGCGCAGGTAGAGCGCCTCGCTCACACCGTGGTCGGCGGCGCCGTCGAGCGGGAGGCCCGCGTCGCGCACCCGCCGGAGCGCGTCGCCGAGCGCGGCCCGTGTCGGATAGCGAATCGCCGTGTGGAAGAGCCCGGTCGTCCCGGGGGGCGGCGGGGCGCCGCCCGCGCTCTCCCAGGTGTTCAACCCGAGATGATGGTGGTAGCCGCCGGCGGAGATGAACGCGGCGCCGGGCAGGCGCTGCGTCAGCTGGAAGCCCAGCACGCCGCAATAGAACCCCAGCGCGCGATCGAGATCGGCCACCTTGAGATGCACATGGCCGATATCGACGCCGGCATCAATCGGACGCGAGGACTCGGGAGCGGACATGGCGCCATTCTGACAGGCGCGGTGCCGCGTGTGAAGCGTGGGTGCGCCTGACGCTTTCGCATACACTCGCCCGGTGCGCACGCGTCTGCTCCTCCTCATACTCGGCTTTCTCGGTCTGAGCAGCACCGCCGGCGCACACCCGGCGCCGTTCAGCTACCTCGACCTCCGGGCCGAGGGCGGGACCCTGCAGGGCTCGCTGGTCGTCCACGACTTCGATGCCGCGTACGAACTCGGACTGCCCTCCCCGGAGGCGCTCCTCGACCCGGCGGTCGCCCGGACGCACCGCGCGCGCCTGCTCGCGACGATCGAGGCGCGGCTCGCCATCACCCGCGACGGGGCGCGCGCGACCCTTACCTGGGGCGATGTGGAGGTCCTCCCCGATCGGCAGAGCCTCTGGCTGCCTTTCCGCCTCGAGCCGGGCCCTGTCGCGCAGCTCGCCGTGGAGGCCCGGCTCTTCCCGTACGACCCCCTGCACCAGACGTTCGTCAACATCTACGAGGACGGCGCCCTCCGGTCGCAGGCGATCCTCGATGGCCGCCGCACCCGGATGGACTACTACGCCGGCACGGTGCAGGGCACGCTCTCGGTCATCGGCGTCTTCATCCCCGCCGGCATCGAGCACATCCTGATTGGTCCGGACCATGTGCTGTTCCTCGTGGCGCTGCTACTGCCCGGGGGATCGCTCTGGCGGCTGGCCGCCATCGTGACGGCGTTCACGGTGGGGCACAGCCTCACGCTGTCGCTCGCCGTGCTCGGCCTGGTCTCGCCACCGGCCGCGCTCGTCGAGCCGCTCATCGCGCTCAGTATCGTCGTGGTCGGCGTGGACAACCTGCTCGTCTGGCGGGAGCGGCGCGACCTGGCGGCGCAGGCGTCGCGTCTGCGCGACATCCGCGCGTGGGTGGCCGGGGCCTTCGGGTTGATCCACGGCTTCGGGTTTGCGTCGGTGCTGCAGGCGTTCGGCCTGCCCGCGACGGCGGTCGGATGGTCGCTCTTCGCCTTCAACGTCGGCGTCGAGGCCGGGCAGCTCGCGATCGTAATCGTCGTGACCACCGCGCTCGGCGTCGTGCGCCGCCGCCGGCCGTCGTTGACCGCCCCGCTGCTGGTGGGCGGATCGATTGCGGTTATCCTTGCCGGGACGTACTGGTTCGTCGACCGCGTCTTCCTCGGCGCGTGACCCCGACAGGAGGGATGATGTCCGCTCGCTCCATGCCGCTGCTCGTCGCCGCGGCCGTGACCGTGGTCGTCGGCGCCGCCGCGGCCTTCCTGCCCTCCCTGCCCGGCGACGTCGCCGTGGCACGAGTCATCCAGAGCATCGTGCCGAACGGCGGCTGGGTGCCGGCCGTCATCACGACCGCGTATGCGCCACAGAAGCTCGTGCTGATGCTGCTGGCCGTCGTCGCCGCCTTCTACTTCGGCGGCGTGCGGGGCGCCCTCGTGCTTGTCATCGCGATCGCCGTCGAGCAGTCGTTCGGCGAAGGCAGCAAGCAGCTGTTCACACGCCCGCGTCCCTCGCCCGAGCTCATCGCGGTGACGGGCAGTCCCTCGGGCTTTTCGTTCCCCTCCACCTTCGTCACGCTCTACAGCGTGACGTTCGGCGGCGTGCTCCTCATCGCGGCGCGCGCGGCGCGCAGTACGGCGCGCACCGCCGTCCTCGGGGTGTGCGCCGCGGCGCTCGTCGTGGCGGGACTCGCCCGTGTCGTGCCAGGAGCGCACTGGCCGAGCGACGTGCTCGGCACCTACGCGATCTGCCTCACCTGGCTGCACGCGGCCCTGGTGATGGGGCGCCGCTAGTCCCCTGGACGCGTGATTCCTCGCACCAATACCGGGCGGGGCATCCCGGCTGGCGGCGTTGCTCATCGCTCACATATGCGCAATATGCTCGCTCTTCGCGCCTTGCCATCCGGGCGCCGCGCTCCGGGACTTGTGCAAGGCATCACGCGTCCAGGGGACTAGCCGGACCGCCCAGTCAGGCGTGGCCGTCCTGGTACGGCTTGAGCACGGTCGCGACGAAGCGGTGGATCGGCGTCGGTACGCCCACCTCGCGGCCGAGACGCACCACCGCACCGCTCAGCCAGGGCAGCTCCAGGCGGCGGCCGCGCTCGAGGTCCTCGAGCATCGATGCCTTCGCGTTCGGCGGCAGGTCCCGCACCATCGCCTTGATCTCCTCCATCACCGTCTCGCTGAGCGGCACGCCGTGGGCGCGTCCCACGGCGAGCGATTCCGCGACCGCCTCCTCGAGGAGGGCCAGCAGGTCGGGGTCGCTTCGGAGGACGCCGATCGGCGACCGCGTGACCGTCGTCATGCTGCTGAACACCGAGAGCCGCGCGAACTTCGACCAGAGGTCGACCTTGATGTGCGGGCTGACGGCCGCCTCGACGCCCGATGCCACCAGCGCCGCGCGAAACGCCTCGAGCCGGGGCGAGGGACGTCCGTCGAGCTCGCCGAAGATGAGTCGGTTGAGTGCCGTGTGGCGGATGACGCCAGGGGCGTCGATGACGGCGGCGACATAGGCCACGCCGCCCGCGACATGCGCGGCGCCCACGTGCCGCGCGACGATGGCGGTGGCCTCGACGCCGTTCTGCAGCGTGACGACGACGGTGTCGGGACCGAGCAGCGGGGCCAGTTGCGCCGCGGCCTCCTCGAGGTCGTACATCTTCACGGTCAGCACGACGACATCCACCGGCCCGATCGTCGAGACGTCGGCGGTCGCCAGCACCGGGGCGACGTGCGCGTCGCCGAGCGGGCTGACCAGGCGCAGGCCCCCGGCCTGCAGGGCGGCCAGGTGCGCGCCGCGGGCGACGAATGTCACGTCGTGCCCATGCTGCGCCAGCCGCCCCCCGAAGTAGCCCCCGACGCCGCCGCTCCCGAACATCACGATCTTCATTCTGGTCCTTCGCTATTCGCTATTCGCTGTTCGCTGTTCGCTATTCGCTATTCGCAATCTCTCGATCTCGCAATCTTGCGAACTTGCGATCTCGCGTACGCCGCTCACAGCTTGATGGCATCCAGGCTCACGACCGGGTCGTCACCGATGACCCGGGCGTTGTGGCGCACGCCGCGCGGGATCTCGATCCAGTCGCCGGGACCGAGCATCGCGAGGTGGCCCGCCACGACCAGGCGGAACCGCCCCGACACCACCGCATCGACCTTGTCGGCTTCGTGCAGGTGGTCCGGGAACTCGGTGCCGGGCGGGTACACGTACCGCGCCACGGTGTAGCCGAGCCCCTCGAGCTTGCGCCGGAGCGCCGCCTCCGTCATCGGCCCGTCGGCCGTTTCGTTCCAATGCCGCACGCCCATGGCACCTATGGTGTCAGGTCAAACTTCAAAGTTCAAAGTTCAAAGTTTCATGTACGCTCTTGGCATGTCACGCCGGCGTGTGGCGCTGCTGCGCGGAATCAACATCGGGACGGCCAAGCGCGTCGCCATGAGCGACCTGCGCACGCTGGTCTCGTCACTCGGCTACACCGAGGCGGAGACGCTGCTCAACAGCGGCAACGTCGTGTTCACCGCGCCCGCCGGGGTTCGTGGCGACCCTGCGCCGCGGATCGAACGCGCCATCGCCACGGAACTCCAGGTCTCGTCCCGGGTCACGGTGCTGACCGCGGCGGAACTGGACGCCATCATCGGCGGCAACCCGCTGCTCGCGCGCATGGACAATCCCAGCCGCATGCACGTGGCGGTCCTCTTCGACACGGCCAGCGAGACGGCGGTGGCGCCGCTCCTCGCCGCCGACTGGGGCGCCGAGGCGATGGCCCTCGGGCCGAGGGCCGTGTACGTCTGGTGCCCGGCGGGTGTCATCGACAGCGCGGCCCTGAAGGCGCTTGGCAAAGCCGTGCGCCAGGCGGTGACCGTCAGGACCTGGTCTACCATGCTCAAACTCCAGGCGCGCGCCGGCGCGGCCGGCCCGCCTCCCGCGGCGGCCCGCACGGCGCGCCCCCCTCGCCGGAAGGAACGTTGATGATGCGCGCCCGCCTGCTGTCCGCCGTCCTGCTGCCCTGCGCCGTCGCGGTCGTCACGGCACAACCTCAGACGCCCTCCGGCGACCCGATCGACGCGATCGTCCGCGAGGCGATGGCCGCACAGCGCATTCCCGGCGTCGCGGTGGCCATCGTTCAGGGTGGCCGCGTCATGAAGGCCCAGGGCTATGGCGTCGCGAACGTCGAGCACGACGTGCCCGTCACCGACCAGACGATGTTCCAGTCGGGATCGGTGGGCAAGCAGTTCACCGCCGCGGCGATGATGCGGCTGGTCGACGATGGGGTGGTGGCGCTGGCGGACCCGGTCACGCGGTTCTTCCCGGACGCGCCGGCGTCGTGGCGCGGCATCACGGTGCGGCATCTGTTGACGCACACCTCCGGGATTCCCAACTACACGGATGGCCGCGTCGACTACCGGCGCGACTACACGGAGGAGGCGCTGGCGCGCCTGGCCTACGATCTCCCGCTGGACTTCGCCCCCGGCGCCGAGTGGCGGTACAGCAACACGGGCTACGTGCTGCTCGGCGCGATCATCCGGTCGCTCACGGGCGTGCACTACGGCGAGTTCCTGCGGGCGCGGATCTTCGACCCGGCCGGCATGCCGACGGCGCGGGTCATCAGCGAAGCGGACGTCGTGCCCCATCGGGCCGCGGGTTACCGCCTCGTGGACGGCGAGTGGCGCAATCAGTCGTGGGTGGCGCCCGTCCTCAACACGACGGCCGACGGCTCGCTGTACCTCTCGCTCCGCGACTACCTCGCCTGGGACCAGGCGCTCCGCGGGCGAACGCTCCTCTCCCCTTCCAGCTGGGCGGCCACCTTCGAGCCCGTCGCGCTCACGAGCGGCCGCCGGTATCCCTACGGCCTCGGCTGGGAGGTCGATCGCCTCGCGGGCCAGGAGGTCCACCGGCACGGCGGGTCGTGGCAGGGCTTCCAGACCTACGTCGCGCGGTACCTCGGGGACGACCTCACCGTGGTTGTGCTCGCGAACCTCGCGCAGGCCCGCCCCGGCGCGATCGCCGAGGCCATCGCGGCGCATCTGATCCCGGCCCTGGCGGCGCCCCCCACCTGGACCATCACCGGCGCCTCCATCGCGGATGGCACCGGCGCGCCGCTGCGGCGCGCGACCGTCCGGATCGCCGGCGGCACGATCGTGGCCGTGGGCGACGCCGTCGTCCCCGACCCGGCGGACCGCGTGATCGACGGCACCGGGCTCGTGCTGGCCCCGGGCATCATCGACATGCACAACCACTCCACCGACGGGCTCGAGCGCGAACCGGGCGCTGTCACGCAGATCTCGCAGGGCATCACCACCATGGTGCTCGGGCAGGACGGCAGTTCGCCCTTCCCCGTCGGTGAGTACCTCGCGCGGCGGCGCGCGACGCCGCCCGCGACGAACGTCGCCGTGCTCGTCGGGCACGCCACCATCCGCCGCCAGGTGATGGGCGACGACTTCCGGCGCACCGCCACGCGCGCGGAGATCCGCCGGATGGAGGCGCTCGTCGATCAGGAGATGCGCGCGGGGGC
Organism: Vicinamibacterales bacterium; assembly: GCA_030680175.1. GTDB lineage: Bacteria > Acidobacteriota > Vicinamibacteria > Vicinamibacterales > UBA2999 > JAUXWO01. Next base: position 55,518 of record JAUXWO010000021.1, read on the forward strand.
GGCCGGACTCTCGTCCGGGCTCGAGTACGAGGTGGGCAGCTACGCCTCGACCGAGGAGGTCGTCGCGCTGGCGCGGGTGGCCGGCCGCCATCGCGGCTTCTACATCTCGCACATCCGCGACGAGGCGGACCGCGCGCTCGAGGCGGTCCGTGAAGCGATCCTCGTCGGCGAGCGCGCGCGGCTGCCCGTGCAGATCACGCACATCAAGCTCGGCACCGTCGGGGTCTGGGGCAAGGCCGGGGAGGTGGTGCAGATCATCGAGGCGGCGCGCCGCCGGGGCGTCGATGTCGTGGCCGATGCGTATCCGTATCTCGCGTGGAGTTCCAACCTGAAGGTGCTCGTGCCGAACCGCCAGTGGACGGATCCGGCCAGCGTCGCCCGGGCGCTCGCGGACGTCGGTGGCGGCATCAACGTCCAGATCACCCGGCTCCCGATGTTTCCGCAGCACGTGGGCAAGCGCCTGAGTCAGGCGGCCGCCGACGAAGGCATGAGCGAAGTGGACTTCTACATCCGCATCGTCGCCGACGAGGACGCCGGCGTCATCGGCCACACGATGACCGAGTCCGACCTGCGGGTCTTCTACGAGCAGCCGTGGGTGATGGTCGCCAGCGACGGCGGCATCGGCGCGGTCCACCCGCGGGGCGCCGGCACGTTCCCGCGCGTGCTCGGCCGCTACGTGCGCGAGGAGGGCTGGCTGACGCTGCCCGAGGCCATCCGCCGGATGACGTCGCTGCCGGCCTCGCGTCTCGGGCTGACGGATCGCGGCGTGGTGCGCGCGGGGATGAAGGCCGACCTGATGCTGTTCGACCCAGAGGCGATCATCGACCGATCGACGTTCGAGGAGGCGCGCGAACTCTCACGCGGCATGCACGCGGTCTTCGTCAACGGCACGGCCGTGTGGCTCAGGGAACGCCCGACCGGCAACCGCTCCGGCACGGTGCTGCAGGGCCGAACCCGCCAGTCACCCTAAGCACCCCGGCACCCCGGCACCCGGAGCACCCCGGCACCCAGGCACCTCCCCTATCGAAGCCGCCGGGCCCAGCCGAGGAGCACGTAGCCGGCTGCGGCGCCGACCGCGCCGATCACGATGAGCGGGAGCACGTGCCAGACGAGCACGTGCATCGATCGATCGCTCGGACAGATCGCGGACGTCCCGAGGGCGCCCACGGCCCCCATCGCCATCAGCGCCAGCAGGCCCGCCCACATCGCCCGGAGCGGCGCGGCACGGCGGACCATCACGAACAGCACGGCGCCCGGCACGAAGCCCACCGCCATCACCTCGGCCGCGCAGCCCCAGGCGGCGCCGATACGCCAGTTGGCCGTGCCGGCGGCAGCGGCCGCCCCCAGTTCGCCCGCGATCCACAGCACGAGCGCGGCGACGACCGCCAGGGGCAGCCAGCGGACCGCGGCCGTGCGTTCGGCGCCCGGCACGCTCAGCAGCAACGCCCCGGCGGCCGCCGTGATCGCCGTCAGGATGAGGAGCGCGGCCTTCACCTGGAAGGCCGGTGCCGCAAGGGCCACCGCGAGATCCTGCCGCGCGCCGAACGCCCACACCGCCGCGACGGCCGCGGCGACCGTGCACGCCGTCCAGACGGCCAGGCGCCACGGCACGGGCGCGAGCCGCGTGACCGGCGCCGCCTCCGCCGCCAGCTTGCGCACGAGCTCGTCAGTCCTCACGGCCCCACTCCTCGATGCGACGCCGGAGCGCGCGGTAGCCCCGATGCGCCGTCACCTTGACGTTCGACTCGCTCATGCCGAGCTCCGCCGCGACATCGCGCACGCTCTTGTCCTCGAACTTCAGCAACTCGATCACGGTGCGCTGCTGCGTGGGCAAGCCCGACACGGCACGGCGCACGTCCTGCAGGATCAGGTCGCGCTCCTGCCGGGGCCGCGTGCCGGGCTCCATCCAGCCGGCGTCCGGCTGGACTTCACGGAGCAGCCGCCGCTTCTTCTGCCGCAGCGCATCGATCAGCCGGTTCTGTGCGATGGCGTACAGCCATGGGGCAAACGGCCGGGCCGGGTCATAGGTGTGGCGCGCCCGGTGAATCGCGATCAGGCACTCCTGCACGACATCGTCACCCCAGGCCACGTCGCCCACGCGGCGCCGGACGTAGCCGCGGACGAGCGACGCCACACGCGACAGGAGGTCCTCGTAGGCCTCGCGGTCGCCGTCCTGTCCCCGGACCATCAGGCGTCCGAGTTCTGCTTCGTGTTCGGGGGTCATGCGCCGGCGGTTCCGTCCCCTCGTGCTCCACTACGCCCCGCGGGCGGGCGTGGTTACGGATCGTCCGCGCGGACGGCTCAGTGACGGGCCGTCCAGTGGCGGCAGTCCGGGCGCCGGCGTGAGGGGCGGGCGCGCCGTCAGGCCGAGGTCGCGGCGGCGTCCGGATCGACCGGCATGTCGGCCGGCGTCCAGAGGCCTTCGGTCTTCGCCAGCCAGGCGGCCGCCGTGAGATCGGTCCAGACGTTGACGGTGGTCCGCGACATGTCGAGGATGCGGTCGATGCCGAGGACAATCGCGATGCCCTCGCCAGGAACGCCGAACATCGTCAGGATCCCGACCATCAGCGGGATGGAGCCGCCGGGCACCCCGGCCGCGCCAATGGCGGTCACCACCGCCATGACGACGACGATGCCCATCTGGGGGAGGGTGAGCGAGACGCCGAAGATCTGCGCGAGGAAGATCACGGTGATGCCCTCGAAGATCGCCGTGCCGTTCATGCACATCGTCGCGCCGAGTGGCAGCGTGAAGCCGTAGATGCTGCGCGGCACGCCGAGCTGCGTCTCGGCGACGGCCATCGACGTCGGCAGGGTCGCGCTGCTCGAACTCGTCGAGAACGCCGTGATGAGCGCGGCCTTGATGCGCAGGAAGAAGCGCGGCGGGCTCACGCCAATCATGAAATGGACGATGAACGACAGCGTGAGCAGCACGTGCAGGGCGAGGCCGAGCAGGACGGTGCCGACGTAGGCCGCCACTGCCGTGAGGAGATCGAAGCCGAAGCTGGAGGCGACGGTGAAGATGAGGCCGGCCACACCGTAGGGGGCGATTCTCATCGCGAACCCGATGATCTTGATGACGACCTCGTTCAGGGCCTCGAGCACATCCACCATCGGCTTCGCCTTCGCCGCGGGCAGCAGCGTCAGGGCCGCGCCGAAGACCAGGCCGAAGAAGATGATGCCCAGCAGGTCCGTGCCTGCGGCCGCCTGCACGGGATTGCGCGGGATGACGTTGACGAAGGTGTTGATGCCGAACTCGGTGGTCGCCGCCGTCTCGACGCGCGCCGACGCGTCGCCGGCGAATCGCTCCATCAGCTCGACGCGTGTCTCCGGCGTCACGCGTTCCCACGGCTGGATGATGTTGACGACAATCAGGCCGAGCGTGGCCGCAAGCGCCGTCGTGACGAAGAAGTAGGCGAGCGCCTTGCCCCCGACGCGTCCCACCTTCCGGATGTCCCCCATCCCGGCCACACCCAGCGTGATCGAGGCAAACACCAGCGGGATCACGACCATGAAGAGCATCCGGAGGAAGATTTGCCCGATCGGGACCGCCAGGTAGTCGTTGATCCCGGCAATCACCGGATGCGTGGCGCCCACTGTCAGGTTGGCCACGACGCCGGCCGCGCCGCCAGCGGCCAGGCCCAGGAGGATCTTGTTGTGGAGCTTCATCCCGCGACCATCTGAACCCGGAGCTGTGCTCATGCGTGTGTGGCCTCGCGCTGCGCCTCGAACCGTGTGCCCGACACGGCCGGCGCCGCGTGTCTCTCGAGACACAGGGGGCGGGCGCGGCGGGCGACGCCACGATACCACAGCGTCCCGGCGTCGATGCCCTCCGCGCGGACCTGGCGGTCGCGCGCCCGGCGTGCGGTATCCTGTCCGCTGGCTCCTCTCGTGAGCCTGGAGGCCTGCGTGCCCGAGACCGTCGTCGCCCTGGACATGATCCAGTCGCTCGCCCTCGCCGCCGTCCTCCTCTTCCTCGGCTACGGCGTCCGCGCCCGCGTCCCCTTCCTGAATCGCTACAACATCCCCGCGCCGGTGATCGGCGGCTTCCTGTTCGCGGCGGCGGCCCTCGGGCTTCGCCTGGGTGAGGTCCTCCGCTTCACGTTCGACACGACGCTGCAGGCCCCGCTGATGATCGCGTTCTTCACGACCATCGGCCTGGGGGCGAGCCTCGGGCTGCTGAAGAAGGGCGGACCACAGGTCGTCCTCTTCTGGGCGCTGGCGAGCGCGCTGGCCATCGTCCAGAACCTCGTGGGGCTGGCGGCGGCTGCGGGGCTTGGCGTGCACCCGGCACTCGGGCTCCTTGCTGGCTCGATCACGATGACCGGCGGGCACGGCACCGGGGCGGCGTTCGGCCCCCTCGTCGAGCAGCAGCACGGCGTGCCGGGCGCACTCGCGCTCGCCATGGGCGCCGCGACGTTTGGGCTCGTGGCAGGCGGCCTGATCGGCGGTCCGATTGCGACGGGCCTGATCCGGCGGTACGGCCTCACGCCCGCGGCCGCGCCGGCGCTCGTCCCGCCGGCTGCCGAGGGACCAGCGCCCGCGGCCTCCCCCTCGGAGGTGCTCGGGGGCGAGGCGGCCTCGTCGTACGGGCTGCTCAAGACCATCGCCATCATCCTCGTCGCGATGGCGCTTGGCAGCCTGCTGAGCCGTTTCCTCGGCCAGTTCACGACGCTGCCCGCCTACATTGGCGCCATGCTCGTGGCTGCGGCGATCCGCAACCTCGCCGACGCCAGCCGCCTGATTGCGCTCGATCAGCGCATCATCGACGACCTGGGCACGATCGCGCTCTCGCTCTTCCTCGCGATGGCGCTGATGTCGCTCAACCTGATCGAGTTGCTGGCGCTCGCCCTGCCGATGCTGGCCATCCTCGCGCTGCAGGTGGCGGTGCTGGCGGGCTTCGCCTGGTTCGTGACCTTCCGCGTGATGGGCCGTGACTACGACGCGGCGGTGATGGCGGGCGGCCACTGCGGCTTCGGCCTTGGCGCCACCCCAAACGCCGTCGCCAACATGGAATCCATCGTCGAGAAGTTCGGCGCCGCCCCGCGCGCCTTCCTCGTGGTGCCCATGGTGGGCGCCTTCTTCATCGACTTCACGAACGCCGTCATCATCACGACGTTTCTCGGTGTCGTGCGGTGACCGCCCGGCCGGGCCGCTCGTGCCGGGACGGCGGCCCCCCTGCGACCCGCGGTGACGAATGGCCGTGCCGTGGGATCGTGACGCTCGTGGCCGAGCGCGACGGGGACGGGCGGCGCGGCCCTCGCCGCGCCCCTCCGCGTGCCTCTTACTCGGCGGCCGTCGGGGACGCCGGCATGCCGGGCACCTTGCCCGACGCGAGTTCCTGGTCGATCATGAGCAGGCCGAGGCCGGTGTTGCCCGCGAGCTTGATGCGGCCGAGCACCGCGCGCGCCGCGGCCTCTTCCTCCATCTGCTCGTTGACGAACCACTGGAGCATCACCGCGGCGGGCCGGTCCTTGGCCTGGTCGGCCAACGCGCACAGGTTGTTGATCGAGGCCGTGACCTCGCGCTCGTTCTCGAGCACGTGGGCGCAGAGCGCCTCCGCGGAGTCCCACGTCGCGGGCGGCGCGGCCACCCCGGGCAGCACGACCGGCTGATCGCGCTCGACGAGGTGGTCGATGATCTTCTGCGCGTGCAGCAGTTCATCGGACGACTGCTGGCGCATCCACTGGGCGAAGCCCGGCATGTCGTGCATCGAGAGCCAGACCGACATCGCCAGATATTCGTGGGAGGCGCGAAACTCCAGCTTGAGGTGTTCGTTGAGGCCGTGCAGCAGTTCTCGGTTCATGACTCTCGATTCTTTCGCTCCGCCCGGCGGTACGCGGTGTACGCCGACAGGAGATGGAAGGGCCAGCCGAACAGGCCCACGGTCAGGATCCACGAACCGGTGGTGATCACCAGCCAGAACGCGCCGCGCAGGAAGTCGCCGTTGTAGACCTGCCCGAGGCCGGGGATCAGGACACTCAGCACCGCCGCCGTGCCGGGGTTCCGGGTCGCCGCCGTGGTCATGCAGACCGGCGCTTCGCCAGCTCGAAGCCGACACCGCCGAGGATCACGAACAGCAGCGTGCCCGTCAGTGCAATCGGCATCTGATCCTGACCGGCAAAGTAGAGGGCACCGCCCATCGCCGCCGCCGAGGCGGCAAACGAGAGGGCGACGGACCAACCAGGGGGTTTGTTCACGGGTTCCATCTTACGACGAGGGGGCGATCAGGGGCTACGGGCGCCCGATTTGGTCGCCGAGCAGGCCGACGCTCAGCGCGTAGGGATGCGCGCAGTTGTAGGCCAGCAAGGCCTCGTAATTCCCGTAGACGAGGAAGTGGCGGCGGCCGGCGGTGACCAGCGAGGCCTCGCGGTCCACGGCGGGGAGCGCGCCACCGCCCACCGACCGCACGCCCATGGCCTGCCACGCCGCCAGCCCCTGGCGCACGCTCATCGTGCGGCGGGCGCGACATCCGCCCTCGAGGGTGCCGAGCGCCGCCGCCCGCGCGACCACCGCCGCGGAGAGCTGCACCTCGCGCCCCCACGTCTGCGTGTCGTCCCATCCGTGGTGCTTCAGGTAGTTCGCCACCGACGCGAAGATGTCGGCGGGCGTCGCCCAGATGTCGCGGCGGCCGTCGCCATCGAAGTCCTCGGCGAACTTGAGGTAGCTCGACGGCATGAACTGCGGCTGCCCCATCGCGCCCGCCCACGAGCCCTTCATCGACGCGAGGTCGATGTGGCCACGGTCGACGATCTCGAGCGCGTTGATGAGCTCGCCGCGGAAGAACGGCCCGCGGCGGCCATCCCAGGCCAGCGTCGCCAGCGCCTGGACCGTGGGTCGGACACCACTGAAGCGTCCGTAGTTCGACTCCATTCCCCAGACAGCCACCAGGTAGCGCGCCTGGACGCCGTAGTGCGCAGAGACCCTGGCCAGAAGCTCACGGTGGGGCGCGGACCGGGTACGGCCGGTGCGCACCATGGCCGCCGTCACGCGGCGTCGAATGTAGTCGTCGGGGGCCTGAACGGTCTCGGCCTGGGTGCGATCGCGCTCGATGACGGTGGGCTCGAACGTGAGCCCCTCGAACGCGCGCGCGATGGTCTCGGCAGCAATCCCGCGCGCGATCGCCTCGTCACGCACTTCGCCAAGGAACGCGACGAACCGCTCGTCGTCAGGCCCGTCGGCCACGGGCTGCGCCTGCGGCCACGCCACCGCGGCGGCCGCAACGGCGAGGATCACAAGTGCCGTCCGCATGCCACATGGTATGACAGTTCACGGTGCACCGTTCACCGTCCACCATTCACCGTCCACCGCTCAGAGCGCGTTGCCGGCGGCGCCGTCGACCATGATCGCCTGGCCGGTGATGTAGCTGGCGGCGTCCGAGGCGAGGAACACGACGAGGTTCGCCAGCTCGTCAGGGCGGCCCAGCCGGCCGAGTGGAATCGAGGCGACCGAGGCCTGCTTCACGTCGGCGACCGGCTGCCCGCTCTTCTCGGCGTTGGCGCGGTCCAGCTCGTCGATGCGCTCGGTCTGCACGCGCCCGGGCGCGATGACGTTGACGAGGATGCCGTCCGGCGCCAGCTCGCGCGACAGCGACTTCGCCAGCCCCCACACGCCCGCCCGCGTGGCATTCGACAACACGAGGTTCGGAATCGGCTGCTTGATGGACGAGGAGGCGATGGTCAGGATGCGGCCGCCGCCCGCCTTCTTCATCTCGGGCACGGCGGCCGCGACGATGCGCACGAGGCTCATCAGGTTCTGCTCGATGGCTTTGGCCCACTGCGGCTCACCGACCGCCTGGAAGTCGCCGGCCGGCGGCCCCCCCGCGTTGTGCACGACGATGTCGAGGCCCCCGTAGTGCTCGACGGCCAGCGCGACGAGGCGTTCGGCCTCGCGCGGGCCGCTGACGTCGGCGGCCACGGCGTGGACGCGCGCGCCGGTCTCCTGCCGGAGCCGCGCCGCCGCCTCCTCAATCCGTCCCTCGTCACGGCTGCAGATGATGAGATCGACGCCTTCGCGCGCCAGCCCCGCCGCGCAGGCGAAGCCGAGGCCCCGGCTGGCCGCCATCACGATCGCGCGCTTCCCGGTGAGCTTCAGGTTCATTCGCTATTCGCTCTTCGCTCTTCGCAGTTCGCTATTCGCAGTTCCTGCCCCGCCGAAGCGGCCTACGGCCGCGAAGGCGGGCGCTGTTCGCGGTCACGGACGGATGGTGACTCTGTTCACCACGGGCGGGACCGTGCGCAGGTAGGCGTAGATGGCGGCGAGGTCCTCGGCCTCCATCTCCGCGTAGACGTACCAGGGCATGTAGGTGTTCTCGCCCTGCTCGGCGTCGCTCATCGCGCGGTGCGGCGCGCCGTCGAACGCCTTGAACTTGTCGACGAACTGCTGCTCGGTCCACGTCCCGATACCGGTATCGGCATCCGGGGTGATGTTCGCGGTCCGAATGCGCTTCCCGTTCTTGAGCGGAAACTCGAAGCCGCCGGCGAACGCCATACCGGGCTGCGGCTGCCCGCTGTCCTGCGGCGTATGGCAGTCGGCGCACGCCGCGGCGTTGGTCATGTACTCGCCGTAGGCGACCTTGTCGGACTTCGGCGGCACTGGCCGGTGCGCCGCCGGTTGCGGAATGGTGCGCACGACCAGCGGGAGCGGAAAGCCGAGCTGGCGGGCCGGCGCCGTGAACTCGATCGGCGGCAGCGTGCGGATGTAGGCCACGATGGCCTCGATGTCTTCGCGCGCCATCTGCCCGTAGTTCAGGTACGGCATGATCGGGAAGAGCGCGCGGCCATCCCTGGCGACGCCGGCGGTGACGGCACGAATGATCTCGCCGTCGGTCCAGTCCCCGAGCGCCGTGGGCGTGATGTTCGGCGCCCAGAGCTGCACGGGCGTGCCCGCTTCCCCGAAGAAGTCGCCGCCGCGGCCCTCCGTGCCTGGTATCAGCGGCGCGGCGTACTTCGACCAGTCACGCGTGCCGTGGCACTCGACGCACCCGGACACGTAGTTGGCGAGGTACGCCCCGCGGGCCAGCTTCTCCGGTGTCACGACGATCGAGACGTCTTCGGCCGGGGGGACGTCAGGGTAGGCGAGGAAAAGGTAGGCCACTCCGGCGCCCGCGAGGGCCACCACGAGCGCAAGGAAACCAAGGAACCATCGGGCCAGACGCAGCATGGCAGGGACTCCCGGGGTGAAGGGGGAACGGGGATCGGCTCTCGGCGATCAGCTCTCGGCTCTCAGCTCGGCTCTCCGCTGGCGGCTCTCAGCTGGCGGCTCTCAGCTGCCGGGCGAGCCGGGGCACACGCGGAGCCGACCCGCATCATAGATCCGAACCGTTGAACTGTGGAGGGTGAATTCTGAGCGGACGGGGGCGGCGCGCGTGGCGCCGCCCCCCGCCTGCGCCTACTGCTGCGCGCTGGTGGACGGCTTCTGCCGCTTCTCGCGCTCGACGATCGCCGCCACGTCCGCCAGCAGCTTCTTCGCGTCATAGACGATGCCGTCCTTGACCACGAAGTTGATGCCGCCGACGCGTTCGGGGACGTTCTTCTCGTTGTTCACGCGCACGGCGCCCGTGCCGTACAGCACCTTGAGGTTCTGGAGCGGGTTCTGATCCATGAGGATCATGTCGGCCTTCAGCCCGGGCCGGATGATGCCGAACTCGATGGGCTTGCCCATCGGCTCGTGCATCGCCTCGGCGCCGTGCAGCGTGGCCGCGCGGATCACCTCGAGGGGGTGGAACCCGGCCTCCTGCAGCATCTCGAGCTCGATGATGTAGCCGAAGCCGTACGTCTGGTAGATGAAGCCGGAGTCCGAGCCCGTGATGACGCGTCCGCCGGCGTTCTTGTAGTCCTGCAGGAACGACATCCACACCTGGTAGAAGCGCTTCCACTGGACCTCGTCCTCCGTCGTCCAGTCGAACCAGTAGGCGCCGTGCGCCACGCGGTTCGGCTGGAAGAAGTTCCAGAGCGACGGCGCCGTGTACTTCTCGTGCCAGTCGGCGTTGCGCATCCGCATCACGTCGCGCCCGGCCGAGTAGATCGTCATCGTCGGGTCGATGATGAACTTCGCGTCGACCCACTCCTTGATGAGGGCGTTCCACTCGTCGCTGCCGCGCGGGTGGATCTTGTCGTAGAGGCGCGCCACCTGGCCGAAGCGGTGCTGCTCGTCGTTGTAGTTCTGGTCCACCGGGAAGTTCTGGATGCTCGAGTCCTTCAGCAGCGACTCGAACAGGCCGTAGTAGTGCGTCATCGAGCCGAGGCCGAGCCGCGACGCGTCGCGCGCGGTCATGCGGACCACGCCCATCTGGTCGAGGTGCGCGGTCGAGCCGAGGCCCTGCTTCTTCGCTTCGTCGAGCAGCGGCGCCATGATCTCCGGGTCGAACGCGCCGAGCTTGAGGCCGTCGATGCCCTTGCCCTTCGCCCACCGCACCCACTCACGGGCGGTGTCCGGCGTCATGCCCTTGCTCGTGTCCCAGCCGTCGCCCGTGAAGGGCCGGTGATACGCGAAGATGCGCGGCGCGACGATCTGGTTCTTGGCGCTCAGGTCGCGCTGCTGGAGGTTCCAGTCCATGCCGCCGCACGGCACGCCGCGCACGGTCGTGACGCCGTGGGCCAGCCACAGCTTGTAGACGTACTCGGGGATGTTCGCCTGGCCGCCGCCGCAGTGGACGTGGGCGTCGACGAATCCGGGCATCAGGTACATCCCGGTGCCGTCGATCTCCTTGGTGCCCTTGGCCGGACGGCCGCGCTCCGGAATCGGAATGTGGGGGAACCCGACGCTCCGCACTTCCTGGATCAGGCCCTGTGACACCACGACGTCCATCGGACCGCGCGGCTGCGCGCCGGTGCCATCGATGACGGTGACGCCGCGGATGACCATCCGGTCGAACGGGCCCTCGCCCTCGCCCGACTGGCGGTTGGGTGTGGGCTGCATCTGCTGCGCGGCCACCGAAATGCTCAGAACCGCCGCGACCGCGCCCGCAACGACCAACGCCTTACTGAAGAGTCTTCCCTGCATCGTGCCTCCCGCTCGGCCCGCAGTGTGCGGGCGCGTGACTCAGCATCATATCAGGGTGCCCTGGGTGCACAGGGTGCCCAGGGTGCACAGGGTGCACAGGGTGCACAGGGTGCACAGGGTGCCCAGGGTGCCCAGGGTGCACAGGGTGCACAGGGTGCCCAGGGTGCACAGGGTGCCCAGGGTGCACAGGGTGCACAGGGTGCACAGGGTGCACAGGGTGCACAGGGTGCACAGGGTG
>JAUXWO010000117.1 GCA_030680175.1 Vicinamibacterales bacterium
CTACTACCCACTACCCACTACCCACGACCCACCACCCAGCCGGATTCGGCACTATAATCCCCCGCACAACTTCAGGAGGTGTCGTGATGTGGAGCCGCCGCTCGTTTCTGCGCATGGCCGGGGCCCTTGGGGCCGCGGTCACCGCCCGCCCCGTCGACCTCGCGGCCGTGCAGGCCGCCGGCGCCTCGGTCTCGGGGCTGACCCCCGACCAGGTCGCCGCCGACGAGTTCTACTGGCGTGAGATCCAGAGTGCGTTCATGCTCGACCGCACGCTCATCAACCTGAATAACGGCAACAGCTGCCCGACGCCCACCGTCGTCCACGAGGCCTACAAGCGGTATCTCGACTCCTCGAACCAGGCGCCTGTGCATCACCGCGGGCTGATCGAGCGGAACATCGAGACGGCGCGCCGGCGCCTGGCCCGGGAATTCGGCTGCGATCCCGAGGAGATGGCCATCACGCGCAACGCCAGCGAGGCGCTGCAGATTGCGCAGAACGGCCTCGACCTCGAGCCGGGAGACGAGGTCGTCACCACCGACCAGGACTACGGCCGGATGCTGACCACCTGGGATCAGCGCGTGCGCCGCGACAAGATCACGGTGTCGTTCGTCGACTTCCCGGTGCCCACGACCGAGGATGACCTGTATGCGCGGATCGAGAAGGCCATCACGCCCCGCACGAAGGTGCTGCACTTCTGCCACATCACCAATCTGACGGGCCAGCTCTTCCCCGTGCAGCGGCTGTCACGGATGGCGCGCGCGCGCGGCATCACGACGATCGTCGACGGCGCGCACGCCGTGGCGCACTTCCCGTTCGCGCTGCGCGACCTCGAGTGCGACTTCTACGGCACGAGCCTGCACAAGTGGCTGCTCGCGCCGACCGGCACCGGCTTCCTCTACGTGCGTCGCGAGCGGATTGCGGGCTGCTGGCCGCTCCAGGCCGCGCCGCGCACGCGCACCGACGACATCCGCAAGTTCGAGGAGATCGGCACCAGCCCCGCTGCGACGAAGGCCGCCATCAACGAGGCGCTCGCCTTCCACCAGGCCATCGGCACGGAGCGCAAGGCCGCGCGCCTCCGCTACCTCACCCTGCGGTGGGCGAACCAGCTGAAGGCGCACCCGCGCATCCGCCTCTACACGGACCTCGACCACGTCTACGGCGTCGCCAACGTCGGGATCGAGGGGATGAAGGCGCCGGAGATCTACCAGTTCCTCTGGGACCGCTACCGGATCATCACCGCCGCCATCAACCGCGAAGACTACAGCGGCATCCGAGTGACGCCCAACATCTACACCCCACTCGAGGAGATAGATACATTTGTGGCGGCCATGCAAGAGTTGGTGGCCAGATAGATCGGCAGATCCAGCTCAGGAGATAGATCTCAGACCTAACATCGCAGATCCAGATCGCCAGATCACCACATCACGAGATCACCAGATTCAACCAAACAGATAACTCCCTCTCCCAACTGTCTTGTCGGCCAGCCTTCGCCTCATCACGACCGTGTTGGCGGGCGTGACCTTCATCAGGCGGCGCAGCGCGGCGAGTTGGGTGCGCAGGGTGTCGCCTTCCGCCATCGCGGCCAGCGCGCCGCGCGCGCCCAGTTCGACGCGGCCGGCGGCCTCGTGCGTGTAGGCGCTCGCGGCGTCCACGTGCGCCTCGATGTCCGCGGTGTCTCCGGCCGACGCGTCGAGCGCGCGCAGCACCGCGCTCTCGGATGCGTAGGTGTCGATCAGCAGGTCCGCCAGCGCGCTGAGGACTTCCTGCTCGTGCTCGAGCGCGGCGCCGTAACGCTGCATCGCGGTTCCGGCGACCAGCAGCACGACCTTCTTCATGGCCGCCACGGCGCGCCGTTCCTCGGCGAGCACCCCCTCGTCGCCTGACGGGAGCGCCGGCGACGGGCTCATGATCTCGTCCTGGAGCGCCTTGGCCGCCGCGATGAGCGGCAGCTCGCCCTTGAGCGCCTTCTTCATGAGCATCCCGGGGATCAGCAGCCGGTTGATCTCGTTGGTGCCCTCGAAGATCCGGTTCACGCGCGCGTCGCGATATCGGCCCTCGGCCTTGTAGTCGCTGACGAACCCGTTGCCGCCGTGGATCTGCACGTTCTCGTCGATGACGAAGTCGCAGACCTCGCTGCCGAGCACCTTCGCGATCGACGCCTCGACGGCGAATTCCTCCAGCGCCTGCAGCATCGGCGTCGCATCGTCCGCCCGGCGATCGGGTGTGGCCGCGATGCGTGCGTCGATGAGCCCGGCCGTCCGGTACATCATCGATTCCAGCGCGTACTGCCGCGCCGTCATCTCACCCAGCTTGTGCTTGATGGCACCGAAGGTGGCAATCGCCACGCCGAACTGCTTGCGCGCCGCCGCGTACTTCGCCGCCTCGCCGATGGCCGCCTTCGCGCCGCCCGAGCACATCGCGCCGAGCTTGAAGCGGCCGAAGTTCAGCACGTTGAACGCCACCTTGTGGCCCTTGCCGATCTCGCCGAGCACGGCCGTCGCGGGTACCGCCACGTCCTGCAGGATCACCGGGGTCGTCGACGAACCGTGTAGGCCCATCTTGTGCTCCTCCTTCCCGCTCGTCACCCCCGCCCACGCTTTCTCGACGATGAAGGCGGTGAAGTGTTCGCCGTCCACCTTGGCAAAGACGATGAAGATGTCGGCGAAGCCGCCGTTGGTGATCCACATCTTCTCGCCGGAGAGGACGAAGCTGCCGTCGGTCTGGCGCGTGGCCTTGCACTTGGCGCCGAGCGCATCCGACCCGGATCCCGACTCGCTGAGGCAGTAGGCGCCCACCGTCTCGCCGGCGACGAGCGCGGGCAGGTACTGCTGCTTCTGCGCCTCGGTGCCGAACATGTAGATGGGGAGGATGGTCAGGTTCGCCTGCGCCCCGAATGTGGCGGCCCAGGAGGCGTACTTCGACACCTGCTCGGAGACGATGAGCGTGGCGATCTTGTCGAGGTCCACGCCGCCGTAGGCCTCGGGCACGTTGGTGCCGAGGAGCCCGAGCGCGCCGCACCTGGCCACGAGCTCACGGTTGAGCGCCCACTCCTTCTGTTCGAGCCGCTCGACGATCGGCATCACTTCCTGCTCGACGAACTCCGAGGCGGTCTGCGCGATGAGCCGGTGCTCGTCGGTCAGCTTCTCCGGGGTCATCACCGTCGACGCCTCCGTCTCCCCCAGCAGCCACGCGCCACCCTTCAATGTCTGCTCACTCGCTATGGTCGCCATGATTCCCTTGCTCCCCCGTCGTACTGCTGTTCGCTGTCGGCTATCAGCTGTCGGCTCTCGGCTCTCAGCTTCTCAGAGTCTCTCAAACACGCCCGCCGCGCCCATCCCTCCGCCCACGCACATCGTCACCATCCCGTAGCGCCCGCCGCGCCGGCGCAGCTCGTGGATGAGCGTGGCGGTGAGCTTCGCGCCCGTGCAGCCGAGCGGGTGGCCGAGCGCGATGGCGCCGCCGTTGACGTTGACGCGCGCCGGGTCCATCGGCAGGGCCTGCAGGCAGGCCAGCGCCTGCGAGGCGAAGGCTTCGTTCAGCTCGATGAGGTCGATCTGATCGAGCGTCAGGCCGGCCAGCGCCAGGACCTTGCGGATCGCCGGGACCGGACCGATGCCGAAGAGCTCCGGCGCAACGCCCGCGGTGGCGTACGCGACGAAGCGGGCGAGCGGCGTCAGGCCGTGCGCGCGGGCGTACTCCGCCGAGACGACGACCGCCGCGGCCGCCCCGTCGCTCATCTGCGACGAGTTGCCGGCCGTCACCGTGCCGGCGACATGGAAGGCGGGCTTGAGCTTCGCCAGGGCCTCGAGCGACGTGTCGGCGCGCGGTCCCTCGTCGGTGTCGAACGTGATCTCGCGGGTCACCGGGCGCGCGGTCGTGCCGTCCATGCGCGCGGCCACGCGCACGGTGAGCGGGACGATCTCGTCGCGGAAGCGCCCGGCCGCGATCGCCGCCGCGGCGCGCTGGTGGCTCTGGAGCGCGAAGGCGTCCTGCGCCTCGCGCGAGATGCCGGACTCGCGCGCGTGGTTCTCGGCCACGAGGCCGGTGTTCAGGTAGACGTCCGGGTAGCTGGCGACGAGCGCGGGGTTGGGCGAGATCTTGTTGCCGCCCATGGGCACGAGGCTCATCGACTCGGCGCCCCCGGCCACCACGACCTGCGCGTGCCCGAGCATGATGCGCTCGGCCCCGTACGCGATGGCCTGCAGGCCCGAGGAGCAGAACCGGTTGACGGTGACGGCGGAGGCCTCGACGGGAAGGCCGGCGCGCAGGCTCGCGATGCGCGCCACGTTCAGGCCCTGCTCGCCCTCCGGCATCGCGCAGCCGAGGATCACGTCATCCACATCGGCCAGATCGACGCCGGGGACGCGGGCGAGCGCCGCGCGGATCGCGGACGCGCCGAGCTCGTCCGGACGTACGGTGCTGAGGGTCCCGCGTGGCGCCTTGCCGACGGCGGTGCGGACGGTGGAGACGATGACGGCGTCGGTCATGGCGGATCCTTGTGGCTCTCAGCTCTCAGCTCTCAGCTATCGGCTCTCAGCGAGCGCGTCGCGCGGACCCCAGTCCGCGAGCAGGTCCTCGATGGCGTCGCCCACCTCGCTGGCGCAGCCCTCGAAGAGGTGGCTGGCCGCGTCGATCACCGCCAGTTCCTTCGGCTCCGGGATCTTCGCGTAGAGTTCGCGCACGGCCCGTACGGGGATCAGTTCATCCTCTTCGCCGTGGATGAGGAACTTCGGTTTCTCGCTGGCCGTCAGCATGTCGAAGTCGTAGCCGTCGACCGGCGGCGCGATCGCCACGAGCAGCGACACGCGCGGATCCTCCGCGCCCACCGTGGCCGCAATCCAGGCCCCGAACGACGCGCCCGCGGCCCAGAGCGGCAGGGTGGGGAACCGGGCGGCCGCCGCGTCGAGGGCGGCGCGGAAGTCGTCCTGTTCGCCCGCGCCCGCGTCGAAGGCGCCGGCACTCAAGCCGACGCCCCGGAAGTTGAAGCGGAGCACCGCGCATCCGATCCGCGTGAACCCCTTGGCCGCCTGGTACACCATCCTGGTGTGCATCGTGCCGCCGTGCTCCGGGTGCGGGTGCGCGAGCACCACGACCGTGCGCGGCGCCTCCGCCGGCAGGTCCCAGAGCACCTCGAGCCGTCCCGCTGGTCCGGCAATCTCCCTCACTACGAGTGCGTGCATGCGGAATCCGTCTCCTACAATCTGGCCGCGCCGTAGCCGGCCCTCACCGAACCCGGCGTGGGCACTCCGCGACCGGCCTGCGGGCTCCCGGCGGAGGCCGTCCGTCCGTGGCAGCCCGCGACGAAGGGCGCCAGCGTCTCCGCGAAGGCGTCCGGTTGCGTCACGAGCCCGATGTGGCCGGTCCCCTTCAGGATCCCGGCGCGCGCGTGCGGCAGCAGCCGCAGGAACTCGCGCGTGAGGCGTGGCGCCACCACCTGGTCGAGCTGGTCCTCGCCGGTGAGGACCAGCGCCGGCGCCGTGACCGCGCCCAGATCGGCGAAGCGATGCGCCACCGCCCAGCGTCCGCGGCGCGCCATGCGCGCGGGCGAGGTCAGCGCCGTCAGCACGCTCCACGCATGCGTCACCGTGAAGCGCGCCACGCCCCCGACGGAGGGCAGGGCGCTCACGACCTCCGGCAGCAGGCGCGCGGGCGAGGTCAGAATGAACGCCGGACTCCCGAGCATCGGCCACTGCATGTAGAAGCGCTCGCGGCGGTTCGGCACCCACGTCGGCGGCAGCGCGGAGGCGAAGACGAGCCCCGCGACGCGCTCCGGGTGGCGCGCCGCGAACTCCGAGACGATGAGCCCGCCGAACGAGACCCCGATGATCACGGCGCGGTCGAGCCCCGCGCGGTCGAGCACCGACTCGAGCTGCAGGACGAAGTTCTCGAACCCGAGATCCGGCGCGCACGGGTCGTCGCTCGAGGGCTCGTCGCACAGCGAGTACGACACGACGCGGCCGCGCCGCGCCAGCGCGTCCACCGTCGGCCGCATCCACTCCCACCGGCCCTGAATGCCGGGCACCAGCACCACGGCCGGCCCCGTCCCTCTATCAATCACTACCGTTCACCGTCCACCGTCCTAGTTCCGAAGCGGCTTTCCTGTCTTCAACGTGTGCTGGATGCGCGCCAGCGTCTTCGGCTCCCCGAGCAGGCTCAGGAACGCCTCGCGTTCGAGATCGAGCAGGTACTGTTCGGTCACCGTCGTGGCATGCGGGACGTCGCCTCCGGCGAAGATGTGCGCGAGCTTGCGGCCGATGAGCGCGTCGTGGTCCGTGGCGCGGCCCGCGCGCCACGCCAGGTGCACGCCGAGCGCGAGCGCGGCGCCGGCCGACTCGCCCGCCACCGGCACCGCCAGCCGCGGCGCGGGGCGGTGGTAGCCCTCGCGCACCCGCTCGAGCACCTTGGCCTTCGCGTCGGCGATGAGCCGGTCGCGGTTCATCGTGAACTGGTCGGTGGACGCCAGGTAGCCGAGCCGGACCGCATCGGGGCCGCTCGCCGACACCTTCGCGAGCGCCACGGTCTCGAAGGCCTTCTGCAGATACGGCAGCGGGTCGCTCTGCGGCGTGGGCAACTGCGCCATCGCGCGCACCAGCATCTCCTTGGTGCCGCCCCCGGCCGGGATCAGGCCGACGCCGACCTCCACCAGGCCCATGTAGGTCTCGCCGGCGGCCTGCACCCGGTCGCCGTGCAGCGAGATCTCGGTGCCGCCGCCAAGCGCCATGCCCGCGGGGGCGACGACCACCGGGACCGCGCTGTAGCGGAGCGCCATCGTCGCCTGCTGGAACGCGCGCGTCATCAGGTCGAGCTCGTCCCAGTTCTGCTCCTGGGCTTCGAGCAGGACGAGCATCAGGTTGGCGCCCGCGGAGAAGTGCGGCGCATCGTTGCCCACGACGAGGCCGACGCCCCGCGCCGCGGCCTCCGCCACCCCGATGTGCAGCATCTGGAGCGTGTCGCCCCCGATGATGTTCATCTTCGTGTGGAACTCCACGCAGAAGACGCCGTCGCCCAGGTCCACGAGGCTGGCGCCCGCGTTCTTCTTCACCACGCGCTCGCGCTCCCGCGCGGCGCGCAGGATCTGCAGGTCCCCGGCGGCGGCCGGGACGAGCCCGTCGCGGAAGCGGTTGCGGCCCCCGTCGAGCACCTGCTGCATCAGCGGCGGGACGCCGCCGCGCATGGCGTGGCCGCCGGTGGCCTCGGCCGCGGCGATCACCTCCTGCACGCCAAGCGCGTCGATGATCTCGAACGGGCCCAGGTCCCATCCGAATCCCCACCGCATCACGCGATCGACGTCGTCAATCGAGTACGCGATGGCGGGCGTGACCCGCGCGGTGTAGACGAGCGTCGGCGCGAGCGTCTCGCGGAGGAAGGCGCCGACCTTGTCCTTCCCGCGGAAGAGCACCCGGAGCCGTTCCGAGAGGTCCTCGATGCTCTTGCCGGCCTCGATCGAGGGAAAGCTCGCCTTCGTGCGCGGGCCGTACTCGAGCGTGCCCGGCTCCACGACGAGGATCTCGGTGTCGCCCTGCGCGGTCTTGCGCCGCGAGAAGAAGCCGCGGCCGGCCTTCTCGCCGATCGCCCCCGTCTCGATCATCGTCGCGAGGAACGCGGGCATGCGGAACGCCGCGCGGTCGGCCTCGTCCTCGAGCCGCTCCTGCAGGTTGCGCATCACGTGGCCCAGCACGTCCAGCCCCGCGATGTCCATCGTGCGGAACGTGGCCGATCCGGGCCGGCCGATCGCCTTGCCGGTGATGGCGTCGATCTCGTCGATCGAGTACTGCCCGGACTCGAGCGCGTCGAGCATCCGGGCGACGCCGTAGAGCGCGATGTGGTTGCCGATGAAATTCGGCGTGTCCTTCGCCACAACCACGCCCTTGCCGAGCACGATGTCGGCGAACCGCGAGACGCGGGCGACGACGGCCGGGTCGGTCTCCGGGGTCGGGATGATCTCGAGCAGCCGCAGGTAGCGCGGCGGGTTGAAGAAGTGCGTGCCGAGCCAGTGGCGGCGGAAGTCGTCCGATCGCCCTTCGGCGATCGCCCCGATTGGAATGCCCGACGTGTTGGAGCTGACGATGGTGCCGGGGGCGCGGAGGGCGTCGACCCTGGCCAGGAGCGCCTGCTTGATGTCGAGGCGCTCGACGATGGCCTCGATGATCCAGTCGGTGCGGCTGATCTGATCGAGGTGCGTGTCGAAGCCGCCGGTGCGGATGAGCGTCCACGCCTCGGGCGTGAACTGCGGATCGGGTTTCAGCCGGCGGGCCTTGTCGAGCCCCTCGCGCGCCGTGTCCGCGGTCAGGTCCAGCAGGAGGACGGGCAGGCCCGCGTTGGCGCAGTGCAGCGCGATCTGCGCGCCCATGACGCCTGCGCCCAGGACGGTAACGGCATTGATGCTCATCGCGGGCGCTCCACGCCGTGCAGGAACAGGTCCACAATCGCGTCGCCCTCGGTGGCGAGCGCGTAGCGGCGTTTGCTCAGGATCCAGTTGGTCGCCATCTCGTCGAGCGCGCCGTAGAAGATCTTGGCCGCGGTCGTCGCGCTCACGTCCTTGCGGAAGACGCCGGCCGCCTGGCCGGCCGCGATGGTCTCGCGGATGCGGTGCAGGTAGTCGCGGAGGTAGGTGGACGAGAAGCGCTCCATGAACTTCGTCGTCTGGCGCAATTCGACCTGGAAGACGATGGCGAGGTCGCGGTCGCGGCCGAGGCGCTCGAGGTGGAGGCGGGCGATGGCGCGGAGGCGCGCGGCCGGGTCGGTGAGGCCCTCGAGCGCCTCGCGGCCTTCGGTGAGCGCGGCGGTCATGGTCTGCTCGAAGATCGAGACGAGCAGGTCGTCCTTGCTGCGGAAGTAGAGGTAGACGGTGCCGGCGGCGACGCCGGCGACGCGGGCGATGTCGGCGACCTGCGCCTGGAAGAAGCCGCGCTGGGCGAAGACGGTGATGGCGGCGCGCAGGATGGCCTCGCGCTTGTCGGCGGGGGCGGCGGCGCGGGCGGCGAGGGGCCGCGCGGCGCGTCCGGCGGCGGTCACGGAGCGTGCGGCGGGGGTCGGCATGGCAATGAATGAATGTTCATTCATTGCCGGCGGGCTGTCAAGAGCGCAATGCGGAGCCCCTCGGGCTTCGCGGTAGAATCTCCCGCCAGTGATGCCCGCCCCCGAGACCCTCGCGCTCTTCCTCGCCGCGGGCCTGGCGCTCAACCTGACGCCGGGCCCCGACCTCCTCTACGTCGCCACCCGCAGCGCCAGCGAAGGGCGCGCCGCGGGCGTCGTCTCGGCGCTCGGCATCGCGGCCGGCTGCCTGTTCCACATCGCCGCGCTGGCGCTCGGCCTGGCCGCGCTGATGGCGCGCGTGCCTGCCGCCTACCAGGCGGTGCAGATCGCCGGCGCCGCGTACCTCGTCTACCTCGGTGTGCGCGCGGTCCTCCGGCCCCAGCCCCTTGCCACCGACGCCGTGCTGGCGCCCGCGGCGCTGGCCACCATCTTCCGGCAGGGCCTCGTCATCAACGTCCTGAACCCGAAGGTCGCGCTCTTCTTCCTCGCGTTCCTGCCGCAGTTCGTGGACCCCGCGCGCGGCCCGGCCGCGGCCCAGGTCGTCGTCCTCGGGCTGCTCTTCAACACGACCGGCACGCTGGTGAACCTCGGGGTCGCGCTTCTGGCGAGCCAGGCCACGGCGTGGCTGCGCGCGCGGCACCGGGCGTCCGTGCAATTGCAGCGGTTCACGGGGCTCGTCTTCGTCGCGCTCGGCGCGCGCCTGGCGCTTACCGTGCGGCGTTGATCTCGTAGCGCGCGATCGCGTCTTCGTGCTCGAGGATCAGGTCAATGGTGTCGAGCCCCCGCATCAGCCGGTCCCGGGCGGAGGGCTCGATGACGATCGGCGCGCGCAGGCCCTGCGCGTCGCGCGCTTCCGACTCGCGCAGGTCGACCTCCAGCGCGTAGCCGTGGTCGCCGCCCGCACGCCGCGCCACTTCGTCCACGAGCGCCGCCGGCCACGCGACCGTCAGCAGGCCGTTGGTCAGGGCGTTGGCCGCGAAGATGTCGGCGAACGACGGGGCAATGACGACGCGAAAGCCCGCGTCCGCCAGGGCCCACACCGCGTGCTCACGCGAGGATCCACAGCCGAAGTTCTCGCCCGTCACGAGGATCGTGGCGCCCGCGTAGCGCGGCTCGTTCAGCACGAACCCCGGGACCGGGGCGCCGCGGGCGTCGTGGCGCCAGTCGTGGAAGAGGCCGCGCCCGAATCCCGACCGCGAGGTCGCCGTCAGGAACTGCTTCGGGATGATCTGATCGGTGTCGATGTCGCGGCGCATCAGGGGCGCGACCGTCCCGCGATGGATGGTGAACGGCGTCATGCGCCCCTCTGCACCGGCACCGCGCCAGAGGCCCAGCGGCGCACGTCCGTGAAACGCCCGCGGATCGCGGCGGCGGCCGCCATCGCCGGGCTGACGAGATGCGTGCGTCCGCCCCGGCCCTGGCGCCCCTCGAAGTTGCGGTTGCTGGTCGACGCACACCGCTCGCCCGGTGCGAGCACGTCCGCGTTCATCCCGAGGCACATCGAGCAGCCCGGGTCCCGCCACTCGAAGCCCGCGTCGACGAAGACCGAAGCCAGCCCCTCGCGCTCGGCCTCCCGCTTCACCCGGGCCGACCCAGGCACGACCATCGCCCGCACGCCGGGCGCCACGCGATGTCCTGCCGCCACCGCCGCGGCCTCGCGCAGGTCTTCCAGCCGGCCGTTCGTGCAGGATCCAATGAAGACCCGGTCGATCGGAATCGTCTCGATGGGGACCCCGGGTTCAAGGCCCATGTACGCCAGTGCCTGCTCCGCGGCCTGCCGCGCTGCCGCCGTGGGCAGCCGCGCCGGGTCGGGCACCCGGCCCGTGACGGGCACCGTCATGTCCGGATGCGTCCCCCACGTCACCAGCGGCGCGAACGCGGTCGCATCGATCTCGACCTCCCGGTCGTAGGCCGCCCCCGCATCGGATCGCAGCTGACGCCACCGCAGCGCCGCGGCCATCCAGTTCGCGCGCCGCGGCACATGGGCCCGGCCGCGCAGGTAGGCGACCGTCGTGTCGTCCGGCGCGATGAGCGCCGATCGCGCACCGGCCTCGATGGCCATGTTGCACATCGTCATCCGCTGCTCCATCGACAGGGCGCGGATGTAGTCGCCCTGGAACTCGAGGGCGTAGCCCGTGCCGCCCGCCATGCCGAGCGCGCTCACCACGGCGAGTGCCGCGTCCTTCGCGGTGACGCCGGCCGCCGGGACCCCCCGAAGGCTCACGCGCATGGACTTCGGCCGGGTCAGCGCCAGACACTGCGTGGCCAGCACGTGTTCGACCTCGGTCGTGCCGATGCCGAACGCCAGGGCGCCGAACGCCCCATGCGTGCTCGTATGGCTGTCGCCGCACACGATCGTCATGCCCGGCTGCGTCAGGCCGAGTTCGGGCCCGATGACGTGCACGATGCCCTGGTGGGGCGAGGCCAGGTCGAAGAGCGGGACGTCGAACGCCTCGCAATTGTCCCGCAGCAGGTCCACCTGCGCCCGAGCCTGCGCATCGACAATCGGCAGGTGCCGGTCTGCCGTCGGCACGTTGTGGTCCATCGTCGCAAACGTCCGGTCCGGCCGCCGCACGCGGCGGCCCGCGGCCGTCAGCCCCTCGAACGCCTGCGCGGACGTTACCTCGTGCACGAGGTGAAGATCGACATAGACGAGGTCGCGGCCGTCACCGGCAGGCGCGACGACGTGGGCGTCCCAGATCTTGTCGAGGAGGGTGCGTGGCATCAGCATGCATCAGACCGCGTGGTAGGACCGGCGGTGCTCGACGCGCTCGACGACGGCGCGTTCGATGGCGAGGCCCATGGCACGCGTGCCGATGGACCCGGTGTGCGGGCCGGCCAGATCCGCGGTCCGCAGGCCGTCCGCCAGCACGCCGGTCACCGCGCTGGCGACGTCGCCGGCCTCCCGCGTCAGCCCCGCCGCGTGCCTGAGGAGCATGGCGACACACAGGATCGCCCCGATGGGGTTGGCCACGTCCCGCCCCGCCAGGTCCGGCGCCGAGCCGTGGACGGGTTCGAAGAGGGCCACGGGCCCGCCGAGCGTGGCGGAGGGGAGCAGGCCCAGGGACCCGCCCACGGCCGCCGCCTCGTCGCTCAGAATGTCCCCAAAGAGGTTGTCGGCCAGGATCACGTCGAAGTGGCGCGGCTCCATCATGAGGCGCAGCGCGCAGGCGTCGATGTACATGTGGTCGAGGCGCACGTCCGGGTACTCGCGGGCGACCTCGGTCACCACCGCGCGCCACAGCTGCGAGGTCTCGAGCACGTTGGCCTTGTCGACGGAGGTGACCCGCCTGCGCCGGGTGCGCGCTTCGGCAAAGGCCACGTGCGCGACGCGGGCGATCTCCGGCTGGGTGTACCGCAAGGTGTTGGAGGCGGCGAGGCCGGAGGGATCGAGACCGCGCGGCTCGCCGAAGTACAGGCCGCCGAGCAACTCGCGCACGACCAGGATGTCCGCGCCCTCGACGCGCGCGGCCTCGAGGGGGCCGATGCCGGCCAGCGCCCCATAGCTCACCACGGGGCGCAGGTTGGCGAACCCCCCGAGCGCCTGCCGCAGGGCCAGCAGCCCGGCTTCCGGCCGGGCCGACGGCGGGAGATGGTCGAACGCCGGGTCGCCCACGGCCCCGAGCAGCACCGCGTCGGCCTCGAGGCAGGCGTCGCGCGTGTCCGGCGGCAGCGGCGTGCCCGCGGCGCGGATGGCGGCGGCGCCGATCGCGTGCTCCTCGACCCGGACATCGACGCCGCCCGCCCACGCGAGGGCCTGAAGCACGCGCACGGCCTCACGCGTGACCTCGGGACCGATGCCGTCTCCGGGCAGGACCACGACGCGGAGCGGCATCATCGCGCCTCGGCGCCCACGCCGCGCGTCTCGGCGATGAGCGCCGCCAGCCGGGTATCATCCAGCTCCTTGATCTGATCCGCCAGCGGGATGAGCCGCGCATACAGGCGCGTCAGATCGTCCGGACGCAGGTGGTGTCCGAGCGCGCGACAGCGCGCATCGACGCCCCGGATGCCGGAGTGCTTGCCGATGACGAGCCGGGTGCCGGGCGCCCCGACCGTGGCCGGTTCCATGATCTCGTAGGTCAGGCGATGCTTGAGCATCCCGTCCTGGTGGACGCCCGCCTCGTGGGCGAACGCGTTGTCGCCGACGATGGCCTTGTTCGGCGGCACCGGCACCGCGACAATCGCGCTCAGCAGGCGGCTCGTCTCGAACAGGTGCTCGGTCCGGATGCCCACCCGATACGGGAGCCGGTCGGGCCGGACGCAGAGCGCCATCACGATCTCCTCGAGCGCCGCGTTGCCCGCCCGTTCACCGATGCCGTTGATGGTGCACTCCACCTGCCGGGCGCCGGCCTGGATGGCCGCCAGGGAGTTGCTCACGGCCAGGCCGAGGTCGTCATGGCAGTGCGCCGACAGCACCGCGCCGTCGCCGACCCGTGCCCGGACGGCCGCGAACATGGCGCCGATGTCCTCGGGCAGGGCGTAGCCGACCGTGTCGGGCAGGTTCACCGTCGAGGCGCCGGCCTCGATGACCGCCTCGGCCACCTCCGCCAGGAACGCGGGATCGCTGCGCGTTGCGTCCTCCGCCGAGAACTCGACGTCAGGACAGTACCGGCGCGCATGCGCCACCGCCGCGGCCGCCATCTGCCGGCACGCCGCCCGGTCCACGCGCAGCTTGTACTCGAGGTGGATGTCCGAGGTGGCCAGGAAGACGTGGAGCCGCGGGCGCGCGGCGCCGCGAAGGGCCTCCCACGCGCAATCGATGTCGTCCTCCAGGGCCCGCGCGAGTGCGGCGATGATCGGCCGCCGCACGCGGGCGGCAATCCCGCGCACGGCCTCGAAGTCGCCCACCGAGGCTTTCGGAAACCCCGCTTCGATGACGTCGACCCCCAGGCAATCGAGCTGTGTGGCCAGGCGGGCCTTGGCGGCCGGGGTCATGCTGAAGCCAGGCGCCTGCTCGCCGTCGCGCATCGTCGTGTCGAAGATCGTCAGGGGCGTCGTGGTCACGGGCCGCAGTGTCCCGCCGCGGGGAGCCATAAATCAAACTAATAAAACTAACAACGGCATAAGTGATACTTATTCCATTAGGCGGCGCCAGGATGGCCCGTCCCGGAGACCCATGGACCTGTTTCAGCTCGAAGCGTTTCTCGCGGTGGTCCGCGAAGGCAGTTTCTCGGCCGCGGCCAAGGCCCTGTTCCGCACCCAGCCCGCGGTGAGCCAGATCATCAAGCGGCTCGAGGACGAGATCGGCCAGCCGCTCTTCGACCGGTCGAGCCGCCGCGGCCTGCTGACGGACGCGGGACGCGTGCTGCTCGGCCACGCCGATCGGCTGGTGGCGCTCCGGAGCCAGGCCCTCGCCGAACTCGAGGACGTCCGCCAGGCGCGGGCGGGCCGGCTCGCGATTCTCGTGAACGAGCTCACCGGGCTGTTCCTCCTGCCGACGCTGCACGAGTACCGGCGCCTCTATCCGGCGGTGCAGGTGACGGTGCAGCGCGCCCCGGCCAGCCGGATCCCGGCGCAGGTGCGGGAGTTTGGCGCCGACATCGGGGTGATTACCTACCGGCCGGCCGATGAAGGCCTGCGGACGCTCGTCGCATACCGGGATGCGCTCGTCTTCGTCGTGCCGGCCGGGCACCCCCTCGCCGGCCGCCGTCACGTTACCATCGCGGATCTGGCCGCCGAGTCGTTCGTGGCCCA
The DNA here is from genome assembly GCA_030680175.1 of Vicinamibacterales bacterium. Lineage (GTDB taxonomy): Bacteria > Acidobacteriota > Vicinamibacteria > Vicinamibacterales > UBA2999 > JAUXWO01. Next base: position 14,731 of record JAUXWO010000117.1, read on the forward strand.
TCACGTCGCGTCACCCTACCGGCAGAAGGTGATCGACGCGTTTCGCCGCCGCCGCGTGACGCTGCAGATGCCGGTGGAGATGCCGACGCTCGACGCGATCAAGCGGTTCGTGGCGATGGGCAACGGCGTCGCCCTGCTGCCGGCCATCTGCGTGGTCGACGAACTGGCGCGTGGGGAGCTGGTGGCCGTGCCCGTCCCGGAACTGGCCTTCGAGCGGCATTTCCGGTTCGTCGTCCGCCGGACGGCGACGCTGTCCCACGCCGCGCGCGTCTTCCTGAAGGTGGCCGAGCAGGTTCGCGCACGGCCCTTGGGGGGAACCCGCCCTCGCGTGTAGGCTTGCCCAATGCCCGGTGCGCGACTGGCGGCCGTCGCCGTCCTCCTGGTGCTGGCCGGCGGCGGCGCGGGATGGGCGGACGCACCGCTCCGCATCCTCTTCGTCGGCAACAGCCTGACCTACACCAACGACCTCCCGCTGATGGTGGAGTCGATGCCCTGCGTGGCCGGGCGCCCGGTCCAGGTCGGGTCCGCCGCGGGGCCGGACATGGCCATCAGCGATCACCTGAGCCGGGGGCCCGCCCGTCAGTTCCTTCGCGAGCCCTGGGACTTCGTCGTGATGCAGCAGGGCCCCTCGTCGCTCCCCGAGAGCCGGACGGCGCTGCTGCGCGGCGCCCGCCGCCTCGCCGCACAGGCCCGCCGGGCCGGCGCCGAGCCCGCGCTCTACATGGTGTGGCCGTCACGCCAGCGCGAGGCCGACTTCGACCGCGTCAGCGAGTCCTACCGCCTGGCCGCCGTGGACGTGAAGGGAGTGCTGCTCCCGGTCGGCGAGGCGTGGCGCGCGGCCTGGCGCCGTGATCCGGAGATCGCGCTCTACGGCCCCGACGGGTTCCATCCGTCGCTGATGGGCACGTATCTCGGCGCGCTTGTCATCTGCAGCCGGCTGGGCGGCGCCGCCCCGGAAGACCTCCCGTCGTATGTGCGGGTCAGCGGAGGCCTGGTGCAGATCCCGCCCGTGCAGGCTGGTATCCTCAAGGCTGCCGCCGCCGAGGCCCTCGAGCGATTCCCCGCCCGCGACTGACTCGGGGAACGCGGCGACGGCCGGATTCGTCGACCGTCTTGCGCGCCATCCACCAAAGGACAGACCGATGTCGAACGACCGCCGCTTCCGCCGCTTCGCGGCCTGGCTTCCGCTCGTCGCCGCCGTGCTCATCGCCGGCGCCACCACGCTCGGCGCCAACGGCGAGCCCACCCGCATGCTGCGGTCGCCCGCGGTGAGCGCCACGCACATCGCCTTTGCCTATGCCCAGAACATCTGGGTGGTCGAGCGCGCCGGCGGCGCCGCGCGCCGGCTGACGAGCTTCCAGGGGCAGGCCGGCCACCCGCGCTTCTCGCCCGACGGCCGGACGATCGCGTTCACCGGCGACTACGCCGGCAATGCCGACGTCTACGTCGTGCCCGTCGAGGGCGGCGAGCCGGTGCGCCTCACCTGGCATCCCGGGGCCGACACCGTGCAGGGCTGGACGCCCGACGGCACGCGCGTGCTCTTCAGCTCGGGCCGCGCCACCTGGGCGCCCGTCGCCGCGCCGCGCTTCTGGACCGTGCCCGCCGCCGGCGGCGTTGCCGAGCCGATGGCGCTGCCGCGCGGCTATCAGGGCCGCCTCTCGCCCGACGGCCGCCACATCGCCTACCGGATGAACAACTCCTGGGACGAGGAACGCCGCAACTACCGCGGCGGGCAGAACAAGCCGATCTGGATCGTCGACCTGAAGACGTACGACCTAGTCTCGCCGCCCTGGACCGATTCGAAGGACATCGAGCCGGTGTGGGTCGGCGGCGACGTCTACTTCCTCTCCGACCGCGACGGCGTCTCGAACATCTGGCGCTACCAGCCCGCGACGAAGGCCCTCACTCAGGTCACGCGCTTCACCGACTTCGACGTGAAGACCCTCGACGGCCGCGCCGACGCCGTCGTCTTCGAGCAGGGCGGCCAGGTGCACGAGCTGGACCCGGCCACGGGCCAGTCGCGCGTCGTGTCGATCCGCGCCACGGGCGACTTCCCGTGGATGATGCCGCGGTGGGAGGACGTCACCGCCCGCATGACCAACATCCGGCTGTCGGCGACCGGCCAGCGCGTCGTCGTGGAATCGCGCGGCGAGATCTTCACCATCCCCGCCGAGAAGGGCGACGTGCGGAACATCACGCGGTCGAGCGCGTCGGCGGAGCGCCAGCCCGCGTGGTCGCCCGACGGCCAGTGGGTGTCGTACTTCAGCGACCGGTCGGGCGAGTACCGCCTGATGATCGCGCCGCAGGACGGCATTGCGGCGCCGCGCGAGGTGGCGCTGCCCGATCCCGACTTCTACTACACGCCGGCCTGGTCGCCGGACTCGACCAAGCTCCTCTACACCGACACGAACCTGCAGGTGTGGGTGCTCGACGTGGCCACGGGCCAGGCCAGGGTGCTTGGCAACGATCCCTGGATGGTGCCGCAGCGCACGCTGAACCCCGCGTGGAGCCCCGACTCGAAGTGGATCGCCTACGCGACGCGCCTCGACACGCTCTATCGCGCGATCGTGATCGCCAACGTCGAGACCGGCGAGCGCCGGCAGGTGACCGACGGACTGGCCGACGCGATGTTCCCGGTGTGGGACGCGAGCGGCAAGTACCTGTGGTTCCTCGCGTCGACCGACTACGGCCTGCGCTCGCAGTGGCTCGACATGACGTCCTACGACCGCCCGCAGACCTTCGCGCTCTATCTGGCCGTGCTGAAGAAGGGCGAGCCGAGCCCGCTGCTCCCCGAGAGCGACGAGGACAAGGGGATCCCCGTCCCGGCCGCGGCGCCGGCCGCGGCGCCGGCCCCCGAGGCGCCGGCCGCGCCCGTGACCGTGGCGATCGACTTCGACGGCTTCCAGCAGCGCGTGCTCGCGGTGGCCGGCGTGCCCGAGCGGCTCTACTCCCAGCTCGCCCCCGGCGTGGCCGGGTCGGTCTACTTCCTCGAAGCGCCGCCGCGCCCCAACATGGGCAGCACGCTTCACCGCTTCAAGCTGACCGAGCGTCGCGCGACGCTCTTTGTCGACGACGTCGCCGAGTACTCGGTGAGCGCCGACGGCAAGAAGCTGCTCTACCGCACGCCGACGGCCGGCGGCGCCACCGCGGCCCCGCCCGCGCTCTTCCTTGTGGATGCCGACAAGCCGCCCACCGCCGGGCAGGGCCGGCTCTCGGCCACGCTCCGCATGCATCTCGATCCGAAGGCCGAGTTCCAGCAGATCTTCGACGAAGGCTGGCGCCTGCAGCGCGACTTCCTCTACGTCGAGAACATGCACGGCACCGACTGGCCGGCGATGAAGCGGATGTACGGCCCGCTGCTGCCGCACGTCATGCACCGCGCCGATCTCACGTACCTGCTCGACATGATGGGCGGGGAGATCGCCGTCGGCCACTCGTACGTGCGCGGTGGGGCGCTGCCCGACGTGCCCGCGCCCCTCGGCGGCCTGCTCGGCGCCGACTTCACGGTGGAGTCGGGCCGCTACAAGATCGCGCGCATCTACGACGCCGAGAGCTGGAACCCCGACCTGCGCGCGCCGTTCTCGGCCCCGGGGCTCGACGTCGCGGTGGGCGACTTCGTGCTCGCCATCGACGGCGCGCCGCTCGCCGCCCCCGACAGCCTCCACCGCCTGCTCGACGGCACCGCGAACCGGCAGACGGTGCTCACCGTCAACCGCCGCCCGGTCATGGACGGCGCGCGGCAGGTCACGGTGGTGCCCGTCGCGAACGACCAGGGCCTCCGCACCCGCGCCTGGGTCGAAGAGAACCGCCGCATCGTCGATCGTCTGTCGCAGGGCCGGCTCGCCTACGTCTACGTGCCGAACACCGGGCAGCCCGGGTACACGAGCTTCAACCGCTACTACTTCGCGCAGCAGGACAAGGCCGGCGCCGTGATCGACGAGCGGTTCAACGGCGGCGGCTCGGCCGCCGACTACATCATCGACGTGCTGCAGCGCGACTTCGATGGCTACTTCAATAACGTCGCCGGCGATCGCCGGCCGTTCACGAGCCCGTCGGCCGGGATCTGGGGGCCGAAGGTCATGATCATCAACGAGATGGCCGGCTCGGGCGGCGACCTGATGCCCTACATGTTCAAGCGCCGCGGCATCGGCCCGCTCATCGGCACTCGCACGTGGGGCGGCCTCGTGCACACGGCCGACACGCCCGTGCTGATCGATGGCGGCACGATGATCGCCCCGCGCGGCGGGTTCTTCACGCGTGACGGCCAGTGGGCGGTCGAGAACGAAGGCGTCGGCGCCGACATCGAGGTCGAGAACTGGCCGAAGGACGTGGTCGCCGGCGGCGACCCGCAGCTCGAGCGCGCCGTGCAGGAGGCGCTGCGGCGTCTCGAGGAAGCGCCCGTGGATCGGCGGACCACCGAGCCCGCACCGCCCACGTGGGGCGCGCGTCCGCGGCCGGGCGGCCAGTGAGCGACCCGTCACCGATCGCCGACGGGGCACCGCGTCCGCTCGACCCCCGTGTGATCACGGTCGACCGGCTCGTCGGGGCGATCAACGCGGTCGTCGTCGCGTTCGCCCTGCTCGTCGCGCTGCTCATCGTCGTCGTCGCGCCCCGCGTGGCGGACTGGATGAAGCCGCTCGCCGCCCTCGCGTGGGCGGCGGCGGCCTTCGCCGTCGCCTACCGGGCGTATCGCTGGCCGGCCGTGGCCTATCGGTACGCGTCGTACCGCGTGGATGCACGCGGCATCGAGATCCGTCGCGGCGTGCTCTGGCGGCAGGTGATCACCGTGCCCCGGTCGCGCGTGCAGCACACCGACGTGGCGCAGGGGCCGCTCGAGCGACGCTTCGGCCTCGGCACCCTCCTGATTCACACCGCGGGCACCGACCATGCACGCGTGCAGGTCCGGGGCCTCGAACACGCGACGGCCAGCCGCATCCGCGATCACCTCCTGCCGGACGAGGGCGGCGATGCCGTCTGATCACCGGCTGCATCCCCTCTCGATCGCCTTCGGGCTCGGCGCGCAGCTGCGCGAGTTCGCGTGGCCCGCGGTCGCGCTGCTCGTGGGCGCGCGGTCGACGGGCGCGCCCTGGGAATCCTGGATCCTGCTGGCGCTCATCCCCTACACGCTCCTCTCGGTGGCGCGGTACGTCTCGTTCCGCTACCGCTTCGACGAGGGGGAGATGGTGATCCGCACCGGGATCCTCTTCCGCAACGAGCGGCACGTGCCGTACGCGCGCATCCAGAACCTCGAGGCCACCGAGAACCTCCTGCACCGGCTCGGCGGCGTCGTCGAGGTGCGGCTCGATACGGGGGGCGGCCAGGAACCGGAAGCGACGATGCGCGTGCTGGCGAAGGGCGCGTTCGAGGAGATGCGGCGGCGCGTGCTCGAGGAGCGGGGTGCCGCCGGGCCGCGCGAGGACGCCGCCACGGCGCCGCTGTCGCGCACGCTGCTCACGCTGCCCCCGCGCGAGCTCGTGCTGTACGGCCTCATCGAGAACCGCGGCCTCGTCCTCGTCGGGGCTGCGATGGGCCTGGCCTGGGAATTCGCCTGGGGCGACCGCATGACCTGGTGGCAGCGCGGGGGCGAGCGGACGGACCGCAACGCCGTGCGCGAGCTGGTGCGCGAGTGGACGAGTGGGATCGAGCTGCCGTTCGACCTGGCCAGCCGCGTGGTCCTCGGGGTCCTGGCCGTCATCGCCTTCCTCCTCCTCACACGCGCCCTGTCCGTCGTCTGGGCGCTCGTCCGGCTGCACGGGTTCACGCTCGCGCGGTGGGGCGAGGACCTGCGCATGCAGTACGGCCTGCTCACGCGCGTTGCCACCGCCATCCCGCTGCGCCGCATCCAGACGTTGACGATGCGGGAGAGCGTGCTGCATCGGTGGGCGGGGCGCGCCTCGGTGCGGGTGGACACGGCCGGCGGCGGCGCCGGCGGATCCGGGCGGACGGAGCGGGCGTGGCTGGCGCCCATCATCGTGTCCGGCGAGGTGCCGGCGCTCGTGCGCCACGTCCTGCCTGAACTGGATCTCGACGCGGTGCAGTGGCAGCCGGCGGCCCCCGGCGCCTTCCGGCGCGCGATCAAGGTGCCGCTGCTGCTGGTGGGCCTCCTGACCCTGTTTCTCGTGCCCTCGAAGGGCGTCTTCGCGCTCGCGGCGCTGCCGGTGCTGCTGCCCCTGGCCGCGGCCGTGACGCACCTGCACGTCAGGCACCTCGGCTGGGCGGTGACCGAGGCCGCGGTGCTCTTCCGCAGCGGCTGGCTGCTGCGGCAGGTGAGCGTGGCCCGGTTCGCGAAGATCCAGGCCGTGGCCCTCGACGAGTCGCCGTTCGACCGCCGGGCGGGGATGGCGCGGGTCCGGGTGGATACGGCGGGCGCCGGCGACCGCTCCCACCGGGTGGCGATCCCCTATTTGCCCCGGGACACCGCCGAGTCCCTGTGTGCAACGCTCGGCGCCGCGGCTGCGCGCACCGAGTTCCAGTGGTAGCAATCGGCCCTTGCGCTATTCGCCCTGCCGTCGCATGATTGCCGGCACGGGCCGGCCCCAGCCGGGGGTTCCGGCCGCGCCTGGAGGATCCATGGACGTCAAGAACACGTTGTCTCGTCGCAGTTTCGTCGGTGGCGTCGCCGCCGCGCTCGGCTACCTTGGGTTGGACCCGGCCAGCAGCCTGGCCCGCGCCCAGGCCGGTGGCGGGCGCGCGTCGCTCGACGAGTACGACGCCCTCGCCAAGCTCGCCAACAACGAGAACAACTGGGGCCCGCCGCAGTCCGTGATGGACGCGATGAACGGCGCGTGGAAGTACGCGAACCGGTACGGGTACCCCGACGGCAACATCGTGCAGGCGATCGCCGATCATCACGGCGTCTCGCGCGACCACATCCTGCTCGGCGCCGGCTCCGGCGAGATCCTGAACGTCGTCGGCACGACGTACCTGCAGGGCGGGAAGAAGGTCGTTGGCGTGGAGCCGTCGTACGGGTCGGTCTACTCGCACGCGAGCCGCCTGAACGCCGAGGCGGTGCTCCTGCCGCTCGACGCCGACTTCCGCCAGAACATCCCGCGGATGATCGAGGCGACGAAGCGCAACTACCGCGAGGTCGGCTTCGTCTACCTGTGCAACCCGAACAACCCGACCGGCCTCATCGTCACCAAGGCCGAAGTGGACCAGCTGCTCGACGGCATCCCGGAGGACATCCCGGTGCTGATCGACGAGGCGTATCACCACTACGTCGAGGATGGACGCTATGCGGAGTCGATTCCGCACGTCAAGGCGGGCCGCAAGGTGATCGTCGCGCGCACGTTCTCGAAGATCTCCGCGCTGGCGGCCATGCGCCTCGGCTACGCGGTGGCGCCGCCGAGCATGATCGAGGAGATGCGCACGTACTCGATGGGCAGCATCAACGCGCTGGTGAAGTGGGGCGGCGCGGCCGCGCTCAGAGACACCGCCGCGCAGACGAAGGTGCGCGAGATGACGCGGGACCTGCGGACGAAGTACAGCCGCGAGCTCGAGGCCTACGGCTACGAGGTCATCCCCTCGCAGACGAACTTCTTCATGGTGGCCATCCACCGGCAGATCCAGCCGGTGATCGGCGAGTTCCGCAAGCACGGCGTGCTGGTGGGCCGGCCGTTCCCGCCGATGCTCGAGCACATGCGCGTCTCGATCGGCACGCCCGACGAGATGGAGCGGTTCATGACCGCCTTCAAGCAGGTGTTTCCGCCTCGGACCACGACGGTGGCGCAGGGCTAGCCCATCGCCGATGCCGCCCGCGCCCGTGGCGTGACGTGCGTGTCAGGACCCGCCAGGCAGCGTGCGCTGCCGGGCGGGTCTTTTTCGTGTCGGTGACCCGTCCGCTTCCCCGGAGGTAACCATGGTGCCCCTGCTCGACCTCGCGGTTCCGATTCTCGCCTCGGCGGTGCTCGTGTTCGTCCTGAGCTCCATCATTCACATGGTGCTGCCGATCCATAAGCACGACCTGCGGCCGCTGCCCGACGAGGCGGGGATCCAGGAGGCGCTCCGGCCGTTCAATCTGGCGCCGGGCGACTACGCCCTGCCGCACATGGATGCGTCGAAGATGAAGGACCCGCAGGCGCTCGAGCGGATGACACGCGGGCCCGTCGCGCTCATCACGGTGATCAAGAGCGGCCCGCCCGCGATGGGCACGGCGCTGGTGCTGTGGTTCCTGTACTCGGTGGTGGTCGGCGTGTTCGCCGCCTACATCGCCGGCCGCGCGCTGGGCCCCGGCGTGTCGTATCTGGAGGTGTTCCGCTTCGTCGGCGCCAGCGCCTTCATGGGCTACTCGATGGCGCTCTTGCAGCAGTCGATCTGGTGGAGCAAGAACTGGGGCGCCACGCTGCGGTCGGTGGCCGACGGCCTCGTCTACGCGCTCTTCACGGCCGGCATCTTCGGCTGGCTCTGGCCCAGATAAGGTGCAGGGTGCCTGAGGTGCCGTGCACCCCGTGCACCCTGGGCACCTTGGGCACCCTACTTGATTTCCAGATCCGCCTTGATCGCCTCGTAGAACTCGTCGGCCATCCGCTGGTAGCCGGCCTCGGTCGGGTGCAGGCCGTCGATCCCCATGTAGCGATTGATGTCCTGGTTCAGCGCGCCGTAGACGTCCACCAGGACCGCGCCTTCGCCCGCGGCGAGCAGGCGGATATGGTGGTTCAAGTCGAGGACCGACGACAGGGGAATGGCGTTGCGGCCGCCCTGCCGTGGCGGCGGCTGTGTGGCGACGAAGACCCGTGTGCCGCGGAACCGGGCATCCTTCATCATGTCGCTGAGCTGCGTCATGATGAAGCTGCGCGAGTTCGGGAACGGCCCGGTCATGTTGTTGGCGCCGTGCAGCAGCAGCAGGACTTCCGGCCGCTGGTTCGCCAGCGCGCCCGACAGCCGCACCACGCCGTCCTCCACCTTCTCGCCCGACAGGCCGAAGTTGGAGACGCGCACGCTGTCGCCTTGTGCGACGTACCGCTCCCGCAGCTTGATCTGCAGCCGCGTCGGGTACGAGGCCTGCGGACGATAGTCGAGGATGAAGGACGGGAAGCCGTCGGCGCTGAGCACGCTCGACTGCGGATCGCTCACGACGCCAAGGGTCATGCTGTCCCCAAACGCCATGATGTTCACGCGGTTCAGGCGCGGCTGGCGGGTGACCGTGACGGTGAACGTGCAACTCGCCTGCTGCAGGCTGGTGTCGCTCGCGCGGCACACGACCGCGGTCTCGCCCACCGGGAACATGTTGTCCGAGGGGCCGCCACAGGCCACCGTGATCGGGTTCACGCCACCGGTTGGGATGATCGTGGGCCACGTCACGTTCACGGCGCTGCCGTCCGACGATTCGCGCGCGATGTCCGCCGGACAGGTCAGCGAGAGCACCGGCGGCGGCGGCGCCTGCGGCGTCGGGGCGGTCGGGGAGCTGCACGCGGCCACGAGCAGGGTGGCCATCAGGGCCATCGCCCCGCGTCCGGAGGAACGGCACGACATCAGGAACGGCTTGGTACTCATGTTTGAATCACAAATTGTAGTGCAAGAACGGGGGTGGACGAAGCCCGCCCGGCGGGGCGGGCGCAAGCGTTCAGCTGGTGGCGAACTCGTAGCAGCCGGGCGTCACCAGGACCCGGTCCGGACCCGCGAAGAAGAGCGACGCGGGCGGGACGATGCCGCCTGCGCGGAATTGCACGGTGCGGACCTTCTCGCCCTCGCCGTCGTACACATAGGTGAACGGCACGGTCAGCGAGATCCAGACCCGCCCGTCCGGCGCCACCGCGGCCGTCCGGACGGTGGGCACCACGAGCGGCACCTCCCGTCCGCGATCCTGGCGGCGCGGCCACACGGTCGGTAGCGCCGTCAGGTAGGGGTCGAGTTCGCGGCCCTGGATCAGCCGCTCCCAGACGAGGCCGCCCTCGCGGTCGTACTTCTGGAGCACGGGCGGACCCGCGAGGAAGACGAAGTAGTAGCCGCCGGCCGGATCGACCAGCGGCAGGCCCGAGTTGAATGCCAGGTGCAGTTCGCGGTCGGCCTCGTGACCCGTGCGGCGCAGCCGGCCGATCGATCGCACCGGCGTGCCCGCCAGGCCGTACACGGTGATGAGCGATCCGGTTTCCGGCTGGTTCATCAGCACGCCGCGCCCGGTGTACTGCAGCGATCCGACGCCGTTCAGCACGAGCCCGCCGAACGAGATCCGCGCCGTCGCCCGGCCGGGCAGGCGGAACCCCCCGAGCCGCTCGCCGCCGGCCCCGAAGATCTGGACGCGCTCCAGCCCGCGCGGCGCGTCGGCGACCACGAACGTGGCGTTGGGGGCGACGGCGAAGGCGCCAGGCTCGAGGATCCGCCCGTCTTCGCCGCCGATCTCGACGAGCTTGCGCGCCGTGCCGGCGGCGCGGTCCACGCCGTAGACGGTGTGGCCCCGCCGGTCGAAAACGAAATCGCGGCCGTCGGCGGCGCGCTGCCACCCGATCGGATCGCGGAACTCGCCGACGAGGGCGGCGGGAAGGGCGTCGACCGACGGCAGGATCTCGACGCGGCCAGGCGAGGCCGCCTGCGTCGCGGCGAGGCTCGCCACGGCCAGAGACACGACGACCCCGGCAGCGGCCAGCCTGGCCATCACCGGGGTCGGGACGAAGGGGCGCACATGCCGGGGCATCGACACGCGCGCCATGCGTTAGTACGCCGCGAGATCCTTGATCGCGCGCAGCACGTCGGCCGACTGCGGCAGGATCACTTCCTCGAGGTCGGGGCAGTAGGCGACGGGGCAGTCCATCGCCGCCACGCGCCGGACCGGCGCGTCGAGGTACTCGAACAGCTCGTCGCTGATGCGCGCGGCGATCTCGGCGCCGAAGCCGCACGTGAGCGTGTCCTCGTGCGCCACGATCACCCGGCTCGTCCGCCGGACGAGCGCGGCGATGCCGTCCCAGTCGTAGGGCATGATCGTCCGCAGGTCGAACACGGCGACGCTGATGCCGTCCTTCTCGGCCTGCTGCGCGGCCAGCAGCGACCGCTGCACGAGCGCGCCCCAGGTGAGCACGACCATGTCGGCCCCGTCGCGCTTCAGCAATCCCTTGCCGAACGGAATCATGTAGTCGCTGCCCGGATACACGCCCTTGTTGTACGTCTGCCGGTACAGGTGCTTGTGCTCCAGGAACATCACCGGGTCGTCGCACCGGATCGCCGTCCGCAGCAGGCCGGCCGCATCCTGCGCGTTCGACGGGAACACGATGCGGATGCCGGGGCAGTGGGCGAAGATGCTGACGCCCGACTGGCTGTGGTACGGCGCGCCGCCGCGCAGGTAGCCGCCGATCGGCACCCGCACGACCATCGGGCACGAGAAGTTGTTCGACGAGCGGTAGCGCAGCATCGACATCTCGTCCTTGAGCTGCATCATGGCCGGCCAGATGTAGTCGAAGAACTGGATCTCGACGACCGGCTTGATGCCGCGCGTGGCCATGCCCACCGCGCGGCCGATGATGTTGGCCTCGGCCAGCGGCGAGTTGAACACGCGGTCCGACCCGTAGGTGCGCTGCAGGCCGTGCGTGACCTTGAACACGCCGCCCTTGCCCGAGACCTCCGACAGCACTTCTTCCTTGCTGGCGTCCGCGACATCCTCGCCGAACATGACGATGCGGTGATCGCGCGCCATTTCGTCCTTGAGGGTGCGGTTGATGGCCGCGACCATCGTGTCGGGCTTGCCCTCGGTCTGCGCCTCGGTCGCAAACGCGCTGGATGTCGGATCGACGTCGGGCGAGAAGACGTACCAGCCGGCGGTTTCGATGCCCGGCTTCGGCGCGGCCAGCGCCTCGTCGGTGGCGGCATTCACTTCGACGTCGACGCTGGCGTCGATCGCGGCGATCTCCGCGTCGGTCGCGAGCCCTTCGGCGAGGAGGAACGCGCGCATCTTCGTGATCGGATCCCGCGTCGCCTCTTCCTCCCGCTCCTTCGGCGTCTTGTACAGCCGTTCATCGTCCGACAACGAGTGGGAGTAGGGGCGGATGACCTTGGCGTGGACGAAGGCGGGCTTGCGCTCGCGGCGGATCCAGTCGACGGCTTCGCCGACGGCGCGGTGGCTGTCGAGGAAGTCGGTGCCGTCGCAGCGGACGATCTTCAGGTTGGGGAAGCTCTCGACGAGCTTCGAGACGTCGCCGCCCGCGGTCTGCGCGGACACGGGCACGGAGATCGCGTAGCCGTTGTCCTCGACCATGAAGAGCACCGGCACGTTGCGCGTGCAGGCGGTGTTGAGCGCCTCCCAGAACTCGCCTTCGCTGGTGGCGCCCTCGCCGATCGACATGTAGATCACTTCGTCGGCGTGGAACTTCTCCTCGCGGCCGGGGATGGTCGTGACGCGCTCGTAGATCTGCCCGGCCTCGCCGCCGCCGACGGCCTGGAGGCACTGCGTGCCGGTGGGGCTGCCCTGCGAGGGGATGTTGAGCGCCTTGTGCCCCCAGTGGGACGGCATCTGGCGCCCGCCGGAGTTCGGGTCGTCCTTCGCGCCGACGGCGCTCAGCAGCATCTCCGTCGGCGTCATGCCGAGCGCGAGACACAACGCGCGATCGCGGTAATAGGGGTGGAACCAGTCGTACCCGGCTTTCAGGTGAAAGCCCGCCGCCGTGAGGACGGCTTCATGCCCGGCGCCGCTGATCTGGAAGAAGATCAGGCTCTGGTTCTTGAGCTGGATCTCCTTGTCGTCGAGCCGGCGCGACAGCACCATGGTGCGGTACGCCTTGAGCAGGTCGTCGCGCGTCAGGCCCTGGTAGGCCCGCTCGTGCACGGCCGCGCCCGAAGACTTCCGCGACTCCGTGGCAAGCGTCGATCCCTTCATGAGTTCATCCTTCCGAGCGATGAAGACCGGCCGAAGTGCCGGGGGCCGAGGGGCCGGCGAAGCTGCACGGCGCTCGCGGCGCCGCCGCACGTAACGCAAAATTATACCATCCGGGCCCGATGCTATACTCTGCGGCAACCCGCAGCTGTACCAACACTTACGGCCCCATCCATCCGCCCGGCTGACGCGGATGAGAAAGAGAACGCATGGATACGCGCCCGGTGACGCTTTATCGGTGGGACGAAATCGCGCTCGAGAAGGTGACGGAGATGATCTCGCGCAAGGTGGTGACCGGCGAGAAGGAGATGGTCGCGCAGATCTACCTCAAGCGTGGCGCGCTCGTCCCGATGCACAAGCACGAGAGCGAGCAGATGACGCACGTCCTGCAGGGCGCGCTGAAGTTCCTGATCAACGGCGAGGAGATCACCGTCCGCGAGGGCGAGGTGCTGCACATCCCGTCGTGGGTGCCGCACCAGGCCGAGGCGCTCGAGGACACCTTCGAGATCGACATCTTCTCGCCGATCCGCCAGGACTGGCTGGACGGCACCGACTCGTATTTTCATGATGTGAAGTCGTAGGGCCTGGGTCGGCGGAGCCGGATTTCCGGAGGGGCAGAGTATGGGCGTCATTCTTGCGCTCGCGATCGTCGGCGCCGTGGTGCTGTACGCGATTGGGATCTACAACCGCCTCATCGGACTGCGGAACCAGGTGGCCAACGGCTGGAAGCAGATCGACGTGCAGCTCAAGCGCCGTCACGATCTGATCCCGAATCTCGTCAACACCGTGAAGGGCGCGATGGAGTTCGAGCGCGGCACGCTCGAGGCCGTCGTCGAAGCCCGGAACTCCGCGGCGGGCGCGAGCGGGCCGGCCGATGCCGCCGTGAAGGAAGGCCTGCTCACGCAGGCGCTCGGCCGCTTCTTCGCGCTGGCCGAGGCCTACCCGCAGCTCACCGCGAACCAGAACGTCCGCGCGCTCCAGGAGGAGCTGGCCTCGACCGAGAACAAGATCGGCTTCGCGCGCCAGTTCTACAACGACATCGCCACGAAGTACAACACGGCGATCCAGGTCATCCCGAACAACCTGATCGCCGGCCCCGCCGGCTTCGAGGCCGCCGAGCTCTTCGAGATCAAGGACGACGCCGAACGCGCCGTGCCAACGGTCGATCTCTCGATGAAATAGGCCGAAAGCCGATCGCTGATCGCTGATCGCTGACAGCGCAGGATCCCGTCGTGAATCTCTACGAGCAGCAGGCGCTCAATCGCCGTCGCACCGTCATGGTGATGGTGGTGTTCGTGGGCGTTCTGGCCCTGCTCGGCCTTGGCTTCGACATCGTCTACCTGGGCGCGGGCGCGCCGACCATTCCCTTTGGCACCGTGGCGGCGCTTGGCATTGGCGGCGGCATGGCGTGGCATGGCTATCGCTACGGCGACCAGTCGGTCATCAGGTCGACGCGCGCCGTCCCGATCGCCGCGGCGATCGCCGCGGCGCCGGAGGCCGACCGCCTGGCGCTCCGGCAGTTCCAGAACGTGCTCGAGGAGATGAGCATCGCGTCGGGCCTGCCGATGCCGGCGGCGTACGTCGTGCCCGACCCGGATCCCAATGCCTTTGCCACCGGGCGCGACCCCGAGCACGCGTCCATCACGGTCACCGAGGGCCTCGTGCGCATGCTCACGCGTGAGGAGCTGCAGGGGGTGGTGGCGCACGAGATGGCGCACATCCGCAACTACGACATCCGCCTGATGACGATCGTCGCGGCGCTGGTCGGCGCCATCGCGCTGCTGGCCGACTGGTCGGCGCGGGGCATGCGGATCGGGGGCCGTCGCGGCGGCCGCGCGCGGGGCGGCAAGGACGGCGGCCTCGCCGCCGTCCTGCTGATCGTGGTGTGGATCGCCGCCGTGCTGCTTGCCCCGCTCATCGCCCGCCTGCTCGCGATGCTCGTGTCCCGGCAGCGCGAGTACCTGGCGGACGCGACGGCGGCGGAGCTGACGCGCAACCCGCTCGCGCTGGCCGGCGCGCTCGAGCGCATCGAGGCGGCCGCCGCGCCGACGGCCGCCATCAAGCGCGGCTCCGCGCACCTGTGCATCGCCGATCCGCTGGGACGCGCGATCAACCTGCGCGAAGGGTTCCTCGCGGACCTGTTCGCCTCCCACCCCCCGATGCCGAAGCGCATCGCCGCGCTGAAGCGGATGGCCTACGAACGCGCGCCTCAGTGAATGTGCTTCTTCCAGTCGCTCTTCCAGTCGTCATCCGACCGCCCGCCGCGATGGACGTCGAACTTCGACCGGGCGCGCTGCATCTTCCACTTGAGCCAGCGGTATTTGATCTCGTCGAATGGCCGCGTGCGCAGGCTCTTCAGGTAGACGTAGCCCACGACGAAGCCGCCCAGGTGTGCCCAGTGCGCCACGGGTCCGCCGGAGCTCCCCATCGACGACAGGAACGCGATGCCGCCGATGAGCATCACGAAGTACTTCGCCGGGATC
The DNA here is from genome assembly GCA_030680175.1 of Vicinamibacterales bacterium. Classification (GTDB taxonomy): domain Bacteria; phylum Acidobacteriota; class Vicinamibacteria; order Vicinamibacterales; family UBA2999; genus JAUXWO01. The sequence goes on from JAUXWO010000117.1 coordinate 30,010, forward strand.
GGGAAGATGAAATACAGGTAGATGGGCCGGTTGGGGAAGTACATCCCGTAGGCGAGCAGGATGCCGTAGATCGCGCCCGAGGCGCCGATGGTGACCGCGTAATAGATGCTGTCGCTCCACAGGGAGACGCCCAGCGTGACGACCCCCGCGCCGATGCCCGTCACGAAGTAGTACTTGGCGAAGAAGCGCGAGCCCCACATGCGCTCGAACTCCGTGCCGAACATCCAGAGCGCCAGCATGTTGAAGAGGATGTGCATCACATCCCCATGCAGGAACAGGTAGGTTACCGGCTGCCAGATCGCCAGGCTGCCGAACACCGCGGCTGGCACCAGGCCCAGCTGGAGCGTGATGACCGGCGCCATCTTCGACAGCACGAACATCACCACGTTGGTGATGACGAGCATCTTGATGACCGGCGTGAGGGCCCCGGGGCCGAAGCTCATGGTGGCGCCGCTCGGGAAGCGTGACATTGCGCCCGATCGTACTACAGGGGGCCCGGCAGGGCCACGCGCCGGCCACGTCCGGACCCGCGCGGCTACGGGGCGGTGACCCGGTCGGGGAGGGACGGCGCCACCGCCGGCAGCGGGAGCGCGAAGGCCGCGGCCCCGAGCGGCACCAGGCCGACCAGCGAGAGCGCCAGAGGCAGGCCCGCGCGGTCGGCCACCAGCCCGACGATCGGCACCATCAGCCCGCCCGTCCCCCACGCGAACCCCATCATCAGCGACGACACCGTCGCCGCGCTCACCGGCGCCAGCGCCTGGCCGAACGTCACGTTCACCGGCAGCGTGGACTGCAGCAGGAAGCCGCCCACCGCGAGCAGCAGCGTGAGCGTCCAGCCGGTCATGAGCGGGCCGGCGACGAGGAACGGCACGGCCGAGACCAGGGACCAGATGATCACCCGTCGCGGGCCGAAGCGATCGGCGAGCGGGCCGCCGAGGAACCCGCCGATGCCGCTCAGGAACAGATACAGCGACACGGCGGCGCTTGCCTCGCCGACGCCCATCCCCTGCCGCGTCAGCAGCACCGGCATGAACGTCGCCAGCCCCGCCCCGGTCAGCGTCCGCAGCACGACGACGAAGTAGAGCAGCGTCAGGGGCCGCGCGTAGGGGCGCAGGCCGCGGAAGCCGCCGGCGGACCCGCGCGGCGGCGGCTCGATCGGCGGCACGCGCCGCAGCGTGTACGCGAGCGCCACGAGGCCCGGGATGGCGATCACCGGCGACCAGCCGAGGCCCACCGCCGCGATCATCGGCGCGAAGACCAGCGGGGCGATCGAGAAGCCGAGCGACCCGCCCGTGATGTGCACCGACATCGAGAAGCCCTTGCGATGGTCGGAGATCGCGTGGACGAGCGCCGCCGCGGGCGGATGGAACATCGCGCCGCCGAAGCCGCCGAGGATCAGGATGAGGCCCAGCGTGAGCGGTGACGAGGCCCAGCCGATGGCGCTGAGCACCACGACCGCGAGCAGCGGCCCCGCGATCACCAGCCGCCGCGGACGCCAGCGATCCGCGATCGCGCCGAAGCCGAGCTGCGAGACCGAACTCGCCAGCTGGAAGCACATGGCGAGCGTGCCCGCCATCGTGAGCGACATCCCGAGCGCCGGGATGAGCAGCGGCAGCAGCGGCGCGTAGATGTTCCCGTACGCGTCCACGACGAAGTGCGTCGAGGCCATCAGCGGAATCGCCGGATGCAGGCCGAAGAACCGCCGCGGTGCGGCCGCTGGCGCCGGCGCCGCAGACGGCATCACGTCGCGGGCAGGCGTCGTCATGGGCGGCGGCCGCTCATGCGCCGCACGCGGCCGAGGACGAGCGCGCGCGCCTCCTCGAACTCAGGCACCCCGAACAGATGCGAGGCCGCGGCGAGCACGCCGAGCCCCACGGCAATCGCGCCGCCCACCCGCAGCACCTGCACGAGCGCGGCATCCCCGGGCAGCAGCACCTGCAGCCCGATCTCCGCGCCCCAGACCGCTCCGGCCATGACGATCGCCGCCAGCAGGACGCGGCCGAACGTCCCGGCGATCCTCGGGCCGTCCACGCCGCCGATCTCGCGCCGCAGCAGGTACAGCTGCGCCGCCGCGTTCACGAGCGCCGTGATCGAGGTGCCAAGGGCCAGTCCCTGGTAGCTCATCACCCGCACGAGCGCCAGGTTCAGCACGACGTTCACCACCACCGACGCCATGCTCACCATCACCGGGATGCGGCTGCGCTTCAGCGCATAGAACGTCGGCGCGACGATGCGGACGACGGAGTAGCCGACGAGGCCGATGGCGTAGAAGCGGAGCGCGGCGGCGGTCGACGCGGTGTCGGCCGGCGTGAAGCTCCCGTGCTCGAAGATCACGCGCACGATCGGCTCGGCCAGCACGAGCAGCCCGAGCGTCGCCGGGATGTTCAAGCTCATCATCAACCCGATCGCCGAGGCGACCGTCGTGCGCATCGCGGGGTGGTTGTCGGCGGCCGCCAGGCGCGAGATCGCGGGCGTGGATGCGGCCGCGATCGACACACCGAAGAGTCCGATCGGCAGGTACATCAGCCGGAACGCGAAGTCGAGCCACGAGACCGCCCCGGTGCCCTCGCCGGTGGCGAGCACCGTGTTGACGAAGACGTTGATCTGCGTCGCCGCCAGCCCGATCGTGCCCGGGCCCATCAGCAGCAGCACCTGCCGCAGCCCCGGGTCCCGCACGTCGAGCACGGCCTGGTACCGGAAGCCCTCGCGGCGAATCGGCGGCCACTGGATCAAGAGCTGTCCGGCGCCGCCGACGAGCGTGCCCAGGGCGATGACGACGATCGGATCGACGCCGAGCGCCGGGGCGACGGGGACGAACATGAGGGCGATGAGGATGCTGGCCACGTTGAACATCGCCGGCGAGAGCGCGGGCACGAAGAAGTGGCCGAGCGAGTTCAGCATGCCCATCAGCACCGCGGCCAGGGCCACGAGCGACAGGAACGGCAGCATGATGCGCGTCAGCTGCACCGTCAGCGTCAGCTTGCCGGGCACCTCCGCGAAGCTCGAGGCGAAGAGCCGCACGATCGGATCGGCGAAGACGATGCCCGCCAGCACCAGCGCGCCCGTGACCAGCACCAGCGCGTTGATCACCGAACTGGCCAGCCGCCACGCGCGCTCGCGGCCGTGCAGCGCGAGCTCGCGGGTGAAGGTCGGGACGAACGCCGCGCTCATCGCGCCCTCGGCGAAGAGGTCGCGGGCGAGGTTCGGGATGCGGAACGCGACGCGGAACGCGTCCATCGCGTCGCCGGCGCCGAAGTAGTACGCCAGTACTTGATCGCGGACCAGTCCGAGCACCCGGCTTGCCATCGTCGCCAGCCCGAAGGCGCCGGCTGAGCGGGCAAGGTGCGGGGAGGGGGCGGAGGGGGAGGGGCCGCCGGCCGTGCCGTCCCCCGCGGTCCCATCGGGGCGCGCGGGCTGGCCGGGGTCGTCTACGGGCATGGGTCGTGGAAGCGTAGCACGGACAAGACGTTAGGGCCGATCTGAGCAGGGAGCCGCCCGGCTGGCCTGGTGCCGTGCCCCCGCGGGGACCCCTGCCGTGCCCCCAATAAAAACGGGCTCCTGCCTGATAGCAGGAGCCCGAAGGAGGATGGTGAGAGGCTGACTAGGCCCTTCAGAGATTATAGACGGACGCTGGCTCCGGATTGTTTGCAACCGTGCAAACCTTCGTCTCCATTCCCGGTGACAAGCGGCGTGACGCGTCACCCCGGTGTCATACGGCCAGCCGCGCCCGCACCGCCTCGTTCACCTTCTTGCCGTCCACGCTCTTGCCCTGCAGAGCTGCCATGACCGCTTTCATCACCTTGCCCATGTCCTTCGGGCTGGTTGCGCCGGTCTCGGCGACCGCGGCGGCGACGGCCGCCTCGATCTCGGCCGGGCTGGCCGCTGGCGGCTGGTAGGCCTCGAGCACGGCGATCTCCGCCTCTTCCTTGGCGGCCAGCTCGAGCCGGCCGGCGGCGGTGAACTGCTCGATCGAATCGCGCCGCTGCTTGACCAGGGCGGCCACGACCTGCTGCGCCTCCGCGTCGTCGAGCGCGCGCGCCTTCTCGACCTCCTTGTTCGTCAGGGCGGTCTTGAGCATCCGGAGCGCCGTCAACCGCCCGGCGTCTTTGGCCTTCATGGCGACGGCGATGTCATGGCCGATTTGTTCCACGAGCGTCATGTCGATCTCCTGTGGCGTCGGGAAGGGTGGTGGCGATGCTGAGAGCCGAGAGCCGAGAGCCGAGAGCCGACAGCCGAGCGCTGACAGCGATGGGCGTCAGCCCTTAGTGATCCTGTTCGCCGTCGCCGAGCGTGAAGTGCCAGCCGTCGGTTTTCGTGTAGAAGTCCGCGGGGACGTCCGCGGCGTTCACCTTCACGTGCAGGGTGGCGGCCGACTTCACCGGGAAGTAGCCCGAGCGTCGCAGGCCGCGCCGGAACGCGGCGTGCGTGACGTGGCAGCGGATCTTGTCGGAATCCTCGGCGCGCGCCTCGCGGTCCACCCAGCGCAGCAGCGCCTTCAGCCCGCCCTCGTCCGCCGGATCCACCAGCAGGTCGACGATCTGCGTCACGCGGCCGTGCGGCTCGCGGATGTGCCGGTACACCGTGTAGCCCTCGATCTGTCCGTCGCGCCTGAGGGCCGCCACCGTGTAGCGCACATGTGGCGGCTCGATGAAGCGCCAGTTCAGGTACGCCGCGTCGCGCCGCACCGCCAGCGTAAGCGACCCCGCCACGCGCGACCACAGCTCGTCGAACCCGCCATCGAAGCGGCGGATGATCTCGACCTCGTCGCGGATCGGCCGCGCGCGCGCGACGATGCGGACGAAGGGGACCGAGAGGGCGGAGACGAGCCGGTTGATGGCGACGGGCCAGGTGGGCATGCGCAGCGCGCGCCGCGACAGCGGCTTCACGAGGCACGTCATGGTGACCGGCGCCGGCCACCGCATGCGCTCGAGCAGCAGCGCGGTGGCGGACGAGAGTCGCGCCCCCAGCCCGATGCCCACCTGGCGATCCCAGGCGCGCAGCAGTGTCTCGGCCAGCCCCTGGCGCTGGCGCTCGGCGGCCACGAGCGGATCGATCGCCCAGCCGCCTTCGATGTCGCGGCCCTCGAGCGACACGCGCACGGGCATGATGGGCGCGGCGGCCACGACGGTCGGGCCCTCACGCGCCACGAGGAAGCTCGCATCGCCCTGGGCCGCCGGGTTGCGGCGATGTTCCCACTCCCAGCGCAGGCGCAGTGCCTCCGGGGCCTCGGTGCCGAACGAGCGCCGGTACAGCTGCTCGATGCCGCGACGATCGTCGGGCCGGAAGCGGTCGACGTCAGCCATGGGATCCCGAATCGTGGCGGCAGGCGGCGGGCATGGGAACCCGGTGGAAGTCAATCAACATGAATGCCGGAGCACGTGCGAACGCGCAGTCCAATTGTAATCGACTGCGCCGGTGCTGGCGCACGTTGCGGTCGGGGGGGACTAGCCCGGCGGGCGACGCGGCGGCGTGATGCTGCCGGGGACCGAGGCGCCGGCCGGTGCGGTGGTCTCTTCCGGCGGCGCCTCGGCCGGCGGCTGTCCCTGGCCCGGCATCATGATGATGGGCGAGTTGGGATTGCCCCCGGTCGGGAACCGGAACGGCTGGCCGGGTTGTCCGAACGGCATCGGGTTCGGCGACGTCGGCACGAAGATGTTCCCGCCTTCGGGCGGTGGCGGCATCTCCATGTCCTGATCGACGTACTCCTCGCCCTGTTCCGGCGGCGCCTGCACGATGGGGCCGCGGATGATGCGCTGCGTCCCGTTCATGGCAGGGTTGCCGGGCGCGAAGGCCGGACGGCCGCTCGGGGCGGCCGGCGCCGCCGCGCTGGCGGGCGGCGCGGTGCTCGTGGCCAGCACGAGGATGCGATCGAAACGCGACGCGCCGGTCGAGGCGTCGGCGCGGGCCGCGGCCATGTAGCCGGCCACGTTGCGCAGCACGATCTCGAGCGCCTGCTTCTCGGGGACGTCGACGAGCGTGAGCGTCACGGGCGCACCCGCAATCCGCTCGCCGTTGACGACCGTCGTGCCGCCGACCTTGGCCCATTCGGCGAGGATCTGGCGGACGGGGACATTGGTGGCGTCGAGCGTCACGCGGCCGTCGCGGATCTCGAGCGTCAGCTTCTGCGCGGAGGCTGGCGGCGCCAGCAGGAGGAAGACCGCCGCAAATAGTGCCCAGCGGGTCATGGGATCAGTATACGCCTTCGGGGGTGCCGGGGTGCCGAAGTGCCGGGGTGCTGAGAGCTGAAAGCCGAAAGCTGGTCGCCGACAGCCTTCTTCCCGTCTACCCCGCGAATCCGGCCGCGGCGGCGCCCACGGCTGCCACCTCGGTGTCGGTCAGGCCCGGATACATCGGCAGCGACACCACCTCGGCCGTGATGCGGTCGGCGATGGGGCACGGGGCCGGGGAGGTCGCGGCCAGCGCCGGTTGGCGCGGGATGGGCACCGGGTAGTGAATCAGCGTCTCGATGCCCGCCGCCGTCATGTGCGCCTGAAACCGGTCCCGGTGCGGGGTCAGGACCGGGAACAGGTGATACACGTGCCCGGCATCGCACTCGGGGGGCACCGTCAGCGACGCGCCCGCGAGCGCGGCGCGGTAGCGGGCGGCGATCGCCCGCCGCCGGGCCGTCGCGGCCGCGAGGTGCGGGAGGCGGGCGCGCAGGATGGCCGCCTGCATCTCGTCGAGACGGCTGTTCGCCCCCGGCTCGGCATGCTGGTACCGCGTCGTCTGCCCGCCGTTGCGGAGCCGGGCGATGCGCGCGGCGAGGGTGGCGTCGCGCGTCGTGACGGCGCCGCCGTCGCCGAGCGCGCCGAGGTTCTTCGTCGGGTAGAAGCTGTAGGCGGTGGCGATGCCCCAGCTCCCGACCGGCTGTCCCCCGCATGTGGCCAGATGTGCCTGCGCGGCGTCCTCGACGATCGCCAGGCCATGCCGCTCGGCGATGGCCGCGATCCGCGGCATGTCGGCGGGCTGGCCGTACAGGTGCACGGGCAGGATCGCGCGCGTGCGCGGCGTGATCGCGGCCTCGATGGCGGCCGGGTCGAGCGTGAGCCGCGCCGGGTCGAGATCGGCGAACACCGGGCGCGCCCCGGCCATCATCACCGCCAGCGCGGTGTACGCGGCCGAGAGCGGCGTCGTGATGACCTCGTCGCCGGGGCCGAGGTCGAGCGCGCGCAGCGCGAGCGTGATCGCATCCGTGCCGGTCCCGACGCCGACGGCGTGCGGCGCCTGGGTCGCCGCGGCAAACTCCGCCTCGAACGCCTCGACCTCGGGGCCGAGCACGAACCAGCCGCGATCCACGACGCGGTGGATGGCGGCGTCGATCCCGGCGCGGTCGGCCTCGTCCGGCACGAGGGCGTTGAAGCGCACGCGCGGCGCGACCGGCGTCGTCATGACGGCGCGGCCCCCTCGCCGCCGCCCACGTACCGGTCGTAGTGCGCGCGATAGAACGCGAACGTGCGCGTCAGGCCCTCGCGCATCGGGACCGTGGGCGCCCAGCCGGTCGCCGCCTTGAAGCGCGACGCGTCGGTGTAGAAGCTGCCGATGTCGATCGCCTTCTTCTCGGGCGGCCACTCGACGAAGCGGAAGCGGCCCGTGCCGGCGATCGCGACGAGCAACTCGACGAGGTCGCGGTGCGTGATGTGTTCGTCGCCGCCGACGTTGAACGCCTCGCCGTTCACCGCATCCGTCGCCCCCGCCCGCAGGAACGCCTCCACGGCATCGTCCACGTAGACGAAATCGCGGATCTGGGAGCCGTCGCCGAAGACCTGGATCTCCTGGTCCTCGAGCGCGAGGCGGATGAACCAGCCGATGAAGCCCTGGCGGTTGTGGCGAATCAGCTGGCGCGGGCCGTAGATGTTGGTGAGCCGCAGCGAGCAGGCGCGCACCCCGAAGACGTTGTTGTAGACGAGGTGGTAGTACTCGCCGGCGGCCTTGTTGATGCCGTTGACGTCGGTCGGACGCACGAGGTGCTGCTCGGTGACGGGCAGGCGCTCGGGCTTGCCGTAGATCTGCCGTGTGCTCGCGTAGACGACCTTCACGCCGGGGTTGTGGTGGCGGCACGCCTCGAGCAGCGTGAGCTGGCTCCGGCAGTTGATGTCGAGATCCGTGTGCGGATCGCGCATGCTGTCGATGTGGCTCACCTGGCCGGCCAGGTTGAAGATCACCTCGCGGTCGCGTACGAGGTAGTTCATCGTGCTGGCCTGGCGCACGTCGGCGACGTTGACGCGCACCTGGCCTTCGAGCCCGTCGATGTTGAAGAGGTTGCCGCCGTAGTCCGGGATGAGCGAATCGACGAGCAGCACGTCGGCGCCGAGCGCGGCGAGGCGCCGCGCCAGGTTGCTCCCGATGAAGCCCAGGCCGCCGGTGATCATCACGCGGCGGCCCGCGTAAAACGCTGGCAGCATCGCGGGGCTACGGCCTCACGTCCGGGCGGACGGCGGCGGTGCCCGCGGGGCCGTCCGCGCGGGCCTTCAGGTGTTCACGGCGGATGACGAGCCGCCACCACAGCTTCGCGACATCCGCGATCGTCCGCGCGATGCGCGGGAAGTTGAAGAACTGCGACCGCCCGTGCGTGCGGTGGTAGTGGTGCACGGGCACCTCGGCCACGCGGAAGCCGGCGTCCTGGAATTTCTTCATCATCTCGAGGCAGATGACGCCGCTGTCCTTCTCGAGCGTCACCACGTCGAAGATGCGCCGGCGCATCAGCCGGAAGTCGCAGTCCACATCGCGCACCTTCAATCCGAAGAGCGTCTTCACCGTGTGGTGGTAGATGCGGCCGATGACGATGCGGTGCCAGGGGTCGGAGCGGCTGATCTTGTAGCCGTTGACCCAGTCCACCTCGGGCCCCATCGCCTCCCAGAGCTCGGTCATCTCGGTGGGGTCGTACTGCGCGTCGCCGTCCGTGTAGAAGACGAACTCCTTGGTGGCCGTGGCGAACCCGCTCCGGAGCGCCCCGCCGTACCCGCGGTTGCGCGCGTGGTGCACCACGCGGACCTGGCCGGGGTAGTGCGCGGCGAGGTCGTCGAGGATCTGCGGGGTCGCGTCCCGGCTGCCGTCATTGATGACGACGACCTCGAAGTCCGGCGTGATCGTGCCGGCGACCTGCACCGCGCGCACGACAAGGCTCGCGATCGTCCCGGCGTCGTTGTACGCGGGGAAGAACACGGTGAGGCCGGGCGTTGGCGGCTGGGGCGCTGACATCGGAGGGCTGCGCGAATTCTACCCCGAACCGGCGCGTGCCGTCGCCGGGAACCCGGCGGCGCCGGCCGTCTTCGCGCGCCCCCGGGCGCCCGCGGGGCCGATTCCGAAGCGTTCACGGGGCCGGGGCGTGGCACCTGGATTGAATAGGGAACCACAGAGACGATTGCGCGCGACACGCCGGAAGGGGGACGCCATGACCATCCTGTCGAGAGACCTGCTTGCGACGCGACTGAAGACGGTCGCGGAGACCGGCGGACTCCATGTCGTCACGGCCGCGCCCGATCGGCTGACGGCTGAACGCGAGACCTCGCTGGGGCGGTGGTTCCTCGGCGGGCGCAAGGCCGTCTACCGTGCGTCGTGCGACCTCGACGAGGCCGCGCACGACGTGCGATTCCGCGAGGCCACGACCGAGTCGTCGTGGGGCATTCCGCCGCCGAGCCTCTCGGTGGAGACCACCGCGCAGCACGGCACCCGCACGACGCAATCCACGACGGTCCGCACCGCCGACGGCGGCGGCGCGTTCAATATCGGCGAGTTCCGGCAGGCGGTTGAAGCCGCAGCCGGAGAGGCCGGCTGGCAGTTTCACCTCGAGGCAGGCCGGAGGCCCTGACGTCATGCGCGCGTTCCTTGCCGCCTGCGTCATCGGTCTCGGCGTCTGCGGATCGGCGTGGGCCCAGCCGGCCACCATTGCGCGTCCTGCCGACGGCTTCGCCATCGCCGTACCGGCTGGATGGAAGGAAGTCACGGCGGAGGGCACGGCGGTCGCGCTCGCGCGCGGGGATCGGCCGAACGTCCGTGTCACCGTCGAGGTGCATCGCGAGCCGGTGGCCGCGGAGGTGACCGCCGTGCTCGCGCGGCTGTCGGTGCGGCTCGGCGAGGACGCGGCGCGCACCGTGGTGTCGAGCGACTTCGCCGTCGTGCACGACCGGCCTGCGCTCGTCGCCGAGCTCGAGGACACGACGACGCGGTACCGGGTCACCGTGCTTCCGCGGGAGGCCGAGGCCACCAGCCAGATCTACGTGATCGTCACGGCGTCCGCGCCGCGCGCGGCGTACGCGGCGCAGAAGGCGTCGTTCGACGCGCTCGTCGGCGCGCTGCAGTTCACGGCCGTCGGCGCTGCGCCGGCCGGCCCGTCGGCCGCGACGCCTTCGGCGCCGGCGTCGACCTACACACCGGGCGCACCGCTCGATCGCCAGCGCGTGTTCGATCGCATCCTGGCGCCGCGGCCGTCCGGCGGCCGGTGACGGCGGACGGGAGGCGTGCCATGACACTGCGAGCGCTGACCGTGTGGGCCCTGGCCCTGGGCCTCGCCGGGGGACTGGCGGCCAACCCGTCCGCGCAGACGGCCCCGCCGCCCCGGCCCTACCAGCAGGCGGCGGACTTCCACCAGAACCTCCTGCGGGCGCTCGAGGCCGGCGACGTCGCGGCGGCCGATCGGCTGATGCGGTACGACCCGATCGCCGCGAAGGACATCATCGACAGGCTTCCCGACCCGCACGGGCAGGGGGCGCGCACCGCGTACGAGGTGCGCCGGCGGGCGGCCGAGGCGGTGATCGAGGAGACCGTCCGGCAGGTCCAGGCCGACGAGAGACTGCGCGGGCGCCTCGTGTCCGTGGAGATTGGCGGCACGGCGGGCATGGAGGGCCCGGGCTTCACGCCGAAGACCGCGGACATCGACTTCCAGTTGCGGGGCGTCGATGCCGAGGCGTCCCGACTGGCCGCCGAGATCGCCGCCGACGTGGCGAAGAAGCTTGGCGTGCCGCGCCAGTTCGATATCAACCCGTTTCCGGCCGTCCCGGATTCCACGCCGCTGCCCGCGGCTACGGGGCGGGCGGGCGACCGTCAGCTCACCGATCGCCAGACCGCCGACTACCAGGCGGCCGAGCGGCGCCTGGCCAATCCCGAGGCGTCGGTCGGCGACGCCACCGAGGCGGTGCGGCGCGACTACTACGACCGCGGCATGGCCCGCGAGGTGCAGCCCGACGGCACGCTCTCGCGCCCGATGACCGTCGAGCAGCTCTACGAGAAGAAGGGGTGGCCGCCGCCGGAGGTGACGCCCGAGAGCGCGTTCGGCGTGAGCGCCAACGAGCGGGCGAAGTTCAAGGCGATTGACCAGGACGCCAAGCGCGTCGTGCGCGGGGCCGAGGCGCTCGAGCGCGCCGCACCCGACGCGATGACGCCCGCGGATCGCCAGACCGTGGAGCTCGCGCGCGAGGTCTATCGGACCCGCGACGTGCAGAAGGCGCTCGACAACCTGCCGCCGTCGCACCCCGCGCGCGAGCAGTACGACCTGCTGCGTCGTCAGGGCGCTTCGGCCGCCGACGCCGCGCGGCAGGTCGTCGAGACCGAGACGCGCGCGGCCCAGCGCCTCCTCGACAAGGCGGTGGAGACGACGCTGCAGACGCGGCTCGACGCCGTGGACCGGACGCTGAAGATGTCCGACCGGCAGATCGTCGATCACTGGCAGGCCCGCGCGAAGGCCGGCGACCCGAACGCGAGGGACTGGGTGGCGCGCTACACCGAGACGCCGCGCGGCAACCGCACCGAACTCGTCAAGGTCACGCGCGAGGCCATGGCCGAATCCGGCCGCGTCGCCGTCGTCGAGGCGTTCAACAAGATCGACCCGCTGGAGCGGATGCGCATCTCCAGCCAGCCGCGCTACGCCGGCAACGATCTGGTGCGGTCTGCCGTGCTCGTGGCCGACGCCAGGGACGGCACCAACCCGCTGCTCGCGCGCGCCGTCGAGCACCTGAACACGGCGATGGGCAAGACGACCAAGGCGCTCAACGATGCGCTGCCGGCGGCCGACACGGACCTGCGCGCCCGCGGCGCGCTCCGCGCCGCCGACGGCGTCGTCATGGCCCTGGCTGCGAGCGGCCTGCTCTACAACGTGTGGGCCGCGGCCGACGAGGCGTACCGCAAGGGCGGGACGAGCGCCGCGCTGGCCGCGTTCACGGGCGGCGCCGCGGCCGCGGCGAAGGACCTGTCGATCGGCCTCATCATCGGCGTGGCCATCGAGCGCACGACCGTGCTCGGCGAGCGCGTGGCCCTGGCGCTCGGCCTCGGTGCGCGCGGGCTCGCGCGCACGCTGCTCACCGGCCTCATCGTCAAGGACGTGATCGATCTGTCGAGGGCCACGGCGACCGCCGGGTGGCACGCGCTGCAGGATCCGCTCGTCGCCGGGGCGCTCGATCCCGCCAGCGGGTCCGGCTTCTACGCCGTCATGAAGACCACCCCGGCGACGCTCGCGGCGGACCTCCAGAAGTTCGCCGTCGAACACGGCCTGGATCCGTCCGACACGGAGGCCGTGCTCAAGCGGATGATCGAGGAGTACGCGAAGGAGTCGCCGCGGTGGGGCACGAACATGGCCGGCATGGAGGACCGGCTGCTCGACGCGCTGCGCCTCGAACAGCAGGCCAGCGAGGACCTGCTGACCGCCGTCGCCCTCAACCTCCTGACCGGCCACGAGGCGCGCATCGCCGCGGAGATGGAGAAGATCGAAACCGAGCGCAAGGCGCTGGAGGCGAAGCGACTGGCGGAAGCCGAGGCGGCGGCGAAGGAGGCCGAGCGGCTCGCGCGCGAGCGGCGGAAGGAGAAGGACGAGAAGGCGAAGCTCGACGAGATGCTCGCCGCCGCAAAGGCCGAGAAGGCGCGCCTCGAGCAGGAGCGCAACGCGACCGAAGCGGCCGAGGCCGAGCGGGCGGCGCGTGAGCGGGCCGAGCAGGAAGAGGCGGAACGCGTGCGCGCCGAGCAGAAACGCGCGGAGCAGGACGCGGCGAAGGAGGCCGCCGAGCGGGCGCGGGCGGAGGAGGCGAGAACACCGGCAGACGCGGCGAAGCCACGCCCGCCAACGCCTGCCCCGCAGTCGCGCTGGGGCGCCCTCGGCGAGCGCGCCCGCGCCGAAGAGGCGGCGCGCGCCCAGGCCGAAGCCGAGCGCCAGGCGGAGGCTGAACGTGCGCTGCTCGACGAGGTCGTCATCGGCCTCGATGTACCGTCGTTCCTGCCCCCTGGCGGGAGCGGCGCCATTCGCGTCACGCTGACCGCGCCCGAGGGCCTGCCCGTGGCCGGCCGCCGTGTCAGCGTGCGCGTCAGCGCAGGGCACACGGACGATGGGTCGGTGCCCATTCTGCAGGGACGCGGGGAGACGCAGTACCACGCGCCGGCGGAGTTTGCGGGCACCGTCACGGTGACGGCCGCCTTCGATGGGCGTGCGACGGTGAGTCAGCGCATCGAGGTGGGCCAGGCCACGTCCGCGCCGGAGCCTGCGCCTGCGCCGGAGCCGGAGATGCCTGCGCCGCCGGGGTCAGGTGACACGGCACACGACGGGATGTGTCCCCTTTGCGGCGGGCACCCCTATATGACTCTGGACTCGCAGCCGGCGGTGCGGGGCTGGCCGGTGTGCCCGGTCTTCACGGCCCGGCCCGACACACCGCACGTCCTCGTCCTCGAACTGGCCCTCTCGGTGGGCGAGGGCGCGGCCCGGCAGACGGGCACGTTCGAGGTGTCGGTGAACGGCGGTCCAGCCGTGCTGTCTGGCACGCTCCGCACCGATTACGGAGACGGCAACGCCCTGTCCGGACGGTTGTCGGGCACCGGCTCCTACGACAGCGGATCCATGGAGTTCAGCTTCCAGGGGACGGCAAGCGGCACGCTCCGTGGCTGCCAGCAGACCACCTCGTCGTCCGGAACCATTCGGGCTCGCCTGAGGGGGCCCGCGGGAAACAGGGTCGGGGAGCTCACGATCGACGGCCAGAGCCGGCACGTCGTCACCTGCCCGCCCGAGAGTGAGTACGCCAGCCACGAGAACACGGAGCGTGGGGCCGCGACCCTGCCCATTCAGTGGCGTCTCGTCCGTCTCGTCAGCGTCTCCTGGTAGGAGGTCATCATGCGTGCCGTCATCACCACCATCGCCCTCGTCGCCGCGCTCGTCGCGGTGGCGCCTGGCGAGGCGCAGACGACCCGGCAGCAGCGCGACGCGGCCGAGGCCGCGGCCTCCTACGAGAAGGGCCTCGTCTTCACGCAGCAGGGCGCGTGGAAGGAAGCCGAGAAGGAGTTCCGCAACGCCGAGCGGAAGACCAACGACAAGGTGGACGAGTACGTGTTCGCCACGGCCTACACGTACCTGAAGCTGCACAAGGCCAACGACGCGCTCAAGCGCTACGAGCGGATCTACAAGCGCGAGCCGACCAACCTGCGGGCGATCGTGGGGATGGCGGCGGCGTACGAGGACATGCAGCGCTACGCGGACGCCGTGCGCATCTGGCAGCGCTACGTCCGGATGCCGCTGCCGCCCGCGGAGAAGGCGGAGGGCGAGGCGATGCTGAACGGCGCGCGCCAGCTCTTCGCCGAGTACTACGAGATTGCGGAGAACCCGGCCGGCGGGGCGCCCAACCTGGCCACACCGGAACAGGAACTCGCCTGGGGCCTCGGCTACGCGCAGCAGCTGGCCGCGTCGGGCGTGCCGCTCATCACCGACCCGGCGATCACCGGTTATGTCGAGGACATGTGCCGGCGGCTCGTGGCGCACGCCAAGCGGTTCCCCACGAACTACGAGGTGTTCGTCCTCGACAGCATGACCGTGAACGCAATGACGACGCCGGGCTTCATCTTCGTCTATCGCGGCATCCTTGATGCCGTGCGCACGGAGGAGGAACTCGCGGGCGTGCTCGCGCACGAGGTCGGCCACTCCGTCGCGCGTCACGTGGCGAAGATGCAGACGAAGATCGCGCAGGACCAGCAGCAGCTCGAGAAGCTGCAGCAGTCCGACAGCAAGTTCTCGCGCTTCCTCGCGAAGATGCTCGAGGTGGGCAACCCGCTCGGCGCGCTCACCTTCAGCCGCGAGAACGAAGCGCAGGCCGACCGGCTGGGCGTCCACATTGCGTACGACGCCGGCTACGATCCGTCGGGCCTCGTCGGCATGTTCCGCACGTTCGAGTCGATGTCGCCCTCGTCGCGCAGCAGCTGGGACCTGATGACGCGCACGCATCCCTTCTCGATCGATCGCGTCAACGCCGTCACCGAGTACGTGGCGCTGCTGCCCCCGCGGCCGCCACGCGCGCCCTCGCCCGCGTTCGCGGCCATGAAGGCGCGCCTCGCCGAGCTGCCGCCGGCCAACGACGCGGTGGGGCTGATGCGGCCGGCCGTGCCCACACCCGGCACGACCCCCGGATCCCCCGCGTCGACGCGCGGCGCGACGCGCGACTTCTCCATCGACGGCACCCCGCTCACGGGCGAGATCCCCGCCGACTGGGTGGCGCGCAAGACCGAGGCGGGCACGATCGTCTTCGAGGGGACCCAGGGGACCGAAGCCTACGAGATGTCGGTGGAGCTCGAGGTGCAGCCCAAGGCGCTCGCGCCCGCACGGACCCTCGACGACCTCGCGCAGGTGGTGCAGGCGCATCTCCGCGGCCGCCAGGATGCCGAGGTGCAGGACGTCAGGGCCACCCAGACCGATCGCGGGCAGGCCGCGCGGGTCGTGGCCGCCAACTTCAACGTGGCCGTCCCGCAGGGCCTCGTGCCCTTCGCCCAGATCTCGGTGGTGATCGACTACCCCGGGCACCTGATCATCCTGAGCTACTACGGACCGGCCACCCTCTTCGAGAAGTATTCCGGGGTGTTCGAACTCATCGGGGACAGCCTGCGCTATGGCGGCCGGTAGGGTCCGGCCGCCACGCGCCTCGTCAAACAATTGACGCGTCTTCGCCACAAAGGCGAAACTAAAGCGTAAACCTAGTCACACCATATCTTTACGGTTGACACTCCCTGGGCCCTCATCTACCATCCGGGTGGAGTTTTGTGGAGTGAAGTGGAGTAACTAGGTGCTGCGTGGCAACGCACCGGCGAAGATCGACGACAAGGGCCGGCTCAAGGTTCCGAATGCGTTCCGCGCCCTGATCGAACAGGAGCACGGCCGGGACGTGTTCGTCACGAGCCTCACCGGCGAGTCGGTACGGATCTACCCGATGCCCGTCTGGCTCGACGTCGAGCGCCGGCTGGCCGCGATGCCCTCGACGCACCCGGCGCGCGTGAAGTTTCTCGATCGCGTGAACTTCTTCGGCCAGGCGACGGAGCTCGACCCGCAGGGCCGCGTGCTGATCCAGACGCGGCTGCGCGAGAGCGCCGTCATGCAGGGCGAGGTGGATGTGCTCGGTCAGTACAACTACCTCGACGTCTGGAATCACGATCGGTTCCTGGCGCGCCTCGGCCGCGAGCCGTTCACCGACGACGACGCGCGCGCGCTGGCCGAGTTCGGCATCTAGCCGCGATGGAGGCATCCGCGGCGCACAGGCCGGTGATGGTGGCCGAGGTCGTCACGTGGCTCGACCCGGCCCGCGGCGGCACGTTCGTCGATTGCACGCTCGGGCTCGGCGGCCATACCCGGGCGCTGCTCGAGGCGGGCGCCGGCCGGGTGATCGGGTTCGACCGCGACGCGGATGCCCTGGAGCGGGCCCGCGTGGCGCTGGCGTCGTTCGGCGATCGCGTGGCGTTCGTGCACGCCGACTACAAGACGCTCGACGCGGCGCTCGACGCGCAGGGGATCGGCCGGGTGGACGGGCTGCTGGCCGACCTCGGCGTGTCGTCGATGCAGCTCGACGAGGAGGGACGCGGGATGAGCTTTCGCCGCGACGAGCCGCTGGACATGCGGATGGACCGCAGCACCGGCCCGACCGTGGCGGACCTGCTCGTCGACGTCGACGAGACGGAACTCGCCGACGTGATCTACCGCTTCGGGGAGGAGCGCCACTCGCGGCGGGTCGCGCGCGCGATCGTCCGCGCCCGCGCCGATCACCCGCTGCGGACGACGGGGGAGCTGGCGTCGCTGGTGCGGCGGGCGGTGCCGACGCGTGGCTGGCAGCGCATCGACCCGGCGACGCGCACGTTCCAGGCGCTGCGGATCTGGGTGAACGGCGAGCTCGATGGACTCGACGTGTTCCTCACCGCCGCGGCGCACCGGCTGGCGGACGGGGCGCGGATGGCGGTGATCGCGTTTCACTCGCTCGAGGATCGCATCGTGAAGCACACGCTGCGGGGCCTCGCGCAGTCGGACCGGGCGCTCGTGCAGGTGCTGACGAAGCGGCCGCTCGAGGCGACGGACGCCGAAGTGGCGGAGAACCCGCGGGCGCGGAGCGCGAAGCTGCGGGTCGCCGAGCGGCTCGCCGGCGCGGCGTAGCGGCGGCAGGACAGGACGGAGGGACGCCATGCAGAAGGTCGACGCCTTCGAATACGCCATCCGGAAGGATGTGCGGAACAACCCGATCGTGCGCGAGGTGGACGAGCAGCGCCACCGCGAGCTGCTGCACTCGGCGGGCATCGGCGTCGTGCTGGTGCTCGTGCTGATGTTCGGCGCCTGGCAGCACTTCGAGCTGCTGCGCCACGGCTACCGCCTCGAGCAGATGCAGCTCGACCACGCCGCCGAGGAGGAGATCGGGCGGCACCTGCGGCTCGAACTCGAGACGCTCCGGGCGCCGCAGCGGATCGAGAAGCTCGCCACCGAACGGCTCGGGATGGTGGCGCCGACCGGGGAGGAAGCCGTCGTGCTCGAACGGGTGACCCCGTCCGAACCGCCGGCCCGTTCGATCGTTGCGGGACGCTGATCGCGCGACCGCTCGACAGCGCGACAGCGTGGCAGCGGAGAGCCGAGAGCTGATCGCTGAGAGCTGATCGCCGATAGCCGATAGCCGATTGCCGATTGCCGATTCGCTGAACTGAGGATGACTGGGTGGCCGACGAGACTGCATTCAACTGGCGCCCGACGCTGAAGCGACGCGTGCTCGTGGCGGCAGCGCTCTTCGTGGCCTGGACGATGGCCATCGAGGCGCGGCTCGTCCACCTGCAGGTCGTTCAGCACGAGGAGCTCAGTGCGCGCGCCGAGCGCCAGCAGAGCCGCACGGTCACGACCCCGGCCAAGCGCGGCGAGATTCTCGACCGCCACGGCCGGGTGCTCGCCTACAGCGTGGACGCCGACTCGATCTACGCCGTGCCCACCGAGGTCGCCAACGCGCCGGCGGCCGCCGCCGCGCTCTGCGGCGCGCTCGATGACTGCACGCCGCGCGAACGGGAGACGCTCGTCGAGCGCCTCTCGCGCCAGCGCGCCTTCGTCTACGTGCGCCGCCACGTCTCGCCGCTCGAAGCCGGCCGCGTCGCCGCCCTCGACCTCCAGGGCGTCGGGTTCATGAAGGAGAACCGGCGCTACTACCCGAAGAAGGAACTCGCCGCGCACGTCCTCGGCTACGTGGGTGTCGACAACGTCGGGCTGAGCGGCCTCGAGGCGTCGTACGACAAGACCATTCGCGGCCAGGCCGGCACGCTGCTCGTCCAGACCGACGCGCGCCGCCGGGGCTTCGGCCGCGAGGAGCGCAAGCCCACGACCGGCGCCACGCTCGAGCTCACCCTCGACGAGCAGCTCCAGTACATCGTCGAACGCGAGCTGGCCGTGGCGATGCGGGAGTACCGCGCGGAGGGCGGCAGCGTCGTCGTCCTCGACCCGCACACCGGTGAGATCCTGGCGCTGGCGAACGCCCCGACGTTCAATCCGAACGCCTTCACCCAGTCGACGGGGGCGATGCGGCGCAACCGCGCGGTCCAGGACCTGTACGAGCCCGGATCCACGTTCAAGCTCGTGACGGCGTCCGCCGCGCTCGAAGAGGGCGTGATCCACCCCGGGGACTTCATCGATGTCAGCGCCGGGAGCATCCGCTTCGGGCGGCGCGTGATCAACGACATGTACCGCTACGGCGTGTTGTCGTTCACCGACGTGATGGTGAAGTCGAGCAACGTCGGCGCGATCCGCGTCGGCCTCAATCTCGGGCCCGAGCGGCTCGGGATGTACGTGAGCCGCTTCGGCTTCGGCCGCCGGTCCTCCCCCGACTTCCCCGGCGAGAACCCCGGCATCGTGTGGAATCCCGCGCGGCTGAACGACAGCGCCGTCGCCTCGATCTCGATGGGATACCAGGTGGGGGTGACGCCGCTGCAGATGGCGACGGCGGTGAGCGCGGTCGCCAACGGCGGCAACCTCGTCGTCCCGCGCATCGTGCGCGCCGCGATCCGCGACGGCGTGCGGACGCCCGTGGAGCCGGGCGTCGTGCGCCGCGTCATCGAACCCGGCACGGCCATCGAGCTGACGCGGATCATGGAGGCGATTGTCGACCGCGGCACCGCGACCCGGGCACGGGTGCCGGGCTACACCGTTGCCGGCAAGACGGGCACGGCCGAGAAGCTGATCAACGGCCGGTACTCCAAGACCGACCACGACGCGTCGTTCGTCGGCTTCATCCCGTCGGTCGATCCCGTGCTCGCGATCATCGTGCGCATCGACACGCCGCGCGGCCAGGGCCGCAACACCGGCGGCGTCACCGCCGCGCCCGTGTTCAGCCGCATCGCCGAAGCGTCGATGCGCCACCTCGGCGTGCCGCCGAACGTGAGGGCGGAGCCGCCGGTCGTGGTGGCGCGCCGCTCGTCGAGCCCGGTCACCACCGCCTCGGCCGCCATGGACACGCCCAGCATCGTGACCGTGCCGCCGGCGCAGGGCGTCGCGCCGACGCTGCCGGACCTGCGCGGGCTGAGTGCCCGCGATGCGGCGCGCACCCTGGCGCGGCTCGGCCTCGTCGCGCGCCTCGAAGGCAGCGGCGTCGTCGTGCGCCAGACGCCCGCCGCCGGCATGCCGCTCGAGGCCGGCGGGGTCTGCACGCTCGTCCTCGCGCGGACGCCGCCCCCGCTCCCCCCCTCCGCCGAGGGAGGGCCGCAGTGACGCTGGGGAATCTCCTGCGCGCGCTGGCCGCCATCACCACGGAGACGCACGCACTCGAGGCACGGGACGCCCGGGCCGTCACCGCCGTGGCGTACGACTCGCGGCGTGTCGTGCCGGGCGCGGTGTTCGTGGCGCTCAAGGGCCTGAAGGCCGATGGTGCGGTGTTCGCGGAGCAGGCGCTGGCGCGTGGCGCGGCGGCCGTCGTGGCGGAAACCGCGGCGCCCGAGGGCCTCCGGTCCCCGTGGATCACCGTCAGCGACGCGCGGCTCGCGCTCGCCCTCGCCGGCGCCGAGTTCTACGGGCACCCGAGCCACGAGATGCCCGTCGTCGGCGTGACAGGCACGAACGGGAAGACGACGACGGCGTACCTGCTGGCCGCGATCTACGAGGCCGCCGGCATCTCCACGGGGCTGCTCGGCACGGTGACGTACCGGATCGGCCGCGAGGAACGTGAGGCGTCGCGGACGACGCCGGAGGGGCCGGACGTGCAGGCGCTGCTGCGCGACATGCGGACCGCCGGGTGCGGCGCCTGCGTGATGGAGGTCTCGTCGCACGCCCTGGCGCTCAAGCGCGTGGACGCCACGCGGTTCGCCGCCGGGATCTTCACGAACCTGACGCGCGACCACCTCGACTTCCACGCGGACATGGAGGCGTACTTCGCCGCCAAGCAGCGCCTGTTCGAGATGCTGCCGGCCGGCGCGCCCGGCATCGTGAACCTCGACGACCCGCGCGGCGAGAGGCTCACCGCGATCTGCGACCGCACCGTGACGTACGCGATGACGCGTGCGGCGGACGTGACGCCAGGGCCGATGGAGATGACGCTCGAGGGGCTCGTGTTCGACGCCACGACGCCGCGCGGCACCGTGGCGGTGCGGTCGCGGCTCGTCGGCCGGCCGAATGCGTCGAACATCCTGGCCGCCATCGCGACGGCGCAGGCGCTCGACATCCCGCTCGACGCCATCGCGCGCGGCCTGGCGTCGCTCGAGGGCGTGCCCGGCCGCTTCGAAGTCGTCTCCGCGCCCACCGACGCCGTGACGGTGGTCGTCGACTACGCGCATACGGACGATGCGCTGCGGAACCTGCTGGAGACGGCGCGGCCGCTCGCGCGCGCGCGCCTCGTCACGGTCTTTGGCTGCGGGGGCGACCGCGACCGGTCCAAGCGCCCGCTGATGGGCATGGTCGCCGCCCGTCTGAGCGACGTCGTCGTCGTGACGTCGGACAACCCGCGCACCGAGGACCCGCAGCGCATCATCGACGAGATCACGCGCGGCATCCCGGCGGGCAGCCAGGCGCCGGGCAAGACGCCGACCGTGATCAGCCTCGTCGATCGCGCCGCCGCGATCGCGAAGGCCGTCGAGGTGGCGGAGGCCGGCGACCTCGTGCTGATCGCCGGCAAGGGGCACGAGAAGTATCAGCAGATCGGCGATCGCGTGCTGCCGTTCGACGACGGCGAGGTCGCACGCGCGGCGTTGGCACGGTGGCGGGCGCGGCGTCCGCAGGCGCGCTAGCCGTGCGGTTCGAGAAGGGACGCCTCACGGCCGCGGACATCGCCGCGGCCATGGGCGGACGGGTGACGGGCGGGTCGGACGCGACGCCGATCAGCGGGTTCGCGATCGACTCGCGGCGGGTGCAGCCCGGCGACCTGTTCTTCGCGATCGTGGCGGCGCGCGACGGACACGACTTCGTGGCCGACGCGGCGGCGGCGGGCGCGGCGGGCGTGGTGGTGGCGCGGCCGGTGGCCGGATGGCCGGCCGGCGGGCCCGTGGTGATCGAGGTGCCCGAGACGATTCGGGCGCTGCAGGACCTGGGACGCGCGGTGCGGCGCGCCTCGGGCGCGCGTGTCGTGGCGATCACGGGGAGCGCCGGGAAGACGACGACGAAGGAAGCGGCGGCCGAGATGCTCTCGGCGAGGTATCGGGTGGTGAGAAATCACGGCAATCTCAACAACCACCTGGGCCTGCCGCTCTCGCTGCTGGAGTTGAGGCACGGGGCAGACGTGGCAGTCATGGAACTCGGGATGAACCACGCGGGCGAGATCCGCGTGCTGGTCGGCGTCGCCGAGCCCGAGGTACGCGTGTGGACGAACGTGGGCGACGCGCACATCGGTCACTTCGGATCCGCGGACGCGATTGCCGAGGCGAAGGCCGAGATCATGGACGGCGCCCGCCCCACCGACCTGCTCGTGGCCAACGCGGACGATCCGCGGATCATGGCGCGCGTGCCGCGCTTTGCCGGCCGTGTCGCGACGTTCGGCACCGCCGAAGGCGCCACGGTGCGCGCCACGTCGATCGAGGATCGCGGGCTGGCGGGCACGGCGGCCGACCTCGAGACGCCGGTGGGCCGTGCGCGCCTCACCGTGCCGCTGCTCGGCCGCGGGCACCTCTCGAACGTGCTGGCGGCGGTGACCGTGGCGGTCCACATGGACGTGCCGCTCGACGCGGCCGTCGAGCGCGCGGCGCGCCTGGCGCCGGCGCCCGGCCGCGGCGCCGTCGTGCGCCTGGCGAGCGGCGTCACGCTCATCGACGACACCTACAACTCCAGCCCGAGCGCGCTCGGCCGCATGCTCGAGATGCTGGCCACGACGCCGGGCCGCCGCGTGGCGGTGCTCGGCGAGATGCTCGAACTTGGCGACGGGTCGGTGGCGCTGCACGAGGCCTGCGGCCGGGCCGCGGCGCGCGCGGGGCTGGCTGTGCTGGTCACCATCGGCGGCGCCCCCGCCGAGGCGCTGGCCGCGGCGGCGATGGAGGCCGGGATGCCGGCCGGCACGGTGCGGTGGGTGGCGACCAGCGAAGAGGCGGCGGCGCTCGTGCCGGACCTCGTGCGTGCCGGTGATGTCGTGCTCGTGAAGGGGTCGCACAGCGTGCGCACCGAGGTCGTGGCGCGGCGGCTCAGGGGGGAGCGTGGCTGATGCTCTACCACCTGCTGCTGTCGTTCTACCCCGAGATCTCGTTCCTGAACGTGACGCGCTACATCACGTTCCGCACGGGCGTGGCCAGCATGACGGCGCTCGCCATCGGCCTGGCGCTCGGGCCGTGGCTCATCCGCCGCCTGCGCGAGTTCCAGATCGGGCAGGTCATCCGTCAGGAGGGTCCGCAGTCGCATCGCGCGAAGGCCGGCACGCCGACGATGGGCGGGCTGCTCATCCTGGCGGCGGCGCTCGTGCCGACGCTGCTCTGGGCCGACCTGACCAACATCTACGTCTGGATCGCCGTGCTCTCGACGGCTTCCTTCGGCGCGATCGGGTTTCTCGACGACTACCTGAAGGTCACGCGGCGATCGTCGGGTGGTCTGGCGGCCCGCTACAAGATGGGCCTGCAGATCGTCGTGGCGCTGGCGGTGGGCCTGACGCTGATGTGGCTGGCGGACCAGAGCCTGTACAACACGCGGCTGATCTTCCCGTTCTTCAAGCAGCTCATCCCGGACCTCGGCTGGTTCTACGTGCCGTTTGCCGTGTTCGTGCTCGTGGCGTGGAGCAACGCGGTGAACCTGACGGACGGGCTCGACGGGCTGGCGATCAGCACCTTCGCCGTGGCGGCCGCCGCGCTCACGGCGCTCGCCTACGTGACGGGGCACCGCGAGTTTGCCGACTACCTGTTGCTCGTGCGCTTCGCGCCGGCCGGGGAGCTGACGGTCTTCTGCGGCGCGCTGGTCGGCGCGAGCCTGGCCTTCCTCTGGTACAACGCGCACCCGGCCGAGATCTTCATGGGCGACGTCGGGTCGCTCGCCCTGGGCGGCGCGCTGGCGACGGTGGCCATCCTCATCAAGCAGGAGCTCCTGCTGGTGATCGTGGGCGGCGTCTTCGTCATGGAAGCCGCCTCGGTGGTCATCCAGGTGGCGTCGTTCAAGCTCCGGGGCAAGCGCGTTTTCCGCATGGCGCCGCTGCACCACCACTTCGAGCTGATCGGCTGGCAGGAGCCGAAGGTGATCACGCGCTTCCTGATCATCGCGATCATCTTCGCGCTGTTCAGTTTGACGACGTTGAAGCTGCGGTGAGGGAGATGACGGAGGCGTTCCGCGTGGATGGACGGCGGGTGCTGGTGGTCGGCGCCGCGCGCAGCGGCCTGGCGGCCGCGGCGCTGCTCGTCCGCCGTGGCGCACGCGTCACGCTCGCGGACAGCCGCACGGCGATCGCCGAAGACGCCGCGCTGCGGGCGCTCGGCATCACCGTCGAACTCGGCCCCCATCGCCTCGACACGTTCCTCGGGGCCGAGCTGATCGTGACGAGCCCGGGCGTGCCGCTGGAGATCGAGCCGATCGCCCGGGCCCGCCAGGCGGGCGTGCCGGTGGTTGGCGAGCTGGAGCTGGCGTCGCGCTGGCTGCGCGGGCGCGTGGTGGCCATCACGGGGACGAAGGGCAAGTCGACGACGACCACGCTGGTCGGGAGGATGCTCGAGGCGTCGGGCCGGCGCGTCCTCGTGGGCGGCAACATCGGCGTGCCGCTCAGCGCGCAGGTCGACGCGTCCACGTCCGACACCCTGCACATCGTCGAGGCCAGCAGCTTCCAGCTCGAGACGACCGAAACGTTCCATCCGTGGATCGCGGCGCTGCTGAATCTGTCGCCGGATCACCTGGACCGGCACCCGAGTGAGGCGGCGTACGCCCAGGCGAAGGCGCGGGTGTTCGCCAACCAGGGCCCGGACGACTGGACGGTGGTGAATGCGGAGAGCGCCGGCGCGCTGGCGCTGGCGGCTGGAAGCCGCGGCCGGCTGGTGCGCTACGCGGTGGAGGCGCCGCTCGAGACGGGCGTCTACGTCGAGGGCGGCGTGATCTGGCAGCGCACGTCCGAGGGGGCGGTGCCGCTCGTGCCGCTGTCCGCGGTGCAGGTCAGCGGCCGCCACATGCTCGGCAACGTCGTGGCGGCGAGCGCCATCAGCCACCTGGCGGGCGCGGCGCCGGCGGATCTGGCGGCGGGCCTTGCGGGCTTCACCGGCCTCGAGCACGTGATGGAGCCGGTCGCCACGGTGGGCGGCGTGCGGTTCGTGAACGACTCGAAGGCGACCAACGTGGATGCGGCCGCCCGGTCGATCGAGAGCTTCGACGGCGTGGTCGCGATCGTTGGCGGGCGCTACAAGGGCGGACGGTTCGAGGATCTGCGCGGGCCGCTCGCGGCGCACGGGCGCGCCGTGATCGCCATCGGCGAGTCGGCCTCGCAGGTGGCGGCGGCCGTCGACGGCATCGTGCCGGTCGAGACGGCGGGATCGATGGGCGAGGCGGTGCGGCGGGCCGCGGCGCTGGCCGCGCCCGGCGGCGTGGTGCTGCTGGCGCCGGCCTGCAGCAGCTTCGACATGTTCGAGAGCTACGACGCGCGCGGGCGCGCGTTCAAGGAGGAGGTGGCACGGCTGCGGGAGCGCAGTCCGTGAGGAGTGAGCCGTGAGCAGTCATCAGCCGGATGGTGGCGAGTGGGAACCGGTCGCTGGGAACGCAGGCTGCCCCGGTCTGCGAGGCTGGTGTCCCTATCCCTCGTCTGGCTGATGACTGCTGACGGCTCACGTCACGCTGGGTCGTGGGTTGGTGGGGAGTGGGTAGTGGCTAGTGGGTAGCGGCTAGTGGGTAGTGGCTAGTGGGAGGTGAACCGTCACCACCCACGACCTACTACCCACTACCCACTCCCCACCACCCACGACGCACTCCCCAGTCCCGCCATTGTTTCGGGTCGAGCGGGCTGAACTTTAGGGCAGGAAGTATGGCGCGGAAGCTGCAATCTGACAAATGGCTGTTCATGGCGACGTTCGCGCTGATCTGCGTGAGCGTGGTCATGGTGTACAGCGCCTCCGCGCTCATGGCGTTCGAGCGGTTCCAGCAGCCGTACCTGTTCGTGACGAAGCAGATCCTGTGGGCGGGCCTCGGCCTGGCGCTGCTGTCGCTCGTCATGCGCGTGGACTACCGGACCTACCGGAACGAGACGCTCATCTGGACGATGCTGGCCGTGGTGGCCGTGCTGCTGGTGGCCGTGCTCTTCTCGCGGCCGATCAACGGCACCCGGCGCTGGTTCGGCATCGCCGGGTTCGGCATCCAGCCATCGGAACTCGCCAAGCTGGTGGTCATCCTCTTCACGGCGATGGTGCTCGAGCGGCGCATGCATCGCGTGAACGAGGTGTCGTACTCGCTGCTGCCGATCGGCATCATCCTCGGCGTCTCGTGCGGCCTGATCCTGCTGCAGCCGGACTTCGGCACGGCCCTGTCGATCATCGCGATCGCGGGCGTGATGGTGTTCGCCGCCGGCCTGAGCTACCGCTACCTGCTCGGCACGGCCCTGGTGCTGGCGCCGATCCTGTACGTCGTGCTGATGTCGGCCGACTACCGGCGCCGGCGGCTGTTCGCGTTCATGGACCCGTGGGCGGACCCGCTGGGCGACGGCTTCCAGATCATCCAGTCGCTCATCGCCGTGGGCACGGGCGGCGTCTTCGGCCGCGGGCTGATGGAGGGCGTGCAGAAGCTCTTCTACCTGCCGGAGCCGCACACCGATTTCATCTACGCCGTCATCTCCGAGGAGCTCGGCCTCGTGGGCGCGTCATTGATTCTCGTGTGCTTCGCGATCATCGCCTGGCGCGGCCTGCGCACCGCCACGCGCGCGCCCGACGGCTTCGGTGCGTTCCTGGCGCTCGGGCTCACGATGATGATCGTGGCGCAGGCGTTCGTGAACATGAGCGTCGTGCTCGGCCTGCTGCCGACCAAGGGCATCACGCTGCCGCTCGTGAGCGCCGGCGGATCGTCGCTGCTCATCAACCTGCTGGGCATTGGCGTGCTGCTGAACATCTCGCAGCACGCGAGCGCGGAGTCGGGAGCCGCGTGACGGGTGCGGATCCTGATGGCCGGGGGAGGGACGGGGGGGCACTTGTACCCCGGGATCGCGGTGGCGAGGGAGCTGGTGCGGCGCGATCCGTCGCGCGAGGTGTCGTTTGTCGGCACGGCCGACGGCATCGAGGCGCGCGTCGTGCCGCGCGAGGGATTCGAACTCGACCTGATTCGCGTCGCCGGCCTGAAGGGCAAGTCGCGGGGCGCCCTGCTGCGCGGGCTGTGGCTGCTCCCGCGGGCCGCGCTCGATGCGTGGCGCGTGATCTCACGCCGGCGTCCCGCGGTGGTCGTCGGCGTGGGCGGCTTCGCGTCGGGGCCAGTGCTGTTGCTGGCCGCGTGGCGGGGCATCCCGACGCTGCTGCTCGAGCAGAACGCGATGCCCGGCATCACCAACCGGCTGCTGGCCCGCTGGGTGCGGGCCGCGGCCGTCAACTTCGAGGAGGCGCTCGGCTACTTTCCGCGCGTGGGTTTCGTCGCCGGCAACCCCGTGCGGCCGGAGTTCCTGGCCGGCAGTGGAGAGGCCCATGCCCAACGTGACTCGCCGCTCGATGCGGCGCGGGTGTTGATCTTTGGCGGTTCTCAGGGCGCGCACGCGATCAACGTGGCCATGGTGGAGGCAGCGTCGCGGCTGGTCGCCGCCGGCGTGGGCGTCGCGATCACCCACCAGACCGGGGAGCGGGACCTGGATCTGGTGCGGGACGCCTACCGGCGGGCCGGTCTCGAAGCCCGAGTCGAAGCGTTCCTCTACGAGATCGACCGCGAGATGAGCGCGGCCGACCTCGTGGTGTGCCGCGCCGGCGCCACCACGCTGGCCGAGATCGCGGCGCTCGGCCGTCCGGCGGTGCTCGTGCCGCTGCCGACGGCGACCGACGACCACCAGCGGCGGAACGCCGAGGTGCTCGTCAGCAAGGGCGCGGCCGTCGTGATCGAGCAGCGCGACCTGACCGGCGAACGGCTGGCCACGACGCTGCTCGAGCTGGCACGGGACGGCGACCGGCGGGCGCGGATGGCGGAGGCGGCACGGGCGCTGGCGCGCCCGCATGCGGCGGCGGCGATCGCCGACCGGATCGAGGCGCTGGCGGGGATGCGGACGGACGGGGAGACGAAGGTTCAGTAGCGGATGTTGGGGAAGACACGGCGTGTGCATTTCGTCGGGGTGGGGGGCATCGGCATGAGCGGCATCGCCGAACTGCTCGCCAACCTCGAATACCGCGTGTCGGGATCGGACCAGCGTCCGTCCGACACGACGGAACGCCTGCGCGCGCTCGGCGTCGATATCCACATCGGCCACGCCGCCGCCCACGTCGGCGATGCCGATGTCGTGGTGACCTCGTCGGCCGTCAAGGCGGACAACCCCGAGGTGGTCGAGGCCGTGGCGCGCCACATCCCGGTGATCCCGCGCGCCGAGATGCTCGCGGAGCTGATGCGCCTGCGGTTCGGCATTGCCGTGGCGGGCGCGCATGGCAAGACGAGCACGACCTCGATGATTGCGTTGGTGCTCGAACGCGCGGGCCTCGACCCGACGGCCGTGATCGGCGGCCGGCTGAGCGCCTTCGGCAGCAACGCCCGGCTCGGCCAGGGCGCGTTGATGGTGGCCGAGGCCGACGAGAGCGACCGGTCGTTCCTGAAGCTCTCGCCCTCGGTGGCGGTGATCACGAACCTGGACCGCGAGCACATGGAGGCCTACGGCAGCTTCGAGGATCTCGAGCAGGCGTTCGTCGACTTCGCCAACAAGGTGCCCTTCTACGGCGCGGTCGTCGCCTGCGCGGACGATGCGAGCCTGGCGAAGGTGCTGCCGCGGGTGACGCGCCGCGTGATCACGTACGGGATCGACGCGCCGGGCGCCGAGATCGGCGCGGCCGGCCTGACGCTGCGCGGGTACGGATCGACGTGCGAGGTGGTGCGTCGCGAGGTGCATGGCGATGGGCACGCGACCGTGCTGGGCACGATGCGCCTGCAGGTGCCCGGGCGGCACTCGGTGCAGAACGCCCTCGCGTCGGTGGCGGTCGGCCTGGAGCTGGGCGTCGAGTTCGCCACGATTGCCAGGGCGCTCGCCGGGTTCCAGGGCGCCGAGCGCCGCTTCCAGGTGCGCGGCATCGTCGGCGGCGTCACGGTGGTGGATGACTACGGCCACCACCCGACCGAGATCGCCGCGGTGATCCAGGCGGCGCGCGCCGCCGAGCCGTCCCGTGTCGTCGTCGTGTTCCAGCCGCACCGCTACACGCGGACGGCGCTGCTGATGGAGGACTTCGGCCGCGTGCTGGCCGGGGCGGACGAGGTGGTCCTGACCGAGATCTACCCGGCGGGCGAGCCGCCGATCGCGGGCGTGACGGCGCAGGCGCTGGCCGCGGCCATCGACCGCGCGCGCGCGACGCCCGTGTACCTGGTGAGCGAGCTCGATCACATCCCGTCGGTCGTCGCCGATCTCGCGCGGCCCGGCGACCTCGTCATCACGCTCGGCGCCGGGTCCATTGGCGCGGTGCCCGGGGCGCTCGTCGCCGAACTCGAGCGCCGGCGCGCGCTGGTGGAGGGCCGCTGACATGGCGGTAGCCGCCCCCGCCGACAAGCGGTTCCGCCGCGCGCACGTCAAGCCGGCGCGCCGGCGCCGCGTGGCGTGGCGGCCGATCTGGCTGGGTCTGCGGATCGCGCTGGCCATGAGCGTGATCGTCTATGGCGGCTGGCGCGGCGCGGAGCTCGTGCGGAATGCCGATGCGCTGCAGGTCGGGCAGATCAGCGTGCGCGGCAATGCGCGGCTGTCCACCGGCGAGGTGCTGGCGCTCGTCGACGGCATGCGCGGCGAGCACATCCTCACGGTGGATCTGGACGAGTGGCGCGACCGGCTGCTCACGTCGCCCTGGGTCGAGGACGCCACGCTGCGGCGTGTGCTGCCGTCGCGTGTCGAGATCGTGGTCCGCGAGCGCAGCCCGATGGGGGTCAGCCGCCTGGGCCAGACGTTGTACCTCGTCGACCAGCGCGGCGTCATCGTGGACGAATACGGTCCGGCCTACGCCGACATCGACCTGCCGCTCATCGACGGGCTCGCGTCCGCGTCCGCGGACGGCGGCGGCCTCGTCGACGAGACGCGCGCGTGGCTCGCGGGCCGGCTGCTGGGCGAACTCGGGCAGGACCGGGCGCTGCTCGCGCAGGTCTCGCAGATCGACGTGTCCGACGCGTACGACGCCGTCGTGATCCTCGACGGCGACACCGCGCGGCTGCGCCTCGGCGACCGCGACTTCGCCGAGCGGTTGCAGGGCTATCTCGAGCTGGCCCCGGCGCTGCGCGAGCGCGTGGCGGACATCGATTACGTGGATCTCCGGTTTGGCGAGCGGTTGTACGTGCGGCCGCGGCACACGGGCGCGCGCGGCGCCGTGGCCGCGGTGCGGCGGTAGGGCAGGACGGTTGGGAGGCAGCGTGGCACGCAACGAACGATATCTAATCGGGCTCGACATCGGCACCTCGAAGGTGTGCACCGTCGTGGGCGAGATGCTCGACGATGGGGGGCTCGACGTCATCGGACTGGGCGTGGCCGAGTCGAAGGGCCTGAAGCGCGGCGTCGTCGTCAACCTCGAGGCGGCGGTGGACTCGATCAAGAAGTCGATCGAGGAGGCCGAGCTGATGGCGGGCGTCGAGATCGGCGCCGTCCATCTCGGCATCAGCGGGCCGCACATCAAGGGCTTCA
Source organism: Vicinamibacterales bacterium (assembly GCA_030680175.1). Lineage (GTDB taxonomy): Bacteria > Acidobacteriota > Vicinamibacteria > Vicinamibacterales > UBA2999 > JAUXWO01. Next base: position 60,429 of record JAUXWO010000117.1, read on the forward strand.
ACAGCCGCGGCGTCGTGGCGGTGGCCGGCAAGAACCGCGAGATCACCCGCGACGATGTGCGGCGCGCCATCGACGCGGCGCGCGCCGTGTCGCTGCCGAACGGCCGCGAGATCCTGCACGTCCTCCCCCAGGACTTCGTCGTCGACGAGCAGGACGGCATCGGCGCCCCCGTCGGCATGACCGGCGCGCGGCTCGAGGTGAACGTCCACATCGTGACCGGCAGCGTCACGTCCACGCAGAACCTGATCGCCTGCGTGAACCGCGCCGGTGTGGAGGTGGCCGATACGGTCATCGGCCAGCTCGCGGCGGCCGAAGCCGTCATCACGCCCGACGAAAAGGAACTGGGCGTCGCGATGCTCGACATCGGCGGCGGCACGGCCGACCTCGCCATCTTCGAGCGCGGCAGCCTCTGGCACACCGCCGTGATCGCCGTCGGCGGCGACCACTTCACCAACGACATCGCCGTCGGCCTGCGCATGCCGATTCCCGACGCCGAGAAGATCAAGCGCCGCGCCGGGTGCGCGCTGTCGGCGATGGTCGAGGAAGACGAGACGATCGAGGTCGCCAGCGTCGGCGGCCGCCGGCCGCGCGTGATGGCGCGCCGCATCCTCTCGGAGATCGTGCAGCCGCGCGCCGAGGAGATCTTCCACCTCGTGTGGGACGAGATCAGCAAGGCCGGCTACGAGAAGTCGCTCAACTCCGGGCTGGTGCTGACCGGCGGCGGGGCGATCCTCGACGGCATGTCCGAGATCGCCGAGCAGATCTTCGACCTGCCGATTCGCCGCGGCTCGCCCGTCGGCGTCGGCGGCATGGCCGACCATGTGAGCAACCCCGCCTACGCGAGCGCCGTGGGCCTGGTCCTGTACGCGCACCGCAACCGATCGCCCGAGGCGGCCCGCGCCGGCGGCAGCGCCCTGACACGCATGGTGGGCCGGCTTCGCACGGTCTTCAAGGAATTCTTCTGATGACGGACACACGAGGAGGCTCGATGGCAGACCAGCACGACATGAACCCGGGCGGCACGGACGCCGCGCGCGACCCCCTGCGTCTGACCTTCGACGACGAGGCCCGCAGCGGCGCGCGGATCAAGGTGATCGGCGTCGGCGGCGGCGGCGGCAACGCCGTCTCGCGCATGGTCCAGGCGGGGCTGTCCGGCGTCGAGTTCATGGTGGCGAACACCGACGCGCAGGCGCTGCGCAACAACCCCGCCCCGGTGAAGCTGCAGATCGGCAGCAAGCTGACCAAGGGCCTCGGCGCCGGCGCCGACCCGAACGTCGGCCGGCAGGCCGCGCTCGAGGACACCGACACGCTGATCCAGGCGCTGAGCGGCGCCGACCTCGTCTTCGTGACGACCGGCCTCGGCGGCGGCACCGGCACCGGCGCCGCGCCCGTCATCGCCAGCCTGGCCAGCGAACTCGGCGCGCTGACCATCGCCGTCGTCACCCGCCCCTTCAAGTTCGAGGGGAAGAAGCGCGCGCGGCAGTGCGAGCAGGGCCTCGAGGCGCTGCGCGAGTGCGTCGACACCGTCATCACGATCCCGAACGAGCGGCTGCTCTCGGTGATCGACCGATCCACGTCGATGCTCGACGCCTTCCTGACGGCCGACGATGTGCTGCGGCAGGCGATTCAGGGCATCTCGGACCTGATCCTGGTGCCCGGGCTCATCAACCTCGACTTCGCCGACGTGAAGACGATCATGTCGGGCATGGGCGTGGCCATGATGGGCACGGCCACGGCCGACGGCGAGACGCGCGCCATGGACGCCGCCAACCGCGCGATCTCGAGCCCGCTGCTCGAGGACGCCTCGGTGGCCGGCGCGCGGGGCGTGATCGTGAACGTGACGGGCGGCCCCGACATGTCGCTGCTCGAGGTGAACGAGGCGCTGACGATCATCCAGGAGGCCGCCGACGAGGATGCGAACATCATCTTCGGCGCGGTCGTGGACCCGATGCTGGCGGGACGCGTGAAGATCACCGTGATTGCGACCGGCTTCGACGCGGTGCGCGCGGCGCGGACGGCCGCGGCCGCGGCGCCGATGCGCACGCCCGTGGACCTGCACAACTACACGGCGCACCTCCGGACCCCGCCCGCGGCGGCCGGCGGCGCCGAGGCCCCGCGCCTGACCATCTCGCGACGGCCCGGGCTCGACCTGCCGCTGGTGATGCCCAGGGCGGCCGCCGCGGGCGGGGGCCACGCCGAGGAGGTCGCGCAGCACGATTCAGGCGACACCGGGGATCTCGAGCTGAACCTCGACCTGGACGTGCCGGCGTTCCTGAGGAGAAACGAGGGCTAGGGCGGACGCCCTCTGTTCGCGGTGGTAGAGTAGGTAGATCCAGGGGACGCGGGAGCGGCGCCGGTGCAGGCGCAGCTCGGTGACGTCCCCGGCCGACCCCCGCGCGAACGAAGGCCGTCCCGACCATGAAGCCCCAGCAGCCACGCGAAGTCGCACAAGAACTCCTTTCCCGTGAGGTGGGCTACGTCACCAAGCCCCACGGCGACAAGCTGCGTGTGGCGCTGGCCTTCCCCAACACGTACTTCGTCGGGATGTCGAATCTCGGCTTCCAGACCGTCTACCGCCTCCTCAACAACCACCCCGGCGTCGTCTGCGAGCGCGTGTTCCTGCCGGCCAAGCAGGAACTGCAGGCGCTGCTGCAGTCGGGCATGCGCCCGGTCAGCATCGAGTCGCAGACGCCCCTCCACGAGTTCGACATCCTCGCGTTCTCGGTGTCGTTCGAGTGGGATTACACGAACGTCCTCACCCTGCTCCGGCTCGCGCACCTGCCGCTCAGGGCCGCCGAGCGCGACGTCCGGCACCCGCTGGTCGTCGTGGGCGGCGCGGTCACGTTCGTGAATCCCGAGCCCCTCGCCCTCTTCGCCGACGTGATCGCCGCCGGCGAAGGCGAGGTCCTCGTCCCGGCCCTCGTCGAGGCCGCGGGGCAGTCGACCTCGCGCGACCACCTGCTGCGCCTGCTCGCGCCGCAGCGCGGGTTCTACATTCCGTCGTTCTACGACATCGAGTACGGCCCCGACGGCACCATCGCGCGGTACGTGCCGAAGCCGGATACGGGCGCGCCCGCGACGGTGCGCAAGGCCGCGCTCAAGACCACCGAGGCGTGCGACCCGCCGGTGACGAGCATCTTCACGCCCGACACCGAGTTCGGATCCCGCTTCCTCGTGGAGGTCGTGCGCGGGTGCGCGAACCTGTGCCGGTTCTGCTGGGCGGGCTACAACTACCTGCCCGTGCGCGCGTTCCCGGCCGAGCGCATCCTCGAGCAGGCCCGCGCCGCCCGGCCCCACGCCTCGCGCGCCGGCCTGGTGTCGATCGCGCTCTGCGACCATCCCGAGATCGAGCACATCCTGCGCAGCCTGGCGGACATGGGCTACTCCATCAGCCCGGCCTCGCTCCGCCTCGACGACCTGACGCCCACCATCGTGCAGCTGCTGCAGCAGAGCGGCGAGCGCACGCTGACGATCGCGCCCGAGACCGGGTCCGACCGCCTCCGCCGCGTCATCAACAAGACCATCACCAACGACGAGATCCTCGAGAAGGCGCACCTGATCTTCTCGAGCGGCATCGAGAGCCTGAAGCTCTACTTCATGATCGGCCTCCCGACCGAGGAAGACGAGGACCTGGTCGCGCTGCGCGATCTGACGCTGCAGCTGCGCGAGATCATGCTGACCTACGCGCGCCCGCGCGGGCGCATCGGCCGCATCGTGGCCAGCGTGAACCCGCTCGTGCCGAAGCCGGGCACCGCGTACCAGTGGCTCCCGATGGAGCGCGCGGACGTCATCGAACGCAAGATGAAGCGCCTGAAGGCGCTGACGGCCGGCATCGACAACGTCTACTTCACGATCAAGAGCGAGCGGCACTCCTATTACCAGGCGCTCATGTCGCTCGGCGACCGCCGCGTGGCGCCCATCATCGAGGCGGCGGAGCAGAACGGCGGCAACTGGCGCAAGGCCGTGGCCGACACCGGCATCGACGCCGACTTCTACATCTTCCGCGACCGGTCGGCCGATGCGGTGCTGCCCTGGGACATCATCGACGGCGGCATGAAGGCCAGCTTCTTCCGGTCGGAGTTCGACAAGAGCCTGAAGGCCGAGTGGACATTGCCGCCCAAACGGCAACAGGAGAATGCCCGCCTGCTGCCCGTGCTGCAATAGCCGGGCGCGCCGCCCCGCCCGCCCTCCATGTGTCCCGTGCCGATGCCACCACGGCGCGGAACACCGGCGTCCCGGGCCTGACCCGGAACACTAGCCCCTGTCGAACTCCACGCCGAGCGCCCGCCGCACCGACAGCTGCCGCCGGCGCCCCCCGAGTCAACTCGCGATGGCGGCCTGCGCCTCGAATTCGCTGAACGCCTGCAGCACGAGGTCGCGCACCTTGTCCTGCGCCGCCGCATCGCCCGTGGGCCGCAGCAGCGCGAAGTTGCGGCGCTCGCCGTTGACCGAGTACGCCCGCGCCGGGAAGGTGACGGACCGCCCGGGCCCGCTCTTCCGTTCCCAGATCGCGAAGCCGACCAGGCGCATCCCCTCCAGATCGCCCTCGGTGAAGTGGACCTCGGCATCCGCCAGCTTCCCGGCGGGGTTCCCCTTGTCGTTCGGCAGAATCTTGACGACCATGTGCTCCTCCTGGTGAGCGCTGAGCGACGACTGCCGGTCGGCGCTCAGCGATCGGGGATGGCTGTCGGCGATCGGCTCTCAGCGATCGGCTATCAGCTTTCGGCTATCAGCTATCAGCTATCGGCAGTCAGCTCGGCGTCCGGCGGCCAGGTTGTGGCTTCCGCTCATCGGAAATTGGTACAGTTCTGCCGAAACCCGAAACCCGAAACCCGAAAGCCGACAGCCGATCGCTGATCGCCGACAACGATTGCCGACAACGATTGCCGACAGCGTCCGCGTGCCGCTCGCTGTTGGTATCGCAAACGCAGTGCCAGTCGAAAAGACGCCGTGATTCGCGGACCTTGCGTCCGCGCCGCGGCGCGCACGCAACCACGGTTGACACGCATCACAGGACCGAGCGATGACCCTCCCGACCCCGCACCCCGCATTCCATTGGACCATCGAGCCTTGGGGCGCGGCGCTCCGCTGCGCCCCGCTCTCCGCGCTCGCGCAACACCTGTTCACCACCCGGCAACTCGGGTTGCGCGCGTCTGGCGACCCCCAGCCGGAGGCATGGGCGGCCGTGGCGGCGTCGCTCGGGATGGCGGGTGCGCCCATCGCGCGGGTGCGGCAGGTGCATGGCGATGGGGTGCGCGTGGTGGGGGCGTCGGGCGACGCGGCGTCTGGCGGCGAGGCGGCGTGGCGTGCGGCGTTGGCGGAGCGGCCGGAGGCGGATGCCCTCGTCTCGCGCGCCGCGGGCGTGGTGCTGGCGGTGCAGGTGGCCGACTGCGTGCCGATGCTGCTGGCGGATGCGCGCACGGGTGCGGTGGGCGCGGTGCATGCGGGCTGGCGCGGCACCTGCGCGCGCGTGGCGCCGGCGGCGCTCGAGGCGATGGCGCGCGAGTTCGGCACGCGCCCCGAGGACGTGACGGCCGCGATCGGCCCGAGCATCGGGCCGTGCTGCTACGAGGTGGGCGCGGAGCTGCTCCAGCGGTTCGAGGCCGGGCACCACGCGGAGGCGGACCTCGCGCGCTGGTTCACCAGGGTCGATGGCAAGACGATGGGGACGGAGTCGCTACGCCTGGACGTGGCGCGCGCGAACGTGGATCAGATGACGGCCGCCGGCGTCCCCCCGGCCCGCATCTTCGGATGCGGCCTGTGCACGAAGTGCCGCCACCACCTGTTCGACTCGTTCCGCGCCGACCAGGCCAACGCCGGCCGAATGGCCGCGGCGATAAGTGGGCAGTAGGTAGCGGGGCGGGATGGGGGCAGGTCATGAATCATGAATTCCGGGGGCACTGCCCGAATTCACGATTCATGACCTGACCCCCATCCCCCCATCCCCCATCCCCGTGCGAGCTACCTTCCGGTGTTGGTGTAGCTGACGCACGCCCCCTGGTTCTTGAAGCCTGTGCCGTCGGCGCGACGGAGGCTCGTCCAACCACCGTCCTTGCACTGCTCCTTGTCGGTGGCGACGGCGAAGGGTTCGAAGTTCACCCTCACGCTCGAGCCATCGTTCAAGTGGATCTCGAAGCCGTCGAGCTGACCGACGAAGTCGCTCCAGTTGCTCGCCGTGTGGATCGAGAACGCGAGAATGCGTTGCTCGGCATAGGCGACGCCTGGTCCCCGCGATCCGGACTTGCTCATCATGCCCTGAAGCGTCTCCCACGACGGGTCGCTGTAGGACCCGAAGTAGTTGTACGTCGACTCGTAGGCGCGGAGCTGATTGGCGCCGGCGGAGGTCGACCACTGGTTCCATTCGCCGGCCGGGTCGGCCATGTTCATGGCGTAGTACGGCTCGAGACCGAGGCGCACTCCGTACCACCCGCCGCCCAGCTGCCCGGCGTACGGCTTGGTGTACAGGATGAGGTACCAGTCCTTCGGGTCGACCGCGTGCGTCGTGCCCTTCTTGGTCCAGTAGCTCATGCTCGCCACCTCGCCGACCGTGACTTCGCGACCGAAGATCATCTCCGGTGGGAAGTACATGTCTGTCTTGAGGACGCCGTTCGAGGCGAAGCTCCCGAAGCTGAACCCGGGCGCCGAGTCGCCGGCGACGCCGACGACCTGGTTGCCGCCCTCGGGCTGGCCCGTCTGGCCGGTGCCGAAGACACCAGCCGATTCCGGCGTGACCACGATGGTCGTCTGCGCCGAAGTCGCCGACGCCGTGAAGACGAGCACCACCGCAAGAGACAAACCGAGAATCGAACCCTTCACACGAACCTCCCATGGCTTCGCTGCCAGCACGGAGTGTACGGTCCGGGATGTCCATCGTGGCCGTCCCGGTCTGGACCGTTATACACCAGCCGCCCTCCAGGTGGGCCGGATGTGGCGGAAGGGATTAGGTGGGGTCCCCGGACCTTGCGGGTCGGGCGCGATTGGTGGATGACGGCCGCCTGCAAAGATAGATCCTGAGATCAGAAGCAAGATCGAACATCGTCGCATCTCACATCACAGATCACCACATCACCACATCACGAGATGTGCCGATCAGTTGTCGTCCATGCCAAGATTCGAGAGTCTGTCCGCTTCCGTGTTCTTCTCGCGCGGGATGTGCTCGAACGTGACCTGGCCGACGCGCGCCACGAGGTGTCGCGCCTCGCGGTAGAGCGGGAGCAGGCCCTCGTTCTTCACGCGGTAATTGCCCTTCATCTGTTCGACGAGCAGCAGCGAATCGCTCTTGATGTGCACGCGCGTGTGCCCGCGCTCCGCGGCCCACGCGAGCGCCGCAAGCAGGCCGTTGTATTCCGCCACGTTGTTGGTGGCCGTGCCAAGCGCGCCGTGCAGCTTCGCAATCGGCAGGCCCTGGTCGTCGACGATGTAGCAGCCGTAGCCGGCGGGCCCGGGATTGCCCCGCGCGCCGCCATCGATGTATGCGGTGATCATGGACGGTGGGAAGTAGGTAGTAGGTGGTAGGTAGTGGGTAGTGGGTAGTGGGTCGTGGGTCGTGGGTCGTGGGACGGTGAGCGGTCGTCAGCTCGAGCTGCTGTCGGCAGCCGGCTGGTCCTGACCGCGGGTCCCCGATTCCTGATCCCCGGCCCCCGCTCCCCCTGTTGACTCCGCCGGCTTGGTGGCCACGGCGTAGAGGATACGCTGGCAGCTCTCGCACTGGAAGAGCGTCTGCCCCATCAGCAGGTTGTTCAGCACCTGCGGGCGGACGCGGACGTGGCAGGCTTCGCAGAGGCCGCCCGTCACCTTCGACACCGCGATGCCCTGGCGGCGCTTGTAGACCGTGTCGAAGAGCGCCAGCGTGCGCGGCTCGACGGTCGCGGCGATGGCGGCGCGTTCCGCCGTCATCTGCTCGACGACGACGGCCAGGTCGCGCGCTTCCTGTTCGATGGCGGCCTTCTCGTCACCGAGCGCCTTGATGTCGCGCGCCAGCGCGGCCTCGGCGTCCTTGAGCGCGACGGTCAGCTCGTCGTGCGCCATCATCTTCTCGAGGATCTGCCCCTCGACCTTCTGCACTTCGCCGGTGAAGGTCTCGATCTCGTGCTGGATGGCGTGGTACTCGCGGTTCGTCTTCACCTCCATCAACTGGTCCTTGTACTTCGTGACCCGTTGCTGGACGACGGCGCAGTCTTTTTCGAGGGTGCGGCGCTCGGTCTGGTTCTCGGCGAGGGCCTGCTTGGCGGCCTCGACGGCAGCGCGCGCGGCATCGAGCCGGCTGTCGAGCGCCCCGACCCGCCCCGGCGCCTCCCCAATCCGCCGCCGCGCATCGTCGGCCGTGGAGTCCACACTCTGGAGGCGAATCAACCGTTCGAGATCAGGCAGCACGACTCACAGGATACTTGAAGTTGGGCGGGGGATGGTGGACGGAGGGGGGTGAACGGTGAACCGTGCACGGTTCACCCTCCCCCGGCAGGGTGTGGGCCCACCTGGATTTGAACCAGGGACCAACCGGTTATGAGCCAGCTGCTCTGACCGCTGAGCTATGGGCCCGCTCGACTACGTCCGTCCCTCGAGGAACGCGCGCAGCTTGCGGCTGCGCGAGGGGTGGCGCAGCTTGCGGAGCGCCTTGGCTTCGATCTGGCGGATGCGCTCCCGCGTGACGGCGAAGCTCTGGCCCACCTCTTCGAGCGTGTGCTCGGAGCCGTCGCCGACGCCGAACCGCATCTTGATCACCTTCTCCTCGCGCGGCGTGAGCGACTTCAGCACCGACTCGGTCTGCTCGCGCAGGTTCAGGTTGATCACCGCGTCCGACGGCGACACCGCCGTGCGGTCCTCGATGAAGTCGCCGAGATGCGAATCCTCTTCCTCGCCGATCGGGGTCTCGAGCGAGATGGGCTCCTGCGCGATCTTCAGGACCTTGCGGACCTTCGCCACGGGGATGTCCATCCGCCGTGCGATTTCCTCGGAGGTGGGCTCGCGGCCGAGCTCCTGCACGAGCGCACGCGAGGTGCGGATCAGCTTGTTGATCGTCTCGATCATGTGGACCGGGATGCGGATCGTCCGCGCCTGGTCGGCGATCGCGCGCGTGATGGCCTGGCGAATCCACCACGTCGCGTACGTCGAGAACTTGTAGCCGCGGCGGTACTCGAACTTGTCGACGGCCTTCATCAGGCCGATGTTGCCCTCCTGGATCAGGTCCAGGAACTGCAGCCCGCGGTTCGTGTACTTCTTGGCGATCGAGACGACGAGGCGGAGGTTCGCCTCGACGAGTTCCTTCTTCGCCTGCTCGGCCTGCGCCTCGCCGCGGTAGATGGTCTCGAGCGTGTGCCGCAGATGCTCGGGGCTGTCTTCGAGCCCCTCGGTCATGCGCCGGATTTCGGCCCGCAGGTCCTTCTGCTTCTTCAGCAGCGCCTTGCGGTCCTCTTCCTTGATCGGCTTCTGCCGCTTGGTCGGCTTCGCGTTGAGCAGCCGCGTCGTGTAGTCGAGCTCGCGCTGCACCTTCTGCACGGCCTCGACGGCGTCCTTCACCTCTTCGACCATCTTGCGCTTGACGGTCTCGGTGAACTCGATCTTGCGGACGTACTGCGACAGCTCCACCTGCGCGCGCATCACCTTCCACTTGGCGCGCCGGTACTTCTTCTTGTCCTTCTTGAGGACCGTGTCGAGCTTCTCGGCGAGCTTCTCGGCCGTCTGGCGCGCCTTGCGCACCGACTCGACCTGCTTGAGGAACTGCTGCGCGCGCTCCTCGATGCGGTCGTCCGTGATCTCCTCGTCGTTGAAGATCACCAGCTCGCGGATCGTGCGGTCGCCGGTCTTCAGGTGGTCGCCCATCCGGATGACCGCGCGGACGATGGCGGGCATGCGCGAGATGGACTTGATGACGGAGAGCTTGCCGCGCTCGATGCGCCGCGCGATCTCGACCTCGCCCTCGCGCGTGAGCAGGGGCACGGTGCCCATCTCGCGGAGGTACATCCGGACGGGATCGTTCGTCTTGTCGAGCGCGCCGGGCGTGAGGTCCAGCTCGGGCTCTTCCGGACCGTCGCGATCGATCGCCTCGCGCCCCGTGTACCCCTTCTCGGAGTCCATCAGGTCGATGCCGGCGTTGCCGAAGACGGCGAAGAGCTCCTCGAGGTCTTCCGGCGACGAGGTGATCTCGGCCGGGAGGACGTCGTTCACCTCGTCGTACAGGAGGTAGCCCTTCTCCTTGCCGGCGCTGAGCAGTTGCCGCACTTCCTCGTAGCGGTCTTCCAGCGACAGGGGGGTGGCTTCCTCGCGGGGATGAGTGCGGGTGCGTGTGTTCTTAGCCAAGCCTTTTATTATAACTCGCTCAATTGGCCCGGAGGGCGCTGATCCGCTGCATCAGCGCGCGTTTCCGTTCCCATAGGGTTTCCAGGGGCAGCCCTTCCGCGGACCCCCGCTCCTGCAAGCGGGCGATTTCCCGCTGTACATCGGCCTGTTCTCGTTCGTAGCGCAGCAGTTTCAGGGCCCTGACGCACTGCTCGGCGTCCCGGACCGGGGGATGGGCCTCGGCGGCCACGGCGGCCAGCAATTGCGCCTCTGTATTACTTAGACGCTCCATCAGCACACTTGGTAGCTCGATGTCCGGCTGCCGCACCATCTGCTGGGCCAGGACCAGGATATCCCGCGACCTGAGGCCTTCAAGGTCTTCTGGTTCAAGCATTTCCAGCCATTCAGCCATCGCCGCCGGGTCGTGGACCAGCGCCCACAGCAGCCCCTTCTCCGCCGCCCGGAGCTTGCCGTGCAGCCCCGGCATCCGCTCGGTCGGCAGCGTCGTCTTGCGCGCGGCCGCGGCCTTGCGGATTTCGTCGCGGATCACGCTCTCGGTGACCCGGGCCTTGTGGGCCAGGCGGTCGGCGAACTGGTCGCGGACGGCCGGATCCGGGATGCGGGCGGCCACCCCCAGCATCTTCTGCAGGTAGGCGCGCCGGCTGTCGTCCCGGCCGAGGTCGAACTCGCCGGCCGCCCGGTCGAGCAGGAACTCCAGGTACGGCTTCGAGTCCCGGAGCCGTGCCACGTAGCCGTCGCGGCCTTCCTTCTGGATGAATGTATCGGGATCGAGCCCGTCCGGCAGCAGGGCCACGTTCACGTCGAAGCCTTCGCTGACCAGAAGTTCACAGCTTCGCTCGGCGGCCGCCTGCCCGGCCGTGTCGGGATCGAACGAGATGACGGCCTTGCTCGCGAAGCGGCGCAGCAGCTGCACCTGCTGCGGCGTGAGCGCCGTGCCGCAGGTGGCCACGACCGGCAGGCCGCCGGCCTGGTACACGAGCGCGAAGTCGAAGTAGCCCTCGACGATCACCACGAACGCCGCCTTGCGCAGCCCCGCCTTCGTCAGGTTGAGCCCGTAGAGCATGCGGCTCTTGGTGTAGATGGGCGTTTCCGGCGAGTTCAGGTACTTCGGTTGCTGGTCGGCCTCGAGCGCCCGCCCGCCGAAGGCGACGATGGAGCCGGTGTCGCGGGCGATGGGGATCATCAGGCGGTTGCGGAAGCGGTCGATGAGCGACCCGTCATCGCGCGAGACGACGAGGCCGCTGCGGACGAGCATGCCGGTGGCGAAGCCCTGTTTCTGGAGCCGCTGGCGCAGCGCGTCGCGGCCCGGCGGCGCCCAGCCGAGGCCGAGCGCGGTGATGGTCTCTTCGGTGAGCCCGCGCGGGCCGTGCAGGTAGTCGCGGATGCGCGCGCCGGCGGGCGAGGCCAGTTGTTCCTGGAACCACGCCGCGGCGACTTCATGGATGGTGAGGAGCGCTTCGCGCTCGGAGGCATCCTCGCGCCGGCCCTCGCCGGCTTCGGGTTCGGGGATGGCCACGCCGAAGCGCTGGGCGAGCTGGCGGACGGAGTCCTGGAAGCCGGACTTCTCGACCAGCTCCATGAACTTGAAGACGTCGCCGCCGACGCCGCACCCGAAGCAGTGAAAGAAGCCGCGGTCGGGGTTGACGTGGAAGGAGGGCGACTTCTCGGAATGAAACGGACAGAGCCCCTTGTAGCTGGTGCCGGACTTGCGCAACGACACGTAGTCCTGCACGACCGCCACGATGTTGGCGGCAGAACGGACTTCGTCGATAAACGACTGGGGAAATAGCGACACAGGGGGAATCTGGTGATCTTGTGATGTGGTGATGTGGTGATCTGATGTGAGATGTACAGATGTCTGATGTATCTCTTGATCTGGTGACCTGGTGATGTCGCCTCGTGCGACCTGGGGTTGCCACCCCACCACCCTGGCTTGTCCCGTCCGTCACCGCGCGGCCCGCTTGTCCGCCTACGCCGGTGCGTCCGTGGCCGGCACGGGGGTCAGATCGTCAGATTCCCAGGTCGCCAGCTTCGGAACATAGATCCCCAGATCAAAAGATAGATCGAAACATCTCACATCGCGCATCCCATCACCACCTCACCACGTCACGAGATCACCAGATTCTCCAGACCCCGTCACGAGATCGTCAGATTCGCTACACTTTCCGCCGGGGGGCCCTATGAGGGATCTGGCTGGGCGGAGCGGAGTGGCGGTACTGATGGTGTCGGCCCTTCTGGTGGGCGCGGCGGCGGCGCAGTCGAGCGATGACTGGCGCCCGCTCGATCTCGAGCACACCCTCTATCTGGAGCTGGCGTCGGGGCGGGTGGTCATCGAGCTGATGCCGGCGATGGCGCCGGCGCATGCGGCGAACGTGAAGGCGCTCGTGCGTGAGGGCTACTTCGATGGCCTCACGATCAACCGGGTCCAGGACAACTACGTCGTCCAGTGGGGGGATGCGGGGCAGGGCGACGCGCGGCGCGAGATCAAAACGGCGAAGCGGACGTTGCCGGCGGAGTTCGACGTGCCGATCGACCCGGCGATGCCGTTCACGCCCGCGCCGGACCCGGATGTGTATGCGGCCGCGACGGGCTGGTCGCAGGGGTTCCCGGTGGCCCGCGACCCCGAATCGGGCCGCATGTGGATGACGCACTGTTACGGCACGCTCGGCACCGCGCGCGGCAACGATGCCGACAGTGGCGGCGGCACGCAGCTCTTCGTCGTCATCGGCCACGCGCCGCGGCATCTGGACCGCAACGACACCGCGTTCGGCCGCGTGGTGCAGGGGATGGAGCTGCTGTCGGTCCTGCCGCGCGGCACGGGCCCGCTCGGCACCTACGAGCGTGCGGACCAGCGCGTGCGGATCGAGCGCATCCGCGTGGCCGCCGACGTCCCCGAGGTTGAGCGCACGCGCCTGGAGGTGATGCGCACGGACACGCCGGCGTTTGCCTCGCACGTCGAGTCAAGAAGAACCCGCGCCGAGGAGTGGTTCAAGTACCGCGTAAGCCGCATCGAGATCTGCAACGTCCCGGTGCCGGCAAGATAGATAACAGGAATCTCGTGCCGTGGTGATCTGGTGACATGGTGATCTGATGTGCGAAGCCCCGATCTCGGGATCTCTCTCCTGAGCTCAGCAGATAGATCCGCGCATCTGGACATCCCACATCCGATCACCACATCAGGTCGTCAGATCAGAAGCTAGATCTGACATCTGGACATCCCACATCAGATCACCACATCACCACATCACGAGATCACCAGATCTATCTGATGTCTGTCTTCCTGAAGTCGTCTCCGACATATAGCAGCGTATCGCCCGCCACGGCGGCGACCGCGTAGCTCATGCAGTCGCCGAAGTTGAGTGCGGCGGGATGCCTCCCGCGTCCGAACTGCTGGTAGGCGCGCACGGCTTCGCGCCAGTGCGTCTCGTCGAACGTCACCACGGTCAGGCCGAGTTCGTCGACGAGCCGTTCGACATCGCGTGGCGCGTGCGCTCCCCGGTAGCGGCTCAGCACGAGGCCGGTTTCCACCAGCGTGGGCGTCCCGACGCGCACCGGGTCGGCGCCGAGGATCGCGTCGACGAGTGCGAGGTGGTTGGCTTCGCCGCGGAGGATGGCGATGAGCGCCGAGGTATCGACCGTCATACGCCGCCCGGGCCGTAGCCGAGGATGTCGTCTTCCTCTTCGCGGGTGAGTGGCCGGGCGTGCCCGGCGTCGGGCACGTGTGGCCACACATCCTTCTTCAGGAACCGCAGCACGCGCGTGCGTCGTTCGTTGACGGACCGGCCGGCGAGCCGCTGGCGCCGTTCGAGGAGCGCGCGGCGGATGGCTTCGGTCTTGGTCTCGCCGGTGAGCGCCGCCACTTCGGCCGCGAGCCGCTCGACCTCGAGGTTCTTGAGGTTCAGAGCCATGATTACACCATGGTAGAATCAGTGTCGGGGCCTCTGTCAAGCAGCGCGCGCGGAGCAGCACGTCAACCTGCCGTGTGAAGGCCAGCCAAGCCAGCCAGCTGTTGACAGGAATTCCGGCAATGACTTAACTTCAGGTTAAGTCGTGCGCCTGGGGACAAGGCGTGGAAGACCGCCCCACGCCGCTCGACCCGGCCAGAGCGTTCGAGGTGATCCAGCATCTGCTGGACGAAGAGGACACGGTCTCTCTGTCTGCACACGCTCGGGAGCGGGCCCGGGAGCGGCACTTCACGGTGGACGACGTCCTCAACGTGTTGCGGCGCGGCGTGGTCTCTGCGAACCCCGGGTGGGACGAGCGTTTTCAGAACTGGAAGTATCGCGTCGTGGGCCCCGATTGCGACAACCATCCGCTCGTGCTGATCGTCGCCATTCAGCCCGAGTTCGCGCGCATCGTCGTGATCACCGGAACGGACACCCCATGACGATCACAAAGGTCAGGCGCTGCGTGGATTGCGGAGCCCCGCAGGAGCAGGTGCGCCGTGCGATCGACTACGCCGAGTCGGGGCTCGACAACGTCCGCCTGCTGAACGTGCCCGTGTGGGTGTGCACGAACGGCCACGAGGAGCTGGCGGTGCCTGCCGTGACCGAGCTCCATGCGATGCTCGCGCAGCTCATCATCCGCAAGCCGGCGCCGCTTCGTGGCGCCGAGATCCGGTTTCTGCGCCGGCAGACGGGGCTGCAGGCGAAGGAGTTCGCCGAGCGCATCGGGCTGACCCCGGTGTCGCTCTCGCGTTTCGAGACCAACGCCCGCCACGCGACGCGCAGGGTCGACCTGCTGATTCGGCTGGCGGCTGCCGCGCTCATCGCCGGTCGCGACGGCAACCCATTTCCCTCCGACCTGGCGCCGCTCGTCGAGCGGCTCGAAGCGTGGGACGTCGGCAGCCACACGCTGCGCCATGTGGAGGCCGCTGCGCCGGAACGGGAGTGGGAGACGGCCGGCGACATCCGGTAGATCGGACAGGCCACTCCAGTCTCACAGATCAGAAGTTCGGGCGCTGGATGGGCATCGGTGGGTTGGTATCGTTGCCGGCAGAGGGTCTCACCATGAAGAACTACACGGCGGTCATCGAGCGGGACGCCGAGACGGGGCTGTACGTGGCGTGGGTGCCTGGCTTCCCGGGGGCGCACAGCCAGGGCGGGACGCTCGACGAACTCCGGGCCAATCTCCGGGAGGTGATCGAGATGCTCCTTGAAGATGGCGCCCCCAGGCTCGAAAGCGAGTTCATCGGCACTCAGACCGTCGAAGTGGCGTAGCCGTGGGGAGGCCGCCGGTCCTCAAACCTCGGGAGGTCGTAGCGCTCAACCGCGCGTGACCGCGCCTCCGCGTCCGAGCGAAGCTGACCCAGCCGCACCAGCTCATCAGGTCAGAAGATAGATCTGACATCTGACATCCCACATCCGATCTCCACATCACCACCTCACGAGATCTCCAGATGTGCCCCCTCCTTCGCGCCAGATCTTGGCAGTCCCAATAAGAATATTCCCTTCGTTTTCAGCTAGTTGCAGGAATTGACCTGCATATTTCCATTCCTTGTCCGTCTAATTAGTAGGCGCATCGCGCCGGGACCGGCCGTCGAGGTGTGACCCGGGCTGTCGCGGGTCCGTGCGATGGTGTGGCCCCGGGGACGAACGCGTTTGACTTCACTGGACCCGTAGCAGACGATTGCGCACCGATTCGATGGACAACCCTTTCTTCGAGCGCCCGGTTCCCAGTCCCAGACGCATGACCCAGACCACTCTCGAGCAGGCCATCCAGTCCTTCGATCGCTCAGCCGTGGCCCCCGTGGAGGCTGCGGCCGAGAAGGCTCGGGCGGAGATCCTCTCGCGATTCCCGATGGAGGCGTGGCCGGACCTCCCGCTCGAGCGCTACGCGCTCGGGCAGCCCGACTCCACGGACACCTACTGCCGATGGCTGGAGTACGACAGCACGGACTTGGGTAGCATTGCCGGGGGCAGTGCGCAGAAACACATCATCTTCAAGCGGAAGCACAAGTCTGGCTGGTACTTTCCCCAGCGGTTCAAGAGCGTGGAAGAAGCGTGGGAAGCGCTTCGCGCCGACTTCGTGACGCTGTTGGCGCGCGCCTCCGAGGATCGCTGGCAGGAACTCGCGGAACTCCTGCCGTTCCAGTTCGGGCCGGCGCTCACGCTCAAGACACTCCATATCTATTTCCCCGACCGGATTCTGCCCGTCTACTCGCGCGATCACTTGACGCACTTCCGCTATCGGCTGACGGGTGAGGATGCGAAGACCGCACGTAAGCTCGACCCGGTGACCCTGAACAAGGCCGTCGCCGACGTGCTTCGGGCGCGACCCGAGCTTTCCGGTTGGACACCAAAGGAACTGGAGCGGCTTCTCTACCACTGGGACGATCCGCGCCAGTCGGGGAGCGTCTACAAGATTGCGCCCGGGAGGAACGCGAAGCATTGGAACGACTGTCTTCAGAACGGGTACGTCTGCGTGGGTTGGGATCGCGTCGGCGATCTCAGGAGCTACGAGACCTTTGAGGAGTTCGAGACGCGCTTCCGAGAGGAGTACGAGAAGGATGGGGCGGGAGGACGAGCGGCGGCAACCAGGAAGGCAAAAGAGCTGTGGCTGCTGACAAAACTCGAACCTGGAGACCGGATACTCGCGAATCAGGGGACCAGCGAGATCCTAGCGGTCGGTGAAGTTGTCGATCCCGTCTACGAGTGGCTGGAGGATCGGCCCGAGTACCGCCATGTCGTGCATGTGAAGTGGGACACGACGCTGGCGCGGCCGGTGCCCCCGCAGAAGCGATGGGCGTTCCTGACCATCGCGCCCGTTTCACGCGTCGAGTACGACCGGCTGATGAATGGAGAGAGCGACCCACCGCCGCCGCCCCCGCCCGATCCGCTCTTCGCGGAGCTTGCCGAGCTGCTGGACGAGCGAAAACAGCTCGTGCTCTACGGTCCCCCTGGAACCGGAAAGACCTACACAGCCCGTCGGTTTCTGCTGCATTGGCTGTTGTCGCAGGCAGGCGAAGAGTCCGGACCGGTCCTGGTCGATCGCGACCGAAACCGGGATGCCTGGACAAGGCTGACGAAGCCCGGGAAGAAAGGGGTCGCCCAGGTCACGATGCTGACCTTCCATCCCTCTTATTCGTACGAGGACTTCGTCGAGGGGTATCGCCCGCAGCCGGCGGAAGGCAGCGGCCTGAAACTCGCCCTCGAGGACGGCATATTCAAGAGGGTGTGCCGCGAGGCACGGGAAACGCCCCTGCAGCCGTTCGTGGTGTTCATTGACGAGATCAATCGTGCGAACCTGCCGAAGGTGCTCGGCGAGCTGATCACGGTGCTTGAAGCGGACAAGCGAGGTCTCTCGGTGACGCTGCCGCAGAGCAAGGAGCTCTTCTCGATCCCGGAGAACGTGTACATCGTGGGCACGATGAACACGGCGGATCGCAGCATCAAGGTGCTGGATGCCGCGATCCGTCGCCGTTTCGCGTTCCACGAGCTCATGCCCCAGGTGGACTTGCTGGCCGGCGTGCAGTTCGGCGACCTCGCGCTGGACGCCTTCCTCGACTACCTGAATGCCCGGATCAGCAAGAAGGAAGGGCGCGAGAAGCAGATTGGACACTCCGTGTTCTTCGTCGGCGAAGACCCGGTGTCACAAGTGGAGGAGTTCGCCCGGCGTATCAAGCACGAGGTGATCCCGCTGTTGCAGGAGTACTGCTACGAAGACTACACCGCGCTTGCCGACTACCTCGGTAATGAGGTGGTCAACGAGAAGATGGAGCGACTCAACTCCGATCTTCTCCAGCAGCCTCAGGCACTGGCAGATGCACTGGCCAGGCTGATCGCGAAGGACTCGGGGGAATGACGGGCCACACACCGCCATCAGTCGTGCTCCAGGAGTGGGGTAGTGCCGACATGCCGGGCGTTCGCCTGACATCGTCGGATCATCGGCTGGTCGCGGTGCTCAAGACTCGCGGTCAGCTCGTCCTAACCGAGACGTCAACCGGTGTCCGGGTTGAGGCGGCGGGATGCGTCGGCGTGGCACGCCTCCAGGCGCTCTCGGTGGTCGTCGAGCCGAGGCTGCTCGATGGCCACAAGAACCTCGTGCGGCTGCTTGACTTCGTCCACGGACTGGGCCTGCTGCGGCGTCTCCGGGAACGCGCGACGTTCGATGCCGAGGGCACGGACTTGTTCGACCTCGTGGCCTGGCTGCTTGCCGACGCCTGCGATGAGGTCCTTCGTGTTGGCGTGCATGCCGACTACCTCCCACAACACGAGGAGCTGACAACGCTCCGAGGGCGAATCGATGTGCGGACGCAGGTGCTGCGCCGGTGGGGCCGCGTCGACCGGCTGGCCTGCGATTTCGATGAACGGTCCCGCGAAGTGGTGGAGAATCGCTGGCTGCTGCGGGCCCTCAGAATTGCGCGGCGAGGAGTCCGCACGCCAAGCGTCGCGACTCTTGTGAAGCGCACCGATGAGGTCTGGAGCGAACTCTGTAGCGACGACGCGACGGAGGCGTTGGTGCGTCCGGAGCGGACGCGGCAGACGGCGCACTACGCGGGTGCACTTGCGCTGGCGCAGATGGTCTGTGACGGCCAGACGGTCTCCAACCCCCTTGCCGGCGGCGGTGCCGCGGGCTTTTCGTTTCTGCTCGACATGCCAAGGCTCTTCGAGGACTTCGTGGCCACCGTCCTCGAGCGCGCACTCTCGACGCCGCCTTTCGGCGTTCATCGGCAGCCGCGGGAGCGGTCGATCCTGTGGGACCCCGACGCGAACCGCTCATACGGCCACGTTCGCCCTGACATCCTGCTTCGTACCGGGGACGGTCGGTGTCTCCCCGTGGACGCGAAGTACAAGAACTACTCGCGGGCGAGACTGCAGCCGGCAGACCTCTACCAGGGAGCCGTGTACGCCCTGTCTCTTGCGTCTGCTGGTGGGGACGGCGTTCGGCGTACTGTCATGCTCTACCCAAGGCCCGCGCAGGAACTGCCGCAGGATGCGCTGCGAGTCCAGGTCCGAACGAGCGCCTCCGGAATCGCCGAGGTCTCCCTGCTGGGCGTCAACGTTGAGGCGCTGCTCACTCATGCAATGGCGGGCGCGGAGGCCGGCCGTGTTGTTGACCACCTCTGTGCCTCGGCCGGCCCCGAACTGCTGAGCGTGGCGGTATGAGCTGCAGACGTGGGACGGGTGACCAGCGGATCGACAGCCCGAGTGGCGCACCCGACGCACCGCACCTGTGGCACCAGAGGCACCTGTGGCACCCGTAGCAACCGACCTCCCCCCCACCCCCGGCGAGATCGTCCGCGTCCGCTCGCGGCGGTACCTCGTGGAAGGCGTCACGCCTGCCCCCGCGCCGGAGGACCAGACCCTCGTCCGCCTTTCCTGTCTCGAAGACGACGCCGAAGGCGAAGAGCTGGAGGTGCTGTGGGAGAGGGAGGTGGATGCGCAGCGCGTGAGCGAGGCCGACTGGTCGCGTCTCGCGCAGGGGCAGTTCGATCTGCCGCGCCACTTCGCCGCCTACTACCGCACGCTGCGCTGGAACACGGTCACCTCCACCGACCCGAAGCTGTTCCAGGCGCCGTATCGCGCCGGGATCCGCATCGACGCCTACCAGCTCGAGCCGCTGCGCAAGGCGCTGCTGCTGCCGCGCGTGAACCTGTTCATCGCA
The DNA here is from genome assembly GCA_030680175.1 of Vicinamibacterales bacterium. GTDB lineage: Bacteria > Acidobacteriota > Vicinamibacteria > Vicinamibacterales > UBA2999 > JAUXWO01. The sequence goes on from JAUXWO010000117.1 coordinate 80,331, forward strand.
GACGATGTCGGTCTCGGCAAGACCATCGAGGCCGGGCTCATCGTTCGTGAGCTCCTCATGCGCCAGCGCGTCCGCCGCATTGTCGTGGCCGCGCCGCCGTCGGTGCTGCTGCAGTGGAAGGAGGAGCTGGACCAGCGCTTCGGCCTCACGTTCGTCGTGCTCGACCGCGACTACGTCCGCCGCATGCGCCAGGAGCGCGGCTTCTCGGTGAACCCCTGGGCCACGCATTCGCGCTTCATCGTGTCGCACCACCTGCTGCGCGACGAAGACGACGCCTCGCCGCTGCGCGACTGGCTCGGCACGTTCGCGCCGCAGAGCCTGCTGATCCTGGACGAGGCGCACAACGCGGCGCCGGCCAGCGGCGCGCGCTACGCCGTGGACTCGCAGTTCACGAAGTCGATTCGCGAGCTGGCGCCGCTCTTCGAGCACCGCCTGTTCCTGTCGGCCACGCCGCACAACGGCCACTCCAACAGCTTCTCGGCGCTGCTCGAGATCCTGGACCCGCAGCGCTTCTGCCGCGGCGTGCCGGTGGAGAGCGCAAAGCAGCTGGATGCGGTGATGGTGCGCCGGCTCAAGGAGGACCTGCGGCGGCTCGAGGGCGGCTTCCCGGATCGGAAGATCGAGGAGGTGGCCATCGACGGCCTGCCCGCGGACGATCCGGCGCTGCTGCTGCCCGAGCTTCTCGACGAGTATCGCGAGGCGCGCGAGGAACGGCTGAAGGATGCGCCGAAGTCGGTGCAGAACGCGGCGGGCCTCGTGCTGTGCAGCCTGCAGAAGCGGCTGCTGTCGTCCGTCGAGGCGTTCGCCTGCACGCTCCGCGTCCACCGCCGGGCGTTCGAGGCCGCGGCGGCGAAGGCCGCGCCCGCGCCCTCGGGCCCCGTGCCGGCCTCGCTCAAGCTGCTGGCCACCACCCCGGATGCAGACGACGACCGCGCGGACGCGTCCGAGGAGGACGTGGCGGAGCAGGAAGAGGCCGCGATGGAGGCGGCCACGGCGCGCGGGATGACCGGCACGTCCGCCGACGCCTACGCCCGCGAACGCGACCTGCTGGCGCGCATGACCGACGTGGCCGACGCCGCGCGCGGCCGCGCCGACGCGCGCGTGAAGCACCTGGTGGACTGGTGCAAGGCCAACCCCCACAGCCGTGTGCTGGTCTTCACCGAGTACGGCGACACCAAGCGTTATCTGGAGCGCCAGCTCCGCGCGGCGCTCACGCCCGGGCAGGAAGCAGATCCGCGAATCGCGACGTTTCACGGCGGCATGGGAGACGAGGCGCGCGAGGAGGTGAAGCGCGCCTTCAACACCGACCCGGCGAAGCACCCGCTGCGCGTGCTGATCGCCACCGACGCCGCGCGCGAGGGCGTCAACCTGCAGAACCACTGCGCGGATCTCTTCCACTTCGACGTGCCGTGGAACCCGAGCCGTCTCGAGCAGCGCAACGGCCGTATCGATCGCAAGCTCCAGCGCGCGCCCGAGGTCCGCTGCCGCTACTTCGTCTACGCCCAGCGTCCCGAAGATCGCGTGCTGAAGGCGCTGGTGGAGAAGACGAAGGTGATCCGCCGCCAGCTCGGGAGCCTGGCGCCCGTGCTCGAACGGAAGCTCGAGGATCGCCTGAGCGCCGGCTTCGCACGCCGGGACGCGGCGTCACTCGTGCAGGCCATCGAGCACGAGCAGGTGGACGCCGGGCAGGAGCGCGCGACGGCGCAGGAACTCGAGGCCACGCGCCAGCGCGACCACGAGCTGATGGCGCAGATCTCGGAGCTGGGGACGCTGCTCGGCAAGTCCCGCGAGTGGCTGCGCCTGGAAGAGCCCGATCTCCGCCAGGCCATCTCGTGCGGCCTCGAGCTGATGGGCGTCGAGCCGCTCCAGCCGGGCGGGCAGGACGGCGAGTACGCGCTGCCGGACCTGACGAGCCGGCTCCAGGCGAACCCCTCGTGGATGTACACCCTCGACACCCTGCGCGCGCCGCAGCGCAAGGGGCAGCAGACGTGGGAGTGGCGCCGCCAGCAGCCCGTCCGCCCCGTCGTCTTTCAGGACCAGGGCACGCTCGACGCGCACGCCGTCCACCTGCACCTCGAGCACCGCTTCGTCCAGCGTCTGCTCGGCCGCTTCCGCTCGCAGGGCTTCACGCTGCACGACCTGTCGCGCGCCTGCATCGGCGTGTCGGACGATCCGGTGGCACGTGTCATCCTGCTCGGCCGCCTCTCGCTCTACGGCGAGCGCGCCTCGCGCCTGCACGACGAGATCCTAGCCGTGGCCGCGCGGTGGACCGACGGCGCCATCCGCAAGGAGCCGCTCAAGCCCTACGCCGGCGAGACGCTCGACAAGACCATCGGCCTCCTCGAACGCACGCTCAGCCGCAGCGCGCCGCACGACCTGCCCCCGCAGGTGGTGCAGCGTCTGGCCTCCGGCGCCGTGCGCGACCTCGACGAACTGCGCCCGCACCTGAAGGCGCAGGCCGGGGAGCTGACGGCAACGGCGACGAAGCAGCTCACCTCGCGCGGCGACAAGGAGGCCGCCGAGATGCGCGCCATCCTCGACGCTCAGCGCGCGCGCATCCGGAAGACGCAGGAGGGGAAGGAGAAGCAGGCCGACCAGCTCCCGCTCTTCGCCGAGAGCGAGCGCCGGCAGATCGAGGCCGACACCCGCTACTGGCAGAAGCGCCTGGACGAACTCGGCGGGGAACTCGACACCGAACCCGAGCGCATCCGCCGCAGCTACGACGTCAAGGCCACCAGGTTCGAGCCTGTGGGCCTGGTATATCTCTGGCCCATCACCGGATAGGGACGAATCGCTACTATTCTGGCTGGCTGTCGCTGGCCGCTGACCAATAGCCGAAAGCTGAAAGCCGAAAGCCGATAGCCGACAGTGTCCACCACCTCCCCCGAGCTCGCCGCGCACAAAGAGTGGCTTGGCCAGATCCAGCAGATCGGCCTGGTCGTCTCTCCGCACGTCCTCGTGCGCCACGGCGTCGGCCTCGACCGCCGGAAGAGCGTCGAGGTGCAGGAGCGTCTAAACGAGCTCGCGGTGGAGGACCCTTCGACTTCGCTCAGGGCGGGCGATGGCGTCCGCGTGGACGACTTCCTGGCGCTCGCGCGCGGGGTCTTGGAGTGGTCGGACGGCTACCTGCTGGGCGCCCCCGGCGCGCCCGACCTCCCGGGCACCCTGAACGTCGCCCTCCCGGAACACGACGACGTCCTCTCGCCCACGTACGCAGTTCCCGCTCTCGGCGACACCGAGACAACCGGCTCCGAAGCCACCGCGAAGCCCCTCGCCCTCATCCAGGTAGTCGATTCCGGCACCGACCTCGACAAACCCCCGGCCACCACTCCCCAGCACCGCGGCTGGCGCGCCGCCCCGCACGCGCGCCTCGAGCGGCTGCTGCGCGAGACCGAGGTCCCCGTCGGCCTCCTCTTCAACGGCGCCGCGCTCCGCCTCGTCTACGCCCCGCGCGGCGAATCCTCCGGCCATCTCACCTTCCGCATCAAGGACCTCACCCAGACGCTGGGCCGTCCCATGGCCGGCGCGCTCTTCGCGCTTCTCGGCAGCCCGCGCATTCTCGACGGCCTGCCCGAGCCGCAGCGTCTGCCGGCGCTCCTCCGCGAGAGCCGCAAGTATCAGAACGAGGTCTCGACGAAGCTGGCCGGCCAGGTGCTGGAGGCGCTGTGGGATCTCGTCCGCGGCTTCCAGCAGGCCGACGATGCGGCGGAGGGGCGGCTGCTGGCGGAGGCGCTGCGGGAGCAGCCGAAGGACGTCTACGGGGGCCTGCTCTCCACGCTGATGCGCCTCGTCTTCGTCCTCTACGCCGAGGACCGTGGCCTGATGCCGGCCGGCGACGTCTACCAGCGGCACTACAGCGTGTCGGGCCTCTTCGAGCGGCTGCGAGAGGACGCCGCGCGCTACCCCGACACCATGGACGCGCGCTACGGCGCGTGGGCGCAGCTCCTGGCGCTCTTCCGCCTGATCCACGACGGCGGCGGCCACGGTGGGCTTCGCTTCCCGGCGCGTCACGGCCGCCTCTTCGACCCCGACGCCTATCCCTTCCTCGAGGGCCGCCCCTTCGGCACGAGCCGCGTCCTCGGCGACCCGGTCGATCCCCCGCGCGTGGCCGACGGCGTCGTCTTTCGGGTGCTGCAGAACCTGCTGATGCTCGACGGCGAGCGGCTGTCGTATCGCGCGCTCGACGTGGAGCAGATCGGGTCCGTCTACGAGGCCATGATGGGCTTCGCCCTCCAGCAGGCCGGCGGGCCCTCCATCGCCCTCGCCCCCAAGCACATCGTCATCAGGCTGCGGGATCTGCTGGAGCAGACGCCGAAGGAGCGTGTCCAGTGGCTCCAGAAGCAGGCCGAGACCAAGGTGACGGGCGACGCGCTGGCAAAAGCGGCGACACAGGACGAGGCGCTGGTGGCGCTCGGCAAGCGCGTGTCGCGCTACACGCCGCACGTGCTGCCGGCGGGCGCGATGTACCTGCAGCCCACCGAGGAGCGCCGCCGGTCGGGCTCGCACTACACCCCGCGTTCCCTCACGCAGCCCATCGTCGCGACGACGTTCCGGCCCATCCTGGAGCGGCTGGGCGAGCGGGCGACGCCGGAGCAGATTCTGGACCTGAAGGTGTGCGACCCGGCGATGGGGTCGGGCGCGTTCCTGGTGGAGGCGTGCCGGCTGCTGGCCGACCGGCTCGTGAAGGCGTGGGATGTGCACGGGCGCACGCCGAAGAACATCCCGGACGACGAGGACGTGTGGACCTATGCGCGGCGGCTGGTGGCCGAGCGGTGCCTGTACGGCGTGGACCGGAACGTCTTCGCCGTGGACCTGGCGAAGCTGTCGCTGTGGCTCGCCACCCTCGCGCGCGACCACCCGTTCACCTTCCTCGATCACGCGCTCCGGCACGGCGACTCCCTCGTGGGGTTGTCGCGCGAGCAGATTGCATGCTTCCACTGGGAGACCGGCAAGCAGCTGCCGATCCTGCGCAGCCTGATCGACGCGCGCGTGAAGGAGGCGCAGGCCCTGCGCGAGCGCATCCAGGGCCTGGCGGCGTCCGACGACGTGCCCGAGAAGGCGCGGCTGCTGCGGGAGGCGGAGGAGGCGCTGGCGGACGTCCGCCTGATCGGCGACCTGACGGTGTCTGCCTTCTTCGAGCGTGAGAAGCCGAAGGACCGTCAGACGCTGCGCGTGGCGTATTCGGGCAAGGTGGAGAGATGGCTGGCCGCGCGTGACGGCAACGGCTCAGCGGCCAGCGCACGGCCTGCGCCCGACGAGCGGATGGATGGGCTGACGCCGTTCCATTGGGAGGTCGAGTTCCCGGAGGTCTTCACGCGCGAGGACGGCGGGTTCGACGCCTTCGTCGGCAACCCGCCGTTTGCAGGCAAGAACACCCTCAGCGCATCGAACGTGTCGAACTACCTCCCGTGGCTGCTGCAGCTCCACGAGGAGAGCCACGGCAACGCGGATCTTGTCGCGCACTTCTACCGGCGCGCGTTCAACCTGCTGCGCCGCAACGGCGCGTTCGGATTGGTGGCCACCAACACCATCGCGCAGGGTGACACGCGCTCGACGGGGCTTCGCTGGATCCGTCTGCACAAGGGAACCATCTTCGCCGCGACGAAGCGCCGCAAGTGGCCCGGCGAGGCCGCCGTCGTCGTGTCCGTCGTCCACGTGCACAAGGGCGCGCTTCCCGGGCCGTTCGACCTGGACGGCCGTACCGTGGATCTCATCACCGCGTTTCTGTTTCATGCAGGCAACGACGAGGACCCCAAGCCGCTGGCCGAGAACGCCGGCAAGAGCTTCATCGGCAGCTACGTCCTCGGCATGGGCTTCACCTTCGACGATACCGACAAGAAGGGCGTTGCCAGCCCACTCTCGCTGATGCAGGAGCTCACCCGAAAGAATCCCCGCAATGCCGAGCGGATTTTTCCTTACATCGGCGGCGAGGAGGTCAACGACAGCCCAACGCACGCGCACCATCGGTACGTCATCAACTTCGGGCAGATGTCGGAGGAGGAGGCGCGGCAGTGGCCAGACTTGATGACGATCGCTGAGGAGAAGGTGAGACCGGAGCGCGAGAAGCTCGGCGACAACCCGGACGCGAGGCGTCGCAAGCAGCAGTGGTGGCAGTGGGGGCGCTACACGCCCGCATTGTTCGAGGTGCTCCGCGACCTCGACCGTGTGCTGGTGACAGCGCGTGTCTCCCAGCACTGGTCGCCGGCATTTCTTGCAGCCGGCCCTGTCTTTTCCGAGCAGCTCGTAATCTTTGCCTCATCGTCGAATGCCATCTACGCGTTACTCCAATCGCGCTTGCACGAGAGTTGGTTCCGATTTTTCGGCTCCTCCCTCGAAGAGCGCCCACGCTATACACCGGGAGACTGCTTCGAGACCTTTCCGTTCCCATCCGCTTGGGAGTCGAACGAGCCCGCCGAGCAGGTCGGCCGCGAGTACTACGACTTCCGAGCGGCACTGATGGTGCGGAATAACGAGGGCCTGACGAAGACGTACAACCGCTTCCACGACCCCGACGAGCGCGATCCGGACATCGTGAAGCTGCGCGAGCTGCACGCCGCCATGGACCGCGCCGTCCTCGACGCCTACGGCTGGACCGACCTCCAGCCCACTTGTGAGTTCATCCTCGACTACGAGGACGATGACGACGCCGAGCCCGGCAAGCCAAGCAAGAAGAAGAAACCCTGGCGCTACCGCTGGCCCGATGAGATCCGGGATGAGGTTCTGGGCCGGCTGCTGGCACTGAACGGCGAGCGTGCCGCGGCCAGACAGGGCACAGTGCGAGAGGGAACGACGAAGAAGCGAGCGAAGCGAGCGACAACTCCGCTGCTGGATTGATGCACTTGTTGCGATTAGGCGACCAGGATTTGCCGCGGCAGGGCGAAAGTAAGGCGTTGCCAGGGAGATTGTTCCAAAGACAGGGAACGCGAGGTCTTGAACCCTCCATGCAAAGCGACTACTCAGCGGTGAAGTTGCCCAGAGCTATCGAAACCGTGCCCGAACCCGCCACTGGCGAGAGCGGTCCCCTTCAAAGGAATCCTGAGTCCATAACGTCAGTGCCAATTTCGGACGCGACAGTGTGACTGTTGTTCAAGCGTCACTAGCAGTGGTCTCCACCAATGGCCGTTGATGTCGTAGACAACGCCAGTAGAATGCCCCATGTGAACGCACTTCTGGGGTCGGACAAGGCGCTGGGCGGCAACGAATGGCGCCGCACATCCATAGGATGTTAGGCAGACCGGGCGAGGTATCAGGATGACTGAATCTCAGAATCTCAAGGCAATCTTCAAGGAAGCTGCTGATATCGCGGCGCAGGTTCCCGAATCGCTCCGTCAGGTTGCCTTCCAGAGGGCCCTGGACGCGTTACTCAACGTGGCTCCACCTCCTGCCCGCCGCGCCGCCGAAGACGAGAGGACAAACGAGAGGCAGAACAGCGGCAATACTGGGCCCCGACAGCAGGAACGTGGAAGCCACTCCGCTTCGGTAACTGCGCTTCTCGAGATGCTCGATCGAACGGAACTTGCTGGGCTGCTGCGAGGGCGGAAGGTCCTCGACCGTTCTCTGCTCCTGCTGCGTGCCGCCCAACATCACGACATTGACGCCCTGACCGCGGCGGACATTGCCCACGTGCTTGCGAAGAAGTTCCGGGAGCCGACAGCTGCCAGCGCGGTGAGGATGGCGCTTGATCGCAGCCCGAGTTACACCGATAGACGCCCGAATGGTGGGACCTTTTTCTATTCGTTGATGGCTCCAGGCGAGGCGTACCTGGCCAGTCTCGCTGACCCTCAGGTCAAGCCCGCCCGCCCGTCATCGTCGCAGTTACGACGGAGGAGGGCGAAGCCCAAGGGAGCAACAAAGAGCGCGTCTTCGCCTAGAGCGGCAGTGCCCTCGTCATCTAAACAACGGCGAAAGCGTTCTGCAACAGCAGGCCGGCCAGGCCCGAAGGCCGCCCTTGAGTCGTTGCTCACCGAGGGATTCTTCTCGGAGCCACGCATCATGTCCGAAATCCTGACGTACCTTCAGGTTGAGAAGACGTTCGCCTACAAGACGAGCGACATGACCGCGACTCTGCAAAGACTCGTTCGTCAGGGGCACCTCACTAGGTCGCGAAATGCCGAAGAACAGTTCCAGTACACCGCAAAGTAGTCCGGCCCTAGAGGCCGCCCTCCGCGGTGTGCCTGAGCCCTTTCGGACGAAGATCATTTCCCAGTATTTGGGCATGCGGGACGCGTTCGTGTCTTCGGACCACGACGCTGTGGGCCTGCGGAGCGGTGTCTTCGCTGAGGTTGTCTTGCGCCTGCTTCAGGAACAATTGACCGGCACGCACATCCCTTTTGGCTCTCGGCTTCCGACCTTTGATGCCGAGTGCTTGCGGCTGCAGAACCTCCCCAAGACGGCGGGCCACGAAAGCCTTCGCCTCGTAATCCCGCGCGCTCTCGTGTTTCTCTACACGATTCGGAACAAGCGCGGGATAGGACATGCCGGAGGTGAGGTGGAAGCGAATGCCATCGATGCAGCTACTTGCGTCAGGGTGTCTGACTGGTGCCTGTGCGAATTGCTTCGCATGTATCACAGCCTCTCACTGGAGGAAGCACAATCCCTGCTTGACGCGATCGCCGTTCGCGCAGTGCCGGTGGTATGGCTAGTCAACGGGCGAAAGCGAGTGCTTGACACGTCGCTGGACTATCGGAGCCAGGCGCTTGTCCTTGTCTATTCGTCTGGAGAAGACGCTGTACTTGAGGAAGACCTGCGCGGATGGATTGAGTATCCACAGGTGTCGCGGTTCAGAGAGCGCGTCCTGAAGCCGCTGCATTCGTCGCGCTTGATTGAGTGGGATAGGGAACTCGGCACTGTCTCGCTCTCACCCACGGGCGTCCGAGAGGTGGAAACACGCATTCTCGTGTAATGGCGACGGAGTGTGCGAGCTAGACATTACGACGAAGTTGAAAGGATCACTGTGGCTGCAAAGCCTTGGACCTACGGCCCGAAAGAGCTCCTGGAGCATGCGCGAGATCATCTGGCTGGCACAACAGCCTTTGACTACCGCATCGCAATGATTAGCGTCGACAACGCAGTCGAGCTCGCCATCAAGACCTACCTGGGGCTGCCGATTCGCGTGCGCGGGACCGCCGGGCCACCGCGCAAGGTTCTTCAGGCGGCCATGGGCTTTCCGGATCTACTCGACTTGCTTGAGAAGTACGGTGGCGACAGGCTGCAGGGAATCGAGCTGGCTGACATCGAGTGGTATCACCGCGTGCGCAACACCCTTTATCACGATGGAAACGGCGTTACGGTGGACCCACAACAAGTGGACGCCTACAATCAGATCGCGAATCTGCTGTTTCAGAATCTGTTTGAAGCTTCCGTCACGCCTGAAACCGGGCCACCCGCAGCTACGATCCTGGGTGAGTTTGTGTTGAAGTGGGCGGCACTCGAGACGCACATTAGGTCTTTGGCGGCCAAGCATCTGCCCAAACGGACACCCGCGGCGCACTCGGCTCTCAGCCTATATGATGGGTTGATCGCGAAGGGTGTTGCAACGCCGACAGTCCGGAGCAAGTTCGAGAAGCTCCTTCAGAAGCGCAATGCCGTGCTGCATGGGGTGATGACACTTCCCGCGTCCCAGCTGAAGGAACTGATCTCAGCAGCCGACGAGATTCTCGGAACGTTGCCCCCAGCATGAGGCTCTTATCCGAGCCAGTCTAGCCAGCGTTTACAGCCGCCGGCGGCGGACTCTTGTGACACAAATCCGCGCCGACGGCCGCCGCGGCTGAGGCGCGGTCGTTGATACTCCTATCCGGTTCCAGGACTCTGGGGGGGCAGTGATCGCATCACACAACCAGATCTACTTTTCCGATGCGTTTAGAGTCGCCACCAAGACCTTGGAGGAATACGGCGCTTTCGATGTGTCGCTGATCAACGATCTCCCATTGTTCATTGATCCATTTCTTCTTTTCAACAGCGACGCCCCCACGTATCGACGTCTTCACGATCAGATCATTGAGTACCTGCGCTTCCTACGCGACAAAGCTGGTGCTGGACCAGTTCCTGAGGGATTGCTGCGCGCTTGGTTTACGTTCCCCGAAGTGCGACAGAACTGGTTGGGATACTCCTTGAGTGGCAACCGGGGCTCCGGGCTTGGGCTCGACTTCGCCAAAGGGCTGGCCCGCAATCTGTCGACGTTGTTTCACTCCTTCGGAGCTGAGACCGTGACATTGGGGAGCCACCTCGAGAAGCTGTGCCTGATCGCCGATGGCGTCGGGCGCGACAACATCAGCGACTTCACAACGAATCTCATCAAGAACTATCTCCTGGAGTACACGCAAGAGTTCGCGCGGGCCCACCTGCTACCTGAGCAGCGACGCGTTGTGCCCGTCCGGAAAACCGTGTTCAACTACGAAACTGAAACGTGGGAAACACGCCGATTCGACCTTCCCTTCGTTGGGGGTGACTACGTCATCTTGACGCCCATGGACCTCCTCACGAAGGAAGACATTTGGATCAACAGGCCGGACCTGATTCGACAGTACCCCTACGTCGTTGCCGCCGTTCCCAACGATCAACTGCGGGAACAGCTCAACAACTACCTCAGCGGTGTGCTGACCCGGATTCTAGAGCGCGACGACAGGACCCGGCGCGAGAAAGAAGGTGGGCCAGGTCGGCGCAGGGGACGTCGACGACCCGCGCAAGACAGGCAGCCCACAGCCAAGCAGGCGTCGGAGGCGATCGGCGCGCTGGTCCACGCTCATCCGGAGTTCATTGACTACTACATTCGCTACAAGGAAGACCACGGAGATGAAGCAGCCGCCCAGGCGGACGTCAGGGTGCGCGCGTCAGAGCGCCTCTACATCCAGCAGGTCAGGGCACTGGTGTCCAACCTGCAAGCCTATACTGAATTCTATGCCTATCCTGGAACGACTCTGGACGAGGCCAGGCGGCGCGTCGCGTTTTTGAAGGACGTCATCGAGAACAAGGGAGGCTGGCGCATCTTCTACGTCGACGGGCAGCCACTCAGGCGTGAGTCGGACCTGCACATCATGTTTCGTCTCACATGGTGCAACACGCCGTCAGACGTCAATCGAGAGGTCAACAACGGACGCGGTCCGTCCGACTTCGAGGTGTCGCGAGGACGCTTCGACAAGTCGCTCGTCGAATTCAAGCTCGCCAGAAGTACTTCATTGGCCAAGAATCTGGTCCACCAAGCAGAGGCCTACCAGAAGGCCAGTGACGCACAGCACGCGCTGAAGGTCATAGTGTATTTCACTCTGGCTGATGAGGAGCGCGCGCGGCAGGTCCTTACGGGGCTCGAGCTCTACGGGCATCCAGACATCGTACTGATCGACGCGAGGGATGACAACAAGCCTAGCGCCTCGAAGATCGGGTAGTCCCGCGGCACGAGGAGCGCCAGCATGACACGCTTACAGCTGACGGCAACCCGATGGGTCATTAGTTGACGGCGGCTGAAGCCTTCTTCGCGAATGGTGGGGGCTTGTGGTGGCGCCGATAGATGGTCAGAATGCGTCGCATGCATCCCCTGACCTTGCCGCAGCTCTACGACGTGCACGACGCGATTCTTGGCAACGCGCGCAGCTTGATCGCCGATGCGGAGTTGCTGGAGTCGAAGGGACGATTCGCCAGGGCGTTCTCACTCGCGGTGTTGGCTTGCGAGGAACTGGCAAAGTCAATGTTTGTCAATCAGGCGTGTGTAGCGGTCGCCCTGGGGCGGGATGTCGATTGGACCACCCTCGGACTGTGGCTCAGGCAGCACGGCAGGAAGTTGGCAGTGATGCGTCTGCTTGACGTCCTTTCCAGTCCAGACGACGCCAGGAGCACATTGTTTCTCGAGAAGGTAGAATCGGAAACGCTGATCGCGCATCCGTCTGAGATCAACATCGCGAAACAAGACGGCTTTTATGTCGATATCTCCGACGACGGCACTGCAATCGTTCCTGCCGAGGTCGTCGCCGACGGTGATGCCCGGGCTGCAATCGAGCTGGCGGGTCGAGGGCTTGCGCTTTTCGAAGAAGCCACCCATGAAACGCGCCATCTGCTGCGCAAGCCCCAGCACTACGCGGAACGGGTGGAAAGAATCCGAGTGAGTCTTCGACCGATAATCGGGCAGTTGAAGACCATGCTCGGTGACAACTAACAGTCAATATGGCGCGTCGACACGATCGGATAGGGGCCACATCGATCCAGCACTGCTTGTGAGTGCACGCTCAGTTGTTCGACACGGCTCGGGACGGCGGCACTTCGCCGAGCGGAAAGTGGCTCGCGCGACTGATTCGGGAGTACTGAACTGCTGCTACGGACGCGCGCGTCGCTCGGCGCGTCGGGGAAGAGGCATGACCGACGACTCCGCTGATCGCGCGAGGCGTATAGTGGCCATGGAGCGCGCCTTTGAGCAGCTCAAGAAGAAGCGTGCGCGGTTATTGTTCGAACCCGAAACTAGGCTGGCCGTTCGTGCATCTCGAGAGTTGCTCGTCGCTGCAGAAGAACTCAGAGCCTATGATTCCGGTGGGCGACGTCTGCGCAATGTCCACTATGCTCGATATCTTCTGGCCACTTCAGAGTGCATTCACGCAGAATTGCATGGCCGGTTTGACGATGCCACACAGCACCTACTAGTGGCCATCGAGATGGCCCACCTCCTCGACAATAGTCCGCGCTTCTTTCCAAACTACTGGACGGACCGCGTCGAACTCGAATCGCACGCACTCTACCAAGATGCGGTTCTGGCATTCAAGAATGGGCGCTTTGCTAAGGCAGCGCTTGACTTTGACCGATGGCTTACTGCCAACAGCCATCTAGCCAGAAATGGGCTAACGCGATACGACAGCAACTACTTCCACAAGTACCTGTGTCTCGCAATCGACGCGTTTGAGCAGCGCCGCGAGTGCTCGGCGCCACTGAGTGCCGCTGCGGACGTCTTGGCCGATCCACAGCTCAGTATTCATCGACTGTCACGAGCCCTTTGGAACCATATAGAGCCACTGCGTGCATTGGCGGGCGGCGCGCTCTGGTCTGAACCGCACGCAAGCGAGCTAAGCGCAACGCTTCTCGATAGAGCCCGAGAAGAATGGAGGCTGCTGCTTCAGGGAGCGCGGCTCAAGCGTCGGGACCGTGGTGCAAGCCTTGCGGAGCCAGTGCGACTGCCGCTGTTCTTGGACTTCTCTCAGGAGCTCAACATAGAAGACGACTACTGGCGTTTTGTGCTGCTGCAGGCCCTCCGGAACGCACTAATGTTGAAGGCGGATTACGAGTCGAAGCTCCATCCCAGGTTGAAGCGCCGGAGCGACGATGGCACTGTCGTGCTCAAGTCTTGTGAGATCGAGCATTTGGAAGTCGACGCGGCCATCGCCTATATCAAGAAGCTGGTTAAGGCCCGACAAGCGATCGACTTTGAAATAATGGAGAGAGTGCTTCCCTCTTGGTTCGACGCGCGGGATGCTGCCCTAAGCGGTGATTTCGGATTCGCCATGCGTGCATATGTCGCGTTTTTTTCACAGTTGCGCTCGCTGCCTCATGTTGTTCGCGTGAACGCTTCGTTCCGCACATCTGGTGAGGTGGACTCCGCATGGAGAGATGCGCGCCCTTCCTATCAATTCACAGCCGAACGCGTGTGGCAGTGTGTGCCGCGCACACTGGTTGGAACCACGTCCAGCACGCCGCCATCCATCGGCTACGCTTACATGCGCCCCAGATGGAACAAGAATCTCAAGGCGCAAGCACATATTCGAAACCCCATGCTCGACTCCCCCATGTCGGCGCGGATGCCCGAATGGATGGCTCTATTCGAGCGATGGGTCAAGGGACACGGACCGGTGGACGCAAACCGATTTGCGAGATGGTGCAGCCAGATGCCTGCGCGGTGGCTACCTGTTGCGCTCCGTTTGTTGACACAGGTCATCTTTGTGGATGAACCGACAACTAGAAAGCTATGGCGCACGCTTTTTACGGAGCAAGTACCGGATCTCTTGAGAACGAGAAGCGTCACGTTTGTCGGTCTCGGCGAAGCCGGCAAGAGCGGTCCTGCACAAATGTACTGGCTCAAGCAGGCACTGTCGGAATTGCCACCTGCGAAATCGACGATCAATGTGCGAGCGGCTTTTCGCTCAGAGGCGAGCCTCGGACAATTGGAGGACACCATAGAGCTGGTTGTGTTCGTTGACGATTTTGTCGGTAGTGGCTCACAAGCGAAGGCTTTCCTCGGTTCGCTTGTGACGAAGTATCCAAAGCTCAAGACGCGCTTGTTGTTTCTTGCCGCGTTGGCAGGTTTCGACACAGGGGTCGAAGAAGTGAAGCGTGGCGTTCCTGGCTCAGTAATCGTGCCCCTGATCGGGCGAGTATTGAACGACTCGCATCGCGCCTTCTCTCCGGCAAACAGTCTATGGGATTGTGACAACGATCGACTGATTGCTCGTGAGTGGTGTGAGAACGTCGGGAAACAACTAGTATCAAGTATGGGACTCGATCAGAAACATGCGCTGGGCTGGGAAGGCTCTCAGGCGATGATCGCGTTCCACTACAATGTCCCGAATAACACTCTACCGCTCTTCTGGGGAAGTGGGCAGGTAGACGGTCGACGCTGGGAGTCACTATTCGACCGATTCTAATGGAAGACGTTCCGTAAGCTGTGGGGGCGTCCGGTGGCGGAGTACCGGTGTGCTTCCCTGAATCAGAGGCCCGCGTTGTGAGCCGGGCCTAGGATCCAGAGCACCTATGTTCACGCGTCCTCACTCTGGCTTGGCCGTCTACAATAGCGTGCGATGAACGCCGCGGAAATCAGAGCCAGGCTCACCCGTGCGCTGTGGCTCGATCTCGTGGGCCCTGCCACGGGCGAACTACAGGCGGCCGAGGTCATCGATCGCCCTCCCTCCCGGTGGTACCTCACCGGCTTCCTCGTTCCCTGGAACGCCCCCGCCTCGCAGAAGGCGGATGACGATGCGCAGGATGAACTCGACCTGTCGCCTGCCGGCGGGAGCGGTGACGAGGACGAGGCGACGCCGGAGCCCCAGGCCGCGCGCCGCGGGCACTTCCCGTCGTCGATCGGCCTGAGCGTTCTCGTCCCGGAAGGCCTCACCGAGCTGCGCGTCACCGCGCGCTGGGGGGACTACGCCCCGGTGGAGAAGAACGGCGAGCCCACGGGCGAGTGGCAGCGGACAGAGCGGCAGGAGACCTTCCCGGTTCGCCTCCCGGACGACAGGGCAGGCCGTCAGGCGACGCCGGTGCCAGGCAGCCACGGGCTCGAGGTGGTGACGTCCGTGCGCGCCATCCGTCGAACCGGGGATCTCCGCGGCCTGCCTGCCCGGACGCGCGCCGTGGCCGTGTTCCTCGTCAACCGGCGCGAGCCGCTCGAAGGCGCCGGCGACCTGAAGGACACGGTGTTCGCGTTCCAGACGACGCTCACCGTCGAGTCCGACCGCCCGTTCGTGCCGCGGCCCAACCCGCGCGGCCGGGACGGCAGCGACGCCGACGAGCGGATCGCCGAACTCCAGTACCGCGACGCCGTGGAGTACGCCGTCGGGCACGGCACGTCCACGCACGCCCCCGTCGTGAACGGCGAGTGCCGGCGCGTCGAGACCACGTGGATGCCGCAGGCCCAGGTGGAGCGCGTCGAGCCGGCTTCGTTTCACGGCGTGGAGCTCGGCATGCAGGCACTCGCCGATGCGTCCGACGCGGCTTCCCTCCGCGCGTCGCTCGGCGGCCTCGTGTCCCAGTACCGCGACTGGATCGCCGCGCAGCGCAAGAGCGCGCCGGCCGACGGCCCGCAGGGAGAGGTGGCGGCGGAGCTGCTGCAGGGCGCGGCACGTGCGGCCGACCGCATCGAGGCGGGCCTCGCGCTGCTCGACGATCCGCTGGTCCTCGACGCGTTCCGCCTGGCGAACCGCGCAATGGCCATGGCCGGACGCCAGCGCCGTGCCCAGGAGCGTGGCATCGCCCCGGACGCAGTCGAGGCGCAGCAGTGGCGGCCGTTCCAGCTCGCGTTCGTCCTGATGAACCTGCGCGCGTTCGCCGAGCCCACCCACACCGACCGTGCGCTGGTGGACCTGCTCTTCTTCCCCACCGGCGGTGGCAAGACCGAGGCCTATCTCGGCCTCGCCGCCTTCGCCATCGTCCTCCGCCGGTTGCGGGAGCCAAGGCTCACGTCGGCGGGCGTCACGGTGCTGATGCGCTACACGCTGCGCCTCCTCACGCTCGACCAGTTGAGCCGCGCGTCCACGCTGGTGTGCGCGCTGGAGCTGGTGCGGCAGGAGATGCCCGATCGCCTCGGCGCGTGGCCGTTCGAGATCGGGCTGTGGGTGGGGAAGGCCGCCACGCCGAACCGCATGGGCCGAAAGGGCGAGAAGGATCGGACGACGGCGCGGGCGAAGACGATCAACTACAAGAACAACAGCCGCAAGGCGTCGCCCATCCCGCTCGAGACGTGCCCGTGGTGCGGGGGCAAGCTGAAGCCCGACTCCTTCCAGCTCCTGCCGACGGCCGACGAGCCCACGGACCTGCGGCTGTACTGCCTCGCGCCAGGCTGCGTGTTCAAGAACAGGAACCCGCTGCCGGTGATCGCCGTGGACGAGCCGCTGTATCGTCGCGTGCCGTGCTTCGTGATCGCCACGGTGGACAAGTTCGCCAGCCTGCCGTGGGTGGGCGCCAGCGGGGCGCTGCTCGGCGGCGCCGACAGCCACGACAAGGCAGGGTTCTACGGGCCGTGGCAGCCGCACACGGGCCAGAAGCTCCCCGCATCGCTCGCGCCGCCGGATCTGATCATCCAGGACGAGCTGCACCTGATCTCCGGACCGCTGGGGACGATGGCGGGGTTGTACGAGACGGCGATCGACGCGCTGTGCACGAGGAGCGTGGATGGGCACACCGTGCGTCCCAAGATCATCGCGTCCACGGCCACCGTGCGCCGCGCCGATGCGCAGGTGCGCGCGCTCTTCGCGCGGCCGCGCGTCGAGGTGTTCCCGCCGCCAGGGCCAGACAGGCACACGTCGTTCTTCGCCGAGACCGTCGCGCTCGACAAGCAGCCGGGGCGGCTTTACCTCGGCGTGGCGGCGCAGGGGCGCAGCCTGAAGGTGGTGCTGCTGCGCACGTACCTGGCGCTGCTCGCCGCGGCGCAGAAGGCATGGCAGGAGGCGGGCGGCACGAAGAACGCAGCGAACCCCGCCGATCCCTACATGACGCTGCTCGGCTACTTCAACAGCCTGCGCGAGCTGGGCGGCAGCCGGCGGATCGTGGAGGACGAGGTGTCGTCGCGCGTGGCGGCATACGGCGACCGGCGGCGCGTGGGCGAACAGGACAGCAGCTTCGCGAGCCGGCAGGTGGCCCGCGAGGTGATGGAGCTGACCTCGCGCGTGCCGACCAACGAGGTCTCCGAGACCAAGCGCCGGCTGGCGCTCCCGTTCGCCGAGAAGGAACGTGTGGACGTGGCGCTCGCCACCAACATGATCTCCGTCGGTCTCGACATCACGCGGCTGGGGCTGATGGTGGTGCTCGGCCAGCCGAAGGCCGCCGCCGAGTACATCCAGGCCACGAGCCGCGTCGGCCGCGACCGCGCGAAGCCGGGCCTGGTCGTCACGCTCCTCAACATCCACCGGCCGCGCGACCGCTCGCACTACGAGCGCTTCGAGGCGTTCCACGCGTCGTTCTACCGTGCGGTGGAAGCCACCAGCGTCACGCCCTTTGCCCCCCGCGCCCTCGACCGCGCCCTCCCCGCCATCGTCGTCGCCCTGGCGCGGCATCTGCGTCCCGCGCTCACGCCCCCACGCGGCGCGCTGGGCATCGTCCACGAACGTGCCGAACTCGGAGACATCCCCGAGATCCTGGCGGCGCGAGCGCGCGGCCACCGGCATCTGACGCCGGAGGAGGAGGCGCGCTTCGACGCCACGCTGCGGGCGCGCGCGAAGGACCTGCTCGATTCGTGGTTCAAGGTGGCGAAGGCGCAGCAGGACGTCAATGCGCGGCTCGTCTACCAGAAGTACGAGAACGCCGACGGGCCCGAGCTGCTCCGGACGCCGCTCGACCCCGAGCTGGCGACGCTCGGCCGCGACGCGCGGAAGTTCAAGGCGCCCCGGTCGCTGCGGGACGTGGAGCCGTCCGTGAACCTGTGGATCAAGCGGATGGAC
Organism: Vicinamibacterales bacterium; assembly: GCA_030680175.1. GTDB lineage: Bacteria > Acidobacteriota > Vicinamibacteria > Vicinamibacterales > UBA2999 > JAUXWO01. The sequence continues at coordinate 98,450 of JAUXWO010000117.1, forward strand.
GGCGTCACCGTGGACGTCCCCGTTGAAGGGGAAGACGCCTGATGGCCGCGAAGAAGCGCGGCCAGGTGCGCCCTGCCGGGCAGATCCGCCAGAGCCAGATCGTCACCACCTTCGGCCCGGGCGCGATGGTGGACCTGCCGGACCACGCCGTGATCATCGGCGGCCTCGAGCACTGGACCGGCTACAAGGACCGGCAGATCTTCGAGGACCGGCTCGCGGCGAAGGTGAAGACGCTGCTGCGGATGGACGGCGTGGAGTTCTTCGCGCCGCCGGCCGACCGCGACGACCCGATGGCCGAGGTCACCGGCATCACGGCGTGGCTGTTTCCCGAGTGGTTCGTCGCGCAGTACGAGGAGCGGCAGGGCGGATCGAACGTGCGGTCCCGCCCCCTCGTCCACCGGCTCGACCTCGGGAAGGGCCTGCGGTACGAGCGCGACAAGCGGCCGTACAAGACCGTGCCGGTGCGCTTCGTCCAGGCCTGCACGCGCGGGCACGTGAGCGACATCGACTGGCGCGTGTTCGTCCACGGCCCCGGCGCCGACTGCACGCGCAACCTGTGGATGGACGAGCGCGGCACGAGCGGCGACCTCACCGACATCACCATCCGGTGCGAGTGCGGCCAGTTCAAGGCGCTGTCGGCCGCGACGAAGCTGAACGACGTGCCGCTGGGGCCCTGCAAGGGTATGCGGCCCTGGCTTGGCAACTTCGCCAGAGAGCAGTGCGGGGGCGGCGGGGCGAAGGGACAGATCAACAGGCTCCTCGTCCGATCGGCGTCGAACGCCTACTTCGCGCAGACGCTGTCGGCGATCTCGATTCCGGAGCCGGGAGGCGCCCTGCGCGCGGCCGTGGACTCGGTGTGGCAGGACTTCCTGCAGTATGCGGAGTCGGCGGAGGACGTGGCGCGCGAGCGGCGCAAGCAGAAGGTGAGCGCCGCGCTCGAAGGCTTCCCGGACGCGGACGTGTGGCGCGAGGTGCAGCGCCGCAAGACCGGCGCGTCGGCGGGTGCGACCGGCATCCGCGACGCCGAGGTCGAGATGCTGCTGTCGTCGCCGGACGAGATCGGCCAGGATCAGCCCGACGGCGTCTTCCACGCCAGGACGATCCGGCTGCCGGCCGGGGATACGCTTGTCGCGGACCGCATCAGCCGTGTGGTGAAGGTCCACCGGCTGCGCGAGGTCATCGCGCAGGTGGGCTTCACGCGGTTCGAATCCGCCGTGGCCGACGTCAACGGCGAGCTGGCGCTCGATGTGGAGCGCGCCGCGCTGTCCCTCGACCAGACGTGGCTGCCGGCCGTGGAGAACCGCGGCGAGGGCGTGTTCATCGGCTTCAGGGACGAGGCCATCAAGGCGTGGCTCGAGCGGCCGGCCGTGAAGGCGCGCGGTGCGCAGCTCGTGGGTGGCTTCGACGCATGGAAGCACGCGCACCAGGGCGTGACGGCGAAGTTCCCGGGACTGCCGTACTTCCTGATGCACTCCCTCTCGCACCTTCTGATCACCGCCGTGTCGCTTGACTGCGGCTACGCGGCCAGCTCCATCCGCGAGCGCATCTACGTGGGCGACGCGGGGCACGGCATCCTGCTCTACACCGCGAGTCCTGACGCGGAAGGCACGCTTGGCGGCCTCGTGGAGGCCGCGGACCGCATCGGGCAGTACCTGCGGCAGGCGATCGCGATGGGCGAATTGTGCTCGAACGACCCCCTGTGCGCGCAGCACGAGCCGGACAACCGCGAGGAGGAGCGGTTCCTGCTTGGGGCGGCCTGCCATGGGTGCCTGCTGCTCCCGGAGAGCTCGTGCGAGCGGCGCAACGACTTCCTCGACCGCGCGCTCGTCGTCCCCACCGTGGACGGTGACGGCGCGGCCTTCTTCGAGGATGTGTAGCCGATGGCCCTCTTCGGCACCGCGTCTGCCTCCACGCTTCGCATGGTGGCCGGCGCCCTGCGCGCCGGGCATCTTGGCGTGCCGCTGACCCGCTTCGCCATCGAGCGCGTCGCCTCGTGCCCGCCGGAGGTGGTGACGACGATGGTGGCGCTGGCGGGGGAGGGGATGGCGCCGGCGCATCTGGCGCTGCTGCTGGACGAGGCCGCTGCCGCCGCGGAAGCCGCGATGAACGGGCAGACCTTCACGGAGCTCGTGTGGACCGGGCCCGAGGGCACCGCGTCCCACAGCCGCGACACCGCGGTCGTGGTGGAGGAACTCTTCGCGCGGGCCGAGCGGAGCGTGCTGGTCAGCAGCTTCGTGGTGCGTGGGGGCGCCACCGTGTTCAAGCCCCTTGCGGCACGCATGGCCGAGCGGCCCGAACTGCACGTCCGCCTGTTCCTGCACGTGGGCCGGGAGTGGAAGGACACGCGCGACGAGTCGGAGCTGCTGCGCGAGTTCGCCGCGGCGTTCGCGTCGCAGTGGAAGTGGCCGCAGCGTCCCGAGGTGTTCTACGATCCGCGCACGGTGGCCGCCGACCCCGCCGCCCGCGCCGCGTGGCACGCCAAGTGCGTGCTGGTGGACGACGAGCTGGCGTTCGTCACCTCCGCGAACTTCACCGAGTGGGCGCAGCAGAGGAACGTCGAGGCCGGCGTCCTCGTGCGCAGCCGGCACCTGGCCGGGCAGCTGCGCGGCCAGTTCGAGGGGCTGGTGCAGACGAAGCAGGTAAGGCGGTTGCCGGGGTTCTGAGGAAAAGGGGACAGTCCCCTCTTCCGAACGCCCAGATTGCGGCGGGAGGTTTCGTGAACGGCACGATCGCCAACACGCATCCCGACTGGTTCGACTTCCTCGCGACGAGGACGTTCTGGCCGGAGGTCAACTTCTGGAACCCCTCGGACTTCTACGCTTTCCACGGCAAGCCCGGCAGCCCGTTCTTCTTCCGGTTGCTCTCGCCGCGCAACGCCATTGGCGGGTTCGGCTACGTCCAGAGCTTTGCCAAGCTCCCGGAGTGGCTGGCGTGGGAGTGTTTCGGACAGGGCAACGGGTCCGCGACCTTCGAGGGGATGAGCGCTCGCCTGGCCGAGCTGCGGGCCAGGAACAACATCAGGGGTGGTTCCGAGCTCAAGCAGATCGGCTGCATCATCCTCCGCGATGCGGTCTTCTTCCCGCCCGAGATGTGGGTGAAGCAGCCTTCGGACTGGGGACGGCAGAACCTCCGCTACAAGGGCTACCCCCTTCACGAGGGCGAGGGCGCGCGCGTCTGGAACGACTGCCTGCCTCTGGCGGCGCTGCTGATGGAGAAGGCCGGCATCGAGCTGCCCGAGGTCCGCGAGCAACCGCGCTACGGCGAACCGGTCCTCGTCCGCCAACGCCTCGGCCAGGGCGCGTTCCGCGTCGCCGTTACCGAGGCCTACGACCGCGCCTGCGCGGCGACGCGAGAGCACTCCCTGCCCGCCCTCGAGGCCGCGCACATCAAGCCCTTCGCGCTCGAAGGGCCGCACACCGTGAACAACGGGTTGCTCCTGCGTTCCGACCTGCACCGCCTGTTCGACCGCGGCTACGTCACGGTGACGCCTGAGCACCGCCTCGTCGTCGGAGGGCGCCTGAAGGAGCACTTCGACAACGGGAAGAGCTACTACCCGCTGCACGGCAGTGTCGTGGCGCTTCCAAAGCGCGTGGCGGACCATCCCGATCCCGAGCTCCTTCGGTGGCACAACGAGAGGTTTCTGGGGTAGGTCCAGACCCCCCCCCGTGACCTCATCTGTCACGGCCATGACGTACGCTTGTGCTCGCGAGGGGTGCTCTCGGGATGTATTCACGGAGCAGGCGCGCGTGCGTCTGTTCTCGGCTACTGGTCGCCCTAGATTCAATGGCTGTTTTTCAGGCGTTCTTCGACGCTGGCGGTTTCTCTCAGAGTTGGCGGGCCTTATTCTGCGGCATACAAACCGGGACTTTTCGCAGAGCGCATTCTTGGATGGTTTTCGTGCTGTTGATGCCCAGTTCGAGTATCACGAGCGCGTCGGGCATCCGTACGCGATCTGCGCACTTCAGTGCATAACGGCCGTCTTGAAATGGATGTCTAGGAAGCATCCGAAGGACGACGTCATGTTTGTGTTCGAGAAGGGCGATCCCCATCAGGATGAAATCATTCAGATGCTGCGACGGGATCGAATCGACTTGGGCATCGATCCGATATTCGCCGAGAAACGCTGGCACGTGGGTGAATCCATTCGCGTCCTGCGGCCGCTGGAATGCGCTGATTTCCTAGCCTATGAGCACCATAAGGTGTTGATGGACGCATATCTTCGCTCCAAGGGCACTGCGCGTACTTCGCTATGGGCACTACAGGAGAAAGGCGCTTACTTTGGCGTTGAGGGTCGAGCAAACTCCGTCATCGACGGAAGGTTCTTCGAGTTAAGCGCGAGAGGCTTCAATCTGCCACGCCGTGCCGGGGCTCCGATGATTGAGATCCCATACGAGTTCAATGTACTAAAGGACGCGCTCAAGAGTCAGTTTCTCGCGAGCCCCGTGGAACGCCAAATCAAGGTCGTCCCGCGTCCTGATCCGCTTCCTAAACTAAAGGGCGCCTAACGGGATTCGGCGCGTCGCTTGGATTTGTCGCGTCGCCATCTGTTCCCTCGCGTTCTACTTCATTCTTCGGCACGGTGATGATCCGCTTCGTTAGGTTCGTCAGGCGGCCGAATACTCTGGGGCCACGGATCGAGCGGCGAGAGACGTTCCGTGCACTCATTACACCTGTGCTGCAGGATCTGGCCGACGCCATCGATCACCTGGTGAGACTCGAGGGGAGGGCTTGCTCACGCCTCCCGACGACGCTACTATCGGGCAGGGAGGGTCGCCATGACGGATCAGGTGAAGGAAGCGGTGGCGCGATTGACTCGCACGATCCGCGAGATCCAGGACTCGTCCGGCCCGCCCGTCGTCCGCCGGCAAGAGGGCGACTTCTACACGTTCTCCACTCCTGGATTCCCCAGGCCGGTAACGCCCGACTCGGAGACGCCCCAGGGGCCCGAGCGCAAGTAGTTTCGCGGACCTGCCAATCGCCGCAGCTCATGGCTCAGGGCACCGGCATAGAGTGGACCGAGTCCACCTGGAATCCGGTCACCGGCTGGGTTGCTCGAGTTCGTAGTAGTGTGCCGCGTCGTTGAGTTCGCGCTCAGCCAACTCGTTGAACGTGACGAGCACGGCTCAGATCCGCGATTGAGCGTCCCGGAACACGTCGGCGGCGGGCCGAGCCGAGAGCGTCCCAGCATCCTGCGCGTCCGCCCGTCGCTGCGCCTCTTCCGCCCAGATCCGGGCATTCTCGTCTGGCGCAAGATTGTCGAGGCTGCTCAGCAGACGCTCGGCGAGGCGCGCCCGGCCCTTGGGGTCGAGCTTCAGCGCTTCAGCTTCGAGATCCTCGAACGTCATTGAATCATTCCACGCTCGATACGGCTTCACCGACCCGCGTTGGGTGTTCCGCGTTGCACACTGCATCGGGACGCTCACCGCCGCTCGAGCGCGTCGATCCGGGTCGCGTGATTCTCGAGGGCGGCGTCGTGGTCGCCGAACCGTGTCGTCACGGCGTCGTGGATCTCCACAAGCTGCCGGCTGATGTGCTCGAGCGTCGCGCCATAGCCTTCAGCCGCTCGCTGAACGAGGTCGCCGAACTCCTCGACCTGCACCTTGCGCTGGACCTCGAGCCGGTCGAAGCGCTGATCGACCGCATCGAACCGCCGGTCCACCGCATCGAATCGCCGGTCCACCGAAGCGCTGAGCGCATCCAGCTTCCGCTCCACGCCATCGAGCCGCTCACGCACGTTCTGGTTCCCCACGTTCGCACCTCCGGTCGCCTTCAAGTGCGAATCCCGCGCCAACGCGCCTTTGCTCCAGAATTCGTCGATCTGGTCGTGTGCGCCTGCATCGAGTACGCAGAGTCTGCCAGCCTCGGCCCGCATGCCAGTGGCAGATTCTGCTGCGGACTCGGCGCCGGTGCCAGCCTCCGGACGACGATACCATCGTCCCGCCAGGGACAGATCACCAGATAGATCGGAGATCAGAAGATAGATCTGACATCTGAACATCTCACATCCATCACCACATCACCACATCAGCAGATCGAAAGATTCTATCTATCTATCTCCCACCGACTCCCTCGGCGTGACGCCCACCTGCTGAATCAGCTTCGCCACCAGGCCCGTCCAGCCGGTCTGCTGGCTGGCGCCGAGGCCGGCGCCGGTGTCGCCGTGGAAGTACTCGTGGAAGAGCAGATGGTCCTGCCACAGCGGATCCTGCCGGAACTTGGCGTGGGTGAACGCCGGGCGGACGCCGTTCCCATCGCGCAGGAAGATGCCGATCAGCCGGCGCGAGATCTCCGCCGACACCTCCCACAGGTCCTTCATCCGCCCCGAGCCGGCCGGGCACTCCACCGTGAAGTTCGGGCCGTGATAGTGGAAGAACTTCTGCAGCGACTCGATCGCCAGGTAGTTGATCGGGAACCAGACCGGCCCCCTCCAGTTGGAGTTGCCGCCGAAGATGCCGCTCCGCGACTCCCCGGGCTCGTAGGCCACCCGGTACTCCTGCCCGTCGAGGTGCAGGACGTAGGGCTCGGCGCCGTGCCGCGCCGACAGCGAGCGGATGCCGTGCGGCGACAGGAACTCCGCCTCGTCGAGCACCCGGCCCAGCACACGGCGGAGCTGCTCCGGCCCGAGCACCGACAGCAAGCGTCGTCTTCCCAAGCCAGGGACGTCGATCTCGGCCACGTTGCGGCACAGGTCTGGCCGGTTGCGCAGGAACCAGTCCATCCGGCGGCGGAACCCGGGCAACCGCTCCAGCGTCTCCGGCTCCAGCGTCTCCACGGCGAACAGGGCGATCAGCCCGACGATGGAGCGGACCTTCAGGGGGAAGGACCGGACGCCGGGGAAGTGGGCGACGTTGTAGAACCAGCCGTCCGTCTCATCCCAGAGCGGGACGTCGGCCGTGCCGATGTGGTTCATGGCATCGGCGATGTGCAGGAAATGCTCGAAGAACTTGCTCGCCATGTCCTCGTAAGCGGGCTTCGTCAGCGCCAGCTCGAGGGCGATGGTCAACATGTTCAGGCAGTACATGGCCATCCAGGCGGTGGCGTCCGACTGCTCCAGGTGTCCGCCGCGCGGCAGCGGCTGGCTGTGGTCGAAGACGCCGATGTTGTCCAGGCCCATGAAGCCGCCCTGGAAGATGTTGTTGCCCTCGGCGTCCCTGCGATTGACCCACCAGGTGAAGTTCAGCAGCAGCTTCTGGAACACGCGCTCGAGGAAGTCGGTGTCGCCCTCGCCCCGGTGCCGCCGGTCGATCTGGTAGACACGCCAGCAGGCCCAGCCATGCACGGGCGGGTTCACATCGCTGAAGCTCCACTCGTAGGCGGGCATCTGTCCGTTGGGGTGCAGATACCACTCCCGAAGAAGGACGAGCAGCTGCTCCTTGGCGAACCCGGCGTCCACGACGGCCAGCGGAATGCAGTGGAAGGCGGTGTCCCATGCCGCGAACCAGGGAAACTCCCACTTGTCCGGCATCGAGAGCACCTCGCCCGCGCTGACGTGCTGCCAGTCGAGGTTGCGGACGCGCGACCGCTTTGGCGACGGGTACGCCGGATCGCCGGCGAGCCACTGCCGCACGTCGTACAGGTAAGTCTGCTTCGTCCAGAGCAGGCCGGCGAAGGCTTGACGCTGCACATGACGCTGATCGTCCGTGAGGTGGCCAGGCTGAATCGCGTTGTAGAAGGCGTCCGCCTCGTCGCGGCGTCGCGCCAACGTCTCGTCGAAGCCGCCGAATGGATCCGGGATCTGGTCGGTCAGGCGGAGGCGGATGGTGGCGGACTCGCCTGGCTGAAGGTCGAAGCGGTAGCGTGCCGCGGCTTTCGTGCCGTGCCCGTTCGGATTCACCGCATCGGCCGCGCCGTGGACGACGAAGTCGTTGATGCCGTCCTTGACGTAGGGCGAGTGGTTGGCGACGCCGAAGAGCCGCGCACGGTTCGTCTCCACCTCGGTGAACAGCAGCTCCGGCGCGCCTTCGCAGTAGAGCCGGTTGGGCGTCAGACGGTCGCGGCCGGAGGAAACCGAAAGGCTCGACCAGCCGTTCGGACCCGCCGGACCTGTCGGACCTGCCGGACCTGTCGGACCTGTCGGACCTGTGCAGACCTCCGGCCGTCGATCGTCCAGGCCCCACGCCCACGTGTTGCGGAACCAGAGCGTCGGCAGGAGATCAAGCCGGGCGGCGTCCGGCCCGCGGTTGGTGGCCGTGACGAGCACCAGCATGTCCTCCGGCCATGCCTTGGCGTACTCCACCGTCACGTCGAAGTAGCGGTCGTCGTCGAAGACGCCGGTGTCGATCAGCTCGTATTCCGGGTCGTCGTACCCGCGACGTTGATTCTCGGCCTCCAGCTGTTCGTACGGGAATGGCGCCTGCGGATAGCGGTAGACGAACCGCATATAGGAGTGCGTTGGCGTGCTGTCGAGGTAGTGGTAGTACTCCTTGACGTCCTCGCCGTGGTTGCCCTGGGGGCCGCTGAGGCCGAAGAGCCGCTCCTTGAGGATCGGGTCCCGGCCGTTCCAGAGGGCGAGGGCGAAGCAGAGCCGCTGGTCGCGATCGCAGATCCCGCCGAGGCCGTCCTCACCCCAGCGATAGGCCCTCGACCGTGCGTGGTCGTGCGGAAAATAGGTCCAGGGGTTTCCGTCGCGGCTGTAGTCCTCGCGCACCGTGCCCCAGGCCCGCTCGCTCAGGTAAGGCCCCCAGCGCTTCCAGTCGGTCACTCGGGCGCGGTCGTCCTCGAGGCGCTGTCGTTCTGGATCCATGCGGCTCCTTCATTGTGCTCGAAGAAGTCGACTTAGGATATGAGCGACGATCATGAAAGCCGCCGTCTATCGGACATACGGACCGCCGAGCGTCGTGCGCGTCGAAGACGTGCCGACACCTCAGCCGAAGGACCACGAGGTCCTGATCAGGATCAGCGCCAGCACCGTCTCGTCCGCGGACTGGCGGGTGCGCAGCCTCGAGCTGCCCAGGGGATTTGGCCTCTTCGCGCGCCCGGTCTTCGGGCTGTTCGGGCCGCGACAGCCCATCCTCGGCACCGAGCTCGCGGGCACGATCGAGGCCGTCGGTCGCGCCGTCACGCGCTTTCAGGCCGGCGAGGCGGTCTTCGCCTTTCCCGGATCCGCGCTGGGATGTCACGCCGAGTACCGCACGATGCCCGAGGACGGACGAATCGCGCGGATCCCGGCCGGCCTCACCTTCGACGAGGCCGCCGCCCTGTCGTTCGGCGGGACGACGGCGCTCTACTACCTGCGCGACCTGGCGCAGGTGCGCGCGGGCGACGAGGTGCTGATCGTGGGGGCGTCAGGCGCCGTGGGGAGCGCCGCCGTGCAACTCGCCAGGCACTTCGGGGCCCGCGTGACCGGCGTCACGAGCACGGCCAACCTGGAATGCGTGCAGGCCCTGGGCGCCGACCGGGTGCTGGACTACACGAAGGAGGACTTCCGCCGCGGCACCGCCACCTGGGACATCATCGTCGACACGGTCGGCGCCACGGAGTTCGCCGCGTGCGCGCCGGTGTTGAAGGATGAAGGACGGCTCACCCTGGTGGCCGCCACGCTGCCGCAGATGCTGGGCTCCATGCGGAGACGACGACCTGATGGCAAGCGGGTGCTGACGGGGGCCGTGAAGGAGCGCGTGGAGGACCTGCTCGTCCTGCAGGCGCTCGCCGCGGAGGGCCACTTCAGGCCCCTCATCGATCGCCGCTACCCGCTCAACGAGATCGCCGCCGCCCACGCCTACGTGGACACCGGGCGCAAGCGGGGCAGCGTCGTCATCACGATGGGCCCGGCGGCGGAGGCCGCTACGCCTTCTCCTTGATGTGGCACGTGGCGCACCGCACCGGCGCCACCACCTTCGTCGCCGCCTTCGCGTTCAGCTCGATGTGGCAGTCGATGCACACGCCCTTGCGCGCCAGCGCATCATGGAATGCGTCGCGGTTCGACGTCTTCATGGGCGCGGCCGGCTTCGCTACATGGCACGTCGAACAGGCCTGGTGGGGCGTCTTCATCGGCATGCCCGGCCGCGCGGGGTGATGGCACGTTTCGCACGCCGCCTTACGGTCGTGCGCGTGCAGCTTGTGCTCGAACGTCACGACCCCGATCGTGGCGCGCTTCATGAGCACCGTGTCTGGTTCCTTGGCCGTTTGCGCCTGGAGCCAGACAGCGGTCACGCCGATCGCAAGCACGCAGGCGAGAACCACGAGCACGAACGAAGGGTGACGGCGCATGTCTACCTCACATCTCTGGGCCGTCCGTGCAGCGGCGGGGACCTCACCACACGGCCAGCTGTGATGGCTTCGAGCCTAGCATGGCGCCGGGCTCGTCGAGTGCGCGAAACCAGACAGGCCCTCCGGCGGGCACGGACGTGGCTCGGCGATGTAAAAGAATGTCCGCACTTGTCGCCGCCGCGGGATCCGCGCACGCGCTTTCCTCGATGGGACACTCGCGATCGCACGTCGCGACTGCGTTGCAATTGATCACACCGGTGGCCTGTGGTCACTTGACTCGTGTGCTTCACAGCCCTAGGCTCTCAGAAGTGACACGAGGCACTCGCACGACGCGCACACACACGTCGCATCGTCGTCAGAGTCCACGCGACGGCCGTGCGGGCCCCCAACGATTGGCGCTCCCCGCGCCCGCCTCGCCCACCCCTTCGACGACACGCTCAGACGAATCTCTTCGCGGCCACGCGCGCCCGCGTCCCGCCCGCCCGCCCCACTTCGCTCCCGTCACAAAGGACAGGTACTACATGGTTGGTCGCTCTCGACTTGCGTTCTCCACCCTGATCGGTCTGCTCGTCCTGAGCCTGGCCGCGCCGGCCACGGCGCAGAGCCGGGGCCTGGCCAGCAGCGATCTCTACAACCTGAAGGCGGTCAGCGGCATCGAGATGTCGCCCGATGGCAGCCGCGTCGCCTACACGATCCAGCACAGCGACCGGCCCGGCACGCCGTACTCGCAGGTGTGGATTCTCAACGTCGGCGGCGGCGAGCCGGTACGTCTTGGCACGGAGGCGGATGGCGCCTCGAGCCCCCGCTGGTCGCCGGACGGGCAATGGCTCGCGTTCTTCGGCCGCGCCGATCAGAAGAGCGGGTTGATGATCGCCCGCGCGGATGGATCCCAGGTGACGTTCCTGGCCGAGGTGCAGGGCACCAACCATCCCCTGCCCTCGACCGGCGAACGTGTGACCTGGTCGCCCGACAGCCGGCAGATCGCCTTCGTGTCCGCCACGCCCGGGCCGGAGACCGAGGACGCCAACGGCGATCCGATGGTGATCACGCGCTACCTGTACAAACCGACGGCGTCGGAAGGCCTGACGCGGTTCAACGACAACCGGCGCGTGCACATCTTCATCGTCAACGTCGACACGAAGGCGGTCCGCCAGCTGACCTCCGGCAACTACTACGAGCATTCGATCAGCTGGTCGCCGAAGGGTCACGAGATCGCGTTCGTGTCGAATCGCGAACCCGACCCCGATCGCTTCTTCAACTACGACATCTTCACCGTCGCGGTTGAGGGCGGCGCGATCCGGCGCCTCACGAACACCAAGAGCGCGGAGTACCGGCCGGTGTGGTCGCCCGACGGCAGCACGCTGGCGTATCTCGGCACCACACGCGACCTGACCTCGTCGGAGACGACGATGGAGGACACGCATGTGTGGCTCATCGGGGCCGACGGGTCGGGCCGCCGCGAACTCGGGACGCTGGACAACCGGCAGGGCAACCCCGGATGGACGAGGGACGGCCGCGCCGTGCTGGCCACGGTGCAGGAGCGCGGCAGCGTACGCCTCTACCAGTTCGATCTCGACGGCGCCGCCCCCAGGGTGCTGGTGCCGGCCGCGGATGAGCGGGGACGCGTGGGCTCCTGGTCGGTGGGCCCCGACGGGCTCCTCGCCTATACCCTCGAGACCCCGGCCGCCCCGGCGGAGCTCTTCGTGCGCCGCGGCACGGCGCCGGCGCGTGCGCTCACGTCGGTCAACCAGGCGCTGCTCGCGGGCCGCGCCCTCGCCGAGGTCGAGTCGCTGCGGTTCAGGAGCGCCGGCGGCCTCGAGGTGGAAGCGTTCCTCACGCATCCGCTCAACGTCGACCGCGCCCGGAAGTACCCGCTCGTCGCGATGATCAAGGGCGGCCCGCACGGGCAGCAGGGGCCGACGTTCAACGCCAAGGCCCAGGCCTACGCGGCGCATGGCGTGGCGTCGCTGATGGTGAACTACCGGGGATCGACCGGGTACGGGCAGGCGTTCGCCGACGCGATCTTCGGCGACCAGAACGGCGCCGAGGCGATGGATGTGCTGGCCGGCGTCGATGCCGCGCTGGCGGCGCATGCCTGGCTTGATGCGGACCGCCTCGGCGTCGAGGGCGGGAGCTACGGCGGCCAGCTCACCAACTGGCTGATCACGCAGACCGGCCGCTTCAAGGCGGCCATCCCGGCCGCCGGCATCGCCAACCTGGTGAGCTTCAACTACATGGCGTACTACCACGACTACCTGGCCGTCGAGTTCGGCCTGCTGCCGCACCAGACGTGGCCGGCGGGCGCGCGTCCGGCCGCGGCCGGGGACGCGATGCACCTGATGGACTTCCTCTGGCAGCGCTCCCCGCTGCGGCATGTGGCGAACGTGAAGACGCCGACCATGTTCGTGCACGGCGAGAACGACAACGACGTCCCGATCGCCGAGGCCGAGCAGTACTACATCGCGCTCATGGACGTGGGCGTCGAGACGGTCATGATCCGCTACCCGCGCGAGGGACACGGCATTCGCGAGACCAGGCACGTCGTGGACGTGATCGACCGCAGTCTGGCCTGGTACGACCGGCACTTCGCGTCCACGGGAAGCGTGCGCCGGTAGGACCCTCGACACGCGCGGCGCGCCCGGCTCGGGCGCGTCGACCCGCGTGCGGGTCCGGAACGACAGCGATGGCAGGGAGGTGTGTGGTGGCAAATACTCATCGACGGCTCATGGTTGGCGTCATCGTCGCGGCGCTCGGTCTGGCGATCATCCCGCCCGCGCACGGGCAGGGGGGCTCCGGTCAGATCGAGGGTGTCGTCCTCGACGAACAGGGCGGCGTGCTGCCCGGCGTGACGGTGACGCTGCAGCATCAGGCGAGTGGCGTGCAGCGCGTGGCGATCACGGAAGGCAACGGCCGCTACCGGTTTCCGGCGCTCGGCCCCGGCCGCTACACCCTGCGCACGGACCTGAGCGGCTTCGCGCCGCAGGAGGTCCGGGACATCGAGATCACGATCGGGCTGGCCCTCCGGCAGGACTTCTCGCTGAGGGTGGGCGCGGTGTCGGAGTCGATCATCGTGAGCGGCCTGGCGCCCGTCGTGGATACGACCAAGGCCGAAGTGTCGGGCGTCGTCACGCAGCAGCAGATCGAGGCGCTGCCCATCAACTCCCGGCAGTACCTCTCGCTGGCGCTCCTGATGCCGGGCACCAGCGTGGATGCCACGCGGTCGTTCTTCCCCACGGTCAACGTCGGCGGCTCGATGAGCTTCAACAGCACCGGCAACGTCGTCGACGGGATGATCAACAACATGGCCGAGGACGGGGAGCCCCGCCAGAACCTTCCCCAGGACGCCGTGGAGGAGTTCAAGGTCAGCAACATGCAGTTCCCGGCGGAGTTCGGGCTGGCGACGGGCGGGATCGTGCAGGTGGTGACCAAGTCCGGCACCAACGCGTTCACCGGCAGCGCCTTCGAGTACTTCCGCGACAAGGCGCTCAACGCGAAGGGCCTGTTCGAGACGGAGAAGCCGGAGTTCCGGCGGCACCAGTTCGGGGTGAGTGTGGGCGGGCCCCTCCGCAAGGACCGCATGCACTTCTTCGGGGCGGTCGAGCGGACGCAGGTGGATGAGTTCTACACGGTGAACACCGGCCTTCCGCAGTTCTACTCGTCGGTCGAAGGCACGTTCAAGAAGCCCTTCACGCGCAACCTCTACCTCGGCCGCGTGGACTACCAGGTGAGCAACACCCAGTCGATGTTTGCGCGATGGGCGCAGGAGCAGGAGCGGAGCGAGTGCAACGGCTGCGGCGGCGCGACGGCGTCCACGGCCGGATACGACATCGAGGTGCCGCGCACGTCGCTCGTGGTCGGCCACACATGGGTCCGTGGCCTGCGACAGCTCAACGACTTCCGCGTGCAGATCGCCACGGCGGCCTACTACATCGCGCCGGCGGGCACGAAGATCTTCACCGAGACCGGCAGCTTCCCGCCGGAGCGGATGAACCGGCTCAGTCAGGGCCTGAACTTCCCGTCGATGTCCTATGGGAGCAGCTTCGACGAGCTCGGCCCCGAGGCCCGCTTCCAGATCAAGGACACCTACAGCATCGCGGCCGGCGACCACGACATCAAGTTCGGGTTCGACTACAGCTACATGCCGTACCAGGAGGAGAACACCGGCAACATCCTAGGCACCTTCACGTTCGACCGGGACCAGTTCTTCGACCCGAACAATCAGGCGTCGATTGCCGCGCTGACCGGCGCAACCACGTTCAGTGCGAGCCTGCCGGCGATCAACACCGAGCATCCGACGCACTACTCCGTAGGCTTCGTGCAGGACTCCTGGAAGATCCGGTCCAACATGACGCTCAACCTCGGTCTGCGCTACGAGCGGCTGTACGGCGCGGCCAACGAGGATCTGGATCCGTCGATCTTCCCGGTGCCGATTCCGTACATCGACGTGTCACAGCGTGGCGACACCAACAACTGGGGCCCGCGTGTCGGGCTGGCCTGGGATGTGTTCGACAACGGCGAGACGGTGTTCCGGACCGGCTACGGGCTGTACTACGGGCACGTCCGGATCCTCGGGAACCTGAACGAGTTCCGGAACTACCAGCGCTTCACCGTCAACATCACCAACCCGTCCTATCCCGACCCGTACGGCGGACGCGACCCGGCCGAGTTCATCGTCTCGGCGCCCGCCAACATCACCGTGGTGGCCAACGACTACGTCCAGCCGTACTCGAACCAGTACAGCGTGGGTCTGTCGCATCACCTCTACGGGGAGCTGGCGCTGCACGTGGACGCCGTCTACACGGACACGAACCACGACCGGAAGACGCTGGACATCAACCCGCGCGACCCGGTCACCCGGGCGCGGCCCAATCCCACCTTCGGGCGCGTGGATCGCAATCAGTCGACGGGCTCGCTCGACTACAAGGCGGTGTACGTCAAGCTCGAGAAGCGCTACAGCCGGCGCACCCAGGGCCTCGTCAGCTACACCTACACGCAGAGCGAAGACAACAACCTGCTCGGGCGCTACCTCGACCCGTTCGACACCTCGCTCGACTGGGGCCCGTCCAACGGCGAACGCCGGCACGCGCTGATTGCGAGCGGGTCGGTGCTGCTGCCCGGCGACATCACGCTCGGCGCCATCTGGTCGCTGCGGTCCGAACTCCCGTGGTCGGCCACGGCGGGCCGTGATCTCAACGGTGATGGCTTCGGCACGGACCTGGTGCCCGGCACCACCCGCAATGCCGGTGCGCGCACGCTCGACCTCGGGGCGGTCAACGCGTACCGCGCGCTGAGCGGCCTGCCGGCCGTCACCGAGGGGCAACTCGACAGCTCCCGGATCAACCTGGTGGACGTGCGCGCCAGCAAGGACTTCCGCCTCCCGAGCGACGTCCGGCTGCAGGTGCTGGCGCAGGTCTTCAACGTGCTCAACACCGACAACCTGGTCGGCCGGGTGGGCAACGCGCTCTCGAGCAACTTCGGGCGCATCTTCACCGCGCGGCCCGGCACGCAGGGGGAACTCGGCGTCAGGGTGATCTGGTAACAGATAGATAGATCACAAGATTTCGTGATCTCGTGATGTGGTGATCTGATGTCTGATGCGCCGATGCCTGGATGTATCTGCTGATCTGGGGTGTGATACTCCGATGTGTGGATGTACCTGCCGGTCTGGTGATGTCATGCGCGCCGGCGTGGGAGACTGCGCCGGCACGTATCTATGCAGGTCGGCGCGACTGACAGGTCGCCAGATCTCCAGATCTCCAGATTCTCCAGATCTCCAGATCAGGAGATAGATCGCACATCTGGACATCTCACATCAGATCACCACATCACCACATCAGAAGATCACCAGATATCTGTATCTATCTATCTACTCCTTCAGCTCCACCACCGTCGCCCCCCCGCCCCCCTGATTGTCGGGCGCGGGGGCGATGTGCGCGACCAGGGGGTGCGCCTTCAGGAACGTCTGCAGGCCCTTGCGCAACTGGCCCGTGCCGAAGCCGTGCACGATGCGCAGCTCGCGCAGGTCGGTGACCATCGAGTCGTCAAGGAAGCGCGAGACGCGGTCGACGGCCTCCTCCACGGTGCAGCCGATGACGTTGATCTCGCTCAGCAGGCCCTCGCGCTCGCGCAGCGACACGTTGACGCGGACCTGTCCCGCCGAAGCCCGCGCCGCGGGCGAAGGCGGGCCCGAGACGACGCGCAGTTCCTTGATCTTCGCGCGCAGCCGCTTGCCGCGCACGTCGATCTCGGCCTGGTTGCCGTGGAGCGACACGACCGTGCCCTCCATGCCGAAGCCGGGCACCACCACGCGCGCGCCGATTTCGACAGGGCCGGCCGGCTCCGTGGACGGCGTGGGCGCCGCCGTTTCGGCGATCGCGTCCGGCTCGCCCGCGCCGCGGATCTGCGCGGCGATGCGCGTCACGGCCGAAAGCGTATCGGCGCGCAGCGCACCGGCATCGCCGGTCGTGACGCCGGCCGTCCGCGCACGCTCGAGCAGGGCGTCGGCGCGCGTCTTCATCTCGGCGATCACCTGATCGACCTCACGCCGCGCGAGGCGGACGCGGTCGTCGAGCCGCTCGTTCAGCCGCTTGGCGAAGCGCTCCTCACGCTCGGTCAGGTCGCGCTCGCGCTCGGTGATCGCACGCGCCGTCTCGTCGGCCGTCCGCCGATCGCGCGCGAGCTTCGTGCGCTCGGACTCGAGCGCGCGTGCCTGGGCGTCGACGCGCTCGAGGTGCGCGGCGAGCCGCTTCTGGTCGTCGCTCAGGAATCCGCGCGCCGCGGCGACCACCGCCAGCGGCAGGCCGTGACGCTGCGCGATCTCGAGCGCGAGGCTCCGGCCCGGCGCGCCGTAGATCAGGGTGTAGGTGGGCGCGAACGTCTGCGGGTCGAACGCGAACGCGGCCGTCATCACCCCGTCCGTCGCCGTGCCCCACGTCTTCAACGCATCGTAATGCGTCGTCGCGATGACGAGCGCGCCGCGCTGCTTGAAGTGATTGACGACGGCGGTGGCGAGCGCGCCGCCCTCGTTCGGATCGGTGCCCGTGCCCACTTCGTCGAGCAGGACCAGCGAGGGCAGCGCCATCGCCTGATCCATGGCCACGATGTTCGCGACGTGAGCGGAGAAGGTGGAGAGGCTCGCCGAGATGGACTGCTCGTCGCCGATGTCGGCGAAGATCGACTGGAAGACCGGCAGCACGGCGGATCGCGCCGGCACGTGCAGGCCCGCCTGCGCCATCAATGCGAGGAGCCCCGCCGTCTTGATCGCGACCGTCTTGCCGCCGGTGTTCGGACCTGTCAGGAGCAGCGCGCGCACGGGCGGCTGGACGAGGACGTCGATCGGCACGGGCTCGGCCAGCAACGGATGACGCGCGCCCTTCAGCTCGAGCCGTCCATCGACGGCGAACTCCGGTTCGACGCCTCGGATCCGCTGGCCATACTGGGCCTTCGCCTGCAGGACGTCGAGCTCTGTGGCGACCTCCACCGCGGTCCACACATCCCCCGCACGCACGCGGAACCGGTCGGTGAGCGCGAGCAGGACGCGGAAGATCTCCGCGCGCTCCCGCTCCTCGAGCTCGACGATGTCGTTGCCGATCTCGACGGTGGCCGCCGGCTCCAGAAACAGGCTCGCGCCCGTCGTCGAACTGCCGTGGACGATGCCGGGCACGTTGCCGCGATGCTCGGCGCGCACCACGAGCACGTAGCGGCCGTTGCGCTCGGTGATGACGTCTTCCTGCAGGTACTTCGCGTCGCGCCCGCGGACGAAGTGCTCGAGCGTGGCGCGCAGCTTCTGGCGCTTCGCGCGGAGGGCGTCGCGGATGCCGCGGAGCGCGGGGCTGGCCTGGTCCAGCACGTCGCCGGATCCGTCGATGGCGTGGCGCACGGCGGCGACCTCGTCGGCGAACGGGGCGAGCCGGCCGGAGATGGCGCTGAGCAGGGGGAAGCCCGTGCCCGCGGCGGCGATCGCGCTGCGTGTGCGGTCGAGCGAATCGAGGAAGTCCGCGAGGCCGCGGAGCTGCAGCGGCTCGAGCGGACGGCCCTCGATGCCGAGTCCGCCGAGCGCCTCGTCGATCCCCGCCCCGGCGCGCAGCGGGAACAGATCGCGCCGTTCGAGGTAGGTGGTGGTCTCGCTGGTGTGATCGAGCGCGGCGGCGACCGCCCTGGGATCGGCCTCCGGCTCGAGCGCGCGCAGCCGCCGCTCGCCAAACGGCGTCAGCGCCAGCGCGGTGACGGCGTCGACGATGCGATCGAACTCGAGGGCGCGGAGGTGGAACATGAGTAGTCAGGTGCCGGGGTGCCGAAGTGCCGAAGTGCCGAAGTGCCGGTGTGCCGGGGTGCGGGTCCGATCATACCGGAGCCCCCGCCTGGGGCCCTGGCCTGGGGTCAGATCTTGAATCTGAGCGCAAGGATCAAGATCTGACCCCTGCTAAGATTGTAGATTGTGAGCGATAACCAGGAAGATTTTGCGACCTTGTTCGAGGCGTCGGTCAAGGCGCGGCAGTTTCGGCGCGGTCAGACGGTAGAAGGGACCATCGTGGCCATCGGGCCGGAGGTGGCCTTTGTCGACATCGGCGGGAAGGGCGAGGCCGAGATCGCCGTCGCCGAACTCAAGGACGCCGACGGCGACCTCGAGGTGTCACCCGGCGACCGCCTCCAGGCCATGGTCGTCTCCACCAGCGGCGTCGTCACCCTGTCGCGCAAGGGCGTCCGCAACGCCGCCAGCCAGCGCGAGCTCGAAGACGCGTTCGAGGCCGGCCTCGCCGTGGAGGGCAAGGTGGTGCAGGAGGTCAAGGGCGGCTACGAAGTCCGGATCGCGCGCGAGCGCGCCTTCTGTCCGCTCTCGCAGATCGACATGGTCCGCACCGTGGATACGGCCGCGCACGTCGGCCAGACCTACGCCTTCCGCATCATCGAGTACAAGAACGGCGGGAAGGACGTGGTCGTCTCCCGCCGCAAGCACCTCGAGGCCGGGCAGCACGCCGCGGCCGGCGAGGCGCGCAAGGCCATCGTGCCCGGTGCGGTGATCACGGGGCGCGTCGCCTCGGTCGTGGCGTTTGGTGCGTTCATCGACCTCGGCGGCGGCATCCAGGGCCTGCTCCACGTGTCGGAAATGGGCTGGACGCGCGTCACCCACCCGAGCGAAATCGTCTCGCCCGGCGACGAGATCACCGTGCGGGTGCTGCGCACGGACGAGGCCACCGGCCGGATCTCGCTCGGGCTGAAGCAGCTCCAGGACGACCCGTGGACCGAGGTGCACACCCGCTACCAGGCCGGGCAGGTGCGGACCGGCCGCGTCGCGCGTCTGGCCGATTTCGGCGTGTTCGTCGACCTCGACCCCGGGTTCACGGGCCTGATCCCGGTCGGCGAATCCGGCGTCGAACGCGGCATGGACCTGCGGAAGGCCTTCCCGGTCGGGTCCGAAGTCGAGGTGGTGGTGCTTGAGGTCGATGCCGCGGCCAAGCGGATTCGCCTCAGCCGGACGGCGGTCGCCCAGGAGCAGGAGCGCGCGGAAGTGCGCGACTACGCCGCCAGGAGCGAGACCCCGGCCAGCTCGTCCGTCGGGTCGCTCGCCGACAAGCTGCGCGGCGCCCTCGGGGGGCCTGGGGTCAGATCTTGATTCTGAGCGCAAGGATCAAGATCTGACCCCAGGGCAGCGGCTGAGGTTGCACCGGGCCATGCGCTGACCGATGATGGCCTTCGGACACCGGCCATCCAGGAGGTCAGTCATGCGCGGACGCCTCGCCGCCTCGACCCTCGCGCTCGTCGTCGTCCTCCTCGCCCCCTCCCCCGTGCACACCCAGGCGCCCGCCCTCGCCGGCGACCTCATGCTGCTCTCGGTCATCGACTTCAAGCCCGACCAGTTCACCGAATTCGGTGAACTGCAGGCGCAGACGATGGCCGCGCAGCAGAAGGGGGGACAGGCGTGGCGCGAGACGTGGAATGTGGCGACGTTCGGCCACCCGTACCGCGTCTACGTCCTGCGGCCACTCACGGGCTTCGCGGAACTCGATGGCCAGTCGTTCACGGTCAAGGGCGCCGGCGCCGAACAGGCGCGCATGATCAACGAGAAGGCACGGGGCATGATCACCGGCCAGCAGATCTTCGCGCTGCGCACGCGCCCGGACCTCGGCTACGGTAGCCGGCCGTCGACCCCGAGCGTGTCGGTGATGACGACGATCGGCGTCGCGCCAGGACGCAACGCCGAGTTCGAGGCCGTCGTCCGCGACATGGTGATCCCGGCGTACAAGAAGGCGGGCGAGACCTCGCTCGCGATCGCACAGGTCGGACTCGGCGGCGACAGCAACCAGTACGTCGTGTTCACGCACTACAGCAACTTCGCCGCGCTGGCCAACGGCCACCCAATCCTGCGCGCGCTCGGTCCCGACGGCTACGCCGCCTACCGGCAGCGGATCGCCGGCATCGTCACCCTGGAATCGCACACGGTCGTGCGCTACAACCCGGCGCTCAGTTTTCGATGAAAGGGTCGTCGGCGATCAGCGATCAGCGATCAGCTTTCGGCTTCGGTACACCGCTGATCCGCTGAGCGCCGATAGCCGAGAGCCGAGAGCCGAGAGCTGATCGCCGAGAGCTGATCGCCGATCGCTGATCGCTGATCGCCGATCGCTGATCGCTGACCGCCGCTCGCCGCTCGTCGTCCGCGGCGAGCGTCACCCATGATTGATCATGCTGGCGATGCAGCCGGCGCCGAAGCCGTTGTCGATGTTCACCACCGACACCCCGTTCGCACAGGAGTTGAGCATGCCGAGCAGGGCGGCGATGCCGCCGAAGCTGGCGCCGTAGCCGATGCTGGTCGGGACGCCGATGACAGGGACGTCCACCATCCCCGCCACCACGCTCGGCAGCGCGCCCTCCATCCCGGCCACGACGATGATGACGCGGGCGGCTTCGAGCCGGGCACGTTCTTTGAGTACACGGTGGATGCCGGCGACGCCGACGTCGTAGAGCCGCTCCACCGTGTTGCCCATGAGCTCGGCGGTAACGGCGGCTTCCTCGGCCACCGGCACGTCGGAGGTGCCGGCCGATGCGACGACAATCGTGCCACGCCCTGGGGCCACTTCGCGTCTGACGATAATGGCGCGGGCGACGGCGAGGAACTCGGCCTCGGGCACGAGCGCCTGGACGGCGGTGAACGCGGCCTCGTCGGTCCTGGTGACGAGCAGCGGGTGGCCGCGCTCGACGAGACGGGCCGAGATGGCGGCGATCTGGTCGGGGGTCTTGCCGAGGCCCAGGATGACCTCGGGGAAGCCCTGCCGGACGCTCCGGTGGTTGTCGAGCCTGGCGAAACCCAGGTCGTCGTACGGGGCGTCCCTGAGGGTGGCCAGCAGCCGCTGGTGGGCCGCCTCCGCAGGCAGGGTCCCGGCGGCGATCTGGTCGAGCAGGGAGCGAAGCTCGGCTGGGGTCATGACGATATCATCCGTGTTTTGTTGATTTTGCCGCTCCCGACACTATAATCAAAGATTGGATTTCCCGCCCGCGCGCGGGGTCAGAGAGTTCGATGACGCCCGCTGAAACCCTCATCCTTGCCGCGTACTTCTTCGTCCTGGTGATCCTGGCCGTCTACGGCTGGCACCGGTACTTCCTGGTCTACCTGTACATGAAGCACAAGGACCAGCAGCCGGTGCCGAAGGCGCTGCTGGATCCGCTGCCGGTCGTCACCGTGCAGCTGCCGCTCTACAACGAGATGTACGTGGCCGAGCGGCTCATCGACGCCGTGTGCAAGCTCGACTACCCGCGCGAGCGGCTCGAGATCCAGGTGCTCGACGACTCGACCGACGAGACGCGCGACATCGCCGCGCTCGCCGTGCGCCGCCACGCCGCCCACGGCGTGGACATCAAGTACCTGCACCGCACCGATCGCACCGGCTACAAGGCGGGCGCGCTCGAGGCCGGGATGCACGTGGCGCGCGGCCAGTTCATCGCGATCTTCGACGCCGACTTCCTGCCGGACCCCGGCTTCCTGCAGCGCACCGTGCACCACTTCTCCGATCCGAAGATCGGGATGGTGCAGACGCGCTGGGGCCACATCAACGAGGACTACTCGCTCCTCACGAAGATCCAGGCCATCCTGCTCGACGCGCATTTCGTGCTCGAGCACGGCAGCCGCAACCGCGGCGGCTGCTTCTTCAACTTCAACGGCACGGCGGGGATCTGGCGGCGCGAGACGATCGGCGACGCCGGCGGCTGGCAGCACGACACGCTCACCGAGGACCTCGACCTGAGCTACCGGGCGCAGCTGCGCGGCTGGCAGTTCGTGTTCCTCGCCGACCACGTGGCGCCGGCGGAGCTGCCGGTCGAGATGAACGCCTTCAAGTCGCAGCAGCATCGCTGGGCGAAGGGGTCCATCCAGACATTCCTGAAGCTGATGCCGCAGATCCTGCGGTC
The DNA here is from genome assembly GCA_030680175.1 of Vicinamibacterales bacterium. Classification (GTDB taxonomy): domain Bacteria; phylum Acidobacteriota; class Vicinamibacteria; order Vicinamibacterales; family UBA2999; genus JAUXWO01. The sequence goes on from JAUXWO010000117.1 coordinate 121,058, forward strand.
GGACCAGCCGCTGCGCGTGAAGGCCGAGGCGTTCTTCCACCTGTCGGCGAACTTCAACTACCCGCTGATGGTGGTGTTGTCGCTGCTGATGGCGCCGTCGATGGTCATCCGCTACAACATGGGCTGGTACGAGATGCTGCTCATCGACGTGCCGCTCTTCCTGGCGGCGACGATGTCGGTGGCCAACTTCTACATGGTGTGCCAGCGCGAGCTGTATCCGCAGACGTGGATGGAGCGGCTGCGCTACCTGCCGCTGCTGATGTCGATCGGGATCGGGCTCGCCGTCAACAACACCAAGGCGGTGTTCGAGGCGCTGATGCACAAGCCGAGCGAGTTCGCGCGCACGCCGAAGTACCAGATCGAGTCGGGGTCCGACGAGTGGGTCGGCAAGAAGTACCGGCAGTCGGTGGCCGTGCAGCCGCTCATCGAGCTCGGCCTCGGCCTCTACTTCACCGCGACCGTCTTCTACGCGCTCGCCAACGGCATCTACGGCACCCTGCCGTTCCTGGTCCTCTTCCAGGTGGGCTTCCTCTACACCGGACTCCTCTCGCTCGTGCAGCAGTACGCCGGCGATCTCGGCGGGCCGCTGGTCCAGTCGAAAGAAGCCTGAGCAAGGTGCCCAGGGTGCCCAGAGTGCCCAGGGTGCCCAGAGTGCCTACGGGTCTTGGGTGTTCATGATGGCCGTGTTAGGTACGCCTCACTCGTACCTGAGCGCCAGAATCGGGTCCGTCCGGCTGGCGCGTTGCGCCGGGATGAGGCCGGCGGCGGCCGACACGGTGGCCAGCAGCAGGATGGCGGAGCCCGCCATCCACGGGTCGTGCGGGGCGATGCCGTACAGCTCGGTCGAGACAATGCGCCCGAGGGCGAGCGCGGCGGGCACGCCCACGGCCAGGCCGATGCCGAGCAGCACGAGCACCTCGCGCATCACCATCCACAACACACCCACGCGGCTGGCGCCAAGCGCCAGACGGATCCCCAACTCCTTGCGGCGTCGCGCCACCACGAACGCCATCACGCCGTAGAGGCCGATCGACGCGAGGACCGTGGCGAGCAGGCCGAAGGCGGCCGAGAGCATCGCGATCAGCCGGTCGGTGAGCAGCGTCTCGTCGAGCTGCGACCGCACGGTCTTCAGCTCGAACACCGGCATCGACGCGTCGAGGCGCCGCACCTCGTCACGCACGAGGCCGTAGACCGCGTCCGAGGCGACCTGCCCGCGCACGTAGAGCGTGGCGCTGCCCTGACCCCACTTCGGCACGAAGACCTGCCGCCGGACGCCCTCCCGCGGACCCTCGTACAGCGAGTCCGCGGCGACGCCGACGATCTCGATGGTGAGCTTCATCGTCGGTCCGCTGCCGAAGCCGATGCGCCGGCCGACCGGGCTCCGGCCCGGGAAGAAGTGCTCGGCGAAGCGGCGGTTGACGATCGCGACCGTGGCCTCCTCCCGGGCATCGAGCCGCGTGAAGTCCCGCCCTTCGAGGAGCGCAATCCCCATCGTCTCGAAGTAGCCGGGCGACAGCGCGTTCATGAACATCTGCATGTCCTCGCCGTCCTCGGCCTGATGCCCCTCGACCGACATCGTGCTGTCCCACTCGTCGCCGGCGAGCACGGGCACGGCGGCCATGCCGGCCGACGACACGCCGGGGGCCGCGCGCAGTTGATCGAGGAGGCGCTCGTAGAAGCTCGTCGCCCGTGCGTTGTCGTACCCGCTCAGTGCGGGTGCGAGCCGGAACGTGACCAGGTTGTCGAGGGTGATGCCGCTGTCGGTGCCCTGCAGGTTCTGGAGGCTGCGCACGAACAGGCCGGCGCCGAAGAGCAGCAGGAAGCTGAGGGCGACCTGCGCGACGACCAGGCCCTTGCGCAGGAAGAGCGATCCGCCCGATCCCGCCACGGCCCCCGCCGTGTCCTTGAGCGTCGTCCACGGATCCGGCCGGCTGGCCCTGAGCGCCGGGAGCAGCCCGAAGATGATGCCGGTGGCCAGTGTCAGAATCAGCGTGAACGCCAGGACGCGGGCGTCCGGCGTCGGCTGGATGAGCAGCGGCTGCGCGCCCGACGGGATGAGCGAGACCAGCGCACGCGTGAGCCCGATGGCGAGCAGCACGCCGAGCGCACCCCCCGCCAGCGCCAGCACCAGGCTCTCGGTGAGCAGCTGCCGCACGAGCTGCCGCCGCGTGGCGCCGAGCGAGAGGCGCACGGCAATCTCGCGCTGCCGCGCCATGGCGCGCGCGATGAGGAGGTTGGCCACGTTCGCGCACGCGATGAGCAGCACGAGGCCGACCATGCCCATCAGGACGAGGAGCGGCGTCGAGAAGTCGTTGCGCAGCGCGGAGTAGCCGATCGCGGCATTCTCGAGGCGGAGCCGGCCCTCCATGAAGCGCTCGCGCAGGAACGGCGACCAGTTCGCGGCGCCCGGCAGCGTCATCTCGTGGGCGCGCACCTGCAGGAAGAGCCCCTGGAGCGGCGCCTGCGCCGATTCGATCGTCCACCCGGGCTTCAGCCGCGCGAACACCTGCACCCACCGGGTGCGCGGGTCGTCCATCTCGAACCACCCCCACTCCGGGACGACAGCCGGCTTCATCAGAATCGGCACGCGGATCTGCGGCGCGCTCGTCGGGTCCAGCCCCGCGAAGCCCGCGGCGGACACGCCGACGATCGTCATCGGGTAGTTGTTGACGAGGATGCTTCTGCCGACGATCCCGGGGTCGCGGTTGAAGCGGCGGACCCAGTAGTCGTAGCCCAGCACGGCGACGGGATGGCCCTGGTAGATCTGATCGTCCTGCTCGGAGCTGAACACGCGGCCGACGGCGGGCCGGACCCCCAGCATCGTGAAGAAGTTGCCCGAGACGAGCTCGGCTTGCAGGCGCTCGGTCTGGTTGTCGATGCTGACGGACGCGGGCACAAGGCGGCGGGCGACGACCTCCGCCAGCGGTTCGCCGCGCTTCTGGTACTCCTGATAGATCGGATAGGAGTGCATCCGCGCGCCCATGTTGCTGCCGCTGTGCGGCCCCTCCTGGTAGAGCATCACGAGCTCGTCGGGACTCGCGACGGGCAGCTTGCGCAGCAGCACCTGGTCGATGAGCGTGAAGATGGCCGTATTGGCGCCGATGCCGAGTCCAAGCGACAGCGTCGCGACGAGGGCGAAGAGCGGACTGCGGCGCAGCCCGCGCACGGCGAGACGGACGTCGCTCAGGGGCAGCATCATGCCGGGGTTAGACGGGGCGGCGTCCGAGAGGGTTGGCACGGGTCCGGACAGGTCTCGACAGGTGCGACGGGTCCGGCAGGTCCGGCGACGGAAGAATATCCATCGGACCTGCGTCCAGGCCCCCGTCCTGCCGTGCGCGCCGCGCGCGTGGACCCGATGATGGCGCTTCGGAATGACTAGAAGAGGGTAGTGGGTAGTGGGTGGTGGGTAGTGGGTGGTGGGTAGTGGGTGGTGGGTAGTACGGTCGGGTCCCGGCCTTCAGCCGGGCAGCACGGCGAAGCGCCGGCGCCGTCCGGGACGGTAGACGGAGAAGTGGCGGCGGTCGAGGGTGAAGATCCGCGTCATCTCCTCGCGCTCCGCCACGCGGACGAGCGCCGCGTCCGCGAGGTCCATCGGCTGGTCGCGGTACTTCTCCATCAGCTCGCGCATACGCGGCACATCCGCCTCGTCGAGGGGCGCCAGCGTGAGGGCCTCGCTCTCCACCCGGCTGAGCATGGCCTTCTGCGCCGGCCAGGAGTCGCCGAGCAGGTACATCGCTTCGGTGAACGCGGGCCAGACGGTGATCAGGGGCTCACGCAGATCACGCAGGACATCGACGCAGGCCTCGTGCGCGGCATCGCTGCGGTCCAGCAACGCGACGAGGGGCCCGGCGTCAACGAGCACGCCGCGCACGGGCCTTCGCTCGGACGATTGAGGTGAACTGCTCGCCCGTGGTGCGATCCGGATCCCGCAGGCCGAGATGGACGATGCCGATGACGTCGGCCCACGCCGCAAACGGATGATCGCCCGCCGCCTCCGACTCGTGCGAGGCGGCGTAGTGCTCGAGCGCCTCCCGCACCACGTCGGACCGCGACTGCTGCCGGCGGGCGGCCAGGGCCGCGAGCGCACGCTCGGTCTTCGCGTTGAGTCGTACGTTCAGAGGCATGGTGAAGGCTCCTGTGTAATACGATAATGTATCACAGTCGCCGGCCGCTGATTGGTCGCGCACCCTTGGTGAGTGGCCGCCCAGGGGGGCGTTGCGGAGCCGAAAGCCGAAAGCCTCTCGTCAGTTTCCCGCCTTCAGGCGGTAGAGGCGCGTGGCGGTGCGGACGAACAGGCCGTCGGTCGTGAGCGCCGGGGTGGCGAAGGCGAGTTCGTCGAGGCTGTTCTTCGCGAGTTCGACGTACTTGTCGCCGGCCTCGATGACGAACGTGTCGCCCTCTTCGCTGAGCAGGAACACCTTGCCGTCGGCCGCCCACGGCGAGGCCGAGAACGTGTTGCCGATGCCGCCCGCGCGTGCCTGATAGACCTGCGTACCCGTGGCGGCGTCGAACACGGTGAGGATGCCGTTGTCGTTCACCACGTACATCCGGTTGCGGTAGATGAGCGGCGACGAGGTGTAGGCGGACGCGCGCGGGTGCATCCAGACGACGAACGCGTTGCGCTCTTCGCCCTTCTGCAGCGTGATCTCCCCTCGCGCGCCGGGGCGGACGACGAAGACGGGGCGGTTCGACTCGCCCTGCGATCCGGTGGCGAGGTACAGCAGGCCGCCGGCGGCGACCGGCGTCGGCGTGGACTGCCCGGTCAGCCCGTGCAGCCGCCAGATCTCCTTGCCGGTCTCGGGGTCGTAGCTGATCGCGTACTGATGGCCGATGACGATGAGCTCGGTGCCGGTGTCGTGGGTCCAGATGAACGGCGTGGACCAGCCGGAGCCCGGCCGTCCCTCCGGCGAGAGGCTGCGATCCGTCGTCCACACGTCCGTGCCGGTGCGCGCATCGACGGCCGCGATGAACGAACGCGCGTCGTTGTCATGCAGGACGAAGACCTTGCCGCCGTGGACGACGGGGGAGGAGGCGGTGCCGAAGTCGAGGTACATCGGCTGCGGTTCGAAGCGCTTGGTCCACGCGGGCGTGCCGTCGAGGGCGTAGGCGAAGAGGCCGACGTTGCCGAAATACGCGTAGACGCGTTCGCCGTCGGTGGCCGGCGTCTCCGAGGCGTAGGTGTTCTTGCGGTGGCGTCCGCCGAAGGGCTGTCCCTTGTGCGCCTCGCGCTCCCAGCGGATCCGGCCGGTCGCCGCGTCGACGCCGTAGACCATGTAGCGGATCTCACCGGTGTCCTGCGTGCGTTCGATGTCGCGCTGCCTGACGGCCTCGAGCACCTGATCAGGGGTCAGACCCTTCTTGCTGAGCTCGGCGGCGTAGTCGTTGCCGTAGATGCCGGGCGAGGGTTCCTTGTAGGCGCCGGGGCTGATGGCGGCGGTGACGAAGATCTGATCGTTCCAGGCGATGGGCGAGGACCAGCCGCGGCCGGGCAGCGTCACCGACCAGGCGACGCCGGTGGTCGTCGACCACGACGTGGGCAGGCGGGCGCCATCGAGCACGCCCGTGCCCCCCGGACCCCTGAACTGCGGCCATGCGGCGGTGTCGCGCCGCGCGTCGAGCGGCGCCATCACCAGGATCACGAGGGCCGCGGCCGCCCCAAGCACGGGATTCATCGGGTTCAGGCGCATGGCATGCACGCTACCGAGACGCCCCGGCGCCGTCAAGGCCGGCGCGGCGGGGCGGCGCCGATGCGTGGGACGAGCTGGGGGATGTGCCGATCTGGTAAGCTCGGCCCGTGATCCTGCGTCCGGTGGCGGCCGCCGCCCTCGCGCTCACCACCATCGCGGTGCCCGTCCTGCCCGCGCAGCCGGCCGCGCTGCCCGAAGTGCGCCAGATCGTCACGTTCGATCTGCAGCCCGGCGCCCTCAGCCGCGTCCTGGGGATCTACCTCGGCCCGCTCCTGAAGATCTACGAGACCCTGCAGCCGCTGTTGCGGTTCCGCGCGTATCTCGAGGCCGAGAGCCCCGAGTCGCTGGACCTCGTCGTCGTGTCGTCCTACCGCGGCATGGCGGGCCTGGACGCCGCGAACCATGAGCTGTTCCGGGAGGGTCGCGATGGCCCGAGTGTCGGGCTCCTCTACCAGGAGATCGATCGCCACGCCATCGGCCATCACGATCAGTTCATCGAGATGATCGAGGCGTTGAGCGATCCCTGGGCGCAGGAATCCGGGGGCGAGCCGCAGCAGCTCACCGTGTTCGAGTATCTGCGCGTGGTGCCCGGCAGCCACGCGTTCGTGGAGGACCTGATCGCGGCGCGTGTACGGCCCTTCGAACTCGACGAGCGCCTGCACCTCTGGTCCGAGACGGGCCGCGTGCTCGTCGGGGACGGGTGGGACTACGTGCGGATCTTCGGCGTGGCCTCGCTCGGCGCCTGGCACGACGCCCTGCAGCGCACGCGCACGGCCGAGTTCCAGCAGGCCCTGGCCCCGGTCGTCATGGCGAGGAAGACCATCATCCTCCGCCGCGAGCCCCGCTTGAGCCTGCGCTGAACACTACCCACCACCCACTACCCACTGTGCCCCCCTTGCCCCTTCACCCTGTTAATATCCCCGGTCATGACTGCTGACGCCAAGGCCAAGGCCGGGCTCGAGGACGTTGTCGCGACCTCGTCGCGAATCTGCTACCTCGACGGTGACCAGGGGGTGCTGGCCTACTGCGGCCACGACATCCACGATCTCGCCCGACACGCCACGTTCGAGGAGACGTGCTATCTGCTGTGGCACGCGCGCCTGCCGACCCGCGCGGAGCTGGGCGACCTGCAGTCGCAGCTTGCCGCCGCGCGCGTGCTGCCGGAGGCGATCCTGCGGCTGATGAAGATGCTGCCGTCCTCCGACGGCATGGACGCGCTGCGCACGCTCACCTCGGCCCTCGGGCACTACGATCCGGAGGCCTCGGACGCCTCGGCGCAGGCGTCCTACCGGAAGGCCGTGCGGCTCACCGGCCAGCTGGCGAGCCTCGTGGCCACGTGGGGCCGGATGCAGCAGGGCGGCGGGCCGGTGGCGCCGGACCCGGCGATGGGCCACGCGGCGAGCTTCCTCTACATGCTGACGGGCGAGCGGCCGGACCCGACGGCGGTGCGCGCGATGGACGTCGCGCTCACGCTGCACGCCGACCACGAGCTGAACGCCTCCACCTTCGCCGCGCGCGTGGCCGCCGCCACCCTCACCGACATCCACTCGGCCGTCGTCGCCGGCATCGGCACGCTGAAGGGGCCGCTGCACGGGGGCGCCAACGCCGAGGTGATGAAGATGCTCATCGACATCGGGGAGGACGCCCCGCCCGAGCGCATCGATGCCTACGTGCGCGGCAAGCTGGCGCGCAAGGAGAAGATCCCGGGCTTCGGGCACCGCGTCTACAACACCGAGGACCCGCGGGCGACGCACCTGCGCCAGATGTCGAAGGCGCTCGGCCAGCAGGCCGGAAGCACGGCGTGGTTCGACATGTCAGAGCGCATCGAGGCGATCGTCAAGGCCGAGAAGAAGCTGTACCCGAACGTGGACTTCTATTCGGCGTCCACGTACTACACGATGGGCATCGCCATCGATCTCTACACGCCGATCTTCGCCGTGAGCCGCATCTCCGGCTGGACGGCGCACATCCTCGAGCAGTACGCCAACAACCGCCTGATCCGGCCGCGCGCCGACTACACGGGCCCGGCGTATCCGCAGGCGTGGGTGGGGGTGGAAGGACGGTAGTGGGCAAGGTGCCCAAGGTGCTCAAGGTGCCCAAGGTGCTCAAGGTGCCCAAGGTGCCCAAGGTGCCCAAGGTGCTCAAGGTGCCCAAGGTGCCCAAGGTGCTCAAGGTGCTCAAGGTGCCCAAGGTGCCCTATGTGCCCAGGTGCCGGAGAGCCGAGAGCCGAGAGCCGAGAGCTGAGAGCCGACAGCTGACAGCCGATAGCCGAGCGCCGATCGCCGATAGCCGACTTGTCCGCCGTAGCTCGCGGACGTCCGGCGAGCGAAGGTGGATCGCTGAGAGTTGAGATGATGATGAACAGAAGACTGATGATCGTGACCGTCGCGCTCGTGATGGCCGTGGCCTCCGCGCCGTTTCAGGCGCAGCAGTTGCCGCAGACGTGGCAGGAGCAGCAGAACTTCCGCTCGGGGCCGACGCCGTTCGAGCCGTTGATGAAGTTCTGGTACGACCTGACCGCGATGAGCCCGATCGTCAACATGCAGCCGCTCACGCGGACGCTGCTGGACCGGGAGATGGCGCTCATCACCATCGCGGACCCGCCGATCACGAACCCGCAGGACGCGCTGCGCTCCGGCAAGACGATCGTGCTGCTGGCGCCGTCGGTGCACGGCGGCGAGGTGTCGCCGAAGGAGTCCGTGCAGCTCATCGCCAAGGAGCTGGTGGCGGGCGAGCTTCGGCCGCTGCTGCGCGACGTGATCGTGCTGGCGCTGCCGCTCGTCAATCCCGACGGCGGCGAGGTGCGGCGGCGCACGAACGAGTCGGGGTTCGACATGAACCGCGACTACGTGAAGCTCGAGTCGCAGGAGATCCAGGCGCTCGTCACCAAGGTGATGAACGAGTGGACGCCCGACATCCACGTGGACGGCCACCACGGCGGGTCGCCGCCGTACGTCATCACCTATCAGGGGACGTTGAACCCGGCGGCCGATGCCGAGCTGCGCGCGTATCCCTACCAGCACATCTTCCCGAAGATCCGCGAGACGGTGGAGGCCGAGGACTACGTGGCGTTCGACTACTCGGGCGTCCAGACGCGCGACGGCGTGGAAGGCTGGGGCTCGACGTCGGTCGAGGCACGCAAGCACCACGTGTACACGGGGCTCACCAACTCCATCGGCATCCTGCTCGAGACGCCGAGCAACACGCATCGCGTGCGGCGTGACGGCACGGTGCAGGCCATCCCCGAAGAGGAGCGCTACTTCCACCAGATCCGCGGCGGCGTGCTGGCCATGCGCGCCATCCTGCGCGCGGCCTCCGAACAGCGCACGGCCATCCGCGCCGTGACCACGGGCGCGCGTGAGCGCGCGCTAAGCGCCGGCGCCACCGGCGGCGACCCGATCGTCCTGGAGTACGCCCTGCAGTCGCGCGGCACCGAGCCCGTGTGGATGCCGAGCCCGGGCGGGCCGCAGCCCTACACGCGGCGCGACGTGCCGGTGTACCTGCGCTGGGAGCCGACGCGCACGACGCCGCGCCCGGTCGGGTACCTGCTGCCGCCGGCCATGGCGTCGATCGTGCCGCTGCTGCAGGATCACGACATCGCCGTCTATCGCTTCCGGACGCCCGCCAGGTTCGACGCGGAGGTGTACTACGCGACGAGCGTCAATCGCGACTCGTACTTCCAGGGGCACTACCTGAAGTCGGTGGAGGTCGTGAAGGAGCGCGAGACGCTGGACGTCGTGCCGGGGTGGTACTGGATTCCCACGGCCCAGTCGCGCGCGCAGCTCATCAGCTACCTCCTGGAGCCCGAGACCGACGACAACCTGATCACGTGGGGCTGGACCGACCACGTGCTCGAGGTGCGGCCGAAGACGGTGGAGGAGGGCGTGGCGGCGCTCGCCTCGGCCATGGAGCTCGACCTGTCGACCCTGACCGAGCAGCGTCGCGCGCAGCTCCGCGCGCAGGTCGAGAAGCAGCTCACCTCACGCCAGCGCGTCCCGATGATGCGCGTGATGACGCACCAGCCGTTGCCCGTGATCGAAGTCCAGCCGTTCAACCAGTACCAGCGCAACCGGTACTACCAGCCCTGAGATGGACGGGGAGAGGGGGGCGGTGAGTGCCCCCCCATCCCCACGACCCACAACCCACAACCCACTACCCACAACCCACTACCCACAACCCACAACCCACAACCCACTACCCACGACCCACAACCCCGTCCCCCGTCCCCGTCCCCGGGAGTCCCCATGCACCTCGTCGTCCGCGCGTTTCCGCTGACCGCACACGTTGAGGACCTGACGGCGTTCGCCGCTGATCTGAATGGCCCGCGCAGCGCCGAGACCCGCGCGTTCTATGAGAGGCTCGGCGTTCGGCACGAGTCCTGGCACGTGCAGAAGACGCCGCTCGGACCGTGGGTGATCTGCTGCACCCTCGTGGACGACGTCGAGCGGGCCGCGCCGCTCTACGCGCAGTCAGAGGCCCGGTTCGACGCCTGGTTCAAGGAGCGCGTGCGGCAGCTCACGGGGATCGACCCCAACGAGAATCCGCTGGGGCCGCCGACCCAACCCGTCTTCCGCTGGCCCCTGGCCGGCGGGCCGATCGCCGAGACGCCGCGCGGCTGACCGCCGAGCGCCGAAGGCCACGGCGGGTCAGCGGCTCCCGCCGGGGCTCTCATTCGGGATGTAGATCGTCAGCGCCACGCCCGCCCATTCGCCGTCCCCGCTCGGGCTGCCTACGGCATTGCGACTGAGCGGCATCACGCCCGTCAATGTCGTCTGTCGCCGGAACCGGTTGAGCACGTAGTCGCGGACCCGCTGCGCGCGATCCAGCGACACGATGTAGGCGTTGTCCTCCTCGCCGGGGCCGGCGTAGCCTTCGACGACGAGGGGGCTGCTGCGCGGGTACTGGACAAACTGCGCCATGACCGCATCGAGCCGCCGTCGCCCATCGTCGGTCAGCGTTTCGATGCCGTCGGCGCTTTGCGAGAAGAGCACCGCGGCATCGACCCAGACGCGCACGGCGGTGCGGTTGCGCTCGAGCAGGCCCTCCTGATACGCCTCGCGGGAAATCGAGTCGAGGTCGAAGAAGCCGCGGTCCCGGAAGAACCCGCGGAACAGCACATTGCGCTTCAGCGCTTCGGTGCCTTCGGCCAGATCGAACGTCACCTCTTCGATGCCCGCCAGCGTGTTCCGAATCGATTGCGTGAGCTGTGGCCCCATGCCGCCAGGACCGGAGAACTCGGCGACCGCGTCGCGTGTGATCTCGGCGGTCTCGCGTACCGTGCGGGCGGTCTGCTCGGCCTCGCGCGTGACGCGGGCGATGTTGTCGTAGACGGCCGTGTCCGTGAACAGGTGCCCCACGGTCCCCTTGCCTGCCCGGACGTCCGCCACGATGCCACGGACATCGCCCACGGTCTCCTCGACGTGGGCCACGACACGCCCGCTGGACGCGGTGACGGCCTTGAGGTCGACGCCGACGTCGGCGATGACGGCCTTGGTCACGTCGATCGTCTCGGAGAGCCCCTCCACGACGTTCGACACTTCGCCCGTCAGCTCGACGAACTCACGGCTCACGAGCCGGAAGGTGTCGCGGCCTTCCCGGATGAGGTCGGCGAACTCGATCGGGTCGACGCCCGGCAGGAGGCCGCCGGGTTCCACCATCGCCGCCTCATCGGAGCCCATGCCGATCTGGATGAAGGCGTTGCCGACGATCCCATCGGTCAGGATGGTCGCGACCGAATCGGTGCGAACGAGCGACCGCAGATCCTCCCGGATGCGCATGCGCACGAGGAACCGGGCCGACGGCCGCGCCGGGATCTGGATCTCGAGGACCTCGCCCGCCGGGAGCCCTGCCAGGCGCACCGGCGTCCCGATGACCAGACCGGTGACCTTGCCGAACTCCGTGGAGACCTCGAAGTGCTTCGAAAAGAGCAGGCGCCGGTCCCCGATCAGGAACAGCCCCAGGCCGAACACCACGACGCCCACGAGGACGAACGCGCCCACCATTGCCGCTCGATTGCGCTGCATGTCCTTACCTACACTCGCTATTCGCTATTCGCTATTCGCTATTCGCTATTCGCCGTTCGCCGTTCGCCGTTCGCCGTTCGCCGTTCGCCGTTCGCCGTTCGCCGAGAGCTGCTCGCCGATAGCCGATAGCCGGTCGCTGATCGCTGATCGCCGAAAGCTGACAGCCAACCACGTCCGCCGCCCGCGCGGCGGACTCACCCGGAGCTGTCGGACTTCATGAACTGCTGGACGAGCGGGACGTCGCTGCGGTCGAGGGACGCGACGTCGCCCTGCGCGATGATCCGGCCTTCGTGGAGAAACACCAGCTCGTCCCCGAGCACCCGCGCGCTCGGAATGTTGTGCGTCACGACGATCAGGGTCGTCCCGGCGGTGTCGTTGAGCGCGACGAGCAACTGATCGATCTCGCCCGCCGTGATCGGGTCGAGGCCCGCACTCGGCTCGTCGGCGAGGAGGATCGCGGGTTTCATGACCAGCGCACGCGCCAGACCCGCGCGCTTCTGCATGCCGCCCGACAGGTCGGCCGGCATCTTGTCGTAATTGCGCTCGAGTCCGACCTGCGCCAGCAGGTCCTCGGCCCGCGCGCGAATCTCGTCGTCCGGCAGCTTCGTGTGCCGTCGCAGGGGAAACGCCACGTTCTCGCCCACGGAAATCGAGTCGAAGAGCGCGGCGTGCTGGAAGAGGAGGCCGATGCGCTTGCGGACCCGCGCCAGGTCGGCCCCCCGGAGCGCCGCGATGTCCTCGCCCTCGACAAGCACCTCGCCCGAATCGGGCTGCAGAAGTCCGACGATGTGCTTGAGCGTGACGCTCTTGCCGGTGCCGCTGCGTCCCAGGATGCAGATGGCGCGCCCGGCCGGCACCACCAGCGACACGTCGTCCAGGACGCGGAGGTCCCCGAAGGCCTTGCTCACATGACGGAGCTCGACGGCAGGCGTGTCGGTGGTCATCCTGGAACCGGGAACAGGAAGAAGATCAACCGGACCAGCAGCACGTTGGTGGTGATGAGGAGGATCGACGACAACACCACGCTCCGCGTGGCGGTGCGTCCGACGCCTTCGGTGCCCCCGGTCGTGTTGACCCCGAGGTACGACGACACGGTGGCGATGATGAAGCCGAACACCATTGTCTTGAACGTGGACGGCACGAAGTCGGTGAACTCGATCGGGTAGAACGCCTGGCGGAAGTACGGCTCGAACCCGATGCCGGTGATGGCGGCCTCCGCGGTGAAGCCGCCGAGCATGCCCGTGAAGTTCATGATGGTCGTGAGGATCGGCAGCGCGAGGACGCAGGCGAGCACCCGCGTGACCACGAGGTAGCGGAACGAATCGACGGCGACGGCCTCGAGGGCGTCGATCTGCTCGGTGACCTTCATCGCTCCGAGCTCGGCCCCGATGCCCGCCCCGACCCGCCCGGCCAGCAGCAGCCCCGCCGTCAGCGGGCCCGTTTCGCGGACGAGCGCGATGGCCAGACCCGCGGGAATCAGCGCCTCGGCGCCGAATCGGGCCAGTGAGGCCCGCGTGTGCATCGACATCACCACGCCGACGGCAAAGCCCGCCAGCGCGATGAGCGGCACCGAGCGCACGCCGAGTTCGAAGATCTGCCGCCCCGTTTCACCGAGCTCGTACGGCGGGCGCACCGCCTCCCGGACGACGCGCCACGCGAAGCGGGCGCCGTCACCGATGCCTTCCAGGACGCGCATGGCGGGTGCGGGCATGAGAGCCATCTCAGAACACCCTGTACGCCAGGCCCACCGACATCAGCGTGGAGTGCGCGGCAAGCTCCTGCTGGTCGATGCGCCCGTCGTCGATGAACGTGACGCGCACGCGCGTCATGACACGGCCGACGGAGAGGTTCAGCGACGTGCGCCGGCCCGTGTCGATCCAGACCGAGACGCCCGGGCGCCAGGCGAGGCTGTTGCGCACCGACACGGCCAGGCGGCCCGACGCGCCGGTCTCCGGCACGGCGATGCTGTTGAACGCGTAGCCGCCGACGATCGAGGGCGCGACGGACACGCGGCCAAGGACGAGGGTGTAGCCGAGGCCGAGCATGAGCGGCCGGACGGCCAGCCGGCTGGAGGCCAGGGCCGGGCCGGCAGGGGTCAGGGTCGCGCGGAACCAGTCCAGTCCGAGGGCCGGCGCCAGACCGGCGCCCGAGCCGATCCTCAGGAGCGGGCCGAGCGATGACGCGGACTCGAAGGCGTCGTCGGTGGGCTGGCTCGAGACGAGCGCGGCGCCCACGGCCAGCCGGCCCCCGGAGGGCTGCAGCTCCCTGAACTCGACCGCGGGATCGCGGGGGACGCGCGACCGGGTCGGGGGCGGTTGATCGCCATCCGGGGGAGGGGCGTCGCCGATGCGCAGCCGCGAGTCGACGCGGGTGATCCCAGGCACGGCACGCGCCAGGGCGATCGCGCGCTGCTCCTCGTCCAGGGTGAGGACGCGTCCGGAGAGGGTCACCACGCCGCCGGTGACCCGCACGTCGATCGGGCGCGCGCCGACGTCGGGATCGTTGACGAGCGCCGTGATGACCTGCGCGGTCATCGTGGCGGATTCGACGCCCAGGGGCTGGGTTGCCGCGGCACAGGCGGCCGAGCTGAGCAGGGCCAGCACAACGGGCACGACACGGCGTGTCGCGCGCCGGCGGGTCAATACGGCATAATAGGGAGATTCACCTGTAGACATAAGACGTTGAATCAGAAGAACATCCGCAATTTCTCGATCATCGCGCACATCGACCACGGCAAGTCCACGCTGGCCGATCGCTTCCTGGAAGTGACCGGCGCGCTGCAGGCCCGGGAGATGGAGGCGCAGGTCCTCGACAGCATGGACCTGGAGCGCGAGCGCGGGATCACCATCAAGGCACACCCGGTGCGCCTTAACTACACCGCGTCCGACGGGCAGACGTATGTCCTGAATTTGATAGACACGCCCGGGCACGTGGACTTCAGCTATGAGGTCACCCGGTCGTTTTCGGCCTGCGAGGGCGCGCTCCTGCTGATCGACGCGTCGCAGGGGGTGGAGGCGCAGACGCTGGCCAACGCCTACCTCGCCGTCGACCACAACCTCGAGATCATCCCGGTCATCAACAAGATCGACCTCCCGAGCGCCCAGCCCGAGGAGGCGCGGCGGCAGTTCGAGGAGATCATCGGGCTCGACGGGGCCGGCGCGATCCTCGCCAGCGCGAAGATGGGCACCGGCGTCCAGGACATCCTCGAGGCCGTCGTCGAGCGCATTCCGTCGCCGGCCGGCGACCCCGAGGCGCCGCTCAAGGCGCTGATCTTCGACTCGTGGTACGACGCGTACCGCGGCGTCGTGATCGTCCTGCGCGTCATCGAGGGCACGGTCCGGCCGGACATGAAGGTGCGCCTGATGCAGACGGCGCAGGACTACATCGTCGAGCAGCTCGGCGTGTTCACGCCGAAGCCGGTGCCGATGACGGAGCTCGGTCCGGGCGAGGTCGGCTTCATCGCGTGCGGCATCAAGCGCGTGGCCGACGCGCAGATCGGCGACACCGTCACCGAGACGGCGCGTCCGACCGCGGAGCCGTTTCCGGGCTTCAAGCCGCTCAAGCCGATGGTCTTCGCGGGGCTCTACCCGGTGGAGGGCCACCAGTACGCCGAGCTGCGCGACGCGCTCGAGAAGCTGCGGCTCAACGACTCGGCGTTCTTCTTCGAGCCCGAGACGTCGGTCGCGCTCGGCTTCGGGTTCCGCTGCGGGTTCCTCGGGCTGCTCCACATGGAGATCGTCCAGGAGCGGCTCGAGCGCGAATACAACATGGATCTCGTCACGACGGCGCCCGGCGTGCTCTACCGGGTGACGACGACGGACGGGACGGTGACGGAGATCGACAGCCCGGCGAAGCTGCCGGAGACGGGCCGGATCGGCAAGATCGAGGAGCCGGTGATCACGGCGATGGTGATGACGCCGTCGGAGTACGTCGGGGGGATCCTGCAGCTCTGCCAGGACAAGCGCGGCGTGCAGAAGACGCTCGAGTACAAGTCGGCGGATCGCGTGCTCATCACCTACGAGCTGCCGTTCAACGAGGTGGTGCTCGACTTCTACGACCGGCTGAAGACCATCTCGCGCGGCTACGCCTCGCTCGACTACCACGTGACCGGCTACTGGGAGTCGCCGCTCGTCAAGCTCGACATCCTCGTCAACGAAGAGCCCGTGGACGCGCTGTCGATCATCGTGCACCGGGACCGCGCCTACGAGCGCGGCCGTGCGCTGGTGTCGAAGATGCGCGAGCTGATTCCGCGCCAGATGTTCGAGGTGGCGATCCAGGCGGCGATCGGCGGCCGCATCATCGCGCGGGAGTCGGTGAAGGCCATCCGCAAGAACGTGCTCGCCAAGTGCTACGGCGGCGACATCTCGCGCAAGCGCAAGCTGCTCGAGAAGCAGAAGGAAGGCAAGAAGCGGATGAAGCGCGTGGGCAGCGTGGAGATCCCGCAGGAAGCGTTCCTGGCGGTGCTGAAGATCGGCGAGGACTGAGGACGGGGGCTGTCAGCGCTCAGTTGTCAGCTTTCGGCTTTCAGCTTCCGGCTTCCAGAGCCGAGAGCCGAGAGCCGAGAGCCGAGAGCCGATAGCTGAGAGCTGAAAGCTGAGAGCCGAGAGCCGAAGGCTTTTCATGAACGACGCGAATTTCAAGAAATCGACCGCGCGCGAGTACTTCGAGTCGATCGTCATCGCGGTGATCCTGGCGCTCTTCATCCGCACGTTCGTCGTGCAGGCGTTCAAGATCCCGACCGGGTCGATGGAGCCCAACCTGCTCGTCGGCGATCACCTGCTCGTCAACAAGTTCGTCTTCGGGCCCACGAGCGGCGACGCGGAACGCGGCCTGCTGCCGATGCGCGCCGTCAACCGTGGCGACATCGTCGTCTTCAAGTATCCGGAGGAGCCCGACCGCGACTTCATCAAGCGCGTGATCGGCCTGCCCGGCGAGACGCTCGAGGTGCGGCAGCGGCAGGTGCTGATCAACGGCGAGGCCCTCGTCGAGCCCTACGCGCACTTCCTGTTTCCCGTGGGGACCGACGAGGGCGGGTTCGACGTGCGGTCGCGCTATGGCCCGGTGACCGTGCCCGAGGGGCACGTGTTCGCGATGGGCGACAACCGGGACAACTCGCAGGACAGCCGCTATTGGGGCTTCCTGCCCCTGTCGTACGTGAAGGGCCGCGCCCTGATGGTCTACTGGTCGTTCGAGGCCCCGGCCGGGTCCAATCCGGTGACGGGCTTCTTCAGCGGCACCCGCTGGAGCCGGATGTTCCACCAGATCCGGTGACGAACGGTGCACGGCGGCCTGGACGGGGTCCGGTCTGGACGGGGGTCAGGTCATGAATCATGAACGACGGCCGGTGTGGGGTCGACCGGTGAAGTGAGTTAGACTCCCCACAGCCCCCCACGGCAGGAGATTCAGCGGCTATGCGGATTCTCTTCAAGCTCGCGATCCTGGGGCTCGTCATCTTCGCCGGCATCCAGTCCGGCGCCTCCGTCTGGCGGTTCTACGCGTTCCGCGACAGCGTCCGCCAGGAAGCGTGGTTCGCCGGCGAACGCACCACCGAGGAGATCGCCGACCGCGTCATGGCGCACGCGGCGCGGCTCGAGGTGCCCATCAGCCCCTACGATGTCGTCGTGCAATTCGAAGGGGACGTCACCGTCATCAGCGCGGTGTACGAAGAGGAGATTCCGATCGTCCCGCGCGCCTACAGCTATCGCCACGTCTACGACGCGTCGGCCGATTCGAGCGTCCGGGGATCCCTGTCGGGCCGCGAGGCGCCGCGGTAGGGACGCGGGACGCCGGCCGCCGAGCAGGGGCTCGGCCTAGGCGATCTGGGCGCGCGCATCGGCGAGGTCGGTGACGACCATCGCCGACATCTCGTCCAGGGCCGCCGTCGTCTCCGCCACAAACGCCTCGTCCTTGAGGCTGCCGAGGTTGGTGCGCACGTTCAGGGCGGCGCCCGCTGCCGCGGCCTCGAGGAGGCCGAGCGCGACGCCGAGGTCGCTGGCAGCCGACCGGTTGCCGAGTCGTGCGACGAGCACGCCCTGGGCCAGGGCCGCCGCGGCCACCCGCATCGTATCGAGCGGCGTGGTCGTGGCGAGGCGCAGCCCCTGCTGGATCGCCGCGGAGCGCACGGCCTTCTCCTCGTCTGTGCCCTTGGCCAGCTTGTAGGCGGCCATGACCTGGTTGAAGGCCTCGGTGTCGGCGTCGGCGAGCGCCGCCAGGCGCGCGGTCATCGGCTGGACGGCATCGCGGACGCCGGCGAGCACCGCGCGCTCCTCGTCGGTATTGCCGCGCGTTTTCGGCAGGCCCGCCACCATGACGAGCAGGGACGTGCCCATGGCACCGGTGATGGCCGCGGCGGTGCCGCCGCCCGGCGTGGGTTCGGCAGACGCCAGCGCGTCAAGGAACTGGGAGACGGAGAGATCGGCGAATCGAGGCATCAGGCAATTGTAGGCCAGACCACGCGGCCCCGCTTCACCACCTGGCCGACGACCGGCGGGCCGACGCGGATGAGATCCGAGAGCATGCCGTCGACGATCACCGCGTCCATCTGCTTCCCCACCTCGAGGCTCCCCACACGGTCGGCGCGGTCGAGGCTCGCCGCGGCGTTCAGCGTGGCGCCGATGAGCGCCTCCTCCAGCGTCATCCCCATCCCGAAGCACGCGAGCGCCATCACGAACGGCATCGACGTGGCGAAGCCGCCCCCGGGGTTGATGTCGGTGGCGAGCGCCACCGCAACGCCCTCCTCGATCAGCATGCGTGCCGGGGCGAACCGGCCGAGCTTCAAGTAGAACGCCGCCGACGGGAGCAGGCTCGCCACGACGCCCGCCTCCGCCATGGCCCGCGCGGACGGCGGGTCCACGAAAATCAGGTGATCAGCCGAGCGCGCCCCGACCTCGACGGCCACTCGCGACCCGCCGCTGAGCGCGAGCTCGTCGGCGTGAATCCGCGGCTTCAGCCCATGCCGGCGCCCGGCCTCGAGGATGGCGCGCGACTCCTCCGGCGTGAACACCCCCTGCTCGCAGAAGACGTCACACCACTCCGCGAGGCCCTCGCGCGCGACCGCCGGCAGCATCTCGTCGATCACCAGGCGCACGTAGGCGTCCCGCCGCCCGCGGTAGTCCGGCGGGATCTCGTGCGCGCCCATGAACGTCGTCACGATCTCGATGGGCTGCCGCGTGGCCACGGCGCGCGCCGCGCGCAGCATCGTCACCTCGCTGGCCGTGGACAACCCGTAGCCGCTCTTCACCTCGCAGGTGGTCGTGCCCGTGGCGAGCATCGCGCGGAGGCGGGGCAGGGCCGCCTCCACCAGCGCCTCTTCGGATGCGGCGCGCGTCGCCTCCACGGTCTTGACGATGCCGCCGCCGGCCGCGGCGATCTCGGCGTAGGTGGCGCCGGCGAGCCGCTGCTGCAGCTCCTGCCGGCGATCGCCCGCGTAGACGAGGTGCGTGTGCGGATCCACGAACCCGGGCACGACCGTGCGGCCGCGCGCCTCGATCACGACGGCGTCGCGCGTGGGCGTGACGATCCGGCGCGCCTCGGCGGAGGGGCCGACGAACACGATGAGGCCGTCATGCGCGGCGATGGTGGCGCGCGGCATCGCGCCGATCTCCCGCTGCGCCGCACCCCGGCGCGGGCCGGGGCCCGCGCAGGTCGCCACGAGGTCCGCGTCTTCGATCAGGAAATCAGCCTGCATCCGGGGTGTCCTGGAGTCCGAGCCGGGCGCGCACCGCCGCGGCGGAGAGACCCGCCACGCGCACGCGCTTCGCGCGGCTGTGCCCGCCGCTCACCAGCACGATATCGCGTTTGGGCCGGTCGAGGAGGGAGGCGAGGAAGGCGATGAGCGCGTCGTTGGCGGCCCCGTCGACCGGCGGCGCCGCCAGACGCACGAGCAGGGCGCCGTCGCGCAGGCCCGCGAGCGCCGTCCGGCCCGCGCGCGGCACGACCCGGAGGTCGATCACCGCGCCGGCCGGCGTATCCGAG
>JAUXWO010000120.1 GCA_030680175.1 Vicinamibacterales bacterium
TTCGGAGAACCCGTGCTTCCGGCACAGGTCCTTCACGCCGACGCCGGCATCGGCCTCGCGCAGAAACCCGACAATCTGCCCCTCGGTGAACCGCTTCTTCTTCATCGTCCGACCCCTTCGCTAGGCCGGACTCTAAACCGAAACGCTACTCGTTTACGGGGGGACGTCAATGGCGCGCGCGAAGCCATCGCGGCGATCGTGCGGACGATCTTTGCGCAGCCGGATCACGCGTCGGCGATGGCCCAGCTCCGCAAGGTGGCGGATGGTCTGCGCGGGCGCTTCGCGCGCACCGCGGCGCTGCTCGAGGACGCGGCCGAGGACATCCTGGCGTACCGCCATCTGCCGCTTGAGCATCAGCGCCAGCTGCACAGCACCAATCCGCTGGAGCGTCTCAACAAGGAGATCAAGCGTCGGTCGAACGTCGTCGGGATCTTCCCGAACCCCGCCGCCGTGCTGCGCCTGGTCGGAGCCATCTTGATCGAGCAGGACGACGAATGGGCGGTGGCCGAGCGCCGCTACTTCAGCGCGGAGTCGATGCAGCAGACGGCCACGCCGTCGCTGTCGAGCACCACGCAGGAGATCCTAGCGGCGATTGCGTAGACCGTACTCAGCTCACGGAAGGTGCGCGCCGCTTTCCACCACTTGACGGGACACTACCTATCCAAAGAACTTGGCCATGCCGACTCGCAATCGAACCGGAGAAGGCCGCGTGCAGCGTCGACAGAGAGAAACGTTGAGAACGATAGCGAGACCTATTCTGTAAGCGACTGATTCACAAGATGTTGAGTCCGACCTTGCACCCCGGTCGCACCCAGTCCCAGTGCGCCACGATTCGATCAGCGGCTCTTAGGAGTCGGCCCTCCCTTGTCGCTCGTTGTGGGCGGACGGCCGGGGTCTCAGCGGACGCCACTCGCACGTTACGGCTGCCGACGTGTGCGGCTCGTTCGACGATCTCTAGAGGTCGTTTAGGCTAGGGAGGGCTGAGGGGATCCACCAAGATGCGTGTTACGATCGGCTCATGGATCTCACAATTGACGGGCGGGTCATTGAGGTAGACGTCGATGAAGGAGGACCTCGCCTGTCGCCGCACACCGGCCGAACGTTGCGGAACGGCACCATCACGATTCGAGCCACGCGCGACCATGATGCTCTGATGGCGGCGCTGCCGGGACGAGTGCTTGACAGCGACGAGGGGCGTTGGCTTGTGGTGAGGCGGCCACGGTACTCGTTTCAGGATGCGTCGAGGATCGCCGAACACGTTTTCGAGATCGAAGAGTTCGAGAACCGAGCTGCCACCATGCTGCGCATAGCCGACTTGGAGTTGACGCCAGAGAAGTATCACGAGGACTCATCTCGTGACGATGGGTTGGAAGTCACGGCACGCGTCGCGCTGACAGATCCGAAGCGAATCGACCACCTTCGAGAGATTCTAGCTGCCGATGAACCAGTGCCGGTCATTCGCGAGGGGGTGCAGGATGCGCCTATGCAGATGAAGATTGCGGTACTCGGTTGGTCAGAGCGCGATGCCGAGCACGTGTTTGAACTGCAGTGCACGGAACTCACGACGTCGAAGCCGAGCGGCCTGATCGGGTTGCACGCGGCGTTCACTCGGCCGGCGCAGGTGGCGTTCCTCTTGGAATGGCGCTCCGCCATTTCAGAGCTTCTCATGGAGAAGGGTATTGTCTCGAAGGAAGAGATTGTTCGGGTGGAGGACACGGCAACGAAGAACGTCGGCCATCGTCGCATCAAGTTTGCCCAGGTCGACGATGTACGCGCGCATCCCTTTAGGGGTGAGCCTGGCGAGTAAGAGAACCGACGAGTGAGCCATTTATGACTTCAGAAACATTTGTGTTCGGCGGCCCCATTTCCGAGAAGGCTGCGATTGGCGCCCGTGTTCGGCGGTATGCGGAGAGCCTTGGCCCAGGCCATGTGGAGGCGGCAGTAGAAAACTGCGGCGCCCGCGTTCGCGTCGTCGATGCACGGGCCTTTCCCTTGACTGCGCAGGACTACGGTATTCACCGTCAGCTCGAAAGGTATTTAGACGAGGCCACGGCCGATCGGAGGGTAACGCTCTAAGGCTCCTAGATTCCCGTGGGGACACCCGCCGCCGGACCCTGTCCTTGACGTCCTTGAATACTATCGCTGGATCGGTACGCGCCGCCTGGGGCGACGGCAGTCAAGCGGCGAGCACGCCGACCGTCACGAGGTCAGGGCAGCCCCTATAATCGTCGCCGCGCCATCCACAGGCCGACGCCGATCCGTAGCTTGACGCCCACAATCACGAGCACCAGCCACGGCGTTCACGAGCGCCGGCAATTACTCCCGCGGCACGTTCACCTCGTACTGGGCCTCGACCGCGCGAGCGTTGACCGAGCGCAACAGCGCCAGCCAAGGCGCATACCCGCGCTCGACGGCCTGAACGACACCGGCCGTCTCGTCGCTCAAGAACCCTTCAGCAAGGCCCGTGATCGGCAGGAGGGCGCGGGTGTCACTGAGCTTGCCTGATCGGCTTTCGAATCGCCTCGATAGCCTCCATCGCAGCCGGTCCAAGCTGATCATCATCGATGAGCGTGTGAAGGAGCCGTGCGCTTCCCTCGTCGCCTATTCTGCCAAGCATAGTGATCAGGTTGAGAATCACGGCAGGGGCACGACAGCCGCCGTAGGCGAACACGGTCGGCAAGAGGTCGCGACCTCGGAGACAATCTTCGACGATGGGACGAATCTCCTCCGAGTACATCGAGACCAGATCGAGAGAGCTGGGGCGCTCGCCGAGCTGCCAACGGCAACCAATGACGTTGTGCAACACATCAGCAGCCGCGAGCCTCGTCGGTCCCTCAAACTGCGACCAACTCTTTCGAGCGGTGCTGCTCTGACGGTGCGTCCAGAACACGACCTCGCCAGCAATCCTCCAGGCGCGATGTGGCGGTGCATCACCACCGACGTATGGCGGCGGTGTGTCCATGAATTGCGCACAACCTTCGAGCGCCAGAAGGAAGGCCGCGCTCGTGTCCTGAGCGCACTGCGAATGGCCGTCAATAGCGGACGCGTACCGCAGATACACGGGCAGCGCTTCCCGGCCGCCGTGCTCGAGCAGCTCGCTCAGCACCCAGCTGGAGTGGAAGCCGCAATCTGAAGACGTGGCCGCCAGCGAGAGGATGGCGCTCTTCTCTTCGCGGGACAGCGCATCGTACGCCTCGCAATACGCGCCCTGAAAGATGTCCTCAAAGATGCGGCTCAAACAGCCGTACGCGTGGCCCGCCAGGACCTCGCGTGGCTCAACGCCGAGGGCACGCGCCACGTCGCCAAGTGCCGGATCATCAAGCGCATCTGGGGCAATGGCGGAGTGCATCTCTGCCAGTGCGGCTTCTGCCGTCACCGGCGGCTCCAGCCCGCCGTACCGAGCCAATGTCTCGAACAGTACAGTGTTGATGAGGATGTTCTTCGTGTCGAAGCCTCGAAGCACTCCGCAGATTCGGCTGATCGCGCTCGCGGAAAACTCGTGGCGAAGCGACTGTAAGAACGTCAGCGCGTCCAATCTAAGGTGGTAGATTTCGGATTCCCATCCTCGTCTAACCAGGTCGAGAATGGTATCGAGGTCGTCATCGTCAGCTGTCCGTCTCTCCCGCAAGAGCGATAGAAGTGCAAAATGGCCCGAAGGTTCCGTAGTGGCCAGTTCGAGAAGCGCCTTCCGAATAGGGGTGCCTCCGGGATACGAACGGGCCGTCATTGCGCTCCGTAGCTCAGCAAGCATGACGGTGCATGGAAGCTCCGGTCCGCTCGATCGAACGCTGCCGCCATGCCACCGAAGGATTTCTTCCCAGACGCGGCGTGGCTTGATGCCTTCCCGTTCCGCCGCGTCTCCAGCCGCCCGCCGGAGTGCCCATTCCGTCAAGTGGACCAGTTCAAGGAGTCCTGACGCGACGGCAGGGATGTCCAAGTGATGCGCGATCAGCTCGCATAATCGAACGCCATACCTGCTCCAGATTCGGTGGCCTTCGAGTGACACCATGGTCAGGAGGCGGCGCCCATCATCCAGGTCAGCGATGTGGCACTTACAGGTGATGCTTGGAAGATCTCGAACCGCCTGCTTGAAGAGGGCATCGATGTTCGCCAGCAGCACGGCCTGTGGACGTAGGCCACAACGACCCTCGATCACACGTGAAAGAAGTGCCCTGTCGACCACGACGCTCAGCACATCGCTGGTTGTAGCGTCATCTATGAGGCGCGGCAGCACGAGTTCGATCAATCGTTGGTTGCGTGGCTTCCGGAGTTCGGCTGTCAGATCGGAGGACCGATCATGTCGTCGATAAATCTCCGTGGCGTTGAAATGGTCGGCGAGCAGCTCATGCTCGAATGAGAAGAAGCCATCATTCAGTCGTATCAGACCGCAACGGCGTAAATAGTCGAGCGTCGCGAGCGATCCGCCGCGTTCCGCCAGCAGTCGCTCCGCGAAGCGTTCGTACTCCGACCGTTCCCAGCTACTGGACACTGTCTTCGCCATCTCCGTAGCGATGGCTCGTAAAAGCGCGGCTCCGACGTGGTAGTGCTCCGAGAGACGCGCCTGCACGTACCGATCGAACAGTTCAGTTCGGGTGCTGGCCGGCACTCCAGTCCCGTGGCACCGGCCCGCGACTGTGAGTTCGTACGCGTTCGTAAACGCTTCGCAGAAGTAGTCCGCGTCCGGCATACTGGCGACGCCGGCATGGTGACGATAGATCTGGCGCTTGTCCTCGCCGGCGGGCGTGGTGAGGTGCGTGATGCGTGGTGTGAGGTCGTCTGGAAGGGCGAGCTCGTCCTGCGAGGCCAGCACGACGCGAGCGTCGAAGTGCAGGGCGAACGCTTGGACACCACGCAGCAGTTCGCCAACATGCTCAGCGGGGCACTCATTGAGGGCATCCACGAGGAGGACCGGGCGAAGTCCACACAGTCGGACCGCATCGAGAAATGCCCGCGCGTCGGCTGAGTGCATCGGCGCGATGCCGCGCCTGACGAGGCTCCAGAAGTCGCCCCCGCGATACGTGCGCGGCTCGACGAGCACCGGGACTTCAGCACCTTGCCTGGCTGCGGCGACGGCGACGTGGTGCAGGTGGAAGGTTTTGGCTGAACCGCTTGGTCCGACGAGCAAATGGTTGTCGCCGGCAAGGACCGAGTCCACGAGCGTCTGGCCGACACACCGTTCCTCCGCAGCAGGCAGCAATGGAGGAAGTTGAAATCCCAGGACACATTCGACCCGTGATTCGTAGGCGCGAACAACGTCCGTCGCAGCAAGCACGTTCGGGTCAGTCGCCTGGTCCAGCGTGGCCGGTGCGAGCGACAGATGGCCAGTGGCGAACTGGAGCCAGTCGCCACGACTCCAGGACGCCGTTTTCGCGCCCGATCGCAGGGCGCCGATCACATCGACATACGAACGAACCCCTACCTTGTTGTCGCCTCGGAATACATCCGAACGAGGATGAAGCTGCGGGACGATGCAGACGTACGCATCGAACTCGGCGAAGAACCGAGGTGACGAGGTCCCTCCGCGACGGGCCTCGTATTGGCGCATCTCGTCGCTTAGGGCGTACTTCTGCTCAAGGGTCTGTTGCCAGGGATTTGGGCCTGGGTATGGACGGCGCTTGCCCGATCGGTCCCCGATCATCCAGCGGCCGTTTTGTTGTCCGAATATCGGCTCCGAAAGATGTTTTAGTTCGATGATCGCCGCCATCGAGTCGGTGACGACGACGAAGTCGATCTGCCGAGAGCCGGCGTGGAAGTTCGCGAGAATGAGCGCGCCGGTCGGTTCGATATCTGCGTACAGCCTTCGCAGGAACCGGGCTTCGTACCCAGAGAGGGGACTGCCGATCAAGAGTGTGTTGGTAGGTTTCATACTGTGCCGCAGTTGCGACGCTACTTGCCCGAACGACGAAAACCTACCGAGTAGAGGCTACTCGGCTGGAGTCCTCGTGTCAATCAAGCACGACGACCATCGGGCGCGGCAGATCAACGAGTGCAGCAAGCAGCAGGTTCGCCCGAAGCATCCGACCCGGTACATGAACGCTTCCTCCCGGAATGCCTGAAACAGCGCACCGTGGATCCGGGGCGACGTTCATTCTGAATCACGGGTCACCGCGATCAGAAGCGTCAGAAAGACCAAACCCCCTAGTTCGGCCCAAAATACTCGATCTTGAGCGACTCGTCCGCACCGACCTCGGCGTCGAGGACCGAGCTGTACGGGTCGAATGGCAGCCTCACCTCGCCCAGAGGCACAAGGTCGAGCGAGCATATCGTCGCTGTCCGGCTCGCACTTGTAATCACCCGCACCCGTTCGCCGAGTGGCGGCGAGAGACTCCACTTCGATTTCACACGGTAATGTCTTCGCGTCCACAGCCGTGGAGCATCTCCCCTCGAGTGCGCAGCCATATGGGTCCAGAGGAGATGGTGATCGGCGGACTCCCAGAACTCTGGATCGCTCAGAAACGCTTCGTTTGCTCGAAGCCACAGACGTAGACTCTCCGTGCCCGCCACAGTTGCACTGAGCTGCCGCGAGAGCCACATAGCTCCGACACGGGACGCGAAGCCAAGCTGGCACAGCAACGCAGCCTGAATCGACGACACTCCATACGTCAAGGCGAACGCAGGGCCATCGCCTAGTTCGTCGGCCCGCGTATGGGCAGTCTTCGTAGCCTGGGATCGGACCGCTTCGGCAGCCCACACCAAACGAAAGACCACTCCGTCCTGCAGAAAGGCTTCAATACGGCGCGCATCGCGTGCTGGCCGACCGGCTAGGATCTCGGCGACCGCCGTCCCTTTCACCCAGCTTGCCAGAGCCGCCTGCCAATGCTCCGGGAGTCTCCGTACTGAGAACTGCGGCTCACTCATCACCCGTTCAGCAAACGCAACCGCCGCTGCCGCAAGCGCATCGTCATCACGTCGAGCCACTGCCGCCTGGAACGTCGCCAGCTTGTCAACGAGCGTGTCGAGCTGGCTATACAAGAACACGCCCGCGGCCTTGCCCAGTCCTGAGTAGAAACACGCCTCCCGCTCCGCAGTGGTGGTCGTTTTCCAGAGCCACTCCGCACGGGACCTCAGCAGTGCTTCTTCGATCAGGCGCTGGCTCTCAGTGCCATGGGCTAACGTCCGCCTCCAGAGGGAATCCCTGAGAACTTGGTCGAGCAGAGTCGCAAGCTCACTGACATCGACGTTAAGCGGCTCGATCAACGAGAAGATGGCAACATCCAGATCCGCGAGCCGCTCCTCTAGCGATTCGTCGCGATCATCGTCGTCTTCGTCGTCATCGTCACCGACCGCACTGACGTCATCCCACACACCCGAGTTGTTCATGACGTACTCGACGAGTGAGGACTTCGGAACGGAAAGCGACTCGGTAAGGTGTTGAGCGATTTGCCATATGAGCTGCGCGATCCCGCTGAGAAGGCGCTGCCCGCGTGAATTGTCGATGAGCTTTTGAAAAAGGGCGTGTTGCGACGCTCGCTTGCTCACTTCGAACGTTGGCAGGACGGTAATGCCGTCGATGTCGACGAACGCCCGCCCAACGCGCCCGACCACATTCGCAAACTCGGCGAGCCCCATAGGCCGCCAGCCACCCTTCTCATAGCGCTGTATCGACCTGAAGATCAGAACACTGCACGCGAGGTCGACTCCCTGCGCAAGCGTCGGCGATGCCACGACGACTGATAGGTGCTTCCTGTCGAGCAGCTCTTCGATCGCTGAGAGGAACGGACGGGGCAACGTGCCGTGATGTGTGCCGACGCCAACCTCAAGAGCTTTCATCGCTGCGTGGTTCACGCCCAACCATTCGCGTCCGATTGCCTGCGCCACCATCAGATGCTCAGGCGATGGCGGGCGAATGTGAGTCAAATAGCCCTGATCCGCCGCCTTGCGGAACTCGCTGGCGATCGGCTCGATTTGACTCCGCTGCGGCGAATACACGAGGACCGTGTGCCCATCTCGTGCGAACGCATTTGCAGCTGAGACGCAGAACTCCTTGTCGTTCTGTGGGAACGCGTTCTTCCGCCGAGCGCGCGCCGGCAGCCCCTCGACGAATCGCGGCACAAAAGGTCGCTCGCCATCGCGAAAGCCCAACCTTGCCGAGCCGCCATGCTCAGACCAGTCGAGCGTCGCAAACCGCTGCCTCGTTGGCCGCCATTGAACGTGGACGGAATCGCCCGCTGCGTCGCTGCGAAGCCAATTGCCGAAGTCGGCAAAATACGGATCATCCGGATTGAACATCGCCGACAGGCAGACGATCCGACGGCCGCCAGAGTCCGAACGGCGCAGGAGACGCTGGATCAGAACCTCGTACCGGATCTCACGGCTGCCTAGTCCAATCATGTGGCCTTCGTCGAAGACAATCAGACCCACGTCGTTGAGGACATCTGGATCTTGGCGTAGCGCGAAGTCGAGCTTCTCGGGCGTCGCCACGACGATTGACGCTGTGGCCAACGTGCTGACATCGCTCGATGTTGCGCCACTCGCGCCGTACAACGACGTGACCGACGCGTCGAGCGGCACGAACGTTCGCCCTAGAACACGCTCGACCTGCGCCGAGAGCGCCCGGAGCGGTGTGACATATACGGCACGTCGCCCGTCCGCCAGCGTGCGTAGTAGACAGAGTTCGGCCACGCGAGTCTTTCCTGCGCTGGTTGGCAGCGCGATGACCAGGTCGTCGTCTGGATCAATGGAGCGCATCGCCGCTGTCAGCTGCGACGGCCACAGCTCCATCTGGGGCGGACGTCTTGTTCCCAACAGCGCGATGAAGTCGCGGCGGAGTGCGCGCCAGCGGCCGGGCGCCTCCGGCCGAGGGTCTGGCGGCAACATTGTATGGAGGCTTTGCGACCACAGATCACGCACGATATGAATCGTGAGCGTGGCGACCCACCATGTCGGTATATTGCCGATCGATCCGGCATTGGCGACGACTTCCTCTAGGGCGGTCAGGGCCAGCTCAAAGACATCGCGATCTCCGAGTAAGAGTGCGCTGTCAGCCAGACCCAGGGCGCGATGGTAGGCAGTGGACAAAGCCAGCATCACGGCATCCTCCGCGCCGAAGCTGTCCTCAACATTCAGCAAACGCGCGCTGACCCCGTCGTCCGAGTGTGCCGGGTCGAGGTGCCACTGGATCAAGACCGAGCGCATCTGATGGAGATCCCTGCGCAACAGCATGCCCAGAACGCGCTCGTGCGATGCGAGATTGAGGTCCAGCGCCAGCGACGGAAGAATGGAAAAGGACCGGGCTGCGTAGCCAGCCAGGTGAAACGCTGCCGCACAGACAACCAGGTGGCGCCCGCGGTCCGGGTCGCCTGGGCTTCCGCGACGCACGGCAGACTCCAAGGCTTCCGCCGCGACACGAAACGCTTCTTCCGTAGCGAACTGCCGCCCAGTCGCCAGTTCGCGGTTTACATCGCGAAGCTCAAGACCGAGGGCAAGGAGGCCGTAACCGAAGTCGAGGAGGTCGTCGGTCAGCTGCGGCGGGAAGTTGGGCGCGCCTTCGGGCACGACGCCATCGCGCCAGACCATGCCGCGGGCGAGACCGAGCGCCAGAAGGCGCCCGCGTGCTTCTGGTTGTGTAAGTTGTTCGACCATGGCGGCGATGGCGTCGGGATTCTGTGCCATCAGCTGAAGACCTTCTCGATGAACGCACTGTGATCTGTGATCACGATCGCAGCTGTCTCTCGTCGAATGCCGCCGCGCTTGGGCTTGGGTACGGCTTGCAGGTGCGCGCTAGGATCGTTGCCGCAGAGACCGAAGATGAGATGCGTCACCTGTCTTGGCGTGATAGCGCCGCTGCATTGGAGATCGCGGTACACGTTCGCTTCCGCGTCGCGCTTGTCCTCATAGAGCCGTTTTGCGATGAAGGCCAGCGTCGAGGGATTCGGACGACCCCCATCCTTGTCCAGCCCCTCGGCCGCCTCCTTCACCACGGCTGGGCCGAATGCAGCGCGACTCTTGCACTCGCCCTTGAGAACGCGCACCGGATTCTGCGCCGGGTCCACTGCGACGACGTCGTTGCCGTGCATCGGCATTTGGCGATCGCTTTTCCATCGAAGCTTGCGGATCGGGATGAGGAAGGGGGTCTGCGCATCGATATATTCGGTCGCCAGTAGTTCTCCGAGGTCGCCCGAGCGCGTACGTTTGTTGGTTGGCAGGCTATTGGCGATTACCGCAGCAGCCTTGGTGTATCCACCGGCTTGCACGATCGTGGCTTCGCCAACGAAATGCTCCGCCAGGAGTGTGCGGACGATCTTGAGGCCAGCAGCGCGTGCTCCGGGACGCTCGCCCCATACGGCGACACGCTCGCTTTGGGTCGAGGGTGTCAGCCACTTCGAGAACAGATCGTTTGCCATCGTTGTTTAGTCGCAGTGCACCCATCGTGAGACGTCGCCACTCTGCGTGCAAGTGTCCAAATTCGGTGAAGTCGACGCTCGTCCCGCGGTCGAATTGCTGGGCTGGGCAGATTCTACGGTAGTCGGCGTACCAGAGCGGCCGTGGAGGTGGATGTTAGCCCACGGGTGAGACCTTCCAGAGGACCCCCTTTCTCTCAACGCCGTACGAGAGCCCCTCGGTTTGGATCGGCAGGAGCCGAGCATCCCTTGCTCGGAAGGTGGCGTGCAGTGCGGAAGCATTCGCGAAGTGACGTCGCGTAGGGCTCGTCGGCAGCGCCCCTGCGGCGCGACGGGCTCCTTGATTCGCGCTGATAGAAGCCCGAGATTCGAGTCTGGATTAAGACTGAACTACAGGAGACAGCGCGAATCTATAAGTTGTTTCTTGTAAGCATGTTGTAGATGGCGGAGAGGGTGGGATTCGAACCCACGTGCCCTTTCGGACAAGACGCTTTCGAGGCGCCCCCGTTACGACCACTTCGGTACCTCTCCGCTCGGGTGGGACCGCGTTCCGGCAGGCCGGAATCTCCGATTATAGCCCGGCCCCACCGATTCGCGCCAGCCCACCAGCCGGGGCGGGATCAGGGACTCGGGGATCGGGGGGCAAGGATCCGGTCGTTCGAGCTCGGTCGCCGCAGTCAGGCGCCAGGCCATGCGGGGGGCTGTTCCACTGTCGCCACCGAGCCCCCCGACGAAGGCCGTAACCGGCACGACGTCAGATCACCAGATCAGAAGCTAGATCGTGTGATCTGACATCCGGACATCCATCACCAGATCACCACATCACGAGATCACCAGATTCATTTATCTATCTATCTATCTTCGCTCCCTGAAGAACCTCTGCATCACGTCCCGGCACTCCGACTCGAGGATCCCCGCCACGACCTGCAGCCGATGGTTCAACCCCGGCGCCTCGTGCGCGGCGATCGATGAGCCGAGCGCGCCGGCGCGCGGCTCCGGGGCGCCGAAGACGACCGTGCCGACGCGCGCGTGGATCATCGCGCCCACGCACATCAGGCACGGCTCCACCGTCACGTACAGCGTCGAGCCCGTGAGCCGGTAGTTCCCCACCCGCCGCGCGGCCTCGCGCACGGCGACAACCTCGGCATGCGCCGTCGGGTCGTGCGACGCAATCGGCTGGTTGAACCCCGTCGCCACCACCTCGCCGTCCATGACGAGGACGGCGCCCACCGGCACCTCGCCCGCCTCGCGCGCGCGGGCGGCCTCGGCCAGCGCCAGCCGCATGAAGTCCTGATGATCGCGCACGGGAAGATTCTATCGCTCACGGTCGCGATTCGCGATTCGCCGTTCGCCATTCGCCATTCGCCGTTCGCTGTTCGCTGTTCGCTATTCGCGACTCGCGATTCGCTCAGCCGGCCGCCGCCTCTTCCAGCGCGGCGCGTGTGACGATAACGAAGCCGTCCTTGTCGGTGAGCAGGACCTCGTCCTTCTGCCAGCGGCTCATGATGCGGATGCACGTCTCGATGGTCGTGCCGGTCAGGTCCGCCAGATCCTGGCGCGACAGCGGCATCGGCAGGAACACGCCGCCGCGCTCCTCGCGCCCCATCTGCTCGGCCAGCTTCAGGAACAGCCGCGCGAACCGCGCCTCCACCTTGCCGCTCGTCATCTCGGCCAGCCGCCGCGTCAGCTCCGCCAGCCGCAGGCTCAACCCCGACAGCAGCGCACGCACGAGCGCCGGATGCTGCTCGAGCAGCTGAAAGAAATCCCGCCGCGCGATGCGGAGACAGTGCGTCGGCTCGAGCGCCGTCGCCGACGCGGGAAACCGCATCGACTCGTACACGGCCATCGCGCCGAGCGCGTCGCCCGCGCCGAAGATCTCGAGGATGATCTCCTTGCCCGCCGGCGTCGCCTTCGACACCTTCACGCGGCCCTCGATCACCACGATGAACACATCCGCATCGTCACCCTCGGTGAAGATGACGTCGCCCCGCGCGTGGTCGCGCAGATGCGCGACCGCCGCCACACGGGCACGGTCGTCGTCGCTCATCCGCCGGAAGAGGGGCTGCGTTCGCAGGAGGTCGGGCGTGACGGTCTGCACGCGGAGATGATACCGCCCGGAAGGCCGGAGGGGATCGGCATTCCGGGCGGCACCCGGGGACGGGCCTGAAACGCCGCTAGGACTTCGATTCCTTGACGGCCGTCACCTTCTCGCGGCCGGAGTCGTAGCGGCAGACGGCGGTGATGGTGCGGCCGCCGCGCGCGGCCTCGTAGCGCAGGTCGACATAGCGGTCGATTTCGCGCCCGCCGGTGATCGCCTGGATCTCGTAGCCGCGCCGGGCCATCTGCGTCGCGCACTCGTTGCGCGCCACCTCCGGCATGTCCTTCGCCTCACGCCACGCGGCATCGAATGCGCCGGCCGGCGCGGGAATGGCCGCGAGCGCGGCGGCAAAGACAGCAGGGAAGACAACGTTACGAAACTTACCCATGGATACCTCCAATGACCCGCCGCCGCTCCACCGGCGCCGCGTCGTTCAATGCAAAGGTAGACGAGCGGGATGCCGGGTTGGTTCTCGCGATGCCCCGGCGCCCCGCATTCCGCCTGCAGGACCGGTCCACCAATCGAGCCCGCATGGGCAGTGTGTATAATATGGATTCTTGCTCATACATGCTGTCTGCTTATGCATGCAATCTGCTTCGCTCCACACGACGTGTGGGCTTCACGCGCGGGATACCCGATGACCCTCCCCCTCGACTTCGACCGCCTCTGGTCCACGATCGATCGATCCGCCGCCATCGGCACCGGCCGCCCCGGCGGCCTCTGCCGGCCGACGCTGTCCGACGCCGACCGTGAGATGCGCGACCAGTTCGTCCACTGGTGCCGCGAGGCCGGCTGCACCATCACCATCGACCGCGTCGGCAACATCTTCGCGCGGCGCGCGGGCGTCGACGACGCCAGGCCGCCTGTTGTGATGGGCAGCCACCTCGATACGACGTTGAACGGCGGACGCTACGACGGCATCCTCGGCGTGCTGGCGGGCCTCGAGATCCTTCGCACGCTGCACGATCACGACGTGCGCACCGACGCGCCGCTCGAGGTCGTGTCGTGGACCAACGAGGAGGGCACCAGGTTCGCGCCCCCCATGCTGGGCGCCGGCGCGTTCGCCGGCGTCTACGACGTCGACTGGGTCCACGCGCGTACCGACGATGACGGCGTGCGGTTCGGGGAGGCGCTGGCGCGGATCGGCTACGCGGGGGAGGCGCCGGTGGGCGGCCGCGCGCTCGACGCCTACTTCGAACTCCACATCGAGCAGGGCCCCGAACTCGACGCCGCCGGCATTGACGTCGGCATCGTCACGCGCGGGTACACCGTGCGTGGCGGCATCTTCGAGGCGCGCGGCGAGACCGCGCATACCGGCCCCTGCCCGATGGACGAGCGGCGGAACACGCTCGTCGGCGCGTCCATGCTGGCGGTGAAGGTGAACGACATCGGCTGGGCGCATCACGGGACGCGCGGCAAGTCCACCGTCTCGCGGATCGTGGCGTGGCCGAACCGGCCGGGGATCCTGTCGGACTGGGCGCAGATCACGTGCGACGTGCGGCACGAGGATCGCGACACGGCGCTCGGCATGTGGGCCGAGGTGCAGGCGGCCGTGCCGGCGTGCGCGCGTGACGCCCGGGTGGAGATCGCGCTCGTCGATCAGTGGTCGTTCGGCGACGAGCGGTTCGACGAGGGCTGCCTCGACCTCCTGCGGCAGGCGGCGCGGGGCCTTGGGGTGCCGGCGCGCGAGATGGCCAGCCAGGCCGGGCACGACGCCTATCATCTGGCGACGGTCGCCCCCACGGCCCTCATCTTCGCGCCGTGCCTGGGCGGCATCACGCACAACCACCGCGAGGAGATCGACCGCACGCGCGCGGAGGCGAGCGTGCGCGTCCTGCTCGGGGCCGTCCTGGCGCGCGCCAACCGCCCGCTGTCCGAACGGTAGCCACCTCGGCTTGCAGCACCCCGGCACCCAGGCACCCAGGCACCTCGGCACTTCGGCACTTCGGCACCCCCGGTTCGACTAGAATCAGATCATCGTCATCCGCACTCACACGGGGGACTGCATATGCTGGGCATTGGCAAGAAGAAGAAGAAGCTCGACGGCGGCAAGGTCGGTGACGCGGCCGAGAACCTCGGCCGGACGCTCGGCAAGGCCGCGGGCAAGGTCGACAAGCTGAACCGCAAGCGCGCGGCCGCGGTTGCCGAGCTGAACGACATCATCGCGCGGGCGCAGAAGGCGCTGGCGGAACTCGAAGCGTCGCTGCCCTCGCTTGGTGGAACGAAGAGCAAGAAGACCGGGCGCAAGAAGCGCTAGAAGGGATCGCTGCGCGCCGTAGAGGCGCGCAGCGATCTCGTGTCGACGGGTCAGCGGTCAGAGGCGGCGGGACCGCCGGATCTTCATAGAGCTGGCCTCCAGCACCTGACCCCACGCCCGTTCAGCACCTGACCCCACGCCCGCCTCGCGACCGCATCGGCCTGCCGACTGAACGCGGGCGCTGCCCCTCTCGTCGCCCTCCTCGAGCATGTCCTCACGCGTCGGCAGCAGGCCCGGGCCCCCGTCGTCCGCCCGCCCGATGCGCTCCATGATCATCGCGCACCGCACGTTGCCGAACATGTCGTTCGTGTTGTCGACAACAATGTCGTCCTTGCGCACGAGGCCGACGCAATTGTCGCCGCTCTCGCGCGAACCCGCTGGCCATGCCGGCGCTGCACGCGGCCGCGCCTCAGGGGCCATCGGCACGTCCGGCCAGACGGACCTCGATCTGGGGATCCGCCAGCTGCAAGACCTCCAGTGCCACGACGCCGAGGGCTGAGGCCGGGCCACGCTTTCGTCGGTCGAGATCGTCGTCAGCGACTGACGACGGCGCCTCGCGATCATCAACATTACTGTTGCTTCTCCACGCCACGCCTACATTAGTGTCCCAGCATCCAGAGCGCTCTTGACCGAGGATTCGGCCGATATCGCTGGTGTTTCTGCGGTTCCCGCCGGATCGACACTGGTGGCGATCATCTTGCTCTCCCTCAACGCGTGGCCGGCGGCGTTGGAGCGTTCTCCGGACGCGTTGGGCCACCGTCAGGACACGCCAGCGGGTCGCCCGGTCGCACAGTGCGACACGGCGACCCTGGCGCAGCCTGCCGAAGCCGGTTTTGGCGGCGCCGGACAGGCGCGTGCCGTTTGGAGGATCAGCAATGCTCATGACTCGTGCACCAAGACAGCTCGGAACCTCGGTTGTGGCGCTTGGCCTCGTCGCGCTCCTCGCGGCGCCAGCGGCCGCGCAGAACGGCCCCAACTCCGGCAACGCCTCGGTGTCGGGGGGGATGCACTTCACCAATGCCTACTTCTTTCGGGGCATCACGCAGGACGATTCCGGCGTGATCATGTGGCCGGCTGCGGAGGTCAGCCTCAACCTGCACAAGAGCGACACCAGTCGCGTGAGCCTGGCGTTCGGCTCGTGGAACAGCCTGCACACGGGCGATGCCGGTTCCGACGGACCGAGCGGCAAGCTCTGGTACGAGTCGGACTTCTACACAACGCTGGGCCTCGGCTTCGGCATGGTGGGGGCCAACGCCACGTACACCGCCTACACGAGCCCGAACTCGGCGTTCGGGACCGTCAAGGAGCTGTCGCTCGGGTTGAGCGTGGACGACAGCGAGGCGCTCGGCGCCGCGGCGCTGCAGCCGTATCTCGTCATCGCGCGGGAGCTCGACGGCCAGGCGGACGGTGGCGAGAACGAGGGGACCTACCTCGAGCTCGGCGTCGGGCCCGGCTGGGGGAACGACAGGGTCAGCCTCTTGTTTCCGATCAAGCTCGGCATGAGTCTCGGGGACTACTACGAAGGACCGGGCGGAGACGAGCGGTTCGGCTACGTCAGCGTCGGCGCCAGACTCGCCGTGCCGCTGCGGGGCGTGCCGGAGGTGTTCGGGGCGTGGGAGCTGTCGGGCGGCGTGGAGTTCCTGCGGCTGGGGACGGCGACCGAAGCGCTGTATGGCGAGAACTCGAAGGTCATGGGGACCTTCGGCATCTCGATGTCCTACTGAGACGGAGTCCAGGTACGAGGAACTGGCCGCCGGCTCATGCGTCGGCGGCCGTTCCCCGGAGATGCCCCTGTGATGTCAGCGACACGGTCCACACGTTCCAGCACCACCCCGGCCGCGCGATTCGCCTCGGCGCGTGCCGAGCTCGCGGCCGAAGTGGCCCGTCGCGGAGCCGCTCTCCGGCTTGATCTGTGCTTCGCGAAGAGACAACCTGCGCAGAACACGCCGCGGTCCCGCAGCGCGTAGACGAACTGCTCGAGATGCGCGGTTCAGCTGTGCGGGATCGGTGAGACAGGACGTCGCAGAATCACGGAACGCCTTCCACGCACACTGATACCACTCGATGGTGCCAGGGCTGACGTTCCGAAGGTATTTGCGTTCGCGAAGGAAGTGTTGGAGGAGGGTATCGAGGTGGGTCGCCATGGGAGCCAGTCATCCTTTCGGACACTCGCTTCACGGCTTTCTCTCGATCAACTCATTGCACCGCAATGAGTTGAGAAGAGGGTGGTGCGCCCTGCCCACCTTCGTCTCTCGACTACGGCGGACTC
Organism: Vicinamibacterales bacterium; assembly: GCA_030680175.1. Taxonomy (GTDB): domain Bacteria; phylum Acidobacteriota; class Vicinamibacteria; order Vicinamibacterales; family UBA2999; genus JAUXWO01. The sequence goes on from JAUXWO010000120.1 coordinate 16,965, forward strand.
GGGCCTGAATCCACCGAAGCCCGGCTGGATTCTGTCCGGGCGAAGGTGGATGGTGCGCCCTGCACGACTCGAACGTGCGACCTCCTGGTTCGTAGCCAGACGCTCTATCCAACTGAGCTAAGGGCGCGGGAAACTCCGATCTTAGCACAGCCGGTTACGGCTGGCCAAGCCCCGGCCGCGTCAGCCCGTGGCCGACCGGGAAGAGCCCCGGCAGCGCGACCGGCAGCGTGCCGCCAATCGCCGTCTCCCCCGCCAGCGCACGCACCGCGGCCAGCTCCGCGTGGTCCGAGAAATCGTACGCGAGCAGCACCGCCGGCAGCGACGGCACGCTCATCGACGCATACGGGTTGCCGAAGAACACCGCCGCCATCGGCGTGCCGCGGCGCGCCGTGATCCGGGCCACGTCCTCGAGCAGGCGCGCCACCTGCGGCGCGAGATCCAGCCGCCCGCTCGCCGACGCCGCGCGCACGAACACGCCCGCGACGACGGCGTCGTAGCGCGAGGCCATGGCACGGACGAGCGCCAGCTCGCCGGGCGTCGTGCGATCCGACAGCTCCACCGACTCCAGATCGGGCCACCGCTCGCGCAGCGCCGGGATCATCGTGCGGCTCGGCGACGCCGTCCGCCAGTTGGATGGATAGTCGAGCACCGACAGATACAGCACGCTGCCGCCGCGCGGCACGGCCAGCGGCACGGCCGTCCGTTCATCCTTCACGAGCGTGAGCGCCTTCTCCGCCACCGCGCGCGCCACCGCTTCGTGCGTGCGCCCGCCCACATGCAGCGGCACCGCCTCGATGTTCACCGTGCGCGTCCGATGCAGCCCGAGCCTGGCCTTCGCCGTGAGGATGCGCCGCGCCGACGCCTCGACCTGCGCCCGCGTCAGCCGGCCCGCGTCGAGCGCCGCCCGGATCGCACGCGTGGCCGCCACCGGGTCCGGCGAGTCGAGCACGACGTCGATGCCGGCCGCCACCGCGCGCACCGCGGCCTCCCCCGGCTCCACCATCGCCGTGATCGCGTCCATGCGCATCGAATCAGAGTAGATGAGGCCGCCGAAGCCGAGCTCGCCGCGCAGCAGGTCCGTGACCACCGGACGGCTGAACGTGGCGGGCCCCACGGCCTTGTCGATCTCGGGGAGCTCGATGTGCGCCACCATCACGCCGTGCGCCTCGGCCGCGATGCCCGCGCGGAACGGCGGCAGCTCCACCTGCTCGATCCGCGCGCGGGGATGCGGGATCACCGGCAGGCCGAGGTGCGAGTCCACGTCGGTGTCCCCGTGCCCGGGGAAGTGCTTCAACGTGGCGTCCATGCCGCCGCCCTGCAGCCCACGCACCCATGCCCCGACGAGCGTGCCCACGCGCGCGGGGTCCTCGCCGAACGCGCGGATGTTGATGACGGGGTTGCGCGGGTTGTTGTTCACGTCGGCCACGGGCGCGAAGTTCACGTGCACGCCCATCGCGCGCCCCTCGATCGCCGTGAGGCGCCCGGCCTCCTCGGCCAGCCCCGCGTCGCCCGCCGCACCGAACGCCATCGCGCGCGGGAACTTCGTCGCGCCGTGGATGCGCATCCCGGCGCCCCATTCGAAGTCGGCGGAGGTGAGGAGCGGCACCCTGGCGACCGCCTGGAGCCGGTTGAGGGTCGAGGCGATCGCCAACGGCTGCCCGAGGATGACCGGTCCGTACGTGTCGTTGAGCAGCACGCGCGGCGCCGGCTCCGTGCCGCCGAAGGCCGTGACGCCCCCGAGGTGCGCCTCGTGGACGAGCCGGACCAGCTCGTCGTAGGCGTCCGAGTCGGTCGCGAGGAACGTGGCGTCCAGCCGCCCGAACACGAGCTGCCCGGCCAGCTCATCGAGCGACAGGCCCTTCAGCGTCGTCTCGACCCAGCGCGCCGCCTCGCGATCAAGCGGCGCCTGGGCGGAGGGGGAGGCCACGAGCAGCAGGGCCAGGACGACAAGGCACAGCGAACGGGACATGGCGCTGATTCTAGTTGGAACCAACGAGACGTACAAACACGAAGGACACGTCCGCCTCCGCGGCCGAAGGCCGCTACGGCGTGACCTCGCCGAAGCTCGCGGTGATGCCGGGCGAGCAGAGGCGGGAAGGAGGGCTTCTATTTCGTTACCTGCTGTACGAGATGCCCGAGCTCAGGGACGATCAGTTTCTCCATGGCCAGGCGCACCGCTCCTTCGGAACCCGGCAGGACGAAGACGATGCGCCCGCCTGCTGTCCCGGCGGTGGCGCGGCTCAGCATCGCGGCGGGGCCGATGTCTGCGTAGCTCAGCATGCGAAACAGCTCGCCGAAGCCGTCGAGGCGCTTCTCGAGCAGCGCGTCCACGGCCTCGAACGTGCTGTCGCGCGCCGTGATGCCCGTTCCGCCCGTCGTGATGACGGCCTGGACGTCCTCCCTCGCGATGGCGGCCGAGACCTGCGCCGCCACCCGGCCAGGATCGTCCTTGACGATGTCGCGACCGACGATGCGGTGGCCGGCCGATTCGATCAGGGCGGCAATGGCCGCACCGCTCGTGTCGGTGGCCGGCGTGCGCGTGTCCGACACCGTCAGAACATAGCACCCGATCGAGACAGGGGCCGAGGCCTTGTGTTCCTGCTGACTCACGAGACGATTATCCTCTGCCCGACGTACAAACACGAAGGTCACGATGAGACGAAGGACGCACGAAGCCACCTACTTCCGGTCACGCCGTAGCGGCCTTCGGCCGCGGAGGCGGACGTGATCTTCGTGTTTGTCCGTAAGAGCCATCGCGGTAAGCTGACCGCATGGCGCTCATGAGACCCATCAAGGACACGATTCCGCTCGACGAGGCGCGCGCGCTCATCGACGAGGTGGCCGCGCCCGTAACGCGGACCGAGCGGGTCCCGCTCCTCGAGGCCAACGGGCGCGTGGTGGCCGCCGACATCATCGCCCCCCGCGACGTCCCCCCCTTCGCCCGCGCCGGCATGGACGGCTTCGCCGTCGTCGCCGAAGACACGTTCGGCGCCAGCCGCTACGACCCGCGCCGGCTCACCTGGATCGAGAAGGTCTACACCGGACAGGTGCCCGTGAGGTCAATGACGCGCGGGCAGTGCGTGGAGATCGCCACCGGCGCGCCGATGCCCGAGGGCGCCGACGCGGTGGTGATGGTCGAAGAGACCGAGCGCGGTGACGGCGACGAGGTCCGCATCTTCACGCCCGTCTACCCGCGCCAGAACGTCGGCCGGCAGGGCGCCGACCTCGTCGCCGGGACCACGGCGCTCGGCGCCGGGCAGGTGTTGAACCCGAGCCGCATCGGCGCGATCGCCGCGCTCGGCTTCGTGGACGTCGAGGTGTTCGCGAAGCCGTCGTGCGCGATTCTCTCCACCGGCAACGAGATCGCCGATCCCGGCCAGGCCCTCGCCCCGGGCCAGATCTACGACATCAACAAGTTCACGCTCTCGACGATCATCGCCGAGCATGGCGGCGTCGCGGTGCCCTTCCAGACCTCACCCGATACGATCGAGGATCTGGAAGCGGCGATCGATCGCGCGCTGGCCTGCGACGTGCTCGTCTTCTCGGGCGGCAGCTCGGTCGGCGAACGCGACCTGATCCTGGATGTCATCGCCCGCAAGGGCGAGATCCTCTTCCACGGCATCGCGGTGAAGCCCGGCAAGCCCACGGTGTTCGGCATGGTGCAGGGCACGCCCGTCTTCGGCATGCCCGGCTATCCCACGTCGTGCCTGTCGAACGCCTACATGCTGCTCGTGCCGTTCCTGCGGCGCCTCGCGCGGCTGCCGCCGCTGTCGCTCCGCACCGTCACGCTGCCCCTGGCCCAGCGCGTGGTCTCGACGACGGGCCGGCACCAGTTCTACACCGTGCGCATCGTCGACGGCCAGGCCGTGCCGGCCTTCAAGGCCTCGGGCGACATCACGAGCATGTCGCGGGCCGACGGCTACATCGAAATCCCCGCGCAGACAGACATCGTCGAGAAGGGACAGGCGGTGGAGGTCAGATTGTTCTGATCGAGATGGAGATCAGCGGTCAGCGGTCAGCGATCAGCGATCGGCGATCGGCTTTCGGCGATCGGCTTTCGGCTTCGGCACCCAGCGGTGCAGCGGTGAACGCGCCGAGAGCTGGTAGCTGATCGCTGACAGCCTCACCACGATCGCCGACCGCCGTCGCGTCTTCAGAATCGAATGACGCTGGTGATCGCGACGAACGTGAGGCGATCGCCAGAGAAGCTGTGGCGGACGATGTCGCCGCCGCGCATGTGGCCGAGGTAGGCGTTGACGGTCCAGTGGCGGGAGAGGGAGAGATCGGCGGTGCCCTCCACGATCGTGCCCAGCCCCGTCGCGCCGCCGGACGCGCGCGTCGAGTACCCGAAGTAGGCGCCCTCCCGCCCGGTCGCGCCGCTGCCCGCGTACCAGCGGTCCGCCGCCGACCGCAGCGAGAGGTGATGCACGGCGCCGGACACGCGGAGCCGCGCGTGGGGCTCGACCCTGGCCTCGGCGAAGACGTCCACCAGGTTCATCGGCGCGTAGACGGTGGACGCCGACTGGCCGTCCACGCTCGGCAGCATCGGGAAGAACGTCCCGTGCCGGCCATCGCCCGCCTCGTCGTCGCCCGAGGCGGCGAGCAGCCCCGCGCGCAGCCAGGGCCTGCCGGGCACGCGGGTCCAGCGGTGTCCGAACTCGGCGGCGGCGCTCCACGCGCGGTGGTCGAGTTCGTACCACTGCCCGGCCTGTCCCGCCATCCACAGCACGAGGTCGAGTGCACCAGACGGCACCGGCACGACGGCGAGGTGGGACACGCCGGCCGTCCAGACCGTGACGTCCGCCTCGGCGGCCGCGCGGCGCGTGTTGTCCGGCCGCACGGGGACGCGGCGGGTGTCGCGATAGCCGTAGGCGAACGCCTGCGTTTCCGACGAGGGGCGGCCCGTCCACGCGAGGCTCGCGCCACCCACCTTCACCTCGTGCATCCCGATGCTGGCCGATTCCTCGTATCCGCCCTGCGTCGGCATCATCGCCGCCGCGTGTGCACGCCACGAGGGTCGCGTCACATCGAGGCGCACGCCATCGAAGGCCCGTCCGTACATCGACCACGGGAACGCCCCGAGCAGGCGTCCCTCCACCCTGGGCCGCACGGCGGCCACGGACGCCGCGGCGGGTGCCTCGCCCCCAGACGTGTACGGGAAGCGGCCGACCGTCACCGTGACGCCTGGCGCGACGTCGACACCAAGGGCCAGCTCGGGGACGTAGAGCTGGTAGCTGAAGGTGCCCTGTGCGTGGAACTGGTAGAGGCCTCCGCTGCCGAGGACGCCCGGGCCGATGGCCTGGCTCGGCAATGGCTCGATGCGCACGTAGTGGAGCGTGGCGCGCGCGTCCCACCGTCCCTCCCGGTGCCGGACGCCAAGGCTGGCGCGGCTGCCGAGGAACGTGTAGTCGGGTTCCCCGGCGTCCACGAGATGCGGCGTGAAGTAGCGCCACCGCTCGACGCGGGACAGCAGCGCGGCCGTGATCGTCGTGTCGCCGGTGTCGGCCTCCGCGGCGGTGGAGGGCTCAGCCGCCGGGGCCTGTGCGCCGACGGGCGCGGCAAGCCCCCAGACGAGGCACGCGCCCGCGAGGCGCGCGGCGATCCGCCGTGCGATCAATTCGTCCGGCCCGTCCCCGTCAGCACGGCGCGCAGGGCGGTCTGCCCCTTGCGCGTGTGGTCGATCGACATCGCCAGCACGCGCATCGCTTCCTGCGGCGCGTGGAAGCCCATGGAGTTCTCGGCCTCGATGAAGTCGACGAGGAACTGCGCCTGCCGCTGCTCGTCGCGCGCGACCGCCAGTTGCGCGTCGGTGGCCCCGGCCTCACGCGCGGTCTTGATGTCGGCGATGAGCGCCATCAGCGCATCGAGCGCGAGGTTGCGGATCTGGTAGGTGCGGTCCTGGATCGTGTGCACCCGCTGCTCCAGGTCCGCCTCCGACCACTTGTGGCACGTCTGGCAGGCGCGGTTGATGTTGAGCAGCGGGCTCCGCACGTGGTGGTCGCTGATCTTCATCGCGCCGACGCGCTGGTACGGCATGTGGCAGTCCACGCACGTCACGCCCGACTTGGCGTGAATCCCCTGGCTCCACATCTCGAACTCGGGGTGCTGCGCCTTGAGCACGGGCGCGCCGGTGTCGGCGTGCACCCAGTCGCGGAACCCGCTCTCCTGGTAATAGCCGAGGATCTCGTCGGCCTTGATCCCCTTCGCCCACGGGTAGACGAGCCGCTTCTCCGGCCCGCTGAAGTAGTACTCGACGTGGCACTGGCCGCAGACGAACGCGCGCATCTCCTGCCGCGTCGCCATGGCGTTCACGTCGTAGTCGGCGATGCCCTCGGACGCCTTCAGCGCGCGGATGCCCTCCATGAACCCGGGGCGCGTGATGCGCAGCTCCATCGTGTCCGGCGCGTGGCAGTCGATGCACGTCACCGGGTGCGTGACCTCCTTGCGCGCCTGCTGGTAGGTCATCTGGTTCATCGTCTCGAAGCCCTTGATGAGGTCGCCGCCGCCGAGGCGCATGTAGGGCACGTACACCGACGCGTGGCAGTGCATGCACGTGCCCGGCTGCTGCACCACCTCCTGGCGTTCGGTGAACGTCTGGTCGTCGAGCATGTAGGCGTGGCCCCGCTCCTCGCGGAAGTCCACCGAGAAGGCATAGCCCGCCCACATCGACTTCAGCCGCGGGTCCTCCTCGAGGCGCGACTGCGCGACGATCGACCGCGGATCGGCATCGGTCGGCGTCCGCGGCGTGGCCTCACTCCCGCCGTACCGCGTGCGGGTCTGGTCCACGGTGCGGCGATAGGAGTCGTACTGCTGCGGGAAGTTCTGGCCCCACACCGCCGGGTCTTCGGTCTGGTCGTCGAGGTCCACGACGCGGTAGAACGGGTTCCGCGCCTCCTGCTGCCGCTCGAAGATGTTGACGAGCAGCGCCGTCAGCCCCGCCGCCGCCAGCGCCGCCGCCACGGCCGTGTAGAGCACCACCCGCGCCGTCGATGTTCGTTCAGTCATATCGCATCTCGGAGTTGGCTATCAGCTATCAGCGATCAGCTATCAGCTCTCGGCTCTCGGCGCTGTCCCACTGTACCGACGGGGGCGCTGAACCTCTGAGTCATCAGTGCAGGTGTCCCACATTGCGATGGCACTGGACGCAGCTGAGCGCGCGGCCTTCGGGCGGGGCGTGGTCGATGGCTCGCACCACGGGCTCGTGACAGTCGCGGCACGTCTGCTCGGTGATCGCGGCGTTGCGCGGGGTCACGCGGATCGGATCCGGGTGGCCGCCGGTCGTGAAGTAGAACGAGTGCCAGAAACCGTTGAGGGCCTTGGTCGTGTACTTGCCGACGAAGGTATGGGGGGCGTGGCAGTCGTTGCAGACGGCGGCGGTGCGATGGCTCGACCGCTGCCAGCCGTCGTACTGCTCCTGCATGATGTGGCAGTTCGCGCACGCCGCCGGGTCGTTGGTCAGGTACGATGCCCCGCGCGCGTAGACGAAGGTGTAGCCGCCGATGCCCATCAACAGCCCGGCCGCGATGCCGAGGATGATGCCGTAGGTCGCACGCACGGGGACAGTCTACCAACTCGGTTCAGAATTCACAGTTCAAAGTGTCCGGCCTCGCGGCGCGGGTGAACTAGTGGAGTGTATCGACTGAAGAGGTACTACCGGCGGCTCTGCTCAGCCGCGATTCTGCGGGCCGCCCAACGGGCGGCCCGGTAGTAAATCGTCAACGACACCCCACTAGGCACTCCGCACGGAGACGGCGTGGAGGCCCGTGGCGCCGGCCGGAAAGCTCGGCCGCGGCTCGGCGGGCTGCAGGGCGCCGGCGCCGTCGGTGGCCCGCACGATCAGGCGGTGGGAACCTGGCGCCTCGGGCGTCCAGTCCCAGGTCCAGAGGACCCAGGTGAACGGACCGAGCGGCGGCGCCAGCGTGGCGGTCTCCCACCGCGTCCCGCCGTCCACGGAGACCTCGACACGGCTGATGCCGCGGTCGCCCGCGAACGCGATCCCGCCAAGCGTGAGGGGCACGCCGGCCGCCACCCCGTCTCCCTCGCGCGGCACATCGAAGCGCGAGAGCGTCATGTAGGGCGCGGCCTCGCTCCAGCCCCGCTGCTGCCAGTACCCCCGGTAATCGCCCGAGACCAGCTCGAGAGTACGAATCCACTTGGCGTTCTTCATCCCGTAGATGCCGGGGACGATGGCGCGCAGGGGCGCGCCGTGTGCGCGCACGAGCGGCGCACCGTTCATGGCATAGGCGAGCAGGGTGCCGGCATCAAGGGCCTTCGCGATCGGGATGCTGTCGGTGTAGTTGTCGGCGCCGATGAAGATCAGGTCCTCCGCCCCGGCCTGCGGCCCGCCGGCGCGCGCGAGCACGTCGCGGAGGGGCACCCCCGTCCACTCGGCGTTGCCGATGGGCCGCGCCGGCACGCCGTGGCCGATGCAGGCGAGCGTCGCGGGCATGGTGACGGCCGGCATCGCGCGCAGGTCGTCCAGCGTGAGCGTCAGCGGACGCTCGACGAGGCCCGCCACGCGGAGCGACCACGACGAGGCGTCGACATCGGGGTCGAAGAAGAGGTTCTTGGAGACGGTGTAGAAGTCGCCGACGGGGGTGAGGGCAGGCGGCAGGCCGGGGGGCCAGCGAAGACCGCGCGCCGCCATCCCCGACCCGCCGAACATGCGGTACCCGGCATAGCCGAGTCCGAGCGCGCCGAGGATGGCGACGAGCTGACGTCGATGCATTACCCTTTCAGGTTCTTGTTCACCTGCGCCCAGTTGACGACGTTCCACCAGGCGCCGAGGTAGTCGGCGCGGCGGTTCTGGTACTTCAGGTAGTAGGCGTGCTCCCACACGTCCACGCCGAGGATGGCCTTCTTGCCTTCCATCAGCGGGTTGTCCTGGTTCGGGGTGCTCATGATCTCGAGCGTCCCGCCGTTGTCGATGAGCCACGCCCAGCCGCTGCCGAAGCGCGTCATGCCGGCCTGCTGGAAGGCCTCCTTGAACTTGTCGACGCTGCCGAAGGCGGCGTTGATGCCGTCGGCGACGGCGCCCGTCGGCGCGCCGCCGGCGTTCGGGCCCATCAGCGCCCAGAAGAAGGTGTGGTTCCAGTGGCCGCCGCCGTTGTTGCGGACGGCGCCGCGGATGTCGTCGGGCACGGCCGACAGGTCCTTGAGCAGATCGTCGAGGCCCTTGCCGTGGAGCGCCGGGTGCTTGTCGAGCGCGGCATTCAGGTTGGTGACGTACGCCTGATGGTGCTTCCCGTGATGGATCTGCATCGTCTGCGCGTCGATGTGCGGTTCGAGCGCGGCGGCATCGTACGGGAGGGGCGCCAGTTCATGAGCCATAAGACCAGTCTCCTTGTGTCGGACGGATGGGACGAGCGCGGAAAGGGGGTGAGAGAACAGGGCAAGCGCGCCTGCGCCTGTCAGAAACTCGCGGCGGCCAATCGGCATGGGACGTGAACGCTCCCGCGCGGTGGTGCAGGGGGCGTCCGACGGATCCGCGCGAACCGGCCGGCTACGTGATTGCAAGCATGCGGTCGAGCGCGACGCGCGTCCAGTGCTTCTGCGCGTCCGGGACCGACACCTGATTGTACACCTCGCCCTCGACCAGCCCCTCGAGGATCCACAGCAGATGGTTGGGCGAGACGCGGAACATCGTCGAGCACAGGCAGCCGAGCTCGTCGAGGGAGTGCACCGTGCGGGACGGCGCCACCTCGGCCGCAAGGCGATGGACGAGGTGGACTTCCGTGCCCACGGCCCAGATGGAGCCGGGCGGGCTCTCGCGCACGGTCTTCAGGATGAACTCCGTGGAGCCGGCCAGGTCGGCGGCCTGCATCACGTCGAAGGGCACCTCCGGGTGCACGATGACGCGCAGGCCCGGATGCCGCTCGCGCATCATCTTGATCTGGGGGACCGAGAAGCGCACGTGCACCGAGCAGTGCCCCTTCCACAGGAGCAGGCGCGCCCGGTCGATGGCCTCCTCGGTGAGACCCCCGTTGACCTGGAGTGGATCCCACACGGCCATCTGGTCGAGCGGCACGCCCATCGCGTAGGCGGTGTTGCGGCCGAGATGCTGGTCGGGCAGGAAGAGGATCTTCTCGCCGCGCGCCCACGCCCACGCGAGCACGGCCGCGGCGTTCGACGAGGTGCAGACGGTGCCGCCGCGTTCGCCGACGAAGGCCTTGATGGCCGCGGCGGAGTTGATATAGGTGACGGGCACGACGCGGCCGGCCACGCCGAGCGCCTCGAGTTCGGCCCAGCAGGTCTCGAGATCGTCGGGCGCCGCCATGTCGGCCATCGAGCAGCCGGCGGCCAGGTCGGGCAGGATCACGCGCTGGTGCGGCAGCGCGAGGACGTCCGCGCTCTCGGCCATGAAGTGGACGCCGCAGAAGATGATGAACTCGGCGCCGGGGTGCCGGGCGACCTCGCGCGAGAGCTTGAACGAGTCGCCGGTGTAGTCGGCGAAGCGGATGACTTCGTCGCGCTGGTAGTGATGGCCGAGGATGACGAGGCGGTCGCCGAGCGTGGCGCGGGCGGCCGCAATGCGGACGTCCATCTCCTCGTCGGAGAGGCCGAGGTACCGCTCGGGCAGGGGCTGCCGTTCGCGGATGCTCGCCTTCTCGACGGCGGTCAGTACCGGGAGAAAGGTGCCTGTGGCCATGGTCGTCCGATCCGCCGACTTTGTGAAATTTTTCGCAATCTCCGGACGCGAAAAAGACCAAGCAGGCCGGCGGCTCTCGCCTGCGGCGCTGTCTTGGTCTGAAATGGAAGTATAGCACGGTGCCCAAGGTGCCCAGGGTGCCCGGGGTGCCCGGGGTGCCCAGGGTGCCCGGGGTGCCCAGGGTGCCCGGGGTGCCCGAGGTGCCCGGGGTGCCCGAGGTGCCCGGGGTGCTCAAGGTGCCCGGGGTGCCCGGGGTGCCCGGAGGGCCCGAACGAACGGCGAACAGCGAACGGCGAACGGCGAACGGCGAACGGCGAACGGCGAACAGCGAACAGCGAACAGCGAACAGCGAACGGCGAATAGCGAGGTTCACCGCGCCGAAGCGCTGACCTCGACGGCCAGCGCGCTCGGGCCTACCCCGCCGAAGCGCCAACCTCGACGGCCGGCGCGCTCGGGCCTACCCCGCCGAAGCGCTAACCGCTACGGCCGGCGCGAAGGCGGAGTCTACCGCGCCGAAGCGCCAACCTCGACGGCTGGCGCGAAGGCGGGGATGCGAACCACGTTGTAGAGCGTGTCCCGTTCGATCGGCGACCGCCCGGCGTCACGGATGAGCTGCTCGATCTCCGCCGTGCTGAGCGCCGTCGGCGTCCGCGACCCCGCCATGTGGTAGATCGTCTCCTCCTGCACGGTGCCATCGAGGTCGTCGGCGCCGAACCACAGCGCCGTCTGCGCCACCTCGACGCCCGACGAAATCCAGTACGCCTTGATGTGGTCCACGTTGTCGAGGACCAGCCGCGCGATCGCATGCACGCGCAGCGTGTCGGTCGCCGCCGGCGCCGGCAACTTCCGCATCTGGTTGTTGTCGGGATGAAACGCGAGCGGGATGAACGCCTGGAAGCCGCCCGTCTCGTCCTGCAGGTCACGCACGCGCATCATGTGATCGATACGCTCGTCGACGGTCTCGATGTGCCCGTAGAGCATCGTGACGTTCGTCCGCATGCCGAGCCGGTGGGCCGTGCGGTGAATGTCGAGGTACCGCTCGGTCCCGCACTTGTCGTGACAGATCTTCCGGCGCACGCGCTCCGCGAAGATCTCGGCGCCGCCGCCGGGCAGCGAATCGAGCCCGGCCGCGCGCAGCTCCACGAGCACCTGCTCGTCCGTCATCCCGTACAGATCCGAGAAGTACGCGATCTCGACGGCCGTGAAGCACTTCAGGTGAATGTCCGGACGGATCGCCTTCAGCCCGCGGAGCAGGTCGGTGTAGTAGCTGAACGGCAGCTCCGGATGCAGGCCGTTGACGATGTGGATCTCGGTGAGCGGCTGGTCGGCCTTCTCGCGCAGGCGCGCGAGCACCTGCTCCACCGTCAACGTATACGCCCCGTCGTCGCCGGGCATCAGCCGCGCGAACGAGCAGAACAGGCACGACGCCGTGCAGACGTTCGTCGCCTCGAGCCGCAGGTTGTAGTTGAAGTAGGTGCGGTCGCCGTGCCGGCGCTCGCGTTCGCGGTTGGCGAGCCAGCCCACGGCCAGCAGATCGGCCTCGAACAGGCGACGCGCGTCATCGAAATCCAGGCGGACTCCGGCCTCACGTTTCTCGTGGATCTCGAGGAGGCCGGCGGCGGCCAGGCGGGACTGCATCCCCGCATTTTGACATGCTATACTCCGCCTCACAACAGACGCCTACCCGGGTGGTCTAGGGAAGTTGGGTGCAAAGCCCACACGGTCCCGCCACTGTAAGCGGGGAGCGCGTGCTCACCTTGGCGCGGTTCTCTCGGGAACCCGCCCGTCACTGTCGCCTCGGGGCGGTGGGAAGACGCGAGCCCGCGCGACGATCCGCGAGTCAGGAGACCTAACCACGCGGGGACACGTCCCTTTCGCCCGTGCCACGGCACGGGCTCCGGCGCGGAGATCGCCGGTGGGAGACACGATGACCCCTGCCCTGTCGTCGTCCGTCAGGACGACTCGCTTCTGCTTCCGCACCCTTACGACGCTCGTCCTGGTCCTTGCGTTCCTGTTGCCGGCCTCGGCGCAGACACGCGCGCGGCTCGAGGGCCGCGTGCTCGATCCGGACGGCCGGCCCGTCGCGGGCGCCGAGGTCGTGATCTCGGGCGGCACGGCGGCCCCACGGGTCACGCGCTCGGAGGCTGACGGCCGCTACGCGATCGCGGTGCCCGCCACCGGCACGGTCGTGGTGCGCGCATCCGCGCCGGGGCTCGTCGCGGATCCGCGGGCCGTGGCGCTCGAGCGCCTGACCGGTCCGCTCGACCTCGTGCTGCGCGTCAGCGCCCTCACCGAGACGCTGGTCGTCTCGGCCGCGCAGGTGGAGATGCCGCTCTCGCAGATCGCCGACAGCGTCACCGTGATTGAGGGCGCGGATCTGTCCCGGCGGCAGGTGCACACCCTGGGCGCCGCCTTGCGCGCGGTGCCCGGCTTCACCGTGGCGCAGACCGGCGGGCCCGGCACGTTGACGTCGCTCTTCCCCCGCGGCGGCGAGTCCGACTTCACGCTGGTGCTCGTGGACGGCGTGCGTATGAACGGCTTCGGCGGCGGCCTCGATCTGTCGCAGGTCCCGCTCGAGGACATCGATCGCGTCGAGGTCGTGCGCAGCCCGCAGAGCGCGCTGTACGGCGCCGACGCCATCGGGGGCGTCGTGCAGATCCTCACGCGGCAGGGCGGTGCGCCTTCCGCCCGCGCGCGGCTCGAAGCCGGCAGCCGCGAGAGGCGCCAGGCCGCCGTGGCCACCACCGGCTCGGCCGCCTCCTGGTCGTGGAGCCTTGCCGCCGATCGCTACGAAGACGCCGGGTTCACGGGCACCGCGCCGGCCACCGGCGAACGCGTGACGAACGACGATGCGTCTCAGGCGCAGGTGGGCGGGACGATCGGCTGGCGGCATGCCGGCGGGACGGACGTGCGCGGATCCGCGCGCTGGGTCGCGACCGACCGCGGCGCGCCTGGCCCGTACGGCACGAACCCCGTGGGCAACTTCTCCGGCGTCGATCGGATCTCCCGCGGGGAGACCGATCGCCGGAGCGTGGGCCTGCGCCTCGTGCAGCCGTGGTTCGGGGCCTCGAGCCGCGTGCGGCAGCGCCTCGAGTTCGACGTGGCCGACTACGATCTGGAGTACCGGTCGGCGTTCGGCGTCTCGGAGTCGAGCACCCGGCGCCTGCACGGACGCCTTCAGACCGACGCGTCGGTCTCGGCGTCGGTCGGCCTGTCGGCAGGCGTCGAGTGGCTCCGCGAGCGCGCGACGAGCACCTACATCACGGCGGGCCCGGACGAGGTGCCGATCGACCGGCGCGTGATCGGGACGTTCGGTGAAGCGCGCTGGCAGGCCGGCGACCGGCTGTCGGTGACGGCGGGCGCGCGCGCCGAGCACATCCAGCGTGATCGCCTCGCCGGCCATCCATCGCCGTTCTCGCCGCGCCCCGTGTTCGACACCGACACGGTCACCTCCGTGAACCCGAAGATCGCGGCCGCGTGGCTCGTGTC
>JAUXWO010000130.1 GCA_030680175.1 Vicinamibacterales bacterium
GCGCGAGCGCCTGCGCGCGGCGGCGGCCCGGCCCGGCGCCGGTGACGCCATCGGGGTGTGGCGGGGAACGGGCGCGCCCGCGGGCACGCTGGCCTTCCTCTTCCCGGGCCAGGGCGCGCAGGCCCCGGGCGTGGGACGCGAGCTGGCGACGTACCTGCCCGACCTGCGCGACGAAGTGGCGGCGATGGACGCGGTGACGCCGATCGCGCGCCGGCTGTGGCCCCCGGCGGCGTTCACCGATGCGGCGCGCGACGCGCAGCGTCACGCGCTGGCGGCCACCGCCGTCGCGCAGCCGGCGATCGGCGCGCTCAGCGCCGGGTTGCTCGATCTCCTCCGCCGCCTTGGCGTCGAACCGGCGGCCGTGGCCGGGCACAGCTACGGCGAGTTCGTGGCGCTGCACGCCGCGGGCAGCCTCGACCGCGCGTCACTGCGGACGCTGTCGGCCGCGCGCGGCCGCGCGATGGCCGCGGTGGGCGGCGAGGCGGGGGCGATGGCCATGGCCGGGCTGTCCGCGACCGCCCTGGCGCCGTACCTCGGCGGCCGCGCGGTGGTCATCGCCAACCACAACGCCCCGTCGCAGACCGTCGTGTCGGGGCCGGCAGCGGACCTCGCGGATCTCGTCGCCGCGCTGCGCGCCGACGGGCACACCGCCGTGCCGCTGCAGGTCTCGGGCGCCTTCCATTCGCCGCTCATGACGCCCGCGCGCCCGGCGCTTGCCGCAGCGATCCGCGACGTGGCGTTCACCTCGCCGGCGATTCCGGTTCACGCCAATCTCGACGGGGCGCCGTACCCGGCCGATCCGCCTGCCATCGCGGCACGCCTCGTCGAGCACCTCGAACAGCCCGTCCATTTCATCGCGCAGGTCGAGTCGCTGTACGCCTCCGGTGTGCGCACCTTCCTGGAGGTCGGACCCGGCAAGGTGCTGTGCGGTCTCGTGACGCGCATCCTCGGCGCGCGGCCGCACCAGGCGCTGCCCACCGACGGCGGGATGACGGGCCTGCTCGGGACGTGCGCCGCGCTGTTCGTCGCGGGGCATGCGGTGGACGTCGCGCGGCTCTTCGACGGCCGCGGCGTGTCCTGGGCGGATCTCGACAGGCTGCCGGCCGCGCCGCCCGCGCCGCAGTGGTTCCTCGATGGCGCGCACGTGTGGGAAGCCGGCGCCACCTCACACACCTCCGGTGTGGCCCCCTTCCTCGATGCCGACACCGCGGCGCTCGCGCCCCGAGTGGCCGGCGCCGCGCCGCCGCTCGACGGGATCGTGCTGTCCGCGGACGCGCCGGCCGGATCGCTCGTCGAGGTCTACCGCGAGTACGAGCGGACGATGCGGCACTTCCTGGATCAGCAGGAGCGGATGCTGGCACGCGTGCTCGGGGGGGAGGACGGCGCGCCGCTTCCGCGCGTGTCGACGGCCGGCGAGGCCCGGACGCGTCCCGCGCCGGAAACGGCCGGCGTCCGCCCGCTCGCCGCGCTCGATGTGAGCCGTGACGGCCTGGCTGCGCGGCTGGTCCGGATCGTCGGCGATCGCACGGGGTACGGCGACGAAGCGATCGGCGGCGACCTGGACCTCGAGGCGGATCTGGGCATCGACTCGATCAAGCGCATCGAGATCCTCGGCACCTTCGCCTCGTCGCTGCCGGAAGCGCACGCGCGGCGGCTGCAGGAGGAACTCGACCGGCTGACGCGGCTGCGCACGCTCAATGCCATTGCCGAGGCCTCGGCGGCCGCGCTCGACGGCGTGGTCACGCCCGCTGACGGCCTGGCGCCCGCGCCGCATCCGGAGCTGCCGCGCTTCGTGATGCGGTCCGTGGTGACGCCGGTGCCCGCGGCCGCCGCGTCCACGCCGCGTGGCCTGCACCTGGTGACCGAGGACGCGCACGGCGTGGCGCGGCACGTGCGTGAGGCCCTGACGGCCTGTGGCGCCGTCGCGTGTCTCGTCCCCGTCGAGGCGCTTGGGGATGCGGCGCGGCTGCACGCCCTCGTGGACGGCTGGCGTGCGGCGCACGGGCCCGTGCGCGGGGTCATGCATCTGGCCGCGATCGGGCGCGCCCCGGTGACGGGCGATGTCGAGGCGTGGCTCGACGAGGCGGCGGTTACGACCCGCGGGTTGTTTCTGCTCCTCAAGCCGTGCGCGGACGACCTGGCCACCGGGCCTGACGCCACCGTGCTGGCGGCCACGGCGCTCGGCGGCGACTTCGGCCGCCGCCAGTCGCGGCCCGGCGCCGAGATGGCCGCGGGCTGCCACGGGCTCCTGCGCACGTTCGCCCGCGAGTACCCCGCCGTCTCGACCCTCGTTGTCGACGTGGACGACGAGCGGGCGCCGGAGATGATCGCCGCCGACCTGCTGCGCGAGTACCAGGCGCCGTCGGCACGCGAGGTCGGGTACCCCGAGGGGGTCCGCATCACCGCCGAGGTCGTGGCCGCCCCCCTCGACGATCGCACGAATGACGCACGCGTCGTGCCGCAGGCCGGCTGGGTCGTGCTTGCCACGGGCGGCGCGCGCGGGATCACGGCAGAGGTGTGCGAGGAACTGGCGGCGCCCGGTGTGCGGTTCATCCTCGTGGGCCGGCGCGTGCCGGGCGGGGGCGCGGATCCGGACGAGGAGTGCCGGCGGACCGTGGAGGCGCTCGAGGCACGCGGGGCCGTGGTGGAGTTCGCGCGGGCCGATGTCGCCGATGGCGCCGCGTTCGGCGCGGTCATCGACGGGGTGTACCTCCGGCACGGGCGCCTCGACGCCGTGCTGCACGGCGCCGGCGTGATCGAGGACCAGCGCTTCGAGTTGAAGACGGCGGAGGTGTTCGACCGCGTCTTCGCGACCAAGGTCGCCGGCGCCGTGACGATCGCCCGCCACGTCCGGGCCGAGGGTCTGAAGTGGGTCGTGCTCTTCGGATCGGTGTCGGGACGCTTCGGCAACCCCGGGCAGGCCGACTACGCGGCGGCGAACGAAGTGCTCAACCGGCTGGCGTGGTCACTCGGGCGCGCGTGGCCGGCGGCGCGGGTCACGACGATCAACTGGGGCCCGTGGCGCGGCCGCGGCATGGCGAGCGACGCGGCCGTCGCCTTGATGGCGTCACGGGGGATCACGGCGATTGCCGTCCCCGACGGACGGCGGTTCGTGATGCGGGAACTCGTCGCCGGCCTGCGCACCGAGGCCATCGTCGTCGCCGGAGACGGCCCCTGGCGCGCCGACGCGCGCGCGGAGACAGCCGACCAGGACGCGCGGGTCAGGGAGTGACGCGCTAGTCGTTGTTCGCTATTCGCAGTTCGCTATTCGCAGTTCGCTATTCGCCATTCGCTCATCTGCAATCTGCAATCTGCGATCTGCAATCTGCGATCTGCAATTCCCCTACCCTTCCACCATCCTCAGCAGCGCCCGCACGGCGTCGCCGACGCCGTCCTCCGCGCGCACCACGGCGCCCACCTGTGCGGCGCGGGCGCGCATCGCGGGGTCGGTCGTCAGCGTGGTCAGCGCCTCGGCGAGCCGTTCCGCCGTCAGCGCGGCGACCGGGATCGGCGCGGGGCCGACGCCGAGCGCCTGGAGCCGGTGCCCCCAGAGCGGCTGGTCGTAGCCGAACGGCACGGCGAAGTTGGGGACGCCGGCTCGCAGGGCCGCGCCCGTCGACCCCGACCCGCCGTGATGCGCCACCGCGGCCACACGCGGATACAGCCAGTCATGCGGCACGGAGGCAATCGGGAAGACGCGGCCGCCGGGTGAGGCGCCGGCCAGCCCACTGAACCCCGTCAGCAGCACGGCCCGCACCCCGGCCCTCGCGACGCCCTCGTCAACGACTTCCTGCAGTGCCGCGCTGTCGCGCGCGAGCTGGCTCGAGAAGCCGATCGCGACTGGCGGGGCCCCTTCCTCGAGGAACGCGCGCAGGGCCTCGGGCGGCGCGTAATCCGCGCGCTCGTCAAGGAACCAGAAGCCGGTGACCGTCACGTTGTCGGGCCAGTCGATCGGACGGGGCAGGACGGCGGGGCTGAAGCCGAGCAGATGCGGCAGCCGGCGCAGCCGGCGCACGTCCGCGCGCCAGCCGATCGAGGGGAGCCCCTGCGCGCGGCGCCAGCGATCGAGAGCCGCCTCGCCGGCCTGAAGCACCGGCAGCGCGTGCCGCCACGTGCGCCTGGCCGGCACGCCGGGGTCTGGCACGCCAAGAAACGGATTGGGAAACGCCGACGTGGGCAGGTGCATCGGCGGATAGGGACACGCGATCACGACCGGAACGCCGAACCGATCCGCCAGCGACGGCGCAAAGCGCATCCACGGCCAGCAGACGAGGAGGTCCGCATCCGCGCACGCGCCGGTGATCTCGTCCAGGAGCTTCGCGTAGAAGAGCGACAGGTAGTCGTCGAAGAAGCGGCGGAACGTGCGCGCATCGGCGAGGCGCTCGCGGACGGCGATGCCGGCGGCGCCGCCGAAGAAGCGGTCGGCGCGTCCCTGCACGAGCGCGACGTCGAGGCCGTGCGCGCGCGCCAGATCCGCGAAGTCCTCGTGCGTCGCGCAGCGGACGTCGAGGCCCGCGGCGCGGAGGCCCGCGCCGAGGGCGATCATCGGCTGGATGTCGCCGCGCGGGCCGATGGCGATCAGGGTGGCGCGCACGCTACCGGCCCGCCGCCTGATGCCGGGTGACCGCGTCGCGCACCAGCGCGACCGCCGTGCCGATGCCGTCCTCGGCGCGCACCCGCGCGCCGAGCGCCTCCGCCCGGGCGCGCATCGCCTCGTCGCGGTCGAGGGTGGTGAGGGCGGCGGCCAGGCCGGACACGGTGAGCGCGGCGGCCGGGATCGGCGCCGGTCCAATGCCGAGGGCCTCGATGCGCGCGCCCCACAGGTGTTGATCGAATCCGAACGGCACGGCCATCTGGGGCCGCCCGGCGCGCACCGCCGCGCTCGTCGACCCCGCGCCGCCCTGGTGGACCATCGCGCGGACGCGCGGCAGCAGCCAGTCGTACGGCACCGTCGTGACGGGGAGGACCGAGGGCGGGC
This sequence comes from Vicinamibacterales bacterium, assembly GCA_030680175.1. Classification (GTDB taxonomy): domain Bacteria; phylum Acidobacteriota; class Vicinamibacteria; order Vicinamibacterales; family UBA2999; genus JAUXWO01. Next base: position 4,979 of record JAUXWO010000130.1, read on the forward strand.
AGGTCACGTCCTTCAGGCCGCCGAACCCGGTCACGACGATCGCGCGCTGTCCCGCCTCGGTGACCGCCTCCATCACCGTCCGCGTCAGCGTGACGGCATCGTCGCCCACCTGGCTGCTGAAGCCGATCGCGATCGGCGGCGGGCCGGCGTCGAGGAAGGCCTGCAGTTCGCGTGGCGGCGTGTAGCGCGGTGCATCGTCCAGGAACCAGTAGCCGGTGACGTGGGCCCATGCGGGCCAGTCGGCGGGGCGCGGCAGGACGTGCGGGCTGTAGCCGAACAGGTGCGGAAGCCGGCGAAGCGCGCGCACGTGCGGCCGCCACGAGAGGGGCGCGAGGCCCAGCGTCGTTGTCCGCCACGCGTTGACCTGCGCCTCGCCGATGCGGATCGTGGCGAGGCCGTGGCGCCAGGATCGCCGGTTCGCGGCCGGGCCGGTCCCGACCGGCGCGTCGTGCACGGGGTTGGCGAAGGCCGACGTCGGAAAGTACAACGCGGGTGCGAGGCCGGCATTGAAGACGGGCACGCGCAGGCGCTCGGCCAGCGAGGCCGCGCACATCGTCCACGAGAGCACCACGTCGGCGTCCTCGGAGGCCTGCCACGCATCGCGCAGCAGCCGGGTGAAGAACAGCGCCAGGTAGCTGTCGACGAACCGCTGGAAGCGCGCCACGTTGCTCACGCGGTCGCGGAACGCGCGGCCGGCCGGGCCGGCGCCGAAGCTGGCCGCCTGCCCTTCGATGGGGGCGAACTCCAGTCCGGCGGCGGTGACGGCGTCGAGGAAGTCGCGATGGGTGGCGAGGCGCACGCGCGCGCCGGACGCACGCAACCCCGCGCCGAGCGCGATGAGCGGCTGCACGTCCCCGCGCGATCCGATCGCCAGGATCGTGCAGCGCATGTCGTCGGCGCTACTGCGCGGGAGACGCGGCGGGGGCGCCGGCCGCGTGGCCGACGAAGGCCGCGATCTCGCCCAGGGTGAGGTCCTCGGCGTACTCGCCGTCCCGGACGGCGAGGTCCTGGAAGCTCAGCGGCATGCCCAGGCGATCCTCCATCATCACGAGCAGATGGATGGCCTCGACCGACGAGATGCCGAGGTCCGCGCTGATGGTGGTGGCAGGCGCCAGCGCCCCGGCTTCCTCACCCCGCTCTGCCAGCAGTTCGGTGACGGTCGTCGTGATCACTGTCCAGATGTCCGTGCTCGTGTGTGCCATGGCTCCCGCTCATTCTGGCACATCCGGCGCCGCCTGCAGACGGGCGAGCAGCCAGCGCCGCCGCGCGCCGCCCCGCGTGTCCAGCGCCCGCCATCGGGCCAGGTCCCCGGGCGCGAGGCGCAGGTGCGCGACCGCCCGCTCGAAGATGAACCAGCTCGCCTCCAGCACCTCCTCGTCCTCAGCGCCGAGCACGGCCGCGGGATCCCCCGCGATGATCAGGCGCGCGACCGCCGGCGTGAGGGGCACGATGCGCTGCTCGAGGTCCTCGACCGCGAGGACGAGCGCGCCGTCGGGGCCTTCGAACCGGACGGTCGCACGCGTGGCGCCCTGGCCTTCGCTGATGGCCGCCCGTGCACGGAGAATCGTGCCCGGTGGCGGCGGCGGCTGCGCCACGAGGACGCGGCGCGCCCGGAAGGGGAAGACGCCGAAGGTGGGCGGCCAGCCCTGTTCGAGCCGCCAGAACGCGACGAGCTGGCCCGCGCAATCGAGGACCGCGGGGTCGCACACGAGCGCGGCCGTCTCGATCCCCGGCAGGGTGGTCACGCGGATCGTGGCGGAGAGCCCGGTCGCGCCGACGGCGTGCACGTCCGTGATGCCTTGAAAGGCGGGGCCGTGAAACGCGAAGCGCGCATAGAACGCGCGGGCGTCCCAGTGGCGCGGTGGCCGGGCGCCGGGGTCGTCGGCCACGACGGGGGGCGCGTCCGCGTCGGCGGCCACGACCGCGTCGAAGGCCTCACCGGGCGCGCGGGCGCCGGCCTCGGTGAGGCGCACCCGCACGCGGGCGCGATCCAGGGGCACGACGTCAATGTCGACGTCGAGGACGCCGTCGTCGAGGGCGAGCCATCGCGACGCGACGATGTCGCGCACCTCCGCGATGCGGGGGAGGCCGAAGAGCCGTGCCGCCTCCGCGGCCATCTCGAGGCTGGCAGTGAAGGGCAGCACCGGCAGGGGATACCCGCCCGCCGGGTGTGCGGCCTGCGGCCGTCCAAGCGCGTGATCGTCCACGAACGGATCACCGGCGCGCGTGACGCGCCGCCGCACGCGCGCGCCCCCGGCGGTGTGCACGTCCGGTGCGGCGATGAGCGGGCCGGTCGCGCCCGGCGTCACGACGGGCATGACCGGCGCCAGCACCGCGGCCGCACGGGCCAGTTGCGCCGTGGCTGCCGCGATGAGCCGCCGGTGCACGCCGGCGGCGGCGTGGCGTGCCGCCGCGTCCTCGCCGGTCAGGCGCGTGGTGATCGCCTCCGCCGCGCCGGACGCAGGGGCGGTGAGCCGGTCGAGGGCGCGCGCATCGACGTCGACTCCCGCGACGAACACCTGCGCCAGCATCTGCGCGAGCTGCGAGAACTCGTCGCGCGAGGCGTGGTGCATGGCCACGGCCACGTGGGGCCGCCCGCGCAGCGTGTCCTCGACGAAGGCCGTGAGCGTGCTGGCGGGGCCGACCTCGATGAAGAGGGTCACGCCGCCGGCGTGCAGCCGCTCGATGGTCTCGCGGAAGCGGACCACGCGCGTCCACTGCGCCGCCATGGCCGCGCGGGCCGCGTCGGGCGTGCCGGGGAGCGGGGCGGCGGTGCAGCAGGACCACACGGGCACACGGCCGGGTACGAGCGGCCACGTCTCGTACGCGCCCGCGAACGCCTGTTCCCAGTCCGCGAAGTACGGCGTGTGGTACGCGCGCTCGAACGGTAACGGTCTGACGACGCCGCCACGGCCGACGAGCGTGGCCCCGAGCGCGTCGACGGCGTCCGCGGCCCCGCCGGCAATCGCCTGGCTGGGGCAGTTGTCCATCGCGAGCCACACCTCGCCCGGGCTCGCGGCGATCGCCGCCGCTCGCACCTCGGGATCGACGAGGCTGATTGCGATGAGCCGCTCGTCGCGCGCCGGTCGTGGCAGCGCCGCGCCGGCGGCCCCGAGCGTGACGAAGCTCCGGCACAGCGCGTCACGGGGGAGGTCCACGCATCCGGCGGCGATCACCGCCGCGTGCTCGCCGTTGCTGTGGCCGGCGTGGATGTCGGCGCGGAGCCCGAGCGCACGCGCCACCTCGTGCATCGCGAGGTCGGCCACCGTGCCGAGTTGGGCGCCGACGGCCATGTCGCGCAAGGCGTGCTGTGCCGCCGCGCGCGCCTCGTCCGAATCGGGCGGGTCGACGAGGAGGCTGGGACGCGGCTGCCCCAGGTCATCGGCGGCGCGATCGAGCGCCTCGAACCAGGCACGGGCGCGCGGCACACGTGCGCGAATTGTCCGGAGCATCCCGACGTGCTCGGACCCCTGGCCCGGAAACAGGAACGCCGTCCGCCCGCCGACGGGCGCCTCGCCAAACACGAGGCCGTGCGCGGGCGCGGCCAGACGCGGCCGGGACCAGCCGGGCAGCCGCGCGACGGCGTGCGCGAGGCC
>JAUXWO010000022.1 GCA_030680175.1 Vicinamibacterales bacterium
GGGGCGGCGTGCCTGACGGCGGCGCGATGATGCGCGGCGGCGGCTGGGCCTGCGGACGCTTCGCCGGCGCGCGGGGCGCGGCGGGGGGCGCGGACTGCCCGGGTTCCTCGACCCGCAGGCGGAGGCTCGGGGGCACCACGCGGCCGCTCGGCGCAAACGGCGCGGGCGCCTCGTGGATGGTCGGCGCGGTGTCGTCGGTCGCGGCGGACTCGGCCGCCGGCTCGCTGACTTCGATCTCGGCGGGGGGCTCGGCGCTGGCCGCCGGTTCCTCCGCGACAGGGGCCTCGGCCACGGAGGCCGCTTCGGCGGCGGCGGGCGCCTCGACGTCCGGCGCCGGGAGGTCCCCCTCGAGGGGTTCCTCGACCGCGGGCGCGACGGGGGCCTTGACCTTGATCAGGCGCGGCGGGGGCAGCGCGGGCGCCGCCGGCGTGGCCGGCTCCGGCGCGGCCTTCTTGGCCTTCACCCCGCCCTTGCCGGCCTTGGCCGGCGCCTCGGAGAACATGTCGCCACCGGGGAGCGCAATCTCACGCTGGCGCGCGAGACGCTCCACGAACTGACGGGCAACGATCTCCTCGAGCGTGCTCGACGCGCTCTTGAGCTCGATGCCGTGGTTCTTCTTGAGCAGCTGGAGCACTTCCTGGCTCGTCGTTCCCAGCAGCTCTGCGACCTTGTAAATCCGAACAGTGGCCAAACCTACTCCTCAGTCTTCGTCTATCCGCGTCCGTGTCCGCCCGTCACCCGCACCGGCCCGTGGGCCGTCGCGGTGTCAGCGCGGTTCGTCCGGGGACGTCCGGTCGTGCTCGGTCGTCTCCGCGGGCGCCTCCGTGACGGCCTCGGCCACCGCCTCCGGAGCCGCGTCGACGGCCGCAGGCGTCTCGCCGGCGTCCGCGCTCGCGACCGCCTCGTCGCCAGCCGCGCCGGCCTCAGCCGCCTCGGCGCCCTCCGCGTCGGCGCCCTCGCCCTCGGGGGCGAAGTCCCCGAACTGGGCTTCGACCTCTCGGCGCTTCTCTTCCTCGCTCTTGATGTCGATCCGCCACCCGGTGAGCTTGGCGGCCAGCCGCACGTTCTGGCCCTTCTTGCCGATGGCGAGCGAGAGCTGCTGGTCCTCGACGACGACCTCCATCACGCGCTCGTAGTCGTCGACGACCGACACGCGCTGCACCTTCGCGGGGCTCAGCGCCTGCGTCACGAACGTCACCGCGTCATCCGAGTACTCGACGATGTCGATCTTCTCGCCGCGGAGCTCGCGGATGATCGCCTGGACTCGCGTGCCCTTCATGCCGACGCACGCGCCGACCGGATCCACGTCGCGCTCGCGCGAGTAGACCGCCACCTTCGCCCGGTCGCCGGCCTCGCGGACGGCGCCCCTGATGATGACGGTGCCGTCGTAAATCTCCGGCACTTCCTGCTCGAAGAGCTTGATGAGCAGGGCCGGGTCCGTCCGCGACAGCACGACCTGCGGGCCCTTCGCGCTCTTGCTCACGCCCTTGACGACGGCGCGGACGCGGTCGCCCTGTGAGTAGCTCTCGGCGCGCGACTGCTCCTTGCGGGGCAGGATGGCCTCGATCCGGCCGACCTCGACGATGATGTCGCCCTGCTCGAAGCGCTTGACCGCGCCGCTCATCACCTCGCCGACGCGCTGGTTGTACTCGTCGTAGATCGTCTCGCGCTCGGCTTCGCGCACCTTCTGGAAGATCACCTGCTTGGCGGTCTGGGCCGCGATGCGGCCGAGCACGTCGGTGCGCTTCGGAAACTCGATCTGGTAGCCGACCTCGACGCCCGCGTCCTCGCCGTAGATCTCCTTCGCCTCGGCGAGCGAGATCTCGGTGGCCGGCGTTTCGACCTGCTCGACGATCGTCTTCACGGCGAACAGCTCAATCTGGCCGTTCTCCGGATTGAACTTCGCCTTGAGGTCCTCGCCCGTCTTGTAGAACTTCCGCGACGCCGTGAGCACCGCCTCTTCCATGGCGGCGATGACGACCTCGGGCTCGATGTTCTTCTCCTTGGCCAGGGCTTCGATGGTCTGCTGCAGCGGGTTGCTCGACATGGCGTTTTTACTGTGTCGTCTCTCTTCGCTCTCGCGACCGGCGGCGCCGCCAACGGGCCGCCGCTGGGCGTGGCGCCTAGAATTCCACTTCGAGGCGGCCGCGGCTGATCTGGGCGAGCGGCAGCCGGTGCAGCTTGCCGCCCTGCGCTTCGAGCAGGACCGCGTCGTCTTCGATCCCGCGCAGCCGCCCGGCAAATGCCGTTTGCCGATCGACGGGCGCGGCCATCACAATCTTCGCGAGCCGGCCGGCAAACCGCTGGTAGTCGCCAGCGGCCCGCAGCGGCCGGTCCAGTCCCGGCGACGACACCTCGAAGGTGCACCCTTCCGGCAGCAGCTCCTCGACCTCGAGGATCGTGCCGAGTTCGGTGCTCACCACCTCGCAGTCGCCGATGCTGACGCTGTCGTCGGGCGTGGCGGCCGGGCCTGGCTTGTCGATGACGACCCGCAAGACCTGCCGTCCCCCCTCCCGGCGCATCGTCACGTCGAAAATCTCGAGCCCGTGGCTCCCGGCCACGCGCGTCGCGATCTCCTGAATGCGCTCGAGCGGGGTCACACCGCCCCCCTAAACAGAAAAGAGTGGACCTACAAGGCCCACTCTGGTTTCCCAGATCCGAACCGGACCCATAATTGTAGCACAGGGAAATTCGGGGGGCCGGGGGGGGGGCAAAGTGCCGTCGGAGGCCGGCCGGCACTGGGGCGGCCGGGGGCGCCGGCGTCGAACGGCCGCCGCGGCGCGGCCGCCGCGCGCCTCAGAGCACCCGGGCGACGAGGTCGTAGTCGCGGGCGCCGACGATCTCGGCGTCGAGAAAGGCCCCCGCGCGCAGGGTTTCCGGGTCGCTTTCGGTCAGGTAGACGACCGGGTCGATGTCCGGGGCCTGGGTGGCCAGCCGGCCCCGGTAGGCCAGTTCGTGCTCCGGATCGGGGCCGTCCACCATCAGCCGGATCGTCTGGCCAATCCGGGCCTTCTGCTGGCGGGCCACGATCTGCTTCTGGACGCGCATCAGGCGCCGCTGGCGGGCCGCCTTGACGCCCGCCGGCACGTCGTCCGGCAGGTCGAACGCCGACGTCCCTTCCTCATGCGAATAGGTGAAGACGCCCAGGTGGTCGAACCGGACCTCGCGGATGAAGGCCTCCAGTTCGGCAAAGTCCTCGTCGGTCTCCCCGGGGAACCCGACGATGAAGGTCGTGCGGAGCGAGACGCCGGGGATGCGGTCGCGGATCTTCCGGAGCAGGGCCTCGTAGCCGGCGCGCGTCCCGGGCCGCTTCATCCGCTTCAGCACCCGGTCCGAGGCGTGCTGCAGCGGCAGGTCGATGTACTTGCACGTCTTGGCCGACGCGGCGATGGCGTCGATGGTCTCGTCGGTGATCGTCGTCGGGTAGAGGTAGAGCAGCCGCACCCACTCGAGGCCCGCGACGCCGTCGAGTGCGCGGAGCAGGCGGGGCAGCGCACCGCGCTCCTTGCGGTCGATCCCGTAGAACGTGGTGTCCTGCGAGATCAGCAGGATCTCCTTCACGCCCTGCGCGGCCAGCCGACGGGCCTCCTCGACGATCGAGTCCACCGGACGGCTGCGGTAGTGGCCGCGCATCTTCGGGATGATGCAGAAGGCGCACTTGTAGTCGCAGCCCTCCGCGATCTTCACGTACGCGTAGTGGGCCGGCGTCGCGCGGCGGCGCGGCGTCTCGGCGTCGTAGATGTAAGTCGGGAGGTCGAGGCCGAAGACGGGCCCGGCCGCGGTGCCGCCGGGCGCGGGCTCGGTGGCCGGTGCCGTGCGGGCGGGATCACGGCGGTAGAAGGCCAGCGGGGCGGCGCCGGCCGCCCCGGCCGGACGGCCCGTGAGCGCCTCGACAATGCGCGGGACATCACCGGTCCCGAGGACCTCGTCGATCTCGGGGACCTCGCGCTTGAGGTCGTCGCGGTAGCGCTCGGCGAGACAGCCCGTGACGACGAGCCGCCGGCCCGGGACCTGCTTCTTGAGCTCGGCCATCTCGAGGATGGTGTCGACGGACTCCTGCTTGGCCCGGTCGATGAACGCGCAGGTGTTCACGACGAGCACGTCGGCGTCGCCCGCCTCGGACGTGATCTCGTGCCCCGCCTGCTCGGCCAGGCCGAGCATCACCTCGGCATCGACGAGATTCTTCGGGCACCCCAGCGAGACAAAACCAATCTTCATCAACGACCCGCACTGAAATCACGGACAAACACGAAGGACACGAAGGCCACGAAGCGACGCACCCAGGGTCATACTCGACGAGCCCAGCCCACCATTGTCCCTGAAAAACGGAACTTACGTGTCTTCGTGGCCTTCGTGACCTTCCCGCCTTCGCTCGCTCCAGACCGCGCGAGCTTCGGGCGAGGTCTCGCCGTAGCGGCCGTCGGCCGCGGAGGCGGACGTGTTTGTCCGGAATCAGGGGTACAGGCGGTACAGCATCCGCGGGTAGGGGATGGTCTCGCGGACGTGCTCCAGGCCGCAGATCCAGGCGACGACGCGCTCGATGCCCATGCCAAACCCGCCGTGGGGCACGGTCCCGTAGCGGCGGAGGTCCAGATACCACTCGAACGCCTCCTGCGGGAGGTCGTGTTCCTTGATGCGCTGCAGCAGCAGATCCAGGTCGTCGAGACGCTGGCCGCCGCCGATGATCTCGCCGTAACCCTCCGGCGCCAGCACGTCCACGCAGAGCGCCTTGTCGGGCTCCTGCGGGTCCGGCTTCATGTAGAACGCCTTGATTGCGGCCGGGTAGTGCGTGACGCACACCGGGCCGTCGAACTGCTCCGAGAGCACCGTCTCGTCCGTGCCGCCCAGGTCGCCGCCGATCTGGAAGGGCAGGCCCTTGTCGAGCAGGATCTTCGCCGCTTCGTCGTAGTGCAGCCGCGCGAATGGCGCCTTGACGGCCTCGAGCTTGCTCGTGTCGCGTTCGAGGACCTTCAGTTCGGCCGCGCGCCGGTCGAGCACACGCGCGACGACCGAGGTCACCAGGCCCTCGGCGAGCGTGATGACATCGTTCAGGTCCGCGTACGCCATCTCCGGCTCCACCATCCAGAACTCGGTCAGGTGGCGCCGCGTCTTGCTCTTCTCGGCGCGGAACGTCGGGCCGAAGCAGTACACGCGCCCGAGCGCCATCGCGTTGGCCTCGTTGTAGAGCTGCCCGCTCTGCGTCAGGTAGGCCGTCGTGTCCTCGAAGTACTGCACCGGAAACAGCGTCGTCGTCCCCTCGCAGGCGGCGGGTGTGAAGATGGGCGTGTCCGCGAGGATGAAGCCCTGGCCGTTGAAGAAGTCGCGGACGGCGTTGATCACCTCGTGCCGCACCCGAAGGATCGCGGTCTGGCGCTCGGCGCGAATCCAGAGGTGCCGGCGGTCGAGCAGGTAGTCGACGCCGTGCTCCTTGGGGGTGATGGGGTAGTCGTGCGCGGCGCTCACGACCTCGAGCCCGGAGGCCACGACCTCGTAGCCGCCTTTGGCGCGCGCGTCGGCGCGCACCACGCCGGTGATGATGACGGCGCTCTCCTGGCCGAGATGGTCGGCGCGCTGGAAGACCTCCTCGCCGACGTCGTTCTTCCCCATGACGACCTGCACGAAGCCCGTGCCGTCGCGCACGACGAGGAAATGGATCTTGCCGCTCGACCGGCGGTTGTGGAGCCAGCCCTTGAGGGTGATGGTCTCGCCCGCGTGCTCGCCGATCCGGCCGATGGTGATGTGGGGTGCGCTCATGAGTTCAGCATCTCGTCGTTGAGGCCGAGCAGCCGCTCCAGCCGCGCCTTCGCGCGCGCCGTCCGCTCCAGCACGGTGGGGGGCGGCGCCGTCGCCGCCACTTCGAAGATCCAGGCGCCGTCGTAGCCCACCTTCTGCAGGGCGAGCACGGCGGCCTCCCAGTCGATCCCGCCCGACCACGGGACGAGGTGCGCGTCGTCCCTCCCGTCGTTGTCGTGCAGGTGCGTCGTCGTGATGTGGCCCGAGCAGGTCTCGACGGCGTCGACCACATCCCCCATCAGGAACGCGTGCCCCACGTCGAGGCAGATGCCGAAGGCGCGGGATTCGAGCGCGTCCTCGAGGAGCGAAACCAGCGTCTCGGGCGTCGAGAGGGGATTCGGGATCACCTCGAGCGCCACGGCCACCCCGGCCGCCGCGGCCAGCGACTCGAGCGTCTCGAGCGTGCGGCGCGCGGCGTTCACGTGGTTGTCGTTGGCCGCGGGCCGCTGGACGAGCGGCACGCCGAGGTGCACGACCAGATGGGAGTACGGAATGACCTTCGCGACCTCCAGGACCTGCCGGATCTCCGCGACCGTCCGCTCGCGCCGGGCCTCGTCGGCGATCGCCGTCGAGTACGTGTCCCCCCAGACGCCGTTGACGAACCCGGCCGTGACGGGCGCATGCATCGAGTGGAGCGTCAGGCGCGTGTCGTCGAGCCACTCGGCGAGCGCCGCCACCGCCGCCGGGTCGTGATAGTCGAAGTGGGTGCGCGTGGCGAAGACCTCGACGGCGTCGAAGCCGTGCGCCGCAACCTCGACGAGGTGCTCCCGGTCGAGCCGCTCCCCGTGAAACAGGTGCGTGGAGACGCCGAAGAGAGGGGGCATACAGATAGAGTATCTGATGATCTCGTGATGTGGTGATCTGGCGATGGAAATGGCGATCTTCCGATGCGTGGCGCGCTTCGCGGCTGATATCTATCTGTTGATCTGCCGATCTGCCGATCTGCGCGCGGCGCTTCGCGCCACGATCTACCTGGCGATGTCGCCGCGGCGCGTCGCGCCTGCCGGCTCGCGATCGGAAATTAGATCTGGAGATCGCGACCTCGGACATCCCATCACGAGATCACCACGTCACGAGATCACCAGATAACCTATCGCCTCATCTATCTCCTCATCTATCTATCTATCTATCTATCTCCTCCAGTAACTCCCGCAGGCGGGCGAACCGCGCGTGGCGCGCCAGGTTCGCACGGACGTAGTTCAGCGTCCGCGGGATGTACTGGATGTAGACCGGATTGCCCCGTGTCGTGGTCTGGTAGCCGAAGGTGCCGAGCGCCTTGAGGTTGCGCTGCAGCGCCATCAGGTCGAACCGCCGCCGGAACTCGCCCTCGTCCCCGCCGCTGCCCTGCAGCGCGAGGAAGTAGGCGACCAGTTCGTCGACCGTGGCCTCGTCGAGGTCCACGTACGAGTCGCGCAGCAGCGAGACGAGGTCGTAGGTGTCCGGCCCCATCCGGGCGTCCTGGAAGTCGATGATGTGCAGGCCACCCTCGTGCAGCATCAGGTTGCGGCTGTGGTAGTCGCGATGGCACAGCACGCGCGGCTCCGACGCCAGCTCCTCGACGATCGCCCGCCACTCCTCCCGCAGCGCCCCGCGCACGGCCTCGTTCGGGGCCTGGCCCTGGTAGGCGATCAGGAAGTGCCGGACGAAGAACTCGAGTTCCCACGTCAGCTTCTCGACATCGAACGCCACCCCGTACGGCGGGTAGTCGGGCGAGGCGAGCGCCGCGCCCCGCTGCTGCAGCTGGGCGATGAAGGAGACCGCCTGCCGGTAGAGCGCGGCATGCTCGGCCGCCGTCGCCGCCCCGAGATGCGCCTGCAGCGTCACGTCGCCCAGATCCTCCAGGCCGATGATGCCCAGCGGATCAGAGTGGTGGAGGATGGCCGGCACGGGAAGCGGGATCTGCCGCATCAGCGCCGCCACCGAGACGAACGGCATCGACGCGAAGGTGATGGCGTCGGCATGGAGCGCCAGCACGATCGACGGCGCCTCACGCTGGTGCACGCGGAAGTACTTCCGGTCCGAGGCATCCCCCGTGAGCGGGAGCACGTGCGTGACGGTGGGGGTCAGACCCTGGAGGGCGAGGTACTCGGCAATGCGCGTCGGGGCGTCGGCGGTCACGGCAGCGATCTTACGTCGAGACCTTCCGGCCCGCCTACGAGCATCGCGTCCGCATGACGCGCGCCGGCCGGCACCACCACATCGTCGGTGACGATGCAGCCGTCGAGCACGGCGCCGGGGCCGACGGTCACGCGGTCCCAGAGCACGGAGTCCGTGACGCGGGCGGTGGGATCGACGACGGTGTCCGCGCCTTGATCGAGCGCACAGGCCTCCCGCGCCGCGAAGGTGCGGACGGTCTCGAGGTAGTCGCGGGGCGTGCCGATGTCGAAGAAGGCGGCGTGGCTGCGGTACACCTGCACCGCACCCGGCCGGGCCGCGATGAGCCGCGGGTAGAGCCAGCGCACCGACTCGCTCGGGGTGTCGTCCGGCGCATCCGCAAAGGCGGCGGCCTCGACGGCCTGGACGCCGATGAAGTGTCCCGGCGCCGGCCCCGCCAGCGGACCGGACGCGGCGCTGTCCGTGGCGCGCACGAACCCCGTCACCTGATCCGCGGCGTCCGCCTGCACGCCGCCGTAGCGTGCCGTATCCCCCGGCACGACGGCCATCGTCACGAGCGCCCGCCGCGCGACATGCTGTGCGGCCAGCGCGGCGAGGTCCACGTCCGTCAGCGTGTCGCCGTTCACGATCAGGAAGCGCGCGCGGTCGAGCAGGGGGAGGGCGCGCCGCGGTCCGCCGGCGGACCCGAGCACGGGGTCCTCCCACGAATACCGCACCGCCAGCCCGAAGGCGCGGCCATCGCCCACGAGGCGTGTGATCGTCTCGGCCCGGTGATGCAGGTTGATGACGACGCGGCGGACGCCGGCCGCGTGGAGCCACCGGAGGGTGCGCTCGATGACCGTGCGGCCGGCGACGGGCAGGGCCGCCTTGGCGCGCACGCGGGAGAGGGGCTGCAGGCGCGTCGCGAGGCCCGCGGCGAGGACGAGGGCCGGCCAGTCGTGCAGCGCCGCGGGCGTCACGGCAGGCTGACGGCGAAGACCATGTCGTTGCCGGTCAGGCCGTGGGCGTCCCGCTGCTGCAGGAAGATCGCGCGATAGGAGTCGGTGATGTAGTCGGCGCGGGTGCAGCCAAGCGCCGCCGCCATCTCGTGGATGCGGGCTTCGCCCCCCTCGATCTCGACGAAGGTGCCGACCGGCGTCTCGTCCACCGCGATCACGAGGTCCTCGGCCGCGAACTCCTCGCGGTACTTCTCGTAGCGGAACCAGACGTGGAGGCCGAGCTCGCGGAAGACCTGCAGCAACACTTCGCCGTCGGCGACGATCGTCTCCTTCTCCTCGCGGAGCTTCATCTCGGACGGCTGAACGGGGCCCTTGTAGGTGAGCAGGCTCTTCCCGCCCTCGGAGCGGATGCGCAGGACCGAGCGCTGGCGCCGCAGGCGTTCGTCGTCGGTGTCGAGGAGGCTGTCTTCCTGGAGGCGGCGGCCGCGCAGCGGCGTCGCGCCCGCGGCCAGCACCCGCCGGCGGGCCTCGTCGGGGCTCTCGAACCGCAGCTTGATCTCGCGCTCGAGCTTCGACATATGGAAAGACAGGAGTATCTGGCGATCTCGTGATGTGGTGACGTGGTGATGGATGTCTCGATCTTCCGATCGTCCAGAGCGCTTCGCGCGCGATCGATCTGCTGATCGGAAGATCGATCGAGAGATCGTGACCTCGCACATTCCATCGCGAGATCACGACCTCGCACGATCGCCAGATTATCGCTTATTCCTTCCGCACCGTCACGAACGTCTCCTGGCCACCCCGCAGGATGAGCAGGAACGCCGTGCTGCCGGAGGCGACGCGGTTGAGCTCGCGGCTGGCCTCGGCGGGCGAGGTCACCGGCACGCGGTTGACCTGCAGGATGACGTCGCCGCGCGCGATCGGCGCGCGGGCGGCCGGGCTGCCCGGCTCGACGTCGGTCACCAGCACGCCCGCGGTGTCCGCCGGAATGCGCAGGCGGCGGGCGATGTCGGGCGAGAGCGCGCCGAGCGTGATACCGAAGCCGACGCCGGTCGTCTCCTGCGGTTCGGGCGCGGCCGAGGCCGTCGTGCTCTCGGCGTCGAGGTCGAGTTCGTCGACCGTGAGGTTCAGCGTGCGCTCCTGCTTGTTGCGCAGCACCTTGACCGGCACCGTGGTGCCCGGCTTGGTCCCGACCACCGTGCGGACCAGCTCGTCGCGGTTGCGGACGGGCTTGCTGTTGAACTCGAGGATGATGTCGCCCGGCTCGAAGCCGGCGCGCGCGGCCGGCCCGCCCCGGGTCACCGTGGCGACCAGCGCGCCGCGCCGCTCGGTGAGGCCGAAGTCGGACACCGCGTCGAGCGGGATGTTCTGCACGCTCACGCCGATCACGCCGCGCGTGACCTTGCCCGTGCGCAGCTGCGGCAGCAGGTTGGCGACGACGTTGATGGGCACGGCGAAGCCGATGCCGATGTTGCCCTGCTGGCGCGGGTCCGTGTAGATGGCGGTGTTGATGCCGATGACCTCGCCGCGCACGTTCAGCAGCGGGCCGCCGGAGTTGCCGGGGTTGATGGCCGCATCCGTCTGCAGCACGTCCTGCGTGCGCCCGTCGGCCACGGGGAACGGCCGCTCGGTCGCCGAGATCACGCCGACGCTGACGGTGTGGGCGAGGCCGAACGGGTTGCCGATGGCCATCACCCAGTCGCCGGGCAGCATCTGGTCGGAATCGCCGAACTTCACGGCGCTCAGCGCGCGGGCCGGCTTGTTGGTGAGGCGGATGAGCGCGCTGTCGCTCAGCGGATCGCGGCCGACGATCTCCGCGAGGTACGAGATCTCCGGATCCTCGCCGTAGAGCGAGACCTCGATCTTCGTCGCGCCTTCCACCACGTGGTTGTTCGTGAGGATGAAGCCGTCGGTGCTGATGAGGAACCCGGTGCCGGCCGACTGCGTGACCTGCGGGCGGCCCTGGCGGGGCTGCTGCGGCTGGCCGAAGAAGCGCTCGAACAAGTCGCCGCCCCCCTGGCCGCCGCCGAAGAACTCCGTCATCTCCTGCGAGCGCTGGCGCGACTCGGTCCGGATGTTCACGACCGACGGGCTCACCGTCGACGCGATCGTCCGGAACGTCGAGGCGTCAATCGGCCCGCCGAGCGGCGCGCTGTTGGTCGGCGGCACCTGCATCGTCTGCGCCGAGGAGGCCGGTGACAGGTCCAGGCGCGAGGCGATGACCATGCCCACGGCGAGCGAGGCCACCGAAATCAGCAGTGCATAGAAAAAGGTCGTCTTCCGGGTCGACATGTCGTCCTCCACTCCCCTTACACGAGCGAAACAATCGCCTGCTGGCGGGGGCCGGTCACCTCGGGGCCCGCGGCCGTCCACGCCATGTCAATCTCGGTGCGCACGCCGAACGTGTCGAAGTACAGCCCCGGCTCGATCGTGAAGCCCGTGCCGGGGAGCAGGCGCCGGTCGTCGTGCGTCTCGTAGTCGTCGAGGTGCGCGCCGTTGCCGTGCACCTCCTCGCCGAGGCTGTGCCCGGTCCGGTGCAGCACGTGCGCTCCGTAGCCGGCCGCCTCGAGGACCCCGCGCGCCGCGCGGTCCACTTCGAAGCCGCGCAGGTCCCGTCCCGCCGCCGCCGCGTCCTCGACCAGGGCGATGGCCGCCTCGCGCGCGTCCCGCACCGCCTCGAAGGCCCGCGTCATCGCGGCCGGCACCGTGCGGCCCGTGAAGGCCACCCACGTGATGTCGGCGAAGACCGCGCCGGGCGCGTCGAGCTTGCCCCACAGGTCGATGAGCAGCAGCTCGTCGGGGCGGATGGCGCGCGTCTGCGCGGCCGTCGGCAGGTAGTGCGGGTTCCCCGCGTTCTCCTGCGCCGACACGTTCGGCGCCGAGTCGCTCACGAGGCCCTCGTCGGCGAACCACTGCGACATCAGCGCCTGGATCTCGAACTCCGTCGTGGGCACGCCGTCGGCGATCCGCCGCGCCACCGTCTCGAACGTGCGGTCCTTGATCCGGTACAGCTTCGCGGCCGCCGCGTGATGCGTGGCGAACTGCGCCTCGCTCCACGACGCCTCGAACCGCTGCACGAGATCGCCTGAGGACACGATGTCCACGCCGCGCGCGCGGACCATCTCAATCGTGCCGGCGTCGACGCGCGACACGTACGGGATGGCGCAGAGCGGCGAATATTCCATCGCCACGCGCCGCAGGCCGCCAAGGAGCGTCGTCAGCCCCGTATCGAGCGCGGCCCGGCCCGCGTAGACGGCCGTGGTCCCCGGCAGGTGATCGAGGTTGTGCCGCTCGATCGCGTGCACCAGCGCGACGGGGTCGCCGGTGGCGGGAATCAGGTAGTACCAGCGGCGCGTCGTCATGTGGCCGCCGCCGCCGAGCCCGGCGAGCCGCTGGGCAACGGGGTTCGAGCCGTGGAAGTCGTACAGGAGCCACCCGTCGAGGCCTTCCGCGCGAAGCGCCGACTGCACGGCGCCGATATCCAACGGCATATTTCTCCGAGTATAGCCGGTTTGACACGCGGGTCTCCGGCTGCAATAGTTTGACGCATCCACCCGCCCGAAAGTCTTGCTGGCCGGCGCGCGGCGGCGCGATCGCCGGTCCGGAGTGTGTCATGCCGACTCCAGCCCCGCGCCCCTTCATCCACCGCTTTCCGTCCGTGATCACCCTGGCGGTGGCGTCGCTGCTTGTATGGACGCACGGAGGCGACGCGCGGTTCGCCGGGGCCCAGCAGCCGGGCGCCGTGACGGGCGGGACGCAGACGATGTACCGGGTGGGGGGCGGGCACCGGGACGGCCCGTCGGCGTTCCCGAAGGTCGAGTACGCCCAGGTGAAGCCCCTCAAGGACGGCGAACTCGACTTCCAGCACTACCACACGTTCGAGGAGTCGACGGCGCTGCTCCGGATGTGGGCGGACCGGTATCCGGAGATCGTCGAGCTGTACTCGGTCGGCCAGTCGCTCGAGGGGCGCGACATCTGGCAGATCACCATCACCAACAAGAAGACGGGGCCGCACACCGACAAGCCGGCGTTCTTCATGGAAGGCGGGCGCCACGCCGGCGAGATCAGCGGCATCGAGGCGACGCTGTACTTCATCAACGAAGTATTGAGCGGCTACGGGAAGGATCCCGCGCTCACGCGGCTGGTGGACACCAAGACCATCTACGCGCGCCCCAACCAGAACCCCGACGGCAGCTCGCTCTACCACTACACGGCGCAGACGCTGCGCAGCAACGTGCGGCCCGTGGACAACGACAACGACGGCCTCTTCGACGAGGATCCGGGCGAGGACCTCGACAACGACGGGTTCCTGCGGCAGATGCGCCAGCACGTGGGCGCCGGCAAGGGCACGTTCGTGATCGATGATCGCGATCCGAAGGGCCGGGCGATGCGCCGCGTGGGTCCGAACAAGGGCGACTACGAGGTGTACTCGGAAGGGATCGACAACGACGGCGACGGCCGCTACAACGAGGACGGCGTCGGCGGGCTCGACCTGCACCGCAACTACCCGATGAACTGGCGGCCGATGAGCGAGGCCACCGGCCGCGGCTACACACAGGCGGGTGCCGGCGCGTATCCGCTCTCGGAGCCCGAGACGCGCCTCGTGTTCGACTTCCTGATCCGGCACACGAACGTCGCGATCGCGCAGTCGCTCGACACGGCGGTGCCGATGATCCTGCGGCCGCCGTCGACGAGCAAGAGCGAGGAGTCGATGTTCCCCGAGGACCGCGCGCTCTACGAGAAGTTCGACGCCGAGGGGCTGAAGTTCACCAACTACCCGTGGGCGGGCGACGTGTACAACGTCTACGCGACGCGCGGCGGCCCGAACCCCGAGACGGGCGCGCTGCCGCAGCCGACGCCGCTCTTCGGCCACGGCCCCGACTTCGGCTACTTCTACTTCGGCTCGATCTGGTACGGCAACGAGATTTGGAACGGCGGCCGCTTCGAGGACTACAACAAGGACGGCCGCTTCGAGGAGTGGGAGCTGTACCGCTGGCACGACGAGCACCGTGCCGGCAAGCCCGACTACATGCCCTGGACGAAGTTCCAGCACCCGCAGCTCGGCGCGATCGAGATCGGCGGCTTCAACCCGAAGTTCTACGGGCAGAACTCCCCGCCGGATCTGCTCGAGGAGTGGGCGGGCAACGAGGCGCGCTTCAATCTCTACCTCGCGCAACAGTTGCCGCAGGTGCGGATCGTCTCGGCCGGCGTGAAGGGCGCCGGCGCCGATGGCGAGTACGACATCGAGATGACGGTGACCAATGAGGGCGGCATCCCCACGGCGCTCGAGCAGGCCAAGCGCGTGAAGATCGTGCGGCCCGACACGGCGCGCCTCACGCTCGGCGACGGCATGGCGCTGGTGAAGGTCGGCGACACCCCGGGGCCGCCGACGCTCGACATCGAGCTCGACTGGCTCAACCCCGGCGAGCAGAAGACCGCACGCTGGCGCGTGAAGGGGAAGGGCGCCGTCGACGTGGCGATTCTATCGACCCGTGGCGGTGTGGACCGCCGTACGGGCCTGGCGCTCAAGTAGCGACCGCCGCCCGGCAGCCGGCGGGAGGCCGGGCGGCGCCTGTGCGCGTCTTATAATGGAGGACCGCCCCCCGGCGGCCTTTCCGTGGTGAGACGAACGATGAACCGAACCGTTGCGCCCCTGCTGCTGACGCTGGTGGCGCTCGCGGCCGTGGCGCCCCTCCGTGGACAGGGACAGCCCGCCGCCGAGGCGCCGCAGCCGCCCGTCACGTTCCGCGCCGAGGTCAACTACGTCGAGGTCGACGCCCGCGTCTTCGATGCGCAGGGCCAGTTCGTGGCCGGCCTCTCCGAGGGCGATTTCGAGGTGCTCGAGGACGGCAAGCCGCAGAAGGTCACCGTCTTCTCGCTCGTCAACATCCCGGTCGAGCGCGCCGAGCGGCCCCTCTTCGCCGCCGCCCCCATCGAGCCGGACGTCCAGAGCAACACGCGCGGCTACGACGGCCGCGTCTACCTCATCGTCCTCGACGACCTGCACACCCATCCGCTGCGGACCGTCCGCGTGCGCCAGGCGGCGCGCGAGTTCATCGAGCGGTTCGTCGGCGCCAACGACGTGGCGGCCGTCGTCCACACCAGCGGGCGCGGCGACGCGGGGCAGGAGTTCACCTCCAACCCGCGGCTGCTGCTCGCCGCCGTGGACAAGTTCTCGGGGCGCAAGCTCCGCTCCGCGACGCTCGAGCGGCTCGACATGGAGTACATGACGCGCAACCAGCGGCAGCAGGGCGAGCGCGTCGACGACCCGGCGTCGTTCGAGCGCGGGCACCAGGCGCGGAGCGCGCTCCAGACGGTCAAGAACCTTGCCGACTTCATGGCGGGGGTGCGCGGCCGGCGCAAGGCGATGGTCCTCTTCAGCGAGGGCATCGACTACGACATCACCGATCCGTTCACCAACCAGGACGCGACGATGATCATGGATGCGACGCGGGACGTCATCGCGGCGGCCACGCGCGCCAACGTCGCGATCTACGGGGTCGATGCCCGGGGCCTCGCCTCCGCCGGTGACGAGTCGATCACGGTGGGGGCGTTCCCCGACGATCGGTCGCTCGGCATCGACAGTTCGTCCCTGCAGAACGAGGTGCGGCTCGGGCAGGACAGCCTGCGCGTCCTCTCCGACGAGACCGGCGGCTTCGCCGTCGTCAACCAGAACGACCTGCGCAGCGCGTTCCGCCGGCTCGTCGACGACAACAGCTCGTACTACGTGCTGGGCTACTACCCGGCCAACGACCGGCGCGACGGCCGGTTCCGGCGCATCGACGTGCGGGTGGCCCGGCCGGGGATGACCGTGCGCGCGCGCCGCGGCTACGTGGCGCCGCGGGGCCGCGCGCCGGCCGACACCCGCATGACGCTGCCCGGCGGCGCGCCCTCGGAGCTGCGCGACGCGATGAGCAGCCCGATCCCCGTGTCGAGCCTGCCGGTCTCGGTGAACGCGGTCGCCTTCAAGGGCCCGCGCCCGAACGCCGTCATCGCCCTGTCGATTCTTCTCGACGGACGCGACCTGGCGCTCGTCGAGAAGAACGGGGTGCTGGTCAACGACATCGATGTCGTGGCGACGGCCGTGAACTACCAGGGCAAGATGTTCCCGGGCGACCGGAGCACCGTGAACCTCCAGCTCAAGCCCGACACGGCGGCGCGCGTCCGGGCGGCCGGCTTCCGCGTGCTGACGCAGATCGCGCTGCCGCCGGGGCGCTACCAGCTGCGCGTGGCCGCCAGCGAAGCCAACGGCAAGCGCGCCGGGTCGGTCCTCTACGACCTCGACGTGCCGGATTTCGACCGCGAGCGCTTCTCGATGAGCGGCCTGGCGATCACGTCGATCTCGAGCAGCGTCGCGCCGAGTGCACGGCAGAACTACCCGCTGAACGACCTCCTGCCGGGGCCGCTCTCGACGCTGCGCGAGTTTCCGGTCGGCGACGAACTGGCGATCTTCACCGAGGTCTACGACAACACCGCCGCCACGCCGCACAAGGTCGACATCAGCGCCGTGCTGAAGGCCGACGCGGGTCCGACGGTGTTCCAGACGAGCGAGGAGCGCGACAGCTCGGAGTTGCAGGGCCGCGCCGGCGGCTACGGGTTCGCGGCGCGCATTCCCCTCGGGGACGTGGCGCCGGGCCTCTATCTGCTGCGCGTCGAGGCCGCCTCGCGCGTGGGCAACCAACCGCCCGTCGCGCGGGAAGTGCTGTTCCGCGTCGTGCCGCGGCCGGCGCCGTAAGACGGCACGAAGGAGGCGGGTATGACATGGATTCTCGCGGCGGCACTGGCCGCCCAGATGGGAGGGGCCGGTATGGTCACGGTGGCGCAGGACCTGATGAGCGGCATCGAGGAGCCGCGGCAGGTCGCGGTGCAGGACGAGACCGCCTGGGCGCGCCTCTGGCGCGCGCATGCCGGTGACGGCCTGCCGCCGTCCGTCGACTTCGGCACCCAGACGGTGCTCGCGGTCTTCCTGGGGACCCGCACGAGCGGCGGGTTCGAGGTGGAAATCACGGGCGTCCGCGTGGAGGGCGGCGTGACGGTGGTGCAGTGGGTGGAGCACCGGCCGGCGCCCGGGCGGGTGGCGGCGATGATCATCACCTCCCCCGCGCATATCGTCGCGGTGCCGCGCGTGGCCGGCGAGGTGCGCTTCGAGCGCGTGACGCCGTCGGCGCGCTGACTCGACGCCCGAAATGCATACAGGCCGGGCCCGGCATCACCGGGTCCGGCCTGTGGCGTGTCTGGTCGTGTCCGGGCGAGGCCGGATCAGGGCACCGGCGTCAGTTCGAGCTTGCCCACGAGCTGCGGCTTGATCGTGCCGTTGGCGTGGGTGAAGACGTACTGCGGGCTCGACATCCCGGGCCGGCGCGGCGTCGACAGCGTGACCTCGATGACGGCGTCGGGCGGAAGCGGACGCGGGTGGCGGTAGGTGTCACCACCGACGGGGTTCCCGCCCGCGTACCAGTTCTCTTCGATGCGGAGCCCGGCGATGGGCGCGCTGTTCACGTTCTTCACGCGAATCACCGTCACCACTTCGTTGGCGCTGACCTTCGTGGCCGGCTTCGTGTACTCGATGACGGCCTCACCGCGAACGGGCGCCACCAGCCGCCGCTGCTGGGCGTCGACGGTCCCCACGAGGGTGACCACGGCCACCACTGCAATCATGAACTGACTCAAGCGCCTCATTCTCGAAACCTCCGGAAGTGTGGTTCGTCGTACCCGCGGATTATAGACCCTTAGACCTCAACCGGCAAGAATCGGCCTGTCTTTGCAGAAAACTGGGTCTCTGAAGGTCTCGTCGAAGGGATGTCTAAGACTCGCCAAGCGCTGAGCATCCTGCTTTGCTCGCGGACTCGACACGTGCAGGGCCGGATGTTCGGCACCGTGCCTGAACCCTCTAAGGTTTACCTCGTCAGTCGGCTTCACCAACGGCCTAGACTTCAGAACCTTCCATGCCCGGCGTGCTCGTCGGTGAACACCACAGCACCGGTCGAGGAGATGCACACCTCTGTGACGCTACCCTTGGCCATGCCGAACGCAACGTTCCATCTGTTGTACGAAACAAGCTTCGCGAGGCCGTCGCTTGAAATACTTGCTCTGGTCGGCTGTCCTAGCTTGGCTGTGATGTCCGCTTCCGAAGAGTACCGCCCTAGGCCGAACACGCGGGAGGAGCCGGTCTGGTCACACACAATTACAGCTGCGAGGGCGTCGGGGCTTGGACCCGTGAACAACACGGTAAGGGCTTTGTCGCTGTGGCTTTCCTTAAACCACCAAAATAGCGAGGACTTGCCGTCACGTGTCTCAGGACTGGCCGTCGCATCGTTGTTGGGTGCTCCCTTGAGCAGCTTCACTTCAACGGTCGTCATCCCGAGGCGCACGCCCTCGAGTTCTTCGACGACCACTGGGCGAGCCTTGTAGCTAGACCACGCCCACCCACCGGCCACAACAGTCGCGAGGAGAAGGACGACTCCGGCGCACACCTTCCCTACGAGCGCCCATTTCCTTCTTGTCGTGACGTGGTAGACGCCCACGACCAGGAGCACCAACACGGTCGAGAAGAAGATCCCGCTGCCTACGCTCACCGTGGTGTCTCCATGCTCTTTGGGACAGATGCCGGTCCGGGGATACGGCGTCGTACGGCGCCGAAAGACCTTCCCCGGCAATGCCAGCTGTGCGGCACCGGCCGCAACATAGCACGGGCGCTCAGAGGGCCAACGGGGGCGAATCGGAAGGCGAAACCGACAATGAGATCCATAGAAAAATGCACAAGGTAAACTGTTGAAAACAAACAGGTTACCTGGACAGTTTATTCTGCAATGTTCAAGGCGTAATGCTACGATCTCTAGGGTCAGAGCGACCTTCAATGGACTTGGACTTCCTCAAAGCGGGCGTTGCGCTCATCGGAGTGGTGACGGTAGTGCAACTCCTTCTCGGTGAGTTGCTGGAGGCGGTTAAGAGAACGCTGGTACTGTGCGCGGCCTTTGTGAAGTGGCTGCGCACCGACTTCCGAGACCTGTTGTAGATCACGTCACGTGCGACCGCATGGATGAGCCATCTCTGCCTGGGACCCCGACCGAGTTTGCGCGTCTGTGGCTCCGGGTCGCGTTTCCGAAGGCTTGGGCGTCGCTGGGAGCGATCCTAGTCGTGCTCGGCGTGGCATCGCTGTACGTCAGCACGAATCATCGGGATTGGAGCGAGAGGCTGAGCGACCTCGGATGGCAACTTGCACTTGGAGTGTTCCTGCTGGTGTTCGTCTTCCGAACGTTCGTGGCTCCGTACGAGATCTATAGGAGCCTCAAGATTGACCGCGACCGGCTACACGCCGTGGTAGACACCAAGCGCAAGAACCAAGCGGTAGCGGAGAGGCTATTAGCGCTCTACCAGTCCGGCACGCATGACGTGGCGAACATGACGGTAGATCCACACTACGCGGAGGATCGCCTCAAGTTTGGTAAACACGCTCACGACTGGCTGACCAGCCTTAGGAGTGAGATGCTTGCTTGCGAATGCTTGCCCCAAGAGCTCAGCGCCGTAACCGATTTCAGTGCGGCTGATATTCCAGATCCAGCGTCTCTCGGGTATCTCTACCCCGGCAATCCTGTAATAGCTCTCGAGAAGGCTCAATTCGCAATGCGGTTGAGAGCATTGAAGCGCGTGATCAACAGCTACTCCGAGTACAACGTCCTATGACGCGTACGTCCAGCCTGTTGTTCGTGTTCGTGCAGCACGTTCGTGGTTCGCGACGGGATGGAGGCGGGGTTTGAACCCTTACATCTCGCCGTTCCAGTCCTCAGGCTCGGCGGCGATGGACCGGAAGATTTCCAGGTGCCATTTGCCGCCGCCCCAGGGCTCGATCACCTCGGTGGCGACCACGTCGACCAGGATCTCGGCAAAGGTCCGGCCTTCCGGGTCCCCGTCGAGGTGATAGGCCGGCTCATCCCAGTCGAACGTCGGGTAGAGCACCAGCGTCAGGAACAGGTCGTACCCGTCGTCGACCACCAGGAGCTGGCCGCACGGGCGCTTCTGGGTGGAGTGGTAGATGAGGTATTTCTCGGCGCTGTGGGCGCGGATGTAGCGCTTGAGGGCGAACTCCCGCGCGACGACCTCTTCCACCGCGATCTTCTTGTCCCAGCAGTCGCGGCAATACCGCTCCTCGCCGCGGGGCTCGGAGACTTCTTTGGCGCCACAGAGCGCGCACTTCTGCTTGTTGGCGATCGACTTGCGGGACATAAGGCAGAATTGTACTTCGAGGGCGCCTCGGGTGCCTAGGTGCGGAGGTGCGGAGGTGCGGAGGTGCCGAAGTGCCGGGGGGGCGGGGTGCCGGAGTGCCTGGGGGCCGAAGTGCCTCAGGGCCGGGAGGGCCAGTGAAGCGCGCAGTGATCGTGGTCGTGATGGTGGCGGGGCTGGCGCTCGGTGGCGGGGCGGCCCAGGACGTACATCTGCCCGCGCTGGACCGGCACCTGCCGCCCCGCGTCGAGACGATCTACCGCTACCTCTCCTCGCGCGTCGATCCGGCCGCGGGCATGGATGTCGTGCGCTTCATGGACCAGTACTGGCGGCTGGCCGGCAACGAGGGCTTCGAGCGGTCGCAGCAGTTCATCTTCGACGTGCTGGTCGCCGGCAGCTTCGCCGACGGCCGGGGCGACATGGCGGATCTCCCCGTGGCGCGCGTCTGGTACGAGGAGTTCCCGAACGCGGGGCAGGGGTGGAGCGTGCTGCGCAGCACCCTCGCCCTCGCAGGGCCCACCCCCGAAGTGCTGCTGTCGCGCGCCGAGCACCGCGTGACGCTGGCGATCAACTCCTTCTCGACTGACGGCCCCGTGCGCTACCGCGTGGTGGATGTCGGGCGCGGCGTGGACGCCGCCGACTACGCGACCCGGGACGTCACGGGCGCGGTGGTGCTCGCGAGTGGTCCCGTGGGTCCCGTCTGGAACCAGGCCGTGCGCGTCCACGGGGCAGCGGGCGTCGTGTCGTCGGACGTGGCCCCCTACACGCGGCCCGACGAGACGCCGGACATCCTGCAGTGGGGCAGCATCCCCTACGACGACCAGCTGCGCTCCTTCGCCTTCAAGGCCACGCCCCGCGCGGCCGCGCGGCTCCGCGAACGCCTCGCGGCCGGTCCCGTCGAGGTGACCGTCGATATCGCCACCGACTTCTCGCGGCGTCCGAATCGCACGCTCGTCGCCGAGATCCCGGGGCGCACGCGGCCCGACGAGCGCGTCGTGCTCGTGGCCCACGTGCAGGAGCCGGGCGCCAACGACAACGCGAGCGGCTCTGCGTCCCTGATGCTCGCCGCGCTGGCGATGCAGCGCGCAGCCGCGTTCCGCGGGCTGCCGCTGCCCGACCGGACCCTCACCTTCCTCTGGGTCGATGAGATCCGGGGGACCGAGGAGTGGATCCGCCGCGACCCGGCGCGCGCCGGGCGCGTGCTGGCGATGATGTCGCTCGACATGACGGGGCAGGACACGGCGAAGACCGGCGGGACGTTCCTGATCGAGAAGTCACCGGATCCGAGCGCCCTCTGGGACCGCCCGTCCGATCCGCACTCGGAGTGGGGCAAGGGCACGGTCGACCCCGCGTGGGTGCGCGGGCACTTCCTGAACGACCTGCACCTCGCCGTCAGCCTGCGCCGCGCGCGGACGACGGGGTGGGTGGTGCGCACGAATCCGTACGAAGGCGGCAGCGACCACACGGTCTTCCTGCGCGCCGGCGTGCCGGCGCTGCTCAACTGGCACTTCACCGACCGCTACTACCACTCGAATCTCGATCGGCCCGACAAGACCAGCCCGCTGACGATGAGCCACGTGGCGACCGCCGTGGCGACCACCGCCCAGTTCCTGGCGACGGCGGGCGCGGAGGATGCCGAGCCGCTCGCGGCCCTCGTGGAGGCGGCCGCCGACTCGCGCTTCGAGACGGAACGGGCCAATTGGCGCGCGCTCGTGGCGGCAGCGCCGGATCGCGCGGCCGCGGAGGCGATCGAGCGGGACGTGTGGGCGGCGTGGCAGCGGTGGTATGCCGAGGCGCTCGAGAGCGTGGCGGCCATCACGCCCGAGGCGCTCCCGCCGGCGGCCCGCGCGCGCATCGACCGCGCGACCGCGCGCATCCGCACGGTCACGCCGTAAACCGGCGCGCTAGCCGCGGGACTGGCCGTCGCGCGCGGCCGGCAGGTACATCTGCTGGATGTAGTCCTTCAGCATGCGCCGGCTCGAGAAGCGGGGCAGGTTCGACCGCATGGCCTCGCGCACGACCTGCATCCACCGCGTCGGCACGCCCCGCGCATCGCGGTCGTAGAACGCCGGCACGACCACGTCTTCGAGCAGGCGGTAGAGCGCATCGGCGTCGGCGGCGTCGGTGGCATCGTGATCGTCGGGATTCGTCTGGCTCTCGATCAGCCAGCCGTTGGTGCCGTTGTAGCCCTCCGCCCACCACCCGTCGCCGATGCTCAGGTGCGGCACGCCGTTGATGGCCGCCTTCATGCCGCTCGTGCCGCTCGCCTCGAGCGGCTTGCGCGGGTTGTTGAGCCACACGTCGCAGCCCTGCACCAGGTAGTGGGCCAGGTGCAGGTCGTAGTCGTCGATGAAGGCGATGCGTCCGGCAAACAACGGATCGAGCGCGCGCTTGAAGACGCGCTGCAGGTGGTGCTTGGCCGGATCGTCGGCGGGATGCGCCTTGCCGGCGAACACGATCTGCACCGGCCGGTTCGCGCCGTTCAGAATGCGCGCCAGCCGCTCCACGTCGGTGAAGATGAGCTCGGGCCGCTTGTAGGCCGCGAAGCGCCGCGCGTAGCCGATGGTCAGCGCCTCGGGATCCAGCATGGCGCCGCCGGCGACCACCCGGTTCGGGCTGACGCGCTCGGCCGTCCAGCGCTGGCGCGACCGCTCGCGGATGAACCCGAACAGGTACGACCGCAGCGCCTGGCGCATCGCCCAGAGTTCCTCGTCCGGGATCTCGCCCAGCCGGTCGCACAGCGCCTGCTCGTCGTGGTGCTCCAGCCAGTCCGCCCCCAGGTACCGGTCGAGCAGCGTCGTCGTCTCCGACGACAGCCACGTCGGCACGTGCACGCCGTTGGTGATCGCGCCCACGGGAATCTCGGCGACGGGCCGGTCGGGCCACATCGACCGCCACATCTCGCGCGTGACCTCGCCGTGGAGCTGGCTGACGGCGTTGATCCGGCTGGCGCTGCGCATGGCGAGCGCCGTCATGTTGAACAGGGGTCCGCTGCCGCTGTCGTGCTCGCCGAGGGCGAGGAAGCGCGCACGCGACTCGCCGAGGTCGCCCCAGCAGCCCGCGAGATGCTTCTCGACGAGGTGGAACGGGAAGGCGTCATGTCCGGCCGGCACCGGCGTGTGCGTGGTGAACACGGTGGTGGCCCGCACCTCCTCGAGCGCCGCGTCGAACGTGGCGCCCTTCTCGAGCCCTTCGCGAATGCGCTGGAGGGCGACGAAGGCCGCGTGGCCCTCGTTCAGGTGCCACACGGCTGGCGTGATCCCCATCGCGCGCAGCACGCGGACGCCACCGATGCCGAGGATCACCTCCTGCTGGATGCGCGTCTCGCGATCGCCGCCGTAGAGCCGCGCCGACAGATCCCGATCCCAGGGCTGGTTCTCCTCGAGGTCCGTGTCGAGGAGCAGCAGCTTCACGCGCCCGAGGTTGACACGCCAGACGGCGACGAGCACCGTGCGGTCGCCGAGCGGGACCGCCGTGATGCAGGGCTTGCCGTCCGGGGTGATCGCGGCCCTGATCGGCGCGGCCGCCCAGTTGATCCGCTCGTACTGCTCCTCCTGCCAGCCGTCGTTCGACACGCGCTGGTGGAAGTAGCCCTGCGGATACATGAAGCCGATGCCGATGAGCGGCACGCCGAGGTCGCTCGCCTCCTTGCAGTGATCGCCCGCGAGCACGCCCAGGCCGCCCGCATAGATCGGCAGCGACTGGTGCAGGGCGAACTCCGCCGAGAAGTACGCGATGGCCCGGCCGTTGATGTCGTCGCTCTGGCTGGCCCACCATGTGCCCTTCGACGTGCGCGCGCTGTCGAGGCCGGCGACGGCCCGGTCGTAGCGCGCCAGCAGCTCGGGATTCTCCGCGGCCGCGACCAGCTTCTGCGGATCGATGGCCTGCAGCAGCCGCACCGCATTGTGGGCGACCGCGCGCCACAGCGGGTAGTCGAGCGCCCGAAAGAGCTGGCGGGCGTCCTGGTGCCAGCTCCACCACAGATCCAGGGCGAGTTCGGGGAGCCGGTGCAGGCGGGCGGGGATCGGGGTGGTAAATCGTTCCATGAATCTGGGGACGCGCCTAGGCGCAGGCGCCGACGAGCGACGCAAAGCGGGAGAGATCGATGTTGCCGCCGGAGACGACCGCGACCACACGGCCGTGGCCGGCGCGGCCCGACAGCGCGGCGGCGACCGCGCACGCGGCCGCCCCTTCCGCAATCACATGCACGCGGTCGGCGACGAGCCGCATCGCCGCGCGCGCCTCATCGAGCGACACGACGATGGAGCCGGCGACCGAGTCGCGCAGGAGCGGCCACATGCCGGGCAGGACGGACTTGCCGCCGGCGCCGTCGACGAACGACGCCTGCCAGCCCTCGAAATACCGCGCTTCGCCCGCGGCCAGCGACGCGGCGAGCGGCGCCGCCGTCTCGGGCTCGGCCGCATAGATCTTCACGCCCGGCCGCGTCGGATGCACGGCCGCGGCCAGCCCGGCCAGCAGCCCGCCCCCGCCGAGCGGCGCGACAATCGCGTCCACGTCGGGCAGGTCCTCCAGGATCTCCAGCCCCGCCGTGCCGTTCCCCGCGATGAACGCGTCATCGTCGAACGGGTGGACGAAGTGGCCCGTCATCCGGTCCGAGCGGTGCGATTCCACGGTGCGCCAGCACTCGTCGTAGCTGGCGCGGATGATCGTCGCGCCGAGGCGCGTGATGGCGTCGATCTTGGTGTCGGGCGCCGTGTCCATCACCATCACCGAGCACGGCACCCCGGCCTGCCGCGCGGCGAAGGCCACGCCCTGCGCGGCGTTGCCGGCGCTGACGGTCCAGACCCCCTGGGCGAGCGCGCTGGCCGGCAGCCGGCGCACGGCGTTGCTCGCGCCGCGAATCTTGAACGATCCAATCGGCTGCAACGACTCGAGCTTGAGGTAGATTTCAGGACGCGCCTCGCCGCCGCCCTGCGGGAGCGGCACGTCGAGCCGGACGAGCGGGGTGCGGACGGCGGCGGCGTAGACGGCCGTGGCCGCATCGTGCACGGCGGCCAGCGGAATGTGTCTCATGATGCTGATAACCGACGAATCGTATCACACGGCCGCGACGGGACGGCCGCGGGAGGGCTGGGCATGCGACTGGGGCTGATGCTGGTGATGTGCGCGACGGCGCTGGCGGCGGCGCAGGGCGACGGCCGCCCGCGCGCGCGGGACATCGGGCTGGCGCCGGGCGTGTTCGCGCCCGGCCCGCTCAACGCGATCACGGACGTGGACGGCGTGCGCGTCGGGCAGGTCACGCTCGTCGAGGGCGACCGCGTCCGCACCGGCGTGACCGCGATCCTCCCGCACGGCGGCAACCTGTTCCAGGAGAAGGTCGCCGGCGCCGTGTTCGTCGGCAACGCCTTCGGCAAGCTGGCCGGGTCCACGCAGGTCGGGGAACTCGGCACCATCGAGACGCCCATCATCCTGACGAGCACGCTCAGCGTGGCCGCGGGCATCGAGGGCGCCGTCTCGTGGACGCTGGCGCAGCCCGGCAACGCCGAGGTGCGCTCGGTCAATGCCCTCGTCGGCGAGACCAACGACGGCGGGCTCCACGACATCCGCGGACCGCACGTCACCGCGGCGCATGTGCGCGAGGCGATCGACGGCGCGCGCGGCGGTCCCGTCACGGAGGGCAGCGTCGGCGCCGGCACGGGCACGCGCGCGTTCGGCTGGAAGGGCGGCATCGGCACCTCCTCGCGGCGGCTCGACGCGCGCTACGGCGGCTACACCGTCGGCGTCCTCGTGCAGTCCAACTTCGGCGGGGTGCTCACGATGGCGGGCGCCCCGGTGGGGCAGGCGCTCGGCCGCTACGCGTACCAGCCGCCACCGGGCGGCGGTGACGAGGACGCGGGCGACGGCTCGTGCATGATCGTCGTCGCGACCGACGCCCCGCTCGACGCACGGGACCTCCAGCGCCTGGCCGCGCGTGCGATCTTCGGCATGGCGCGGACGGGGTCGTCGTTCAGCAACGGGAGCGGCGATTACGCGATCGCCTTCTCGACCGCGACGGGCCTGCGTGTCCGCGGCGGCGCGACCTCGGCGGTGTCACGCCCCGTGCTGCCGACGGACCTGGTGTCGCCGCTCTTCCAGGCCGTGCTCGAGGCCACCGAGGAAGCGATCTACAACTCGCTCCTGAAGGCCACGCCCGTGACGAGCGCCGTGGGCACGGCCGAGGCGATCCCGATCGATCGCGTGCGCGAGGTGCTGCGGCGGCATCAGGTCGTGCCGTAGCCGAAACGCTTCTCCGCCGCCGGCGTCATCGACAACCCGCCGGTGTGCAGGAAGAGGACGCGCGCGCCCTGCGGGATCCGGCCGTCACCGACGAGGGTCGTCAGGCCGGCGAACGCCTTCGCGGTGTACACCGTGTCGAGGAAGTAGCCTTCGGTCGACGCCATCCGCCGGATCGCGGCATCGCTGCCCGCGTTTGGCACGCCGTACCCTTCCTCGGCGCAGCCGTAGACGATGTCGTGCACGCTGATCGCATCGGGCGCGAGGTCCAGCCCGAAGTGCGCGACGGATTCATCGAAGAGCTGGCGGGGCGGGCGCTGGCCGAAGGCCTCCGCCGACGCCCGGTTGGTGATCGCCACCGGATGCACGCGCGCGGTGAAGCCCCCGAGCGCGAGCCCGAGCAGGACGCCCGTGGTCGTCGATCCCGTGCCGAAGGCCAGCACCACGTCGTCGAAATCGAACCGGCCCGCGCGCTGGCGCGCGATCTCGGCGATCGCGCTCATGTAGCCCGGCTCGGCCTGCGGCATCGTCCCGCCCGCCGGCACGAAGTACCCGTCGGTCGCGGCGGTCACCTCCGCGCACAGCGCCTCGACGCGCCGGGCGTCGGCGGCCGTGGGCGCCGTGAAGTCCATCGGGCAGAAGTGGAGCGTGGCGCCGAGGTAGTCGAGCAGCAGGAGGTTGCCGCTCCAGTCGCGCGCGCGATCGGGCGCTGTGCCCGCCACGACGCAGTGGATGTCGAAACCGGCCCGGCGCGCCGCCGCCGCCGTCATCATCGTGTGGTTCGAGGTGAGCGGCCCGACGGTGACGATGGTGCGCGACCCGCGCGCGCGGGCGTCGGCCAGGATGAACTCGAGCTTGCGCGTCTTGTTGCCGCCGATCGCGAGTCCCGACACGTCGTCGCGCTTCATCCAGAGATCGATGCCGAGCTCGGCGCCGAGGCGTGCGAGCGGGACGAGCGGGGTGGGAAAGGCGCCGAGCCGGACGCGGGGCAGGCCGGCGAGGAATTGCAGCAGCGTCTCGAGCGTAGGCACGGCGCGATTGTAACGGACGAGCGTGCCGCCTGCCGTCAGGACGCGCCGGAGGGCGCCACGGGCAGCCGCAGGTGGAACGTGCTGCCGGCGCCCGGCGCGCTCTCGACCTGCAGCCGGCCGCCATGCGCCTGGGCGATGGCGAATGCCGTCGCGAGGCCAAAACCGCTGCCGCGCGCCCCCTTCGTCGTGAAGAACGGGCGGAAGAGCTGCGCCAGGACGTCCGGGGCCATGCCGCAGCCCGTGTCCCGGACCGTGACGTCGTGGACGTCGGGGTCCGAAGTGATGCCGACCGTGACCACGCCGGCGTCCTCGATGGCATCGATGCCGTTGCGCACGAGGTTGAGCACCACCTCGCGCAGCTCGCTCGGCACGCCACGCGTCCAGGCCGGCGTCTCGCACGCGGTGAGCCGCACCTCGACCGTCGCGCCGCGCGCCTCCCGCGCCTCCACGACCCACGGCAGCGCCCACTCCGCCGTCGCCGTGACGAGCGCGCCGAGGTCCACGGGGGTGAAGGCGGCCGGCACCGACTGCCGCGCGATCACCTGGCGCATGCGCCGCACGATGTTCGTGCCGTCCGCCGCGGCATCGTGAATCGTCGTAATGTGCGCGCGGAGGCTGTCTGGCAGCTCGTCGAGGAGCAGCAGCTCGCTTGTGCCGCGGATCACCTGGAGCAGGTTGCCGAAGTTGTGCGACACGCCCGCCGCGACCTCGCCGAGCTCGCGGAAGCGCTCGGCGTCGAGCACGCGCGATCGCAACTGGTCCTGCTCCGTGAGGTCGTTGACGGCGATCAGGCAGAGCGGCCGGCCCTGGTGCTCGAACGGGGTGAGCGTGACCTCCACGTCGCGCGGCCCATGCCGGAGCGGAAAGTGGAACTCGAACCGGGCCGTCTCGTGACGCCGCGCGACCAGGGCGTCGAAACGCCCCTGGAAGCTCGCGACCTGCGTGCAGGGGGCGACCGTGGTGAAGAAGTTGCGGCCGAGCACGTCGTGGCGCCGCCGGGCGGCGATGTGCTCTTCGCGTTCGTTGTAGAAGAGGATCTCCCCCGTCATGTCCACGACGATGATGCCGTAGGGCAGCAGGTCAAGGGTCCGGAAGTCGAGGCTCGGGCCCGGCGGCGTGATGGGGAGGGCGTGGGCAGTCGCCATGGGTGTTCGTCGCGCCCCGGGGCCGCGGCTCCCTGACGTAATCGGCGCCGTCGGCGGGGGCTTGAATGGCGCCCGGGATGCCAGGGACGGCTGGACGGACCTCCAAGCCGTACGTTATAACTAGAAGTTCCTGCCGGAAACGAACGACCCTTCATGTGCGGAAGTGGCGGAATGGCAGACGCGCTAGCCTCAGGAGCTAGTCCGGGCAACCGGGTGGAGGTTCGAGTCCTCTCTTCCGCACCAAATGACAGGCCAACCCACGGGTTGGCCTTTTCATTTTGGTGCGAAAGCGAGACTCAGCCACTCAGCCGTCGCGCTTCGCGCTCGGCCTGGAGGGGTCGAGTCCTCTCTTCCGCACCACTCATTCGGCACATGCCTCATTCGCGGCGCGGCAGAGGGCCTCAGGCACCCGGTCGTCGCGCTTCGCGCTCGACCAGGGGCTCGAGTCCTCTCTTCCGCACCAAATGACAGGCCGACCCACGGGTTGGCACCTGGGCGAGGAGCTCGCGAGGCTGCTGGCGGGGGCGTAGCCGCGGATCCGCCTTCGTGTGCCTTCGAGGCGATAATGGGGCATGACACCGAATCTGACCGCCCGTGAGCGCGCGCATCTGAAGGCTCGGGCACATGGTCTCGAGCCGGTGGTCCGGACGGGCAAGTCGGACGCCACGGACGCGCTGGTGGCAGAAGTCGATCGAGCCCTGACCGCACACGAGTTGATCAAGGTGAAGGTCAGCGCAGATGATCGCGACGCTCGTGTGACCATCGGGGACGACATCGCCGCGCGGACAGGTGCGGCGGCAGTCCACCGTATTGGCAAGGTCCTCATCCTCTGGCGGCCCCGCCCGGAGACAGAGTGATGCGCCGGACTACTGGCCGGCGCGATCACGCTCACCTCGGTTCTGCCCAGGCGGGGCGTGTGGCATGAGTGATCCACGGCTATCGCCTATCGTGATCGGCGTGGCCGGCGGCTCCGGGTCCGGCAAGACCACCGTCGTCCGCAAGATCGTCGAGAGCCTGGGCGACGATGGGGTGACGGTGCTGGATCACGACCGCTATTACCGCGACCGCAACGACCTGCGGCTCGAGGAGCGCGCCGTCCTCAACTACGATCACCCCGACGCGCTCGAGACGGACCTGATGGTGCGCCATGTCCGCCACCTCAAGGCGGGCCAGGAGATCGCCGTGCCGCGCTACGACTTCGCGCGCCACGCCCGCCTCGCCGACACCGACACGATCACCCCCAGGCGCGCCCTGATCGTCGAGGGCATTCTGATCTACACCGACGCGGCGTTGCGCGACCTGATGGACCTGAAGGTGTTCGTCGACACGGACGCCGACACGCGGTTCATCCGCCGGCTGCAGCGGGACGTGGCCGAGCGGGGCCGCACCATGGCGTCGGTCATCGATCAGTACGAGGGCACGGTCAAGCCCATGCACCTCGACTTCGTCGAGCCGAGCAAGCGGTACGCCGACATCATCATTCCGCAGGGCGGCCACAATGCCGTGGCGATCGACCTGCTGCTCACCTTGATTCGCAGCGTCACGGGACGCTGAGCGGGGCGCACCATGCGGCGGGCGCGTGCGTGGGGGGGCGGCACGATGGCCCTGGCGGCGATCCTGATCGTGCGCCTCGGCGCCGTCGACGCGCCGGAGGCGCTCTGGCCCGAGGTCGCGGCGTGGCTGCACGACCACGCCGGCCTCTCGGAGGCGGACCAGCAGACCCTGGCTGCAGGCCGGGCCGTGGCGCGCACCGTCGAGACCGCCACGGCCTCGGAGTCCGCCGCCGCCGGGGCCGTCGTCATCGACGCGCCAGTCGAGCGCTTCCTGCAGGAGTTCGTCACGGTCTCGTCCAGCCGGCGCGGCCCGGGCGTGCTCGCGATCGGGGTCTTCAGCGATCCCCCCATCCCTGCCGACCTCGACGGCCTGACGCTCACCACGGAGGACCTGGCCGCGCTGCGTCGCTGCCGGCCGGGTGACTGCGACGTGAAGCTGCCGGCCGCCGCCATCGGGCGCTTTCGCGACGCCGTGTACTGGGGCGCGCCGTCGGCGCCGGCCGAGGCCACGGCGGTGATGCGCGGATGGCTGTTCGACCGGGTGCGGGCGTATCGGGGGGGCGGCAATGCCGCGCTCGGCTTCGCCGACGATCGGCGTCCGCCGACCGACCTGGGCGGCGAACTGGCGGCGCTCCTCTCGCACGAGCCGTGGCTCGAGCACCTCGCGCCCGGCGTGCGGGCGTACCTCGCCGGCTATCCCGGGCTCCGGCCGGTCGACGTGCACGACACCCTCTACTGGGCGCGCGTGGACTTCGGATTGAAGCCCACGATCCGGTTGAACCACGTGTCCGTGCACGCCACACCGAACGCCCCGGCGGGGCTGACGCACGTCATCGCGACCAAGCAGATCTATGCGAGCCACTACCTGCGCGCGGCGCTCGAACTGCGCCTGATCTTCGCGCGCCCCGGGGGCGGGTTCGTTCTCGCCATGGCGACCCGCAGCCGCAACGATGGGATGACCGGGATGCTCGGGTTCGTGGTCCGCGCGAAGGTCCGGAGCCGCAGCCGGGACGGGCTGGTCCGGTATCTCGAGCACATGAAGGCGACGCTCGAGGCCGGCCGGCGCGGCGGCGTGGTCGGCCCCTGACCCGCTTGACTGTCATTTTAGTTTGATCTAAAGTCTGCGGCGTGACGATGACCGCGCCCGTCCTGGCCGCGCTGGCCTCGCCCCGGCGCTGCGAGATCCTGCGGCTCACCTGGCGCCGCGAGCTGGCGGCGGGCGAGATTCATCGGGCGCTGCCCGACGTCACCTTCGGCGCCGTCTCGCTGCACCTGCGCACCCTCGCGCGGGCCGGCCTCATCGACGCCCGCGTGGACGGGCGATTCCGCCGCTACCGTGCCAATCGCGCCGCGCTCGGACCGCTGGCCGCCTCCCTCGAACGCATGTGGCGCGACCGGTTGTGGCGCCTGAAGCTGCTCGCCGAACTCGACCACGCCCGGCGCGGCCCGCGCGCGCGGGGCGCGTCCCGTCCCCGTACACCGAAGGCCTGACGATGACCAGCGCCGACCTGCCGTACCGGCTTGACCGCACCCTGACGATCCGCGCGCCGCGGACGACCGTCTTCGCGTTCTTCACCGACTCGGCCCGCTGGGCGGCGTGGTGGGGCGCCGGGTCCACCATCGACCCGCGGCCGGGCGGGCGCGTCTACATCCGCCATCCAAACGGCATCGAGGCCGGTGGGGAGGTGCTCGAGATCGACGCGCCCGCGCGGCTGGTCTTCTCCTACGGCTTCGCGAGCGGGACGCCGATGCCGATGGGCGCCTCGCTGGTGACGCTGACCTGCGAGCCGCATGCGCGCGGCACGCGCGTGCGCCTCGTCCACGAGTTCGGCGACGAGGCCGCGCGCGACGAGCACGTGCAGGGGTGGCGCTACCAGTTGTCCCTCTTCGCCAACGTCGTCGCCGACGACCTGCATCGCGACGTGGCGACGCGCATCGACGCGTGGCACGCGGCATGGGCGGAACCCGACACGGCGGTCCGCGAGCGCATGCTCGCCTCCGTGGCCACACCGGATGTCCGCTTCCGGGACCGGTTCAGCGCGATCGAAGGCCTCAGCGAGCTGCTGCCGCACATCGCCGCGACCCAGCGCTTCATGCCCGGCCTGGCCCTGGCACGCGACGGCGAGATCCGCCACTGCCAGGGGATGGTGCTGGCCGACTGGATTGCGACCTCGGCGGACGGGCAGCCGCGCGGACGGGGCAGCAATGTCTTCATCCTCGATGCCGACGGGCTGATCGAGTCCGTGACAGGCCTTTGGCGCTGATCCACGGACGGCCGGGCGGAGACGACGCCATCCGCAGATGACGCAGATGACGCAGATGATCCAGATGATCCAGATGGTCCAGATGATCCAGATCAGGCCAGGGTCCAGGATCGTCGGCAGCGAGATGTGCGTCCCGCGGTCGGCCTGGCCGACCGGGCACGCGGCCGGATGGCGCCGGCGTGAGTGGCGTCTCGCGCGGGTGGTGGCCACTCACGCCGGTGCCATTCGGCCGCGTGCCAGGCTGCCGGTCATGACCGGCAGCCGCGGGACGCCGCAGCGTGCGTCATCTGCGTCATCCGCGTCATCTGCGGATGATCCCATGGTGGGTTTGGTGGCGCCTGGATCCTTGGGGCGCGCCGGGGTCGTGTCGGCCGATCCGCTCGCCCCTTCACTCGTCCCAGGCGGCGCCGTCCTGGTCTTGGTTCCCCCTCCCGCTCGGCGTAAGCTGATCGCCGACCACATCCCGGGGGAGCCATGTTCGAGACACTCTGGCAGGACATCCGCCTGACGTGGCGGATGATGGCGCGGCAGAAGGCGTTCTCCGCCGCCGCGCTCCTCACCCTCGCGCTCGGCATCGGCGCCAACACCGCCATCTTCTCCATCGTCCACGGCGTCCTGCTGCGGCCCCTGCCGTATCCCGAGCCGGACCGGCTCGTGCAGGTGTCGGAGGCGCACCCCGGTGCGAATGCGCCGATCGCCGCCCCCCTCTTCAGCCACTTCACCTACAACGCCTGGCGCGAGGCGCCGACGACCGTGGAGGACGTGGGCGGGTTCACCAACCGCGCCTACATCGTGGAGGGCGCGGCGGGCCGCGTGCGCGGCGCGGCGTTGACCCCCCAGATCTTCGGGCTGCTGCGGGCCACGCCGCTGGCGGGCCGCCTGCTCGACGAACGAGATGCGGCGGCAGGCGCCGAGCCCGTCGTCGTCCTGAGCCACGGCTACTGGCAGGAGCGCTACGGCGGTGACCCGGCCGTCGTCGGACGCGTGATCGACCTCGACACCGAGGCCCACACGATCGTCGGCATCATGCCGGCCGGCTTCTACTTCCCGGAGCGCCAGCATCGCCTCTGGACGGCGTACCGTGTCCCGCCATCGGCGGACGTGCAGGGCATCGCGCTCTTCGGCGCGATCGCGCGGCTGCGTCCGGGCGTGACGCCCGAGCAGGCGGCCGCGGAGGCCACGGGCGTGGCGCGCGGCGCGGAACGCAACGAGATGATCGCGAACCTGGTGTTCGGCGTCGGCGGCCCTGTCGCCGTCAGCGCGCGCACCCTGCTCGACCAGATGACGGCCGGCGTCCGCCCCGCGCTCGTCCTGCTGCTGGCCGCTGTCGGCCTCGTGCTGCTCATCGCCTGCGCGAACGTCGCGAACCTGTTCCTGTCGCGCGGCGCGGCGCGCCGGCGCGAGATTGCCATTCGCGCCGCGGTCGGCGCAGGAAGTGGGCGGCTCGCCCGCCAACTGCTGACCGAGAGCCTGACGTACGCGGTCGTGGGGGGCGCCCTCGGCCTCGGACTCGGCTGGGCGCTCACGCGCCTGCTGCCGGCCCTGGCGCCGCAAGGGTTTCCGAGACTGGACGACGTGGCGGTGGATGTGCGGGTGATGGCCTTTGCGGCGATCGTCTCGATCGTCGCGGGCCTGCTCGCGGGCGTCGTGCCGGCCTGGCGCGGCGCGCGGCCCGATCTCGTCCCGGCGTTGCGCGAGTCGGCCGGCGCGTCGGGCGGCCCCCGCGCGCGCCGCGTGCGGGCCGCGCTGCTGGTCGCGGAAGCCGCACTCGCCGTGGTCCTGATCGTCGGTGCGGCGCTGCTGGCGCGCAGCTTCGTGGCGCTCGTCCAGGTGGACGCCGGGTACGATCCAGACAACGTCCTGACCGCGCGGTTGCACGTGCCGGGGCCCGCGACCGGGAGGGCCGATCGCGTCGGCAGCATCCTGGAACCGCTGCTGGAGCGGTTGCGCGCCACGCCGGGGGTGGAGGCGGCCGGCGCCACCAACATGGCGCCGCTCGGCGGCTCGACCGCCATCATGGGTTTCAACATCCGCGGCGGCGACGGCGAGGAACGGGAGGCACGTGCGCTGGCGTACGTCGTCACGCCCGGCTACGCCGAGGCGTTGAGCCTGCGCCTGCGTGACGGGCGGCTGTTCACGGCCGGCGATCTGGGTGGTGGCGGACGGACGATGCTCGTCAACGAGGAGTTCGTCCGCACCTACCTCATCGACGGACGGCCCGTCGTCGGCAGGACGATCACCTTGCCCGGGCCTCCCGAAGAACCGGCGGCTGACGTCGAGATCGTCGGCGTCGTGGCCAACGTGCTGAAGGACGGGTTCGATCGCCGGCCGCAAGCCGAGATCTACCAGCTGCCACGGTCGGGCGCCAGGTATGCGGGCGATGTGAGCGTCGTGCTGAAGACGACGGGCGATCCCACCGCCCTCGCGCCCACCGTGCGGGCCATCCTGGGCGAGATCGATCGACAGGCGGTCCTCGACCCGGTGGCCACGCTCGCCAGTCAGGTGGATCGCTCGGTGTCGGAACCGCGCTTCGCGGCCCTGGTGCTGCTCGCGTTTGCCGGCCTCGCGCTCGTACTCGCCGCCACGGGGCTCTACGGCGTGCTGTCGCACACCGTCGTGCAGCGGCGGCGCGAGATGGGCGTGCGTCTGGCGATCGGCGCCACGCGAAGCGACATCGTGCGGCTGATCGTCGGGCAGGGGCTCGGCGTGACGGCGCTCGGGCTCGGCCTGGGACTCGTGGCGGCGATCGGCACGACGCGCCTGATGGAGGGCCTGCTGTTCGGGATCACGCCGCTCGACACGGTGGCCTTCGCGGCCGCGCCGGCGCTGCTGTTCGCCGTGTCGCTGGTGGCCTGCCTGCTGCCGGCGCTCCGCGCCGCTGCCACGGACCCGGTGGAGGCGCTCCGGAGCGAATGAGCCCGGAGCATCACGTACAAACACGAAGGACACGAGGAAACGAAGGACGCACGACACTACGGCTTCAGTAGAATGTCGCCACGGACATTCGCAACGCCGTAATCGCCGTGAATCGATTCGTGCGTCCTCGTGGTGTTCGTGAGCTTCGTGTGTGTCCGGGTGTCAGTGGCCCGGGTGCGGCGCACGGCAGGTGGACCGGAAATGGAGAAGGCGCGCGTGTCGGAACACAGAGCAACGATTCACTGGCGGATGGGGGAGGGGACGTTCCTCAAGGGGCGGTACTCACGCGAGCACACGTGGGCGTTCGATGGAGGCGTGACCGTGCCGGCGTCGCCGTCGCCGTCGGTCGTGCCCCTGCCATACTCCAACCCGGCGCACGTGGATCCCGAGGAGGCATTCGTCGCTGCGATCGCCAGCTGCCACATGCTGACGTTTCTGCACCTCGCCTCGCGGGCCGGCTACGACATCGCGGCGTATCAGGACGATGCGGTGGGCGAGATGTCACGCAATGCGGAGGGCCGGCTCTGGGTGAGCCGGGTCACCCTGGCGCCGCGCATCGATTACGTGGGTATCGCTCGTCCCGACGCGGCGGCCGAGTCCGCACTCCACCACGCCGCACACGAGGAATGCTTCATCGCCAACTCCGTGCGGACAGAAATCCTGGTTCGCCCGCCCGTGGAGTGAGACTTCCTTGTTCGTCTTCGTGGCCTTCGTGACCTTCCCGCCTCCGCTCGCAGATCACGCACCGGCGGGCTACGGCGAGGTCTCGCCGTTAGCGGCCTTCGGCCGCGGAGGCGGACGTGTTTGTACGTGATCAGGGTTCGCGGGTGAACGGGCCTGGATCGAAGAGCAGCCACGTGTCCGGGTCGAGCGTGACCGCCTGGGGTTCGGTGTCTGAGGCGAGCGTGAACGTCGCCTCCCGGCCCGTCAGCGCGACGCGCTCGAGGCGTGGCACGTCCTGGCCGGCCATACCGAGGCCGATCTCGATCGGCAGCTGGTAGGCCTCGGCCTCCTGCGTCTGCCTGACCGTCACGGTGACCTGCCTGGTGGCCGCGTCATACCGCCACTGGCCCTCGAGCCGCGGCACGCCGCTGCGCGTCAGCCACTGGGCGAAGAACGGCGTCAGGTCCCGCCCCGACACGCCCTCCATCACGCGGCGCAGATCGTCGGTGGACGCGTTTCGAACGCGGTAACGCGCGTACCACTCGCGCATGCCCTCCCAGAACGCCGTGGTGCCGACCTCGGCCCGCAGCATGTGCAGCACCCACGCGCCCTTCTGGTAGACGAGGGCGTTCAGGACGCGCGTCATGTCGTCGAGGTTCCGGTGGACGATGGGCGTGCCGGGCAGCTTCAGTTCCGTCTGCAGCACCGTGGCGCGGCTGCGCCGCAGGCCGTCGACGAAGGCATCGCGCCCTTCGACGTGCTCCGTGTAGAGCAGCGTGAAGTAGGTGGCGAAGCCCTCGCTCAGCCAGACGTCGTCCCAGTCGTCCTCCGTCACCGCGTTGCCCCACCACTGGTGGGCGACCTCGTGCACGACGGGGCCGGTGCCCGCGGCGACGCCCTTCTCGCCGTAGAAGATCGCCGAGGCGTACTCGACGCCGCCGCCCATGCCCGTCGCCTGGATGTTGGCGAGCTTCTCGTACGGGTACGGCCCGATGCGCTCGATGAAGAACGCCATCGCCCGGCGCGTCGTCTCCTCGAAGAGCGCGCGGCCCGTGTCGCGATCCTCGGGGAAGACCCAGGTCTGCAGCGGGATGCCGTGCACGTCACCGGCATGGTGGACCGAGAACGGGGCGGCGGCCAGCGCGTAGAGCCACGACGGGATCGGCGCCGACTGACGCCAGTGCGTCAGCCGCCGGCCCTCGGGCAGGTCGCGCGTTTCGATCAGCCGGCCGTTCGAGATCACCTGGTACGACGCGGGCGCGGTGACGAGGAACTCGCCCGTGGCCTTGTCGTACGGATGGTCGATCATCGGCAGCCAGTGGCGGGCGCGGTGCGGCCAGTTCTCGCTGAAGACCACCCGGGCGCCGTGCAGGTTGGTGTGCACGCGCAGGCCCTCGCGCGGGACGCCGCCGTACCGGATGGTGTAGGTCACCTGGCCGCCGCGAGCCAGGCCCGGCGGCAGCGGCAGGCGAAGCCGGTCGTCCGCATGCGTGAACGCGATGGGACGGCCACCTGCCGTCACGGAGGCTACCGTCATGCCCGTGCCGTCCGCCGCGGCGACGAGGTCGAGCGTGACCTCGCGCACGGCGGCATCCATGAGCCGCAGCGTGACCTGGGCTTCAGCCGCAATGGCGGCCGAGTCGCCGGCCAGCGTCAGGGTGAAGGCGTAGTGCAGGGCATCGAGCCCGGGTTGGCGCGGATACGTGTCCGCGGCGAGGGGCGTGGCGGCGAGACCGAGGAGCAGGCCCGCGAGCAGGGATCGCATGCGCATGGCCCGCCACGGTATCACGCGCCCGGCGCCAGGCGATCCGGGAGCACGAACGTCGCGCGCGCCCGATCCGACCAGAGCGTGGCCTCGTGGTAGTAGCGGTCGAGGACGGAGGGTTTCCACGTCAGCAGATCCGGATGCGCGGTGGCGAACGACTCCCACGTGCCGGCCTCGCTTCCGTGCATCCGTTCGTGCACCAGCACCAGATACGCCCACGTGATCGTCGCGTGGAAGAGCATCGGTGCGCCCTTGGCGGCGGCAAAGCGCTGCAGGTCGGCCATGAAGCGCGCGGCCGCCTCCGCGAGCGGCCACCGGCGCAGATAGAGCCACGCCATCCGGACGTGGTCCCGGTGCGGGAACTCGCCCAGCGAGCCCTCGGCGAACTGCGTCATGAGCGTGTCGTCGTCGAGCGGTGCGGTCATGCGGGCCTCCGTGGCGGCGGGGTTTCCGTGAGGCGGTGGGCGTCGGCGGCCGTCAGGTCGAGTCCGAAGACCCGTCGCAGCTCATCGATCCGGCCCCGCGTCTCGTCGGAGAACGGCGCCCGCCCTTCGAAGGCGTGGAGGACGATCCCTTCGAGCAGGTCGCCGAGCGTGAGGTCGTGGTAGTCAGCGAGGGCCTTCAGCACCTTCAGCAGGCGCTTCTCGAGGCGGACGCCCGTCTGCACGCGCTCAATCGTCGTGGACCTCTTGTTTTGGTCAACAGGTAACATGGTAACAATGTAACACATGGCGGTGTCGTTACTTCAACATCCGGCCACCCGGGACAGCCGCTGGCCCGAAATCTGCACAATGAATCGGAGAGTCACGGATCTGGGCGCATCCGCACACCATTCACACGGTGGTTGGCGCGTATTTGAACCAGATCCAAGGGATCCCGCCGACGCGGTGTTGGTGGGCGGACGTGTGCGGTGTGCGGCCCGGTGTGCGGCCGCCGCCAGTGAGGGAGAATGGTATGGTTACGAATCAGCGGGGCCACGCGAGCACGATGCCCGAGGCTGCGGCCGCGTTCAT
This sequence comes from Vicinamibacterales bacterium, assembly GCA_030680175.1. Lineage (GTDB taxonomy): Bacteria > Acidobacteriota > Vicinamibacteria > Vicinamibacterales > UBA2999 > JAUXWO01. The sequence continues at coordinate 38,651 of JAUXWO010000022.1, forward strand.
GAGGCGACCAGTGGAGACCGATGTTGAGCGTCTACAGGCGCGCGTCCGTGATCTCGAGACGCTCTGCGCCGAGGTCTATGTGGCCGCGGTCGAGCTCGGCCTGCCCCAGGATCTCCTGAACCGGCTCTGGTCGGTGGTATCCGACGGCCAGATGCCGCACGCGTTCGCGATCGACGCGCCCGCGTTCCTGCCGCCCAAGGCGCCGCCGGCCGAACCGCCCCCCGTGCCGGTCCCCGATCCCGTCCAGCAGTGGATCGAGAGCCAGCCGCCATTTCCCGCGCGCCGCGACGCGACGGGGCCGCGCCCCGTTGATCCGCAGCTCCAGCCGCTTGCGGCCCGGCGCACCGTGCTCGTCGTCGACGACGATGTGATGATGCTCGAGGTGCTCATCCGCATCCTCGCCCGCGAGAACTACGAACTCCTCACGGCCTCGTCGGGGCCCGAGGCCCTGGCGCTCGTCGAGTCGAGGGGCGGCAGCCTCGATCTGCTCGTCACCGACTTCTCGATGCCGGAGATGCGGGGGCGCGAACTCGCCGAGCGCGTGCGGCAGCACCACCCCGAGATCAAGGTGCTCTACCAGACGGGCTTCAGCGATCTCCTGTTCGAGGACCGCGCCGAGCTCGAAGAGGGGTCGGCGTTCCTGGAGAAGCCGTTCACGGCGCGCGGGCTGCGCGAAGCGGCGCGGCTCGTCCTCTTCGGCGCCCTCAACCCGTAACGATCAGCGCCGGCGCGCGCCGGGCGTCGGCCCACGCCTCGTCCCAGGCGGACTCCCTCCGTGGGGTTCGCGTATCCTGTAGGGGTGGCACTGAAGCGCGGCGCCGGCGTCGTCCTGTCCCTCCTGGGGTTCGCGGTCCTCGTCTCGGCCGCCGGATTTATCCTCCTGTATCTGATGGTGTCGGCCGAGCCGGTGCTGCCCGAACGCGGCACGCTGGTGCTGCGTCCGGCCGGGGCCCTCGACGAACTCCTGCCCGACGATGTGCTGCACCTCGTGCGATCGCGGGAGCGGCAGACGGTGCGGGCGTATGTCGAGGCCCTGCGCAAGGCCAAGGTCGATCGGCGCATCCGGGCGGTGGTCATCGCCCCGCGCGGGTTGAACTCGCCGTTCTGGGCCAAGGTCCAGGAACTGCGCGAGGCCCTCCTCGACTTCCAGGCGTCGGGCAAGCCCGTGATCGCGTTCCTCGAGTCCGGCGGCGATCAGGCGTACTACCTGGCGACGGCGGCCGACCGGATCGTGCTCGTGCCGACGTCCGACGTGAGCCTGACGGGCCTGGCGATGTACGACCTGTTCCTGCGGGGCACGCTCGACTGGGCCGGGGCGTATCCCGACTTCCTGCACATCGGCGACTACAAGACCGCGATCAACCTCTACACGGAGTCGACGTCCACGGCGGCGCAGCGCGAGATGAACGAGTCGCTCACCGAAGATCAATACGCGCAGCTCGTCCGGGGCATCGCCGACGGCCGCGGCAAGACGGAGGCCGAGGTCCGGCAGCTGATTGACGAGGGGCCGTTCACCGCCGATGCGGCCTATGCGGCGGGGCTGGTCGATGAGCTGGGCTATCAGGACGAACTGGACGACCTCGTGCCGGCCCTCGGCGGCGGTGACCGGCTGATCGAGATGCACGACTACGCGCGGGTGGGCGACCGCTCGGCGGGCATCCGTCGCGGCGGCACGATCGCGCTCATCCACGCGGTCGGGACCATCGTGTCCGGGCGGAGCACGTTCGACCCCGTCAACGGTCCGGTGCTCGGTTCCGAGACCATCATCGAGCACATCCGCGCGGCGCGCGCCAACCCCGCGGTCCGCGCCGTGGTGCTCCGGATCGACAGCCCCGGCGGATCGTCGGTGGCGTCGGATGTCATCTGGCGCGAGCTGATGTTGATCAAGGAGGGCGAGAACCCGCGTCCGCTCGTGGTCTCGATGTCCGACCTCGCGGCCTCCGGCGGGTACTACCTCGCGATGGCCGGTGACGTGATTGTGGCGCAGCCGGGCACGCTCACGGGCTCGATCGGCATCTTCACCGGCAAGTTCGTGACGACCGGCGTCTTCGACAAACTCGGCGTCAACCTCGAGGCGACGAGCCGCGGCCGCCAGGCGGAGATCTACTCCCCCGATCGCGCGTTCACGCCGGCCGAGCGCGAGAAGATCATGGCGTCGATGCAGGCCTTCTACGATCAGTTCATCGAGAAGGCGGCCGAGGCGCGGCAGACCACGCCCGAGAAGATTGCGGCGGTGGCGCAGGGCCGCGTGTGGACGGGCCGGCAGGCCCGCGAGATCGGACTCGTGGATGAAGTGGGCGGGCTCTACACGGCGATCGCCGTGGCCAAGCAGCGCGCGCGGATGCCCGAGGATCAGGAGGTCTCCCTGATCGTCTATCCGCCGCGCCGCAGTGTGCTGGAGGTGCTGGCCGAAGGGGTGCCGGGGACCGAGGCGCACGCGGACCGCGCGGCGGCCGGCGTGATGGCGCGGCTCGTCGGGCCGCTGGAGCGCCGCGCCTTCGCCTCGCTGCTGGCGCCGGCGCGGCTGTTCCGGGCGGGGGAGGGGCTGGCGCTGATGCCGCAGGCGCTCGTGCGCCAGCCCTGACCCGCGCCGTGCCTACCGCATGGTGTTGACGACGCGTGCCATCGTCTCGTCGCGTACCGCGATGCGCATCGAGGCCTTGGCCTTCGTCATGTAGGCGCTGAAGAACCGGTCGCGCCGCGCCTCGATGAGCTCCTGCCGGAGCGGTTCCCGCCCGTCGGCCAGCTGGGCCTCGGTCACATCCTCACGCTCGGCCACGCGCACGACCGCGGTGCCGCTCGGCACCTCGATCGGGCCGCTGACCCCGCCCACCGGCAGGGCGAACGCCGCGGCGTCGAGCGCCGGGCTCGTGCCGATGGTGGTGATGGCGCTGCCGCGCGTGATGAGTTCGGTGGACGACACCGCGAGCCCCTCGCGGCGGGCGGCCGCGGCGAAGTCGGGCGCGCTCTTGAGCGCGGCGGCAATGGCCGTCGCGCGCTCCCGGGCCAGCGCCTCGGCGCGCTCGCGCGTCACGTCCTCGCGGACCCGGTCGCGCACCTCGTCGAGGGCCGGCACGTACGGCTCCGACGTGCCGGTGCGGGTGTAGAAGACCCAGCCGCGCGCCACGCGCGTGGCCTCGCTGACCTCGCCCTCCGCCATCTCGAACACGCGTCCGGTGATCTCGGGCGCGGGACCCAGCCCCGTGATCGGCTCGTCGCGCAGGAACAGCTCCGACTCCTGCAGGATCAGCCCGCGCTCGCCGGCCACGCGCTCGAGGTCGGCGACCGTGCGCACCGACGGTTCGATGGCGCGCGCGGTCTGCTCGGCCTGCTGCTGCGCGGACTGCCACCGCAGCTGATCGACGATCTCGGCACGCACGTCGGCCAGCGGCTGCGTCGTGCCGGGGCGCCTGTCGGTGAGCTTGATGATGTGGAACCCGAACGGGCTCTCGACGACGTCGCTGATCTGGCCGACCTCGAGGGCGAAGGCCGCCTGCTCGAACTCGGGCACCATGCGGCCGCGTCCGAAGTAGTCGAGGTCGCCGCCCTGCACCGCCGACCCCTCGTCCTGCGAGTGCTCGCGGGCGAGCGCCGCGAAGTCGGCGCCGCTGCGGGCCTCGGCGAGCAGCGCGGCCGCGCGCGTGCGCACCGCGCCGGCGTCGGCGCCATCGAGGCTCAGCAGGATATGGCTCGCGCGGATCTCCTCCGGCGTCGAGTACTGCGCGCGGTTGGCCTCGTAGAAGGCCGCGATCTCGGCGTCGGGCACCGTCAGCCCCTCACGCACCTGGTCCACGTCGACCAGCGCGTACTTGATGCGGCGGCGCTCGCCCACGCGGTAGGCCTCCTTGTGCGTCTCGTAGTACGCCGCGAGGTCCGCGTCGGCCACCTGCACCTGGGGCCGGAACACGTCGGGCGTGATGGCGACGACGTCGAGCCGCACCTTCTCGTTGCGGAGCCGGAACTCCTCGGCCACTTCGGCGTCGGTGAGCGTCATCCACGCGGTCAGGCTGTTGCGCAGCTTCTCGATCGCGATGGCACGGCGCATCTGCGCCTCGAACTCGCTGGTGGTCATCGGCGGGCTCTGGAACGACAGCACCTGGCGGTACCGCTGCTCACCGATGAACACGCCGTTCTCCTGGAACGCGGGCATCGCCAGGATCCGCTCACGCACCTCGACGTCGCTCACGGAGACGCCCTGGCGCGCGGCCTCGACGACCATGGACTGCTCGTCGATGAGCTGCTGCAGGATCTGCTGCTCGATGCCGAGCTGCCGGAGCAGGTCCTCGCTCATCCCCGCGCCGTAGGCATTGCGGTACGCCTGCAACTGCGCGCCGTAGCGGCGCTGGAACGCCCCCACGGTGATCGATTCGTTCTCGACCTCGGCCAGGACTTCCCCCGGCGCCGCGCCCGTGCTCGTCGTCAGGAAATCGGGAATGTAGAACACCACGAAAGTGAGCACCACCAGGGCCAGGCTCCACTTGAGCCACCCCTTGTGCCGCCGCATCCGGTCGAGCATCGTCATACGGAGGGAACCTCTTCCTCTTGGCCTTCGCCAGAATCCCGTATCGTACGTCAACGCTTTGCACGACTGCAACCAGCGGCGTCCCAGGCGCGGGCGCGCCGGGGTGGGGTGCGGGCGGCCCGGGGGCCGTGGCACCGGCGCCGGGGCCGTCGGGCGCAGGCCCGCGGCACACTGTGGTATATTTCACTTGGACTGAAGTACTTACGGGTGGTTCGCGTCGCCGGTCCGGCGACCGAAGCACGCCGTGGGGTTCCCGATCGACCCGGAGGCGCGGCGTCTGCGCTCCGCCGTCGGTGCGTTTCAACGTCAAGCTGACCACAACCGCGTGAGCACCCGACCGAGCCTTCTGGGCCGCGATGGCGGCACGGCCTCCTGTGACGCTGCCCGTGCCGGTGCCCGGCGCGTGGCGGTGCCGCCCCCTGGCGCTGGGCTCGGGCCGGCAGGCGCGTAGATGGCTCTGTCCCAGGGTGCCCGTCCCGATCTGGCCGCGCGCCTGCGCGAGGGCCAGCGCGCCCTGCGGGGGCGCCTGGGCCGCGCCGACACGCAACTCGCGATGATGCGCGCGGCGCATGAGACGCTGGACCCCTCGGAGATCGGGGAACTGGTGGTGGACCACGCCTCTGCGTGGCTGCCTGCCAGCCCCTGCGCCGTGGTGGCGCCCAATCGCGAGGGGCACATCGACGTGCTGGCCAGCCGGGCCGTGCCGGCCGCGCTCGCCGAGCCTGCCGTCGCCATCGGGCGCTGGGTCCTGCGCCATGAGCGCGGCTTCCTGACCGCCGATTTGCGGCAGGACGGCCGCGTCACGGCGCCCGCGGGGGCGGCGCTCGGGTGGCCGCTCCGGTGCCGCGGGCGGACGGTCGCGGCGCTCGTGATCGTGGATCGGACCCCGGCCACCGCGGAACCGCGCATCACGGCGGGCGTCGGACAGGCGCTCGACGAGGTGCTGTCGGGGCCGGCCGTGGCGCTCGACAACGCCCTGACCGTGCAGCGCGCCGAGGCGCTGTCGGTCACCGACGACCTGACGCAGCTCTACAACTCGCGGTACATGAACCAGGTGCTGCGACGGGAGACCAAGCGCGCCTCGCGTAGCGGCCGGCCGCTGTCGTTCCTGTTTCTCGACCTCGACGGGTTCAAGGGCGTCAACGACGTGCACGGCCACCTGGCGGGCAGCCAGGCCCTCGTCGAGGCGGCCGTCGTGATTCGCGGGTCGGCCCGCGAGACCGACATCGTCGCCCGCTTCGGCGGCGACGAGTTCGCGCTCATCCTGCCGGATACGGGCAGCGAGGGCGCCGCGGCGGTCGGCGAACGTATCCGGGAGCGGCTGGCGGCGCACACGTTTCTCGCCGACGACGGCCTGGCCTTGCGCCTGACGGCCTCGGTGGGGGTCGCGACGCTGCCGGATGTGGCGGCCTCGGCTGAAGAACTGGTGCGAGCGGCCGATATGGCGATGTACCGGGTGAAGGCCGCGGGCAAGGACGGAATTCACGTGGCGGTCGGGGACTGACCCCGCTGCCGCACGGTGTGACACGGTATTTCACGGACCATCCCGGGCCCCGCGCGGCCCGGGCGGAGTAAGGAGCCGTCCCCTTGGGACTCGGGTCGCTGCTGTCGTTTCTTTCCACCGACCTCGCCATCGATCTTGGCACCGCGAACACCTGCGTGTACGCGAAGGGCAAGGGCATCGTCGTCAATGAACCGTCCATCGTGGCCGTCAACCGGCTCAATGGGCGCGTCGAGGCCGTGGGCAAGGAGGCCAAGGAGATGCTCGGGCGCACGCCCGGGAACATCGTCGCCATCAAGCCCATGAAGGACGGCGTCATCGCCGACTTCGACGTCACCGAGAAGATGCTGACGTACTTCATCAAGAAGGCCCACAACGGCAACGTGTGGGTGCGTCCGCGCATCATCATCGGGGTGCCCTCCGAGATCACGCAGGTCGAAAAGCGCGCCGTGAAGGACAGCGCATACCGCGCCAAGGCGAGCGAAGTGCATCTCGTCGAGGAGGCGATGGCCGCCGCCATCGGCGCCGGGCTTCCCATCGAGGAGCCGTCCGGCAACATGGTGGTGGACATCGGCGGCGGCACCACCGACATCGCCGTCATCTCGCTCGCCGGCATCGTCTACAGCAAGGCCGTGCGCGTGGCCGGCAACGAGATGGACGAGGCGGTCATCCACTACATCAAGAAGACCTACAACCTCCTGATCGGGGAGCGGACGGCCGAGGCCATCAAGATGGAACTCGGCTCCGCGTACCCGCTCGAGGAGCGGATGACGATGGAGATCAAGGGGCGCCACCTGATCGAAGGGGTGCCGAAGACCATCACGATTTCCGACGAGGAGATCCGCGAGGCGCTCGCCGAGACCGTCAACGTGATCGTCGATGCCGTGCGCGTGGCGCTCGAGCGCACGCCGCCGGAGCTCTCGGCCGACATCGTCGACCGGGGCATCGTGCTGACGGGCGGCGGGTCGCTGCTCCTCAACCTGGACAAGCGCCTCCGCGAGGAGACGGGCCTCCCCGTGACGATGGCCGAGGACCCGCTGTCGTCGGTCGTGCTCGGAGCCGGGAAGATGCTGTCGAAGTTCGACCTCCTGCGGAAGATCGCCATCGACTGACCGAGGTGGCGGCGCCAGGCGCCGCGCCCCGGGTCCTGAGAGCTGCTCCCCGATGGCCATTGCCGACATCCGCCAGCGCCCCGGCGTGCTCTTCGTCAGCGCCATCCTCCTGCACGTGGTGATCATCTCCACGCAGGTCAACGCGCCGTCGGGACGCCCGCTGCTGTCCGCGCTCACGTTCGGCGTCGTGGGCGAAGTCCAGCGCGCCTCGATGGGCGTGGTGCGCGGGGTGCAGGGGGCGTGGGGCGGCTACGTGGCGCTCCACGAAGTGCAGGAAGAGAACGCGCGCCTCGAGCAGCAGGTGCAGACGCTCCAGGTGCGGCTGCAGGAGCAGCGGGCCATGGCCGAACGCGCGCAGAGCCTGCGCCAGCTGCTCGAACTGCGCGAGCGGGCCGGCCTCGACACCGTCGCGGCCGAGGTCATCGCCGGGCCGGCGAGCCCGGACTTCCGCACCGTGACGATCGACCGCGGATCGCGCGAGGGGCTCGCCGCCGACATGTCGGTCATCTCGCCGGCCGGCGTGGTCGGGCGCGTGATTCAACCGAGCGCGCGCGCGGCCATCGTGCAGCTGATCGTGGATCGCAACGCCGCGGCGGGGGCGCTCATCGAGCGGTCCCGCGTGCAGGGCGTCGTGCTCGGCGTGGGCAGCGAGACACTCCAGCTGGAGTACGTGAGTGACACGGCGGATGTCCAGCCGGGCGATCTGGTGGTGACCTCCGGGATCGACGGCATCCACCCGAAGGGATTCGTGATCGGCACCGTCGATCGGGTTGACGCCGGCACGAACGGGTTCCACGTGATTGCGGTGCGTCCGGCCGTGGACTTCTCGCGCCTGGAGGAGGTGCTGGTGGTGGTGACCCCGCCCCCGGGACGCGCGCTGACGGATCCGGGGCCGTGAGGGGCGTCGTCGTCGCCGCGGCCCTCGCGCTGGCGCTGGTGCTGCAGACCCTGCTCACCGGCCTCGTCATCCGTGGCGCCGCCGCGCTGGACCTCGTCCTGATCGTCGTCGTCTACGTGGCGCTGACCCGCGGGCCGGTGACGGGGCTCGTCGCCGGGACGGTGGCCGGACTGGCCCAGGACGCGCTCGGCAGCGGGGTGCTCGGGATCGGCGGGCTGGCCAAGACGATCGTCGGGTTCGCCGTCGGCGTGGTGGGGACCCAGTTCATCGTGTCGGCGCCGCTGTCGCGCCTGGTCGTCTTCGCCATGGCGACGGTGCTGCACGCGGCCCTGTTCATGGGGCTGTATGTGGGGCTCGGGCTGCGGAGCTTCCCGTCGCCGTTCGAGGCCGTCGCGACGCAGGCGGTCGGGAATGCCTTCGTCGGGGTGGTGGGCTTCCAGATCATCGAGTGGCTGCCCGGGCTCGCGGAACGCCGCCGGGCCCGCCGGCCGCTGAAGCGGTGACGGGCGACGGACGAGGGTATAGGCTGTATAACCTGGGGAAGGGCGGCCCGGCCGCCCGCTGACATCATGGCCATTGCTGAAGACCGCCGCCGGCTGGCATCCCGCCTTGTGACGCTCCGCGTGGGCGCGGTGGTGGCGTTCGTCCTGCTGGCGGGCAACTTCTGGTTCGTGCAGATCGTTCAGCACGCGCGCTTCCAGGAGATGGCCGAGAACAACCACCAGCGGACGCTTGCGCTGCGCGCGCCGCGCGGGGTGATCTACGACCGCCACGGCCACATCCTCGTCGAGAACCGCCACGCCTTCAATATCTCGATCGTCCGGGAACACACGCGCGATCTCGATCGGACCATCCGGCTGCTCGCCGAGGTGACGGGGACCAATGCCGCGCGCATCCGTGAGATCGTCGAGCGTCACCGGCGCGAGCCGGTGTTCCGGCCGATTCTCGTCATCCAGGATGCGACGCTGGCACAGGTGGCCGCCGTGACCGCGCGGCGGCTCGACTTCGAACTGCCGGATGTGCTCGTCCAGCAGGTCCCGACGCGCCAGTACCCGACCGAGGCGCTGGCGGCGCACCTGATCGGGTACGTGGGCGAGGCCAACGACACACAGGTGGCCGAGGACGGGGTGGCGTCCGGCGCCATCGTCGGCCAGTCGGGGATCGAGCGGGTCTACAACCGCATGCTGATGGGCGAGGATGGCGCGCGGCGCGTCGTCGTCAACAGCCTCGGCCGGGAGATCCGCGAGATCGACGAGCTGCCGCCGCAGGAAGGCGGCCGCCTGCAGCTCACCATCGACTTCGACATGCAGCGCGCGGCCGAGGAGGCGTTCCGGGCCTACGACCGCGCGGGATCGGCCATCGTGCTCGATCCGCGGACGGGAGAGGTGCTGACATTCGTCAGCCTGCCGGCGTACGATCCGAATGCCTTTGCGACGGGCATCGATCGCGCCGCGTGGCAGGCCCTCAACACCGATCGGCTGCGCCCGCTGCAGAACCGGGCGATCCAGGGGCGCTACTCGCCCGGGTCCACCTACAAGATCGTCGTCGCGACGGCCGCCCTCGAGGAAGGGGTCACCACGCCCACCGAGCGCATCTACTGTCCCGGGGGCGGCAACTTCTACGGCCGGTTCTTCCGCTGTCATCTGGCGCGCGGCCACGGGTACGTGAGCCTGCGCGAGGCGCTCGAGAAGTCGTGCAATACCTACTTCTACACGATGGGTGACCGGCTCGGCATCGATCGCCTGCACAAGTGGTCCAACCTGCTCGGCCTGGCCGGGCTGAGCGGCATCGACCTGCCCAACGAGGTCGAGAGCATCGTGCCGTCGAGCGCGTGGAAGCGCGAGCGGACGGGCGAGCGGTGGTACCCGGGTGAGACCATCTCGGTCGCGATCGGCCAGGGCCAGCTGTCGGTGACGCCGATGTCGCTGGCGCTGATGATGACGTCGGTCGCCAACGGCGGCACGCGCGTCGTCCCGCGCCTCGTGCGCGCGGTCGACGAGGGCGACGGCTGGCGCCCGGTGCCGCCCGAGCGTGGCCCCCTCACCACGCCGATGGAGCCGGAGACGGTGTCGGCGATTCATGACGGGCTGTGGATGGCGGTCAACGGCGCGGGCACGGCGGGCCGCGCGCGGATCGCGGGCCGCGATGTGTCCGGGAAGACGGGCACGGCCCAGGTCATCTCGCTCTCGGGACGGGAGCGCGCCGAAGGGACGACGGATCGCGACCTGCGTGACCACAGCTGGTTCGTCTTCTTCGCGCCCCGCGACAATCCCGAGGTGGCCGGTGTGGTGTTCGCCGAGCACGCCGACGGCTCGCTCGGCGCGCCGATCGCCCGTCACATCATCGAGACGTACTTCGCCAGGAAGGACGGCCTGCCCCTGCCGACGCTGAACGTCCCTCCGCGGGCGCCCGTCCCGGCGCCCGTGCCGCCGACCGCGGCGGGCACGGGGGCGCGGCCCGTGGCCGACGGCACTGGCGCG
>JAUXWO010000134.1 GCA_030680175.1 Vicinamibacterales bacterium
GCACCGTGACATCGAAAACGAGGCAGTTTCTGCACCCCGACGGGGTGCAAGAACTGCCTCGTTTTCGATGTCACGGTGCCAGACCCCTCACACCTGCTTCACTTCCGCAATGAGCTTGCTCAGGCTCGCCTTCGCGTCCCCGAACAGCATCCACGTCTTGTCGCCGTAGAACAGCTCGTTCTCGATGCCGGCGAAGCCCGCCGCCATCGAGCGCTTGAACACCACGCACATCTTCGCGTGATCGGCGTTCAGGATCGGCATCCCGAAAATCGGCGAGCTCGTGTCCGTGCGCGCCGCGGGATTCACGACGTCGTTGGCGCCGATGACGAGACAGACATCGGTCTCGGCGAACTCGTCGTTGATGTCGTCCATGTCGTACAGCTTGTCGTAGGGGATGTTCGCCTCGGCCAGCAGCACGTTCATGTGGCCGGGCATCCGGCCCGCCACCGGGTGGACGGCGTACTTCACGGCCCCGCCGCGCTTCTCGATCAGGTCCGCCAGCTCCCGCACCTGGTGCTGCGCCTGCGCCACGGCCATGCCGTAGCCGGGGACGACGATCACCTTCTGCGCGTAGGCGAGCTGCACGGCGAAGTCCTCGGCCGTGATCGCCTTCACCGTCAGGCCCTCAGCACTTCGCTTCCCGGCCGTCACCACCGCGCCGAACGCCCCGAACAGCACGTTGGCGAGCGAGCGGTTCATCGCCTTGCACATCAACTGGCTCAGGATGATGCCGGCCGACCCGACCAGCGCGCCCGCGATGATGAGGACCTCGTTGTTGATGACGAAGCCCGTCATGGCGGCCGCGACGCCCGAGTACGAGTTCAGCAGCGAGATCACCACGGGCTGATCGGCGCCCCCAATCGGGATCACGAGCAGGACGCCCAGGATCAGGGCGAGGACCGCGACGCCGTAGAACGGCGCGAGCAGCGGGACGTTCGTCGAGATCTGCCAGCCGGCCAGCCCGAACAGGACGATGGCCAGCAGGCCGTTCACCCACTGCTGGCCCGGGTAGGTGATGGGCCGGCCGGGCATGATCTCCTGCAGCTTGCCGAACGCGATGAAGCTGCCCGAAAACGTGACGGCGCCGATGATGAGCGACAGCTGCATCACGACGCCCGTCGGCGTCGGGATGTCGTTGCCGACCTGATAGAGGCGGAGGAACTCCGCGCCGCCGACCACCATCGAGGCGCCGCCGCCGAAGCCGTTCAGCAGGGCCACCATCTGCGGCATCGACGTCATCGGGACCGAGAGCGCCCCGGTCAGCCCGATCGCCGATCCGACGACCACCCCCGCAATGATCACCGTGTAGTTGACCTGCCCCAGGTCCAGCAGCGTGACGACAATCGCCACGAGCATGCCGGCGCCCGAGATCATGTTGCCCTGCCGCGCCGTGGCCGGGTGGTTCAGCCGCTTGAGTCCGACGATGAAGAGGACGGCGGCGACGAGGTAGAGCAGCTGTGCCAGCCAGTGCGGCATCACTTCTTCGCCTCCGTCTCCTTCGCCTTGAACATCGCCAGCATGCGGTTGGTCACCGCGTAGCCGCCGGCCACGTTCATCATCGCGAATACGATGGCGATGAACCCGAGATAGGTGGAGATCCAGCCGTGGTCGCCCGCGGCGATGATCAGCGCGCCGACGATGGTGATGCCGCTGACGGCGTTGGCGCCCGACATGAGCGGCGTGTGCAGCGTGGGCGGCACCCGGCCGATCAGTTCGACACCGAGGAAGGTCGAAAGCGTGAAGATCACAACGGCGACGATGAGTGCTTCAGTCGACATAGGTCAGCTCCGCACCTGGCCGGCGTGCGTCAGGCACATCGGACCCGTGATTTCGTCCTCGAGGTTGATGACGAGCTCGCCCTCCTTCGTGATGAGGTGCTGCAGCAGGGTCAGCACGTTGCGGCTGAACATCTGGCTCGCATGCAGCGGCATCGTCGAGGGCAGGTTGACGGGGCCGAGGATGGTGACACCGTTGGCCGTCGTGTAGGTTTCACCGGCCCGCGTGACGGCGCAATTGCCGCCGGTCTCGGCCGCGAGATCGACGATCACCGCGCCCGGCTTCATCGATTGCACCATGGCTTCGGTGATCAGGATCGGCGCCTTCCGCCCGGGGATGGCCGCCGTCGAGATCGTGAGGTCCATGTCCTTGATGTGGTTGGCCAGCGCCGCCTGCATCTGCGCCTGCTCGTCGGCGCTTTGCTCGCGCGCGTAGCCGCCGGCGCCCTCCGCCGTGACGCCCACCTCGACGAACGAGGCGCCGAGCGACTGCACCTGCTCCTTGACGGCCGCCCGCACATCGAACGCCGAGACGACCGCGCCAAGGCGCCGGGAGGTGGCAATGGCCTGAAGGCCCGCCACGCCGGCCCCGATGATGAACGCCTTCGCCGGTGTCAGCGACCCGGCCGCCGTCGTCATCATCGGCATGAGCCGCGGCATGGCGCCCGCGCCGAGGAGCACCGCCTTGTAGCCGGCCACGGTGGCCTGCGACGAGAGGATGTCCATGGACTGCGCGCGGGTGATGCGGGGCACGCGCTCGAGGCCGAGCAGCGTGACGTGGCGCGCGGCCAGTTGCGGGACGCGTTCGCCCGCGACGGCCGCGGGCATGGTGCTGATGAGCACGACGCCTTCCGGGAGCGCCGCCACCTCGTCCGCCATGGGCGGCTGCACCTTCAGGACCAGGGCCGCGCCCGACATCGCGTCGCTGGGAGACCCAGCCATCGATGCGCCAGCCGCTTCGTATTGAGTGTCGGGAAAGCCGGCCTCGTGGCCTGCGCCCCGTTCGACGTGGACTTCCGCTCCGGACTTGATGAGACGAGCGACTGATTCGGGGACCAGCGCGACACGTCGCTCGCGCTCGGCCCGCTCTTTAAGGACGGCGATACGCATGGGGGTCATTATGTACGAAGAGGGCGCCTCGAGTGCCGAAACCGCCTGAGGTGCCTGAAGTGCACATGGGTGCACGAGCGAGGAAGAGGTGCCGGGGTGCCGAAGTGCCGAGGTGCCGGGGTGCCGAAGTGCCGGGGTGCCGGGGTGCCGGGGTGCCGGGGTGCCGAAGTGCCGGGGTGCCGAGGTGCCGGGGTGCCATCAGCGAATGGCGAACGGCGAATAGCGAATGGCGAACAGCGAATGGCGAACAGCGAACAGCGACGCCCCCTCAGGTAAAGCGCACGGCAATGGGGGTGCGAGCCGTCGCGCCGAACGCGTCGAGCGTCGCCTGCTGGCGGTGGCCGAAGATGCGGCTGAGCTCGCGGCGGACGAACAGGGCCTCGACGAGCGGCCCTCCGGGGACGCGGTAGTTCACCGTGTCGGTGACCTCCGTGCCGCCTTCCATCTCGCGGAAGGTGTGGGTGTGGCGCCAGAGACGGTACGGCCCCTTGATCTGCTCGTCAACGAACCGGTGCGGCGGCGCCCACGTGGTGATCGCCGTTCGCCAGCGGATCGGGACGCCCCTCAGGCGGATGCGGTAGTCGATCAGCGCGCCCTCGCGCATCGCGATCGGCAGCGGCGTCAGGATGCGGAAATCGAGCCACGGCGGCGTGATGCGCTGGAGGTTGCCGGCCTCGGCGAAGAAGGCGAACGTCTCGTCGAGCGGCCGGGGGATGAAGAGGGTGGTCTCGAGTCTGGACACCTCCGTTTAGACGCGGTCCGCGCGCGAGGGTTGCGGGCGATGCACCGCAACTCGGCGTCACATTCGAGCCGTTACGAAGTACAAGATAAAGCGTGATTCGGATCCTGCGCCGCGCCTTCGGCCTCCTGGACGGACGCGAGCGGATGCGGTGGCTTGTGCAGGCGCCGCTGGCCTGCCTCGGCGCCCTCGTCGAGGCCTTCGGCGCCCTCGCCGTGTTCGGCCTTCTGCGCATGGTGGTCGCGCCGGACGCGATCGCCACGACGCCCGTCGTGGGTGCGGTCACGCGCCTCTGGCCCGGCGCCTCGCCGTCGACCCTGCTCGCCCTCCTCGCGGCCGGTGTGGCGGTGTTCTACCTGGCGCGCGCGGCGTTCCTGATCGGCGTCGAGTGGCTGAAGGAGGGCGCGATTGCGCACACGGCCACCGGCCTCGCGCGCCGCCTGTTCCGCCGCTACCTGCACGCCGACTACCAGTACCACCTGCGCCGGCGGCCCGCCGATCTCGTCACCGACGTCCAGCGCTCGTCCGAGAAGGTGGCGCAGCTGGTGCTCGGCTCCATGATCAACCTGCTGGCCGAGCTGAGCACGGCTCTCGCCCTGCTCGCCGTGCTCGTGACGGTCGCGCCCCTGGCCACGCTCACCGCGGTCGTGATCCTGCTCGTCCTCGTTGCCGTGCCCGCGCGCCTCACCCGGCGCGTCTGGCTCACCTGGGGCGAGCGCGAGCGCGAAGACGATGCGGCGCTGCTGGAGGTGCTGCAGCAGAGCCTCGGCGGCATCAAGCCGATGATCGTGGCCGGGCGGCAGGCGTATTTCGAGCGCCGGTTCGGCCGCGTGCTCGAGCGGCTCGCCGCCCGGAGGCGGCGGCGCGCGACGCTGGCCACCGCGCTCCGCCTGGGGCTCGAGACCGCGCTCCTCCTTGCGCTCGTCGGCATCGTGCTGCTGATCACGGTGGGTCCGGCGCCCGGCCCCGAGGCGGTCTCGGTGCTCGCCCTCTTCGGTTACGCCGGCTTCCGCATGGTGCCGTCGGCGAATCGCGTGCTGCTCAACAGCAACCACGTGCGGGAGGGCGGTGTGTTCGTCGACCGGCTGGGGCGCGGCTATGCGGCGCTGCCCGAGTCGGCCGCGATTTCATCCGTTCTCGATCAGCCGCCCCTGCCCTTCGCCCGCACGCTGGCCGCCGAGGACGTGTCGTTTGCCTACGACGGGGAAGGGCGCCCGGCCCTCGCGCAGGTGCGTGTGACGATCCACCGTGGCGAGTCGATCGGCATCGTCGGCCAGACCGGCGCGGGGAAGAGCACGCTCGTGGATCTGCTGATCGGGCTGCTGCCACCGGCCAGCGGCCGCATCCTCGTCGACGGCGAGGACCTCGGCGGCCGCGAGCGCGCCTGGCAGCGGCAGGTCGGGTACGTGCCGCAGGAGCCGTACCTGCTGAACGACACGCTGCGGCGCAACGTGGCCTTCGGCCTGGAAGACGACGAGATCGACGAAGGACGGCTCGCGCGGGCGGCGCGGCTGGCCCGCCTCGACGAGGTCGTGGCGGAGCTCCCCGCCGGCTTCGACACGTGGCTCGGTGAGCGCGGCTCGCGCCTGTCGGGGGGCCAGCGCCAGCGCGTGGCGATCGCGCGCGCCCTCTACCTGGATCCGCCCGTGCTGGTCTTCGACGAAGCGACGGCCGCGCTCGACGCCGTGACCGAACGCGAGGTGACGCTGGCGATCGCCACGCTGCAGGGCACGCGCACGATCCTCGTCATCGCGCACCGGCTCTCCACGGTGCGCGGATGCGACCGCCTCATCTTCCTGCGCGCGGGCGCCGTCGCCGGGATCGGCACCTTCGATGAACTCCGCGCGGACCCCGCGTTCGAGGCGCTGACGGGGCTGTAGCCTGCGGGCGCGGACCGCACGCGCGTGAGGATCCACGCGGCCACGGCATCGCCACCGCCGGGCGGGACGAGCCCAGGGCGACGTCGCCTCAGCCCTCGAAGGCCTCGACGATGGCGCGGATCTCGGTGATGAAGCGGGCCGTGGAGAACCGCTCGCTCCGCGCGGCGAGGTGGGCGCGGAGCCGTGCCTGCTCCGCGGTGTCGTGCATCACGCGGACGATCTTCTCCACCGCCTCGTCGTCCTCGTCGTAGAGCAGGGCGGGCTCGTCGCCGGCGATCTCGACCTGGCCCCCACCGCGGGGCACCCAGACGATCGCGCCGCCGCGCGCCATCTCCGCCGGCGCCATCCCGAAGTGCTCTTCGCGCATGCCGTGCACGCCGTACCGATGGACGGCGATGGCCTGGCGGACCTCGTCGCTCGACAGATCGAGGCGGAACCTCACGAGCCCCTCGCCGTACTCGCGCGCCATACGCTCGAGCGACTGGAAGTAGCGGCGGGTGTGGCGATCGACGGTGCCGATGATCGTCAGCGTGGTGTCCGGAACGCGCGCGCGCACGCCGGCCGCGATCCGGATCAACCTCGCATACTCCTTCTCCGGCGAGATGCGGCCGATGGCGAGCAGGCCCGGCTGCCGGGACTCCCAGGGCTGCGGCGGCGCCGGATCGGCGACGGGCGGGTACACCGTACGCGCGTCGAGCCCGAGCATGCGGCGCGCGTGGCCGGCCGTCCACTCCGAGTTGGTGAGCGTCACGTTCCGGCGCAGGCGATCGAGCGAGAAGCCGGCGATCCGATCGGCGAGATCGTAGTAGAGCCCGAGCAGCGCCTTCGGCTGGTGATACCAGCGCAGGTCGGCAGCGGGACGCGGACGGATGTAGGTGGGGAAGTGGATGTACTGAATGCCCCGGCGCCCGTAGTCCTGCTCGTTGTTCACGCCGATGATGACGTCGTAGCCGTCGCTGACGCGGCGCGTGTAGCGCATGAGGATCGACGACCTGATCAGCGAGAGCGGCAGCGGGCACGCCTCCGGCAGCGCGCGCCAGGAGGCGGGCACGACGCGGGTGTCGAAGTCCGACGCGCCGAGGTGGGTGCCGAAGAATCGGTTGATGGGGCCGACGTCCACGGGCTGCCACGAGAGGACCGTCACGAGGTGATCCGGCACCAGGGCCTGCAGGAGCCACGCCGCGACGCCGCTGCTGCCGCCCGGCGGCTGGATCGACGGCTGCACGAGCAGGACGCGGCGTCGACGGCTCACCCGTCCACCCGCGCGGTCGCCAGCGCCAGCAGCGACAACGCCATCGACACCCCGTACAGGAGCAGCACGACGCGCCGCTCGGACAGTCCAAGCGCCAGCAGGCGATGGTGGATGTGATCGCGGTCCGGCTCCATCACGCGACCCAGCACGGTCCCGAGACGCGGATGGGCGTCGCCCGGCCGCACGAGACGCCGCGCGAGCGCGGCCGCCGTGTCCGTGATCGGCAGCGCGAAGATCAGCAGCGGCACACCGGCCGCCAGCGCCGTCGCCCCCTTCTGCCAGCCCGCGAGGGCGGTCGTGGCGAGCAGGAACCCGAAGAGCAGGCTGCCCGAGTCGCCGAGAAAGATGGAGGCCGGGTTGAAGTTGTAGACGAGGAAGCCGGCGGCGGCGCCCGTGGCCGCGACGACGAGCATGGCCTCGCCGGGATGGCCGCGCAGGATGAGCATGGTTCCGCAGGTCGCCCCGGCAATCACCGCGATGCCTGACGCCAGGCCGTCGATGCCGTCGATCAGGTTGAAGGCGTTGGTCAGCCCGACGATCCAGAGCCAGGTCATCGGCCACGCCATCCAGCCCAGTTGCCAGGTGACGCCGGCCAGCGTCACGCGCTCGATCAGGAGCCCGCCCGCCATGACGACGACCGCCGCCGCCGACTCCACCGCCAGCTTCGGCCACGGCCCGGCCGTCCGCGCATCGTCCCAGAGCCCGACAAGGAAGACGAGGGCCGCGCCGATGAGAATAGGAGCGACCGTGCCGAGGTGGCCCGACACGCCGGGGAGGAGGAGGGCCGCTGATGCCAGGGCCAGGCCGGCCGCGGCGGCGACGGCCACGCCGCCGAGGCGTGGCACCGGGGTCGCGTGAACCTTTCGGCCTCCGGGGGCGTCTACTAGCCCAAGCCGAGTGCTGGCGCGCGTGACGAGCGGGGTCAGCACGAGCGTGCCCACCGCCCCCAGACCCGCCAGCCACCAGTACGTCGTCATCGTCAGAATGCACCACGGCCGGAGCGCACCGCGGGGTACGCTGGGCCGACGCGAGGAAGGCGCCGCGCGCGAAGTATATGCGAACGACCGTAGTCGTGTTGGGAGACCTCGGGCGCAGCCCGCGGATGCAGTATCACGCGGCGGCTTTGGCGGCACGGGGCGAGGACGTGGATCTCGTCGGCCTCGAGGGCACCCCCGTGGCTGAGGCGCTCGCGCGCCATCCGCGCGTGACGGTGCACACGCTGCACGACGGGGACACGCGCGGCCCCGAGCATCGTCGCGGGTTCGTCGCGCGGTCCGCCTGGCGCGCCGTGCTGCAGGCGTGGCGGCTGTGCCGCGCGCTGCTCGGCGTGCCCAGGCCCAACACGATCCTGGTGCAGTCGCCGCCCGCCGTGCCCACGCTGGCCGTGGCGTGGCTCGTGTCGCGCCTGCGCGGGGCGCGCCTCGTCGTGGACTGGCACAACCTGGGACACACCGTGCTCGCGGTGAAGCTCGGCCCGACGCACCGCGCGGTCGCGTCGCTGCAGCGCATGGAGCGGCGGTGGGGACGACGGGCGGATGCGCACCTGGCGGTGTCGGGCGCCCTGGCGGCCTGGCTGCAGCGGGAGTGGGGGATCACGGCGACGGTGCTCTACGACCGGCCCGCCGCGCCGTTCGTGCCTGTGCCGGACGAGCGGTGGGAGACGGTGCGTCGCGCGCTGCACGCGCAGCTTGGGCTGGGCGACGCGCGTGTGCCCCTCGTGGTGAGCCCGACGAGCTGGTCGCTCGACGAGGACTTCGACCTGCTGCTCGAGGCCGTCGAGCGGGCGGAGCGGCGGCTCGCGGACCGCGGCTTCGCGCCGTCACCGGCGCTCGCGGTGGTCGTGACCGGCCGCGGGCCCCTCCGCGAAGCGTTCGAGCAGAGGCTCGCGCGACGTACGCTTGCGCGGGTGGTCGTGCGGACGGTGTGGCTCGAGGCCGCGGACTACCCGGTGCTCGTCGGGCGCGCGGACCTCGGCCTCTGCCTGCATCAGTCGTCATCGGGGCTCGACCTGCCGATGAAGGTGTCCGACTTCATGGGGGCCGGCGTGCCGGTGGCGGCGCTCGACTACGCGCCGGTGCTCGGCGAGGTGCTGCGCCACGGCGAGGAAGGCCTGCTCTTCCGCGATCCGGGCGGGCTGGCACGGCTGCTGGTGGGACTCGTCACGGGCGAGGGCGAAGACCACGTCGCCCTCGTCCGCTCCCGCGCCTGGCTCGCCGCGCACCCTGTGCCTCGGTGGGAGCACGAGTATCCAGGTGGGTAGTGGGTAGTGGGTAGTGGGTAGTGGGTAGTGGGTAGCGGGTCGTGGGTCGTGGGTCGTGGGCGGTGGGTAGTGGGTGGTGGCACGGGACGGACAAACACGAAGGTCACGAAGGCCACGAAGACGCACGAGAGAACGTTGGTCTCTGGACTCGCCGGTCACTGAAGCCATCAAGAAAGAACGACGCGCTTCGTGGCCTTCGTGTGCTTCGTGTTTGTCCGCCCCGTCCCCACGACCCACTACCCACGACCCACTACCCACTACCCACGACCCACTACCCACTACCCACTACCCACAACCCACAACCCACAACCCACCCCCCACCCCCCACTACCCACGACCCACGCCCCCCCCCGCGTCAGCTTTCGTGGAGCGCGACGGCCGGGTCGATGGCTGCGGCGCGCCAGGCCGGGATGAGCGCGGCGATCAGGCCCACCAGCAGCATCAGCAGCACCACGCCGCCAATGGCGATCGGATCGGCCGCCTCCACGCGGAAGAGCTGCGCCTCCAGCAGGCGGCCTGCCCCAACGGCGCCGGCGACGCCGAAGAGCAGTCCGACCGCCACCGGTGTCAGCCCGTGCAGTGCGACCTGGCGGACCACGGCGGTGGCCGGCGCGCCGAGCGCCATGCGCACGCCGATCTCCCGCGTGCGCTGCGCCACGAGCCACGCGACGACGCTGTAGATGCCGATGGCGGCGAGCAGCAGGCCCGTCAGGCCGAGCAGCGACATGAGCTGCGTGTTGAAGCGCGCCTGCGCCGTGACGCGACGGAGTCCCTCGTCGATCGTCGAGAGGTTGTAGATCGGGAGCGTGGGGTCCACCGTATTGACCGCCGCCCGCACGGCGCCGGCGAGCGCCACCGCGTCCCCGGACACCGGACGCACGAGCACCGTGAGGCTGTTCTGGATCCACCCCCACGCCACATCCGGCACCTGCGCCAGCGGCAGGTAGAACTCCGGCCGCACCTCCATCGCGGGCCCCTGGGAACGGACGTCGGCGACGACGCCGACGACGGTCTTCCACATGGGATCCTCCGGGCTGCCCTCACAGCAGGTCATGCGCTTGCCGATCGGATTCTCCTGGCCGAACGCCTCGCGGGCCAGCGTCTCGTTGATGATCATCACGAGCGGCGCCGACCGGATGTCCGCGTCGCTGAAGTGGCGGCCCGTGCGCAGCGGCACCCCCAGCAGGCGGAAGTAGTCGGGCGTGACGAAGTGGGTCCGGCTGTTGATGATGCTCGCCATCTCCAGCGGACGTCCCTCGGGGATGAGCCCGTTGGAGCCGCCGCCGCCCGTGACGAGCGGCGGCTGCGAGTCGAGGGTGGCGAGTGCGACACCGGGCGCCTGCTGGAGCCCGGCGAGCAGGCGCCGGAACCCGTCCTTCACGACGGCCGGCTCCGCGTAGCGGTCGCCGATGAGGCCCACACGCGCCGAGAGGATGCCCCGCGTGTCGAATCCGATCGGGACCTGCTGCATCTCCATGGCGCTCCGGACCAGGAGGGCCGCGCCGGCCAGCACGACGAGGACGAGCGCGGCCTCGACCGCGATCAGCGCCTGACGCACCCAGGGGCGCAGGGCGCCGCTCGCCGTGCCCTTGCCGTCGCCGAGTGTGGCCCGGAGATCGGCGCTGCGCGTGGCGTGCCACGACGGCAGGCACCCCACGGCGAACGCGGACGCGGCCACCAGGCCGAGGACGGCGGCGAGCACCGACGTGTCGATGGCGGCGGTGGCGAGACGCGGCACGCCGACCGGCGCCGAGGCCACGAGCGCCGGCAGCATCCAGTAGGCGAGCAGCACGCCGCCGAGTCCGCCGAGGCCGGCCAGGACGAGGCTCTCCGTCAGGATCTGCCGGATGATGCGGCCGCGGCCCGCGCCGATCGCCGCGCGGATGGCCAGCTCGCGTGCCCGCGAGGCCAGTCGTGCGAGCCACAGGTTCGCGACGTTTCCGCAGGCGATGAGCAGGACCAGGCCGACGGCGCCGAGCAGCACGAACAACCGCGCGCGGCTGTCCCCGATCATGAACTGGCCGAACACCTCGGCGCCCGCGCCTCGGCCAACGTTGAACTGCGGATGGTCACGGACCAGCCCCTCGGCGGCGCGCGACAGCTCGTCGTTCACCTGGGCGAGCGTCGCCTCCGTATGACGACGGCCGTAGAGCTCGAGGTAGTGCTCGTCGTACATCGCCAGCCGATCCGCCGTGAACGCCATCGGCACCCACAGCTCGAGCTGCGTGGTGAACGTGTCGAAGTCAGGCCCCAGGACGCCCACGACTTCGTGGGCGATCCCGTTCATCCTGATCGACCGGCCGATGATCGACGGATCCGCGCCGTAGCGCCGCTGCCACAGCCGGTGGCTGAGCACGACGACCTCGGCCCGCCCCGGTTGATCGTCGTCCGCCGTGAAGGTGCGGCCGTGGAGCGCCGGGACGCCGAACACGTGGAAGTACGGCCACGTGACCCGCAGGCCCACCACGCGCTCGGGCGTCTCGTCGTCGGCCAGGTTGAAGCTGGCGAAGGCGCCCGCCGCGAAGTGCTCCAGCGAGGTGACGCGTTCGTGCAGGTAGGCGAAGTTCCCGGCCGACGTATTGCCGCGGCCCTCGTTCTGGGTCGTGTAGACATGCAGGACGCGGTCGGGATCGGGGAAGGGGAACGGCTTCAGCACCACGGCGTGGACGACGCTGAAGATGGCGGTCGTGGCGCCGATGCCGAGCGCGAGCGTGAGGACGGCCGCGGCCGTGAACCCCGGCTGCAGCCGGCACTGGCGCAGCGCGAAGCGGAGGTCCTGGCCGAACTCCTCGAGCCATTCGCGGCGTGCCCAGGCGCGGTCGCGTCCCTCGCCCAGACGCGTGAGCGCCGGCGCGACGCCCTCGAGCCGCCGGTCTGCCTCGGCCCGGGCGGCCTCGGGCGTCCAGCCGCGGTCGATGAGTTCGTGGTACCGCAGCTCACGATGGTGCGCGAGTTCCTCGCGCACCTCCTGCTCGACCGGCACGCGCCACAACAGGGACCGAAGACGTCGTCGCATGTTCGCTATTCGCTGTTCGCTATTCGCTGTTCGCTGTTCGCTATTCGCTATTCGCCACTCGCGATCTGCGATCTGCGATCTGTCCTGCGGGCATCGCAGCTCATGGGCACCTGCCGTGGCGAACAGCGAATGGCGAATGGCGAATGACCTGTCAGGCTTTCGCCATCACCTTGTTCACGGCGTTCGCGAACGCCGCCCACGCCTCGGCATCCCCGGCCAGCTGCTTCCGCCCGGTCGGGGTCAGCCGGTAGAGCTTTACCCGGCGGCCGAGCTCCGACGTGCCCCATTCGGCATCGATCCAGCCGCGCTTCTCCATGCGGTAGAGCGCGGGGTAGAGCGAGCCTTCCTCGACGGCGAGCGCGCGGTCGGTGGCGTCCTCGATCCACCGCGCGACGGCGTAGCCATGCTTCGGCCCGCGCGCCAGCGTCTTGAGGATCAGCGTCTCGAGGGTACCGGGCAGAAAATCCACGGGAGATCGGCTCATTGGGCAACCATAGATTATCTATGCCTAGACAATCAATGCTTTAGACGGAATGGGTATCGGAACGGTTCACCCACCCACTACCCACTACCCCACTCCCCCACTCCCCCCCACCCACTCCCCCCCCACGACCCACGCCCCGCTCCCCCTCAGGTAGAATGCCCCCGGTATGAAACCCATTACCGATATCGCCAAGGCGCTCGGCATCCCCGAGGATCTCGTTGAACCCTACGGCCGCTACACGGCCAAGCTGCGGCTCGAACTGCTCGAGCGCTTCCCGGCCAGGCGGGGCAAGCTCATCATCGTCACCGCCATCACCCCGACGACCAGCGGGGAAGGGAAGACGGTGAACACCATCGGCCTCACGCAGGGCCTGGTGAAGCTCGGGCACAACGCCGTCGCCGCGCTACGCGAACCGTCGCTCGGTCCCGTCTTCGGCATGAAGGGCGGCGCCACCGGCGGCGGCAAGGCCTCGGTTGAACCGCTCGACAAGATCAACCTGCACTTCAATGGCGACTTCCACGCCATCACGGCCGCGCACAACCTGCTGGCGGCGCTGATCGACACGCACCTCCACTTCGGCAACGACCTCCGGCTCGACCCCAAGGAGATCCTCTGGCCTCGCGCGATGGACATGAACGATCGCGCCCTGCGGCGGATCGCGACGGGCCTCGGCGGCCGCGACAGCGGCCCGGCGCGCGAGACCGGATTCGTCATCACCGCCGCGTCCGAGATCATGGCGATCCTCACGCTCGCCGAGAGCCGCGCGGATCTCCGCCAGCGCCTCGGCCGCATCGTCGTCGGCTTCAGCTACGACGGGAAGGCCGTGACGGCCGCCGACCTGAAGGCCGTCGGCCCGATGATGGTCCTGCTGAACGAAGCCATCCTCCCGAATCTGGTGCAGACGACCGAGGGTGCGCCCGCGATCGTGCACGGCGGCCCGTTTGCCAACATCGCGCACGGCACGAGCAGCGTGCTGGCGCAGCGGCTCTGCCTGCACCTGGCCGACTACGTCGTCAACGAAACGGGCTTCGCGGCGGATCTCGGCGCCGAGAAGTTCTTCGACATCGTCATGCCGATGTGCGGCCACGTGCCGTCGGCGGCCGTCGTCATCGTGACGCTGAAGGCGCTGCGCGCGCAGGGCGGATCGCCGGACGGCCCCGTGGAGCTCGGGTTCCCCAACCTCGCGCGGCACCTGCGCAACGTGCAACGCTGGGGCGTCCCGCCGGTGGTCGCGCTCAACCGCTTCCCGGGCGACACGGACGAGGACCTGCAGAAGGTGCTCGACTACTGCACGTCGGTCGGCGCCGACGCGGCGCTTGCCGAGGGGTACGCCAAGGGCGGCGACGGCATGACGGCGCTCGCGGCGAAGGTCGTCAAGGCGGCCGCCGACACGGATCTCTCGCGCGTGAAGCCGATCTACACCAACGATCAGCCGCTCGAGGCGAAGATCACGGCCATCGCGACCCAGGTCTACGGCGCGAAGGGCGTGGCGTTCAAGCCCGCCGCCCGGTCGCGCCTGAAGCGGTTCGAGGAGCTCGGCTACGGGACGCTGCCCGTCTGCATCGCGAAGACGCAGTACTCGTTCTCGGATGATCCCAAGCTGATGGGCGCGCCGAGCGACTGGACGCTCACCATCTCCGACGTCACGCTCTCGGCCGGCGCCGGCTTCGTCGTCGCCATCGCCGGGTCGATGATGCTGATGCCCGGCCTCGGCAAGGTCCCCCAGGCTCACAAGCTGGACGTGGACGACGAGGGCAAGGTGATGGGGATGGAATACTGACAAGGTGCCCAGGGTGCCCAGGGTGCCCAGGGTGCCCAGGGTGCCCAGGGTGCTCAGGGTGCTCAAGGTGCTCAAGGTGCTCAAGGTGCCCAGGGTGCTCAAGGTGCCCAAGGTGCCCAAGGTGCCCAAGGGTGGCCAGGGTGCCCAGGGTGCCCAAGGTGCTGACCCCCGACTACCGATTACCGGCTACCGGCTACGGAGATGTCGATCCTGGGTCCTGTCGATCGTCAGTGGGCCAGGAGGATCGATTGAGATGCCCAAGTACCTGCTGTTGCTGCACGAGCCGGTCGACGCACTGCCGGCCGATATCACCCCCGAAGAGATCCAGGCCATCATCCAGCGCTACACCGACTGGCGGACCCGCCTGGTGACGGCGGGGAAGTTCGTGGACGGGCACAAGCTGCGTGACGGCGAGGGCCGCGTGCTGCGGAGGGAGGCCGACAAGGTGACGGTCACCGATGGCCCGTACGCGGAGGTGCGCGAGGTGATCGGCGGGCTGTTCGTCATCGAGGCGGCCAGCTACGACGAAGCCGTCGCGCTGTCGGAGGACTGCCCGCACTTCGAGTTTGGCCCGATCGAGATCCGGGAGATCGAGCCGACGTAGGACCGCGAGGGCTCGCCCTGCGGCTGCACTCAGGGCTCGCGTGGGCTCGGCGCGTCGCGGCGCGCAGGCTTCCTTCGCTTGTGACACGCCCGCGAGTCCCCCGGCAAAGCCGAGGGTGCGAGTCCACGAGCCTCATGGACCTTGACCACCTGTTCCGTCGCCAGTCCGGGCAGATTGTGGCGGCGTTGACGCGGGCGCTGGGGGCACGACACCTTCAGCTCGCCGAAGACGCCGTGCAGGACGCGCTCGTCGCGGCCCTGCAGACGTGGCCGTATCGCGGCACGCCTGACGATCCGGCTGCCTGGCTCTTCCGCGTGGCGCGCAACCGCGCGCTCGATCGCCTGCGCCACGCGCGCCTGGTGGAAGACAAGACGCCGGCGGTAGTCGCGGCGACATGCGTCGCCGCCGCCGCTCCCCCCTCGCCGGCGCTGGCCGGCGAGATGGCGCCGCTCGAAGACGACGAGCTGGGGATGATGTTCCTGACGTGCCATCCGGCGCTCGGCCGGGAGGCCCGCGTGGCGCTCACCCTGAAGATCGTCGGCGGCTTCGGCGTGCGGGAGATCGGGCGTGCGTTCCTGACCGATGCACCGACAGTGGCGCAGCGGCTCGTGCGTGCGAAGCGCCAGCTTCGCGCGCTGGACGTGCCGTTTGCGACGCCGTCCTCCGCCGACGTGGCCGGCCGGCTCGAGACCGTGCTCGAGGCGGCGTACCTGATGTTCAACGAGGGGTACGCCGCCACCGAAGGCGACCGGCTCGTGCGCGAGGATATCGCCGGCGAGGCGCTCCGGCTGGTGCGCCTGCTCGCCGCGCACCCCGCCACGGCGACGCCCCGCACCCACGCCCTGTATGCGCTCGTCTGCCTGCACGCCGCGCGCTTTCCCGCGCGCACGCGGTCGGACGGCGCGCTGTTCCTGCTGCGCGACCAGGACCGGACCGCCTGGGATCGCCGGCTCGTCGCCGAGGGGATGCGAGCGCTCGATCGCGCTTCGTCCGGCGACGAGGTCACGGCCTACCACCTCGAGGCTGGCATCGCCGCCTGCCACGCGGTGGCGCCGTCGTACGACGCGACCGACTGGCCACAGATTGCCGCGCTGTACGACAACCTGTACGCCCTCACGCGTTCGCCCATCGTCGCCCTTAACCGCGCGATCGCGGTGTCGCGGGTCGAGGGCCCCGGCGCCGGGATCGCGGCGCTCGCTGCGATCGAACGGGACCCGGCGCTCGCCCGGTACCACCTCCTGCCGGCAGTCCTCGCCGAACTCTGGCGCGAGGCCGGCGACCCGGCCCGCGCGCGTGCCTACCTTGATGCCGCGCTGGCGTGCGCCATGTCGGGCCCCGAGCGCCGGTGGCTGGAGGGGAAGCGCCGTCAGGATTCGCTATAATTCCCCACGGGAGACGCCGTGGAATATCTGATCAAGCAGTACCCGCTCGAAACCGGCGCGCTCGAAATCCAGTACATCGAAGAGTTCTTCGGCGAGTTTCCGCGGCGCAAGACGGCCGCCGAGATCCTGCACCGGCTGCGCGATCGCGAGGCCCTCATCCTGATGGCCGAGGCGCCGCTGCCCGACGATCCCGGCACGCTCGTGCCCGTGTCCTACAAGGTCGTGCACGAGATTCGCGCCGACGAGTCCGAGACGAAGCTGCGCGACCTCGTGCAGCGGCTCTCGGGGTCCGTGCAGTTCGACGGCCGCCGCGTCCTCTATTCGTGGATCGGCGCCACCCGCCGCGACTGGCGGGGCCAGGGCCACTTCCGCGCCCTGACCGAGCAGTCCGAAGAGTGGGCGATCGCCAACGGCTACAACGAGATCGTCGTCAAGACGAAGAACCGCTACTACGACATGCGAGCCGTGCTCGCGCAGCTCAAGTTCGACGTCGTCAAGCACGAACCCGTGCCCGAGGCGCAGGCCGAGTCGAAGGTGTACCTGGCAAAGCTCCTGCCCGCCGAACTCGTCCGCGGCCACCGCAGCGTCCGGACCGTCGTCGTCGCTGAGTGACGGGGGGCACGGACAAACACGAAGGACACGAAGGCCACGAAGACGAACGAAAAGGTCATTTCAGGGATCGCGTTCGCGACCGGATCCCGTGAAGTGACCTTATCTTCCTTTTTCTTCCTTCGTGGCCTTCGTGTCCTTCGTGTTTGTCCGTGATCCCCCGGCCGCCGTGCTAGAGCGCCGGATGCCGCGTATGCCAGTCGGTGGCCGACTCGAACGCCTGCGCCACTCGGCAGACCGTCGCCTCGTCCCACAACCGTCCCGTGATCATCAGCGCAATCGGCAGGCCGTCCACGAAGCCCGCGGGCACGACCGCGGCCGGGTGTCCCGTGAGGTTCGTGAGGCTCATGCTCGCACTCGCTGATGGCGACAGGAACACGTCGACGTTGTCGAAGAGCGCATTCGTCTGCTGCACGAGCAGCGTACGCACGCGCTGGGCCCGGATGTAGTCGACCGCGGGGATGAACCGCGTGGCGCGCAGCTGGTTGGCGCGGCCGTTCGGGCTCTTGTCGGCCAGCTGGTTGATGCGGCCCTCGCGCAGCAGCTCATCGAACATCGCGCCGGCTTCGGCGTTCAGCAGTGCGTAGACGGCGGCCGCCGGCAGATCTGGCAGCGTCACGGGCACGAGCGTCGCGCCGCGGTCGCGGTAGATCTGGAGCGCCGCGTCGTACAGCGGCTTGCGCGCGAAGAACTGCTCGCGCTCCTCGGCGGTGGCCGCATCCGGCAGCGTCCCCAGCTCGCGATCGATATAGCCGATCCGCAGCCCGCCGACATCGCCACCGCGGTCCCAGTCGAAGGGCACGCCCGGCGGCACCGTCTCGTCCTTGCCGTCGGGGCCGTGGATGGCATCGAGCACCAGCGCCGCATCCTGGACGGATCGCGTGAGGGGCCCCACCTTGTCGAGCGTCCAGCGGAGCGTCATGCACCCGTAGCGGCTCGACCGTCCATAGGTCGGCCGGAGGCCGACGACGCCGCACGTGGCCGCGGGGGAGACGATGGAGCCGCCGGTTTCGGTGCCGACGGCGAAGCCCACGAGGCCGGCGGCGGTGGCGGCGGCCGGCCCCGCCGACGACCCGTTCGCGCCGCGCTCCGGATCCCAGGGGTTGCGCGTGCGCGCACGGAACCAGAGATCGCCGATGGCGAGCTCACCCGTGCTGAGCTTGGCCACGAGCACCGCGCCCGCCTCCCGCAGCTTCACCACGGTGGTGGCGTCGTAGTCGAAGACCTGATCGGCGTACGGCTGCGCCCCCCACGTGGTGGGAATGCCCGCGGTGGCAAACAGATCCTTGATGCCGTACGGCACGCCGTGCAGCGGCCCGCGTGAGCGCCCGCTCGCGAGCTCGCGATCGGCCTCGGTGGCCTGGGCCAGCGCCAGCGCGTCGGTGCGCGTGACGACGGTGTGAAGCCGCGCGTCGTGCCGCGTGAGCCGGTCGAGGTACATCCGCGTGAGTTCCACGGACGTGATCTGCCGGCCGTGCAGCAGCGACGACAGCGTGGTGACCGGGGCGAATGCGAGATCCTCGAGCCGCGCGGGGCGGACGAGGGCTGCTGGAGGTGCCGGGGTGCCGAAGTGCCGAGGTGCCGAGGTGCCGGGAGCCGAGGTGCCGGGGGCCGAGGGGGCCGAAGGTGCCGCTGGTGTGGCGACGGCTGGCCGGGGTGGGCGGAAGGAGAACGCGGGTTCGACCTCGGGGCGGAGGGGCACCGCGCGGATGGCCTCGATGGCGTCGCGGTTGCGGTTGACGAGCACCTGCGCCTGCAGGCGCTCGTCCGCGGGGAGCGCGAGGCCGCTCACCCGCTGGGCGGCGTCGAGATCCTCGGCGGTGATGGGCCCGCCCGAGGGCTGTCCGTCCACCAGCGTGGGCACCGCCAGGCCGGCGGCCATCGTCACGGGCAACTGCTTGAGGAACTCACGGCGGGGGCGCTTCGCGGACATGGTCCGGAAACGCTACCACAGCGGCCCCCCAGCCGGTCTCGCCTACACGGACGAACACTACAGACGTACAAAACACGAAGGACACGAAGGCCACGAAGGGTTGGTTTGATGAGCCTTCGTGTCCTTCGTGTTTGTACGTGGCTGCGGTGAGGGGTGCTGGGAAATCACGGACAGAACACGAAGGACACGAGGCACGCAAGGCGGATACTCTGTACTCATGTCCAAACCGCCAATGACCGCTGCGCTGACCTGGACCGGAGATCTGCGATTCGAGGCGACCGTCGGATCGGTGTCGCTGACCGTCGATGGCAAGGGCGCCGAGGGTCCGTCGCCGATGCAGGCGCTGGCGCTCGGCCTGGCCGGATGCATGGCGATCGACGTCGTCGACATCCTGCAGAAGGGACGCCACCCCTTGATCGGGCTCGAGGCCGCGCTGAGCGGCGAGCGCGCCGAGGAGCCGCCGCGCCGGTTCGTCCGCATCACGCTGCACTACACCGTGCGCGGTGAGGTGCCACCGGCCGCGGTCGAGCGCGCCATTCAACTCTCGCGCGACAAGTACTGCTCCGTGTGGCACTCGATGCGCCAGGACACGGAGTTCCTCACGACGTTCGAGGTCCACGCCTGAACGAGCCGCGCGCGCCGCACCGGCTGCCGTACCTCGACTGGGTACGCGGCCTCGCCGTGCTCGTGATGGTGCTGTCGCACGTCACCGACTCGTGGACGCGCGAGGCCGATCGCGCGGCGTGGCCGTTCTGGACGGTGACGTTCATCGGCGGCCTCGGCGCGCCGCTGTTTCTGTGCCTCGCCGGTGTGTCGCTCGCGCTGGCGGCCTCGTCGGTGGCGCGACGGAGCACCGTCGCGGACGGCGCCCGCCGCGTGCGCCGGCGTGGCTGGCAGATCTTCGGCCTGGCGTTCCTGTTCCGCCTGCAGGCGCTCGTGCTCGGCTGGGGCGATCCCATCACGCTGCTGACCGTCGACATCCTCAACGTGATGGGGCTGTCGCTCGTGGCGGCGTCCTGGCTCTGGCAGGCCGCCCCCGCGGGGACGGCACGCCTCCTCGTCTTGGGTGCCGCGACCGTCGGCGTGGCGGCGGTCGCGCCCGCCGTGTGGACAGTGGCGGCGCCCGCCTGGGTCCCCGAGCCGCTCCGGTGGTACCTTCAGCCCACGCCCGGGCACACGAACTTCACGCTGCTGCCGTGGGCCGGGTTCCTGCTGGCGGGGGTGATCGTCGGCGAGGGCATCGCGCGTGTGGGCGACAGCGCGTCGGAGACGCGTCTGCACCTCGGCCTGGCCGCAGGGGGTGTGCTCGTCGCCGTGGGCGGCTGGACCGCGTCTTACAGCCCCACGGTCTTCGAGGGGGCGACCTTCTGGGGCAGCTCGCCCGCCTTCTTCGCCGTGCGACTGGGGATCGTCGTCGCGCTGATCGCCGCGGGGTGGGGCCACCTCCGTTACTGGTACGGGAGCGGCCATTCGGCCCGCACGCGCGAAGCCATCTCCGGAGCGCCAGCACGGCGACTCGCCGCGCGACTATGGTCGCCGGTCGACCACGTCGTCGAGACGCTCGGACGGTCGTCGCTCCTCGTCTACTGGATCCACGTCGAGATGGTCTACGGTGTCGTGGCCACACCCCTCAAGCAGCGGTTGCCGCTGGCGAGCTCGCTCGCCGCGGTGGTGGCGCTCAGCCTGTTGCTGTACGCTCTGGTGCGCACGAAGCAGCGGTGGATGGAAAAATAGGTGCCCGGGGTGCCCGGGGTGCCCGGGGTGCCCGGGGTGCCCGGGGTGCCCGGGGTGCCCGGGGTGCCCGGGGTGCCCGGGGTGCCCGGCGTGCCCGGGGTGCCCGGGGCGCCCGGAGCGCCCGGAGTGCCCGGAGTGCCCGGAGTGCCCGGA
>JAUXWO010000006.1 GCA_030680175.1 Vicinamibacterales bacterium
CGCGCGCAGGCGCTCGCGCAGTCCCGCGGCCGTCGCGGCCACGAGGGCGAGACGATGGCCGCCGCCCTCGCGTGCCTGCACGGCGCACGTGGCCGCCAGATCGCGCAGCGTGAACGGCGGGGGCGCACTGCCGTCCGCGGGCCACGACTCGAGAAGCGCCGCCGCGCGGTCGAGCCGGTCCATCGCCGCGCCGAGGGCCGCCTCGTCAGGCGCCGCGAGGACGAACAGCTCCGCGGGCCACCCGGCCGCGCCGAGCGGTGCGTCCATCTCGGCGACGTCCGCCCGATGCTCCTCGAGGACGGCGTGGTAGTTCGTGCCGCCGAAGCCGAAGGCGCTGACGCCCGCGCGACGCGGCAGGCCGGGCTCGGCCAGCCAGGGACGCGGCGCCTCGAGCAGGGCGAGCGGCTGGCCGTCCGCCGCCACGGCGGCGATCGGCCGCGTGACGCCGGCATGGGGCGGCAGCACCTGGTGGTGCAGGGCGAGTGTCGTCTTGACGAGCGCCACGAGCCCCGCGGCGGTCCGCGTATGCCCCACCAGGCTCTTCGCCGATCCAATCGCGCAGGCGGCCGGCGGACACCCGGCGGCCTCGAGCCACCGGCCAATCGTCTCGGCCTCGGTGGTGTCCCCGAGCCGCGTGCCGGTGCCGTGTGCTTCGTACAACCGCAGGCTGCCGGGGTCCACACCCGAGGCGTCGTACGCGCGCTCGAGCGCGAGGCGCTGGCCCTCCGGCCGCGGCGCGGTCATGCTCAGCCCGCGTCCATCGCTCGACGCCGCCACGGCCTTGATCACGGCGTAGATGCGGTCGCCATCGCGCGTGGCATCGGCGAGGCGCTTCAGCACGACCACGGCGCCGCCCTCGCTGATCACGATCCCGTCGGCGCCCTCATCGAAGACGTCGGCCCGGCCGCGCGGTGACAGCGCGCGCGTGTGCGAGAAGCCCAGGAAGGCCTGCGGCGACATCTCGAACTCGATGCCGCCGGCGAGCGCGAGGTCGGCGCGGCCCTCCGCCAGGTCGCGCACAGCCACGTCGAGCGCCGCGAGCGACGAGGCGCACGCCGCATCGACCGTGAGGTTGGCGCCGCCGAAATCGAAGCGATTGGCGACACGACCGGCGACGACCGAGGCCAGCAGCCCCGGGTAGCTCTCCTCGGTCCACTCCGGCAGCCGGTCGAGCACGTCCTCGCCCGCCTCCGGCAGGATCAGGGGCAGCGCGGCGCGCGTCATGTAGAGCTGCTCGAGATCGGCGGTGTTGCCGGTCCCGAAGACCACGGACGTCCGCCGGCGCACCGCCGCCTCGGGCCGCGCGTCGGCGAAGCCTGCATCGAGGAGCGCGCGCCTCGAGAGCTCCAGCGCCAGCAGTTGCGGCGGCGTGATCGACGCCAGGGATCGCGGCGGAATCCCGAAGCGGCGCGGGTCGAACGCGATCGGCTCGATGAAGCCGCCCCACCGCGACGCGATGCGATCGCGCGCGCCGGGGTGCGGGTCGTAGTAGCGCCGCCAGTCCCAGCGTTCGCGCGGGATCTCCGTGATCGCGGCGTGCCGGTCCAGCACGTGCCGCCAGAAGCCGGCGGCGTCACGCGCGCCCGGCACCAGGCACGCGAGGCCGATGATCGCGACGTCGGCGGGACGCGCCGCCGCGGCTGCCGCAGAGACGATGGGGGGCGCCACGCGCGTGAGCCAGGCCGCGCCGCCCGCGCAGACGGTGTCGTGCAGCGCGTCGACCGAGGTCGTCTCGCGGCGAAGGCCGGCCACCTCGCCGAGCATGTACAAGCCCTCGTCCTGCTGGCGTGCCGCGTCGACCGCGACGAGCGCATCGCCGATCCGCTCGAGGCCCTTCGAGGCCACGCGGGCGCGCCCCACGACCAGCGCGTCGAGGGCCGTGCTCAAGGCCTCGCCCGAGACGCCGTCGCCGACGAGCGCGGCGCGGCGGCTCGTGAAATGCGACGTAAACGGCGTCGGCGCGCAGCGGACGACGTGCCCGGGCCCCGTCGTAATCGTCACGGTGTGATCGCTCGCCGCCGCCGTGCGCTGAAACGCCGGCGTGATGGCGCCGGAGGCGACCGCCGCGTCCGTGAAGAGGTACGCCGTCCCCATCAGCACGCCCACGCGCACGCCCCGCACGGCGAGGGGCGCGGCCAGCGCCGCCACCATCGCGGCCGACAGGTCATCATGAATGCCGCCGGCGAAGACCGCGTCCACGCGGGGCGCCTCGGCGTCGGTGACCGTCCGCGCGAGCGCCTCGACCGCGTAGTCCCACAAGGCGAAGCTGTGCAACGGGCCGACGTGGCCGCCGCACTCGCCGCCCTCGAACACGAAGCGGCGGGCGCCCTGCTGCAGGAACGGCAGGAGGAGCGGCGCCGGCGCGTGCAGGAACGTCGCGATGCCCCGCGCCTCGAGCGCCGCCGCCTGATCGGGCCGGCCGCCGGAGATGAGCGCGAACGGCGGCCTGACGCGGTCCACGATCGCGAGCTGCTCGTCGCGCAGGTCCGTGGGCACGAACCCCAGGATGCCGACGCCCCACGGCCGCCCGCCGAGCGCCGCGGAGGTGGACTCGAGCAGGCGCTCCACCTCCGGCGCGCGCATCAGCGCCAGCGCCACGAGCGGCAACGCGCCGGCGTCCGCGACGGCGGCGGCGAAGCCGGCCGTGTCGCTCACGCGCGTCATCGGCCCCTGCACGATCGGATAGCGCGTGCCGCACGCGGCGGCAAGCGGACCGCCCTCGGCCAGCGGCTGCAGGCGTGCGGCCTCGGCCACGTGCGCCCGCGCCTCGTCCGCCACCGCGCGCACGAGCCGCGGCACGCTCACGAACCGCGCGGCGTACTCGGCGGCGCGGCCGATCCCCTCGCCCACCGGCCACGCGGCCACGTCCGGGTCATCCCACCCGACGCGCGCCATCACCTCGTCGCGCCAGCGCCCGGCCCCGGTGTCCGCCGCCGCCTCGAGCGCACCCGCCGCGGCGATCAGCGCGCGGCCGGCCGGCGCATCAGGGCGATCGATCACGCGCACGGGGAGTCCCAGGGCGCCGCCGGCGCGGGTCGTGTCGGTCAACCCCAGCCGTGCGATGACGTGGCGCCACTCCGCCGGCAGCGGCGACTCGCGCAGCAGCCACAGGACATCGTCCAGCACCACCGCGTGCGCGCCCGCCGCGAGACACGCCGCGGCGCTGTGGACGCCGATCCCGCCACGCACGAGAAACGGCTTCGGCTGCCGCGCGAGGCGCTGCGCCAGGACGAAGGCCGACTCCGTGCCTGCCAGTCCGCCGCACTCGGCGCCCCTGGCCGCCCAGCCCGCAAAGGGCCACGACGGATCGACCGCCGGGATCTGCTGGCCGTCACCGACGTCGACCCACACCTCGCGCCCGTCGCACACCAGCTCAGCCAGCGTCCGCGCGACGGTCTCCGGCGACCACTGGTCGAGCAGAATCCAATGCGGCCGGCCGGCAAGGGCGGCCAGCCACGAGGGGTGCGCCGCCACCTGCGCCTCGGTCAGTCGCAGGCCAAGCGCCGGCGGCCCGCCGGGGGCCACCTGGGCCAGGCACCGCGCGAGGTTGGCCGCGGCGAGGGCGGCGCGCTCCGCGCGACAGTGCACCGCATCGAGCACCCCGACACCTCCGGCGCGTGCCGTCGAGACGGTCACCGCCGGGTGGGCGAGATCGATGGGAGCAAGGGTGACGATGCGCATGCACTCGGCCGCGAGTAGTGTAGCCGATGGGGTTGGCGTGACCGGTGCCGGCGCGCGGCGTTGCACAGCGCCTTGTTGACGGCATGAGGAGGGTCACGGACAATACGGGGCGATGTCCATGTTTCGCTCGGTGCCCGTGCTCCTTGGTGTTCTGGTGTGTCTGACCCCCGGCGACGCGTGGGCCCAGGCGGCCACAAAGGCCCCCCTCGCGGCGAACCAGACGCTCGAACAGGAGATGTCGGCCGCGCCAGCCCCCGGTCAGTCCGGCGTCTCGTTCACCGTCGGCGCGCAGATCCAGGATGGGCGCACCTCGACGCGCGGCTGGTCCATCGACGGCATCGCCGCGCACACGCTGGCCGGTGGCCAGCTGCTCCGGCTCGACGCCGCCGTGCACCACGGCAAGTACAGCGGCGGGCCCAACGAACCGCTCGTCAAGGCGGAAGACAACCAGCGCGTCACGGCCACCTACCTGCAGCGGCTGCGACCGCGGATCTATGCGCTCGGCCTGGCCGAGTGGCGCCGCGATGCCATCATCGAACTCGACTACCGGGCGGCCGCCGAGGCCGGCGCGTTGATCGGGCTCATCGAGCGGCCCCACCTCCGGCTGGTGGCGGGCACGGCGTTCGCGCTCGGCCGCGAGAGCCGGGGCTACCGCCCCGACTTCGAACAGGTACGCGATGTGGGGCTGCGCCAGAACCTGGTGGTGCGCCTCGGAACGT
This sequence comes from Vicinamibacterales bacterium, assembly GCA_030680175.1. Taxonomy (GTDB): domain Bacteria; phylum Acidobacteriota; class Vicinamibacteria; order Vicinamibacterales; family UBA2999; genus JAUXWO01. The sequence goes on from JAUXWO010000006.1 coordinate 4,401, forward strand.
CGGCCCTCTTCGAGCAGTCGTTCAAGGCCCACGTCGAGGTCGGCAACGCCGAGGACAAGACGCGGCAGTTCGACGTCTCGCTCATGAGCCGGGTCACGTCGCGCGTGGGCATGAAGTTCTACTACAAGTACCAGTACGACGCCCTGCACCCGATCGACCAGCTGGCCACGCAGCACGAGATGGGGTTCGGCGTCCAGTACACCTTCTCGAGCCACGCGGCCACGCGGCCCTGAGCGTTCCGCCATGACGACGAAGGCCACGACCGGCGACGGCGTGCCTGCCGACGAGGGGCGGGCCCGCGAGGCCACGGCCAAGGCCGAGCACGTGCTCCACGTCCTGCGCCGCACCGTCCTCGATCTCTTCTTCTTCCTGCGGTTCCTCCCCTTCGCGTTCTACATCCTGCTGGCCATCGTCAGCTTCTGGCTGTGGGTCGTGGGCGCGGTGATCGGCCTCCTCCGCTTCGGCCTGCGCGCGGTGATGATCGTCCTGCTGTGGCTGTCGGGGGGCGTGGCGCCGCCGCCCGGCCACCAGCCGCGGGGGCTGACCGCGACGATGCAGCGGGATCTGCAGCAGTTGTGGGACTCGCGGCTCGTCGCCTACGAGGACATCGCGCGGCCACTGGCGCGGCACATCGTCGGCGCGCAGCGCGGCGTGCGCACGTTCGTCCACTGGTCGGTGCCGCGGCAGGCGTTCGCCGTGCTGATCATGGGCATCTTCATCGGCGTGCCGGGGCTCTTCGTGGTCCCCCGCCCGAACCACGTCGTCATCACCGATGACAACGCGACGCACCACGAAGGCGACGGCTCCCTCCGGTACCTCATCCACGCACGGGACCTGTACGACAACGAGCCGCTGGAGTTCGAGAACGAGATCGCGTGGTGGCTGGGCAAGCTCGACCCGCAGGGGCTGAAGTCGTCGCTGCAGAACGGCCGCGCCTACCGGATCTGGATCGTCGGGATCCGGTGGTGGTACAAGCCGATGATGTTCCCGAACATCATCACCGCCACGGAAATCGACGCCACCGGACGGCCGCTGGCGCAGCCGTCTTCGCCGCCGGTGCTTCCGACGGCGCCGCCATCGCGTTAGCGGCGGCTCAGGGCTGCGGGGGCGGCGGGGCCGATGCGCCCGGCGCCTCGGCGGCGGGGGGCGGAGGGGCGGACGCCGTCTCGGCCGCCGGCGCGGCATCCCGCGCCTTGGCGGCGCGTTCCTCCTGCACCTGCGCGGCCGCATCCTCCACGTTTTCCCGCACCTCGGCCGAGACGCGGCGCACCTCGTCGGCCGTCATGAGCGAGGCGCGGACGACCTCCACGAACAGCGGCCGGAGCATGGGCCGGATGACGGGCGCGAGGAACACGCCGAGAAAGAAGGCGATGGTGGCAGTCAGCATGGTGGCGAGACCTGCCCATCATGCCGTTGAACGGACGGGGCGTCAATTGCACGCCCCGATCCACGGCCGAATTGACCCCCGCACGGGGGCACGCATATACTGGCCACGGCTCGGACGCACGCCGGATTCGAGCCCGCCCCCCGCGCGATCGGCACGCGGGCCGCGCGAACCCGGCGTCAGGAACTCACGAGAGCGCGACTATGGCCATGGTGCTGCCCGTCATCGGTAAGTTCTCCCTCGGCTCGTTCGGGTTTGGCGCGGCCGCCACGGCCGTCGGCGCCGTCATCGCCCGGCCGCTGCTCGTCAGCACCATCCGCATGGGCTACGAGGCCACGGAAGTGGTCACCGACGCCTGGGCGGTGGCCAAGCGCGAGGCCGAGAGCATCAAGAGCGACGCGCTCTCGCAGCGCGATTCCTCGACGATGGAGGCCGAGTTGCGGCAGCTCCGCGACGAGGTCACCTCGCTCCGCGCCCAGCTCGGCAAGAAGGCGTCGTAGCGCGCGCGCCCCGCCGGGCGCCGTCTCGACCGTGCGGGCCCGGCCGGAAGGCCGGGCCCTTCTCATCTCTTCCTTCCCCAAAGGGTGGCGGACCGCGTCGATGCAGCCGCTCTTCATTCTTCCCGGCCGTGTGCGATGGCATGTCCCGGCCATCTTCCGGCAGCCGGCCCTCGCCGCGGCCATCGCCGAGGTCCTGAGCCGCCATCCCGAAGTGGAGTCGGTGAAGGCCAGCGCCTCCACGGGCAACCTCCTCCTCCTCTTCGATCGACAGACCCCCCTCGAGGAAGCCGCGCGCTGGGTGCGTGACGCCCTCGTGCGCGCCATGCGTCCGGGCGCGGACGACGAGGCCCTGGGGCCGGGGGCCGCGCTCGAACCCCGCGACACGCAGCTGCAGATGCTGCGACGCCTCGGCGAGCACACCCGGCCGCACAAGGCCCTGGTACGGCGGGCGATGACGGCCTCGTTCCTCAACCGGCTGCTCGACTCGTCGCCGCCGCTCCTCATCGGCGCGGGGATCGACATCGTGACCCGCGGCCCCGGCTCCCTGCTTCGCGTGCTCGGGTTTGCCACCGCGCGCTCGCAGTTGCTGGCCCTCGGCGGCCTGGGGCTCGCCGTGTGGTTCACGGATGCGTGGCTCGACTTCGTTCACCGGAAGTCGGCCGCCGAGCTCGCCGATACCGTGCGCAACGATCTGCGCAACGAGCTCTACCAGCACATCCAGCGTCTCGACATGGCGCAGCTCGAGACGCGCGACGTCAGCGACTGGCTCGGCCTGATCAACGGCGACCTCAGCCGGATTCACGGGTTCATCAAGGACGGCAGCGATCCGATCGTCACCATCGTCGCCAACAGCGTCGCCGTCGGCGGCACGCTCCTGACGCTGTCGCCCGCCTTCGCGCTGGCCCAGCTGCTGATGGTGCCGCCGGTCGTGTTCGCCTCGAAGCAGCTGCTCGGTCCGATGGTGCAGCGCCTGATTGCGGCCATCGAGGATCAGGAGCGGCTGGCCGAAGCGCTCCACGGCAACGTCTCGTCGCTCGCCACCATCCGCAGCTTCAACGCGATGGACGCCGAGGCCGCGCGCGTGGCCGAGGCCGGCCGCGCGCAGATGCGGACGACGGCTGCGGCCAACGAGCTGAGCGCGCGCTACGTGCCCGCGCTCACGGCCATCGTGGGCACGAGCTTCACGGGGACCGTGGTCGCCGGCGGCTTCCAGGTGCTGGACGGCAAGCTCACGACCGGCGCCTACAACGTCGTCGCCACCGCGCAGCTGCGGCTGCTCGCCGCCATCGGCGCCTTCGGCGGCAGCCTCGACAACTACCAGCGCACCAGCGTGGCGCTCAGGCGGGTGTTCGAGGTCCTCGACATCGAACCGACGATCACGAGCCGCCCGGATGCCGTCCCCTTCACGGGCGTGACACGCGACATCGTGTTCGACGATGTGGGCTTCGGGTACGAGCCGGACCGGCTGGTGCTGCGCGGCATGACGCTACGCTTCCCGGCCGGCAAGACCGTGGGCGTGGTCGGGTCGAGCGGCGCCGGCAAGAGCACGGTGCTGAAGCTCCTGCTGCGCTTCTACGACGTGCAGGCGGGGACGCTGCGATACGACGACGTGGATGTGCGCGACCTGCGGGTCGACGACCTCCGCGCGCACACCGCCATGGTCGCGCAGGAGCTGGCGGTGTTCTCCGGGTCGATTCGCGACAACATCGCGTATGCCCGCCCCGGCGCCACCGACGACCAGATCGAGCACGCCGCGCATGTGGCCGAGGCGCACGAGTTCATCCACCAGCTGCCCGAGGGGTACGACACCCGGGTGGGGTTCGGCGGCTTCTCGCTGTCCGCCGGGCAGCGGCAGCGCCTGGCCATCGCGCGCGTGGTGCTCGCCGACCGGCCGATTCTCCTCTTCGACGAGGCGACCTCGGCCCTCGACTACGAGACGGAAGCCGCCGTGCAGCGCTCGCTGGCCGAGGTCACCGCCGGCCGGACCACCGTGATCGTCGCCCACCGGCTCTCGACCATCCGGCGCGCCGATCTCATCTACGTCCTCGACGACGGCCAGGTGAAGGAAGCCGGGACGCACGACGAGCTGCTCGAGGCCGACGGCATCTACGCCAGCATGTGGAAGGTGCAGACGGGCGAGCTCATCCGGAAGCCGCGGCGCGACGCCTGACGACCCGCATCCCCGCTCAACCGCGACTCAGCGGGCCGCCCAACGGGCGGCCCCGTCACCGACACTCCACTACTCGTGGTGGAGGCGCGCGGCGGCCACTTCCAGGCCGTCAAGGATGTCGCCGGTCGCCCCGAGCGTCTTGTACAGGCCGAACACCGCGACCCCGTGGTGCGCGCCCATCTCCCACACCTCCGGGTCCCGGCCGAACTCGGCGATGATCTCGGCGGTCCCGGACGCGGCCAGCGCCAGGCCGACGAAGAGGCGGGTGTAGGGGTGCTTCACGAATCGTACAAGGGCGGAGCCCGCGGCTCGGGTGTCGATCATGGTCATGGGCAAGGATCTTAACCGAGTCGTTCCGAAGTCACACCCCGCCCACCCGCCCGCCCCCATCGTCTAACCCCCATGGAGGCTGCTTCCATGACGACTCCTCTCCGCACATGGCTCAGGCGCGGTGTGGCCGCTGCCGTGCTCACCGCCGGGGTGAGCGTGGCCGCCCAGCAGCCGCCCGGGACGCTGCTGCGCGAACCCTACACGCCCGCGCGCACCGCCGAGATGGTGCCGGCGCCCGGCGCCCCCATCGAGTTCGACGCGGCCGGCACACTCGACCTGGCCTATCCGCTGACGGGCACGACGTTCACCGTGCGCCTCCGGTCGCGGCACCCGGGGCTGCTGCCCGTCACGGGCCTGACCCTGCGCGTCGCCATCGGCCCGATGGACGACGGGACGATGTTCACGATGCGGATGGAGCCGCTGGTCGTCGCGGGCCTGGGGGCGGCGCGCCACCGCAACAGCATCGCGGACCTGGTGCCTGGCGCCTGGGAGACGGTGGTCTTCTCGCGTCTGGCGGCCGACCCGGTCCCGCCCATGACGGTGATGAACCGAAGCCTTCGGGTGGTGGCCACGCTCGAACGCGTCACAAGCGCCGATGATGTGGAGGTCTGGGTCAACCCCGATACCCGCGAGCTGCTGTGGAACGCCCTCCGGGCCGTGACACAGACGGATCCACCTGGCTGAGGGTCGCTCGGCCATCGTGACGCTTATGTATACTGAGTGGCCGCGCCGGCGAACACCATGATTTGGATCACCGATACCCACAGGCCTGCCCCGCCCACCTGGTCACTGACCGGGCAGATGCTCCTCTGGCCTGACGGCTCGCCCACGCATGTGCGGCAGCAGCCCTTCGAACCGGTCGGCACGGGGTGGGAGGCCACCGCGAAGGTGAGCCGCAGCGCGCGTGACGGCAGCCGCTGGCTCAGCCTCCGCCTGCGCCTCGAGGCCGACGTGCGGACGGAATGGGAGCAGACGGCCGTCAACGAACGCACACGGGCCGCCGATCAGCTCGAGTCGTACCTCCGCCTGCGCGAGTGGCACGACGACGACCTCGGCGTGCTTTACCTGAAGTGACGGCGCCACCGCCCCCCGGTCGGGGGGGTCGTGACGGCGTCAGAGGCGCGCCCGGCGTGACGGTCTGAGAGGGCGGCGCCTCCTCGCCGTGCTCCACCCAGCGCACCAGCCGGTCGAACGCCCCCCGCACGGCCGGCATTATGCGCCAGCCGCCCCGGCCCGGCGCTACTCGTCGTCCGGATCGCTGCCCGGCGCGGCCGTGAGCATCGGCATCCCGCTTCCGGGCCCGGACCCGAGCAGGCCCGTCCGCGTGTAGAGCAGCAGCTTGTCGCGCGTGTCGCTGATGTCGAGGTTTCGCATCGTCAACTGCCCGATGCGGTCGAGCGGCGTGAACGCCGCCTCGCCCTTCTCCATCGTCAGGCGCTCGGGGTGGTAGGTGAGGTTCGGGCTCGCCGTGTCGAGGATCGAGTAGTCGTTCCCGCGGCGGAGTTCCAGCGTGACCTCGCCGGTGATCGCGCGGGCCACCCAGCGCTGCGCCGTCTCGCGCAGCATCATCGACTGCGGATCGAACCAGCGGCCCTGGTAGAGCAGCCGCCCGAGCCGGCGCCCGTGGTTGCGGTACTGCTCGATGGTGTCCTCGTTGTGGATGCCGGTGACGAGCCGTTCGTAGGCGGTGTGCAGCAGCGCCATGCCGGGCGCCTCGTAGATGCCGCGGCTCTTCGCCTCGATGATGCGGTTCTCGATCTGATCCGACATGCCGAGGCCGTGGCGCCCGCCGATGGCGTTGGCCTCCATGAAGAGCGAGAGCGCATCCGGGAACGTCTTGCCGTTCAGCGCGACTGGCATCCCCTCCTCGAAACGCACGGTCACGGTCTCGGCCTTCACCGCCACGTCGTCGCGCCAGAAGGCGACGCCCATGATCGGCTGCACGATCGTGATGCCCTTGTTCAGGAACTCGAGGTCCTTGGCTTCGTGGGTGGCGCCGAGGATGTTCGAGTCGGTCGAGTACGCCTTCTCGACGCTCATCTTGTATTCGAACCCGTGCGCGACCATGTACTCCGACATCTCGGTGCGGCCGCCCAGTTCGTCGATGAACTGCTGGTCGAGCCACGGCTTGTAGATGCGGAGGTCGGGGTTGGCCAGCAGGCCGTAGCGGTGGAACCGCTCGATGTCGTTGCCCTTGAAGGTGCTCCCATCCCCCCACACGTGCACATCGTCGTCGCGCATGGCGACGACGAGCATGGTGCCGGTGACGGCGCGGCCGAGGGGCGTGGTGTTGAAGTAGGTGGCGCCGCCCGTGGAGATGTGGAACGCGCCGCACTGGATGGCGGCGAGGCCCTCGGCCACGAGCTGCGGCCGGCATTCGACGAGCCGCGCCTTCTCGGCGCCGTAGAGCATGGCGCGGCGCGGGATGTCGTCGTAGTCGGTCTCGTCGGGCTGGCCGAGATGCGCGGTGTAGGCGTACGGGATGGCGCCCTTGGCGCGCATCCAGTGGAGCGCGGCGCTCGTGTCGAGCCCGCCGGAGAACGCGATGCCGACGCGTTCGCCGGCAGGAAGATGCTGAAGGATATTTGCCACGGAGAGATTTTAGCGCGTAACGGGGCGCGTGCTGACGGCTGTCGGCTCCCAGCGTTCGGCTCCCAGCGTTCGGCTCGGATTCCGGGGCGGCGTCCGTGGCATGATGTTGGCAGTCTGGTAGTATTTCAGTATGAGCGCCAAACAGCGTCTGTCCGCCTCCGTCGATGCCGACCTGATCGCGGCGGCCGAGGAGGCCGTGGCGCGCGGCGCGGCCGACAGCGTCAGCGGGTGGGTGAACGAGGCGCTTCGTCTCAAGCGCGATCACGAGCGCCGGTTGGACGCCCTGGCGGCGTTCGTCGCCGCCTATGAAGCCGAGCACGGCGCGATCGCGCCCGCGGAGGTGCAGGCGGCCACGCGCCACGCACGGGCTCGCGCCGTGGTCGTACGTGGCCGCCCCGCCGCACGGCGGACGACGGCCCCCGGACGGAAGAACGCTCGATGAGCCTGGTGCTCGACGCGGGTGCGTTCGTCGCCGTCGAGCGCGCGGATCGCCACACCGTCGCCCTGATCAAGCAGGAGCTGCTCGCCCGGCGGACGCCGATCACACACGGCGGTATCGTGGGACAGGTGTGGCGGGGCGGCGCGGGGCGCCAGGCCAACGTGGCGCGGCTGCTTCCAGCGCTCGAGATCACGCCACTCGATGAGGCCCTCGGGCGGCGCGCAGGCCTCCTGCTCGGACGGACCAGGACGCGGGACGTGATCGACGCCGCGCTGGTGCTCCTGGCGGCAGACGGCGATGTGCTGCTGACCTCCGACCCCGCCGACCTGGCGCCACTCGCCGCCGCCGCCGGACTCCACGTCGACATCGTGCGCGTCTGAGCGCGTTCGATCGCACAGGGTTCAGGCCGCTCCGGAATCCGCATGCCTGTCGCAGGCACTAGTGGAGTGTCGTTGACAAAGAACTACCGGGCCGCCCGTTGGGCGGCCCGCAAAATCGCGGTTGAGCAGAGGCGCTGGTAGTCCCTCTTCAGTCGATACAGTCCACTAGTGGGGTGTCGTTGACGATTTACTACCGGGCCGCCCGTTGGGCGGCCCGCAGGATCGCGGCTGAGCAGAGGCGCTGGTAGTACCTCTTCAGTCGATACAGTCCACTAGAATCGAGGGATGGTTCCGTTCTCGGTGCTCGACCTCTGCCCCGTCGTCCTCGGCGCCACGCCCACTGATGCGTTCCGCAACACGCGCGACCTGGCGCAGCATGCCGAGCGGTGGGGATACCGGAGGTACTGGCTGGCCGAGCATCACAACCTGCGCGGCATCGCCAGCGCGGCGACGGCCGTCGTCATCGGGCACGTCGCCGGGGCGACCTCGACGATCCGCGTCGGCGCCGGCGGGATCATGCTGCCGAACCACGCGCCGCTCGTGATCGCCGAGCAGTTCGGCACGCTCGCCTCGCTCTACCCCGGGCGCATCGACCTGGGCCTCGGCCGCGCGCCCGGCACCGACCAGCAGACGGCCGTGGCCCTGCGCCGGACGCTGACCGGCGGCGTCGACCGGTTTCCGGAGGATGTGCGGGAGCTGCAGGGGTACTTCGCGAAGGCGGCGCCGGGACAGGCGGTGCGCGCGGTGCCGGGCGAAGGGCTCGACGTGCCGATCTACCTGCTCGGGTCGAGCCTCTTCAGCGCCCAGCTCGCCGCGGCGCTCGGGCTGCCGTTCGCGTTCGCCTCGCACTTCGCGCCGGATCAGCTGATGATGGCGCTCGACGTCTACCGGCGGACGTTCCAGCCCTCGGCCGCGCTCGATGCGCCCTACGCGATGGTCGCGGTGAACGTGATCGCCGCCGACACGGACGAGGAGGGGCGCCGGCTGTTCACGTCGATCGAGCAGCAGTTCCTCAACCTCCGGCGCGGGATGCCGAGCCGGCTGCAGCCCCCGATTGAGCCCGCCGACGATCGCTGGAGCGCCGAGGAGCACGCGATGATCCAGCGCGTGCTGGCCTGCTCGGCTGTCGGGTCCCCCGCCACGGTGCGGATGGCGCTCGCGGCGCTGCTCGATGTCACGTCCGCCGACGAGCTGATCGTCACCGCGCAGATCTACGACCACGCCGCCAGGCTCCGCAGCTTCGAGATTGCCGCCGGCGTCCGCGACTCGCTGCCGCAGACGACGGGCGCGCGGCATGCGTCGGGGGCCTGAAGCCGCGTCGCCAATCCGCAGATTCCGCAGATTCCGCAGATGGCGCATGTTCGCGGAAGCGTGTCCCGCGAGCCGCCGGTCGAAGACCGGCGGCTGTGTCGCGTCGGGACGGGGCGATCCGTGAGCCTCGACGCACCGGCTTTCGGACGAGGCTCACGGATCGCCCCGTCCCGACGCGAC
>JAUXWO010000018.1 GCA_030680175.1 Vicinamibacterales bacterium
CAAGCGCTTCCCGATCTATTCCTGATCGCAAGTTACCAACATCGCGAGGCGCGCTTGGGATATCCTAGGCGCGCCTCGTTGCTTCTGCGCCCCCGCTCCAGCTAATAATCGTTCTGCCGCGCTTCGGCTGCCTGAGCCGAGCGAGCGGAGGGAGACTCCCCATGCGCTGCCCGTATTGCGCCGGCGAGAACACGCAAGTGAAGGACAGCCGTCCGACCGAGGAAAACGCGGCTATCCGGCGCCGTCGCGTCTGCCCCGATTGCGGCGGCCGCTTCACGACGTTCGAGCGTGTGCAGCTGCGCGAGCTGCTGGTCGTCAAGCGCTCGGGACGCAAGGTCGCCTTCGATCGCGACAAGCTCGTGCGTTCTATCGAGATTGCGCTGCGCAAGCGGCCGATCGGCGACGAGCGCGTCGAGCGCATGGTGTCGGGTCTAGTGCGCCAGCTCGAGAGCGCCGGCGAGAGCGAGGTAGCGTCCTCGACCATCGGCGGCCTCGTCATGGAGGCCTTGCGCGGGCTCGATCCCGTCGCCTACGTGCGCTTTGCCTCCGTCTATCGCGATTTCCGCGAGGCTTCCGACTTCCACGAGGTGCTCGGCGAGATTGCTGCCGAGCCCGCCACGACGCACGATGCGCCGCATATCGCGTTCGAGAGCTCCGTTGTGGAGACGGCGCCGCTCAAGAAGCATTGAGCGATGCGCCCAGCGGAGCGCTCCGGGTTTGACGTCCAGATGATGCAGATCGCGCTGGGCCTGGCGGCGCGCGGCCTCGGGCGCACGGCGCCCAACCCTTCCGTCGGGGCGGTGATCGCCGATGAGCACACCGGCGAGGTCATCGCCCGCGCCTGGACGGCGCCGGGCGGCCGGCCGCACGCCGAAACCATTGCCATCGCGCATGCCGGAGATCGTGCCCGCGGCGCCACCATGTACGTGACGCTCGAGCCGTGCTCCCACCACGGCGTGACGCGGCCGTGCGCCGACGCCATCGTCGAGGCCGGATTGGCGCGCGTCGTGTGCGCCATCGAGGATCCCGATCCGCGCGTCGCCGGACGGGGACTGGCGCGGCTGCGTAGCGCCGGCATTGCGGTCGATCGCGGCGTTCTCGTCGAGGGGGCACATTGGATTGCCGCCGGGCACATCCTGCGCGTCACCGAGCGGCGGCCACTGGTGACGGCCAAGCTCGCGCTCGATTCCGCCGGATCGGTGCCGCGCGGCGGCGCCGGCAAGCCCGTGTGGGCGACGGGGGAGTCGGCGCGTGCTGCGGGGCATCTATTGCGCGCCCGCTCCGACGCTATTCTGGTCGGGCGCGGCACGGTGATCGCCGACGATCCGCTGCTCACCTGCCGTCTGCCTGGCCTGGAAGCGCGCTCACCCGTGCGCATCGTTCTGGCGCGCGCGCTGGCCGGTCTTGAAAAATCCCGATTGGCGCAAAGCGCGCGACAGCATCCCCTGTGGGTGTTCTGCCCAGAGGCCGCCGATTCGTCGGCGCTGCGTGCCGCCGGCGCCGAGATCTTTCCAGTGCTGCTGATCGGCGGCGAATTCTGGCTCCCCGCGATCATGGAAACGCTCGTGGCGCGCGGTATCACGCGCCTGCTGCTGGAAGGCGGCCCGGCTACGTGGGCGGCCTTCTCGCGCGCCGGACTGGTCGATGCGGCGGTGCTGTTCCACGCACGCGGTGCCGACGGTGGCGAGCTTTCGCCCGCCGGCGGCCTTGCCGCCCTCGACCGCTACATCACCACAGAGGGCTTCGACATTTACGATCGGCGAACCATCGCCGGCGACGATATGCTGGCGGTGCGCCGCCAGTGGCATCGCGGCGGTCGCCGCGGCCACAACGAACCGACGCAACGCTAGCGAGGAAGTAGAGCCATGTTCACCGGCATCGTCTCCGACATTGGCGAGGTCACGGCACGCGAGGACGGTCGCTTCACCATCCGTGCCCGCTATCCCGCGCAGGAGCTTGAGGTCGGCGGCTCGATGGCCTGCGACGGTTGCTGCCTGACGATGACGTCCGTGCGTTCCGACGCGAGCGGCAGCCTGTTCACGGTCGATGTGTCGAACGAGACGCGCGGCAAGACGACCATCGGCGAGTGGCAGCCGGGCCGCAAAATCAATCTCGAGCGTTCACTGCGGCTCGGCCAGGAGCTGGGTGGGCACCTCGTCACCGGGCACATCGACGGCCTGGCCCGCATCGTCGATATCGTGCCAGATGGGGAGAGCCGCCGCATTTCTTTCGACGTAGCCGAGCACCTGGCGCCCTATATCGCCCCGAAAGGGTCCGTTAGCCTCGATGGCGTATCGCTGACGGTCAACGAGGTGAGCGATAAGCGCTTCGGCGTCAACGTCATTCCCCACACCTTGACGGTGACGACCTGGGGGGCGAAAACCCCCGGGCAATCGGTCAACCTCGAAGTTGACCTCTTCGCGCGCTATATCGCGCGGCTCCTGGAGTTCCGTCCGTGACGCACGACGTTGGCAAGCACGCCATCTCGGAAGGCCGCGGCTGTCTTTCCTCGATCGCTGAGATCCTGGAAGACATGCGCAACGGCCGCATGGTCGTGCTCGTCGACGCGGAGGAGCGCGAAAACGAGGGCGACCTCGTTATTCCCGCGCAGATGGCGACGCCCGACGCGGTCAACTTCATGGCGCGCTACGGCCGCGGCTTGATCTGTCTCACGCTCACCGGCGCGCGCGCCTCCGAGCTCGAACTGGAAGCGATGGTGGGGCGCAACCGTTCGCGCAATCGCACCGCATTCACCCAGTCGATCGAGGCGCGCGAGGGCATCTCCACCGGCATTTCGGCGGCCGACCGGGCGCGCACCATCGCCACGGCGATCGATGCGACGAAGGGCGCAGCCGATATCGTATCCCCGGGCCACGTCTTCCCGCTCGTGGCGCGCGAGGGCGGCGTTTTGATCCGCGCCGGCCACACCGAAGCGTCGGTGGACCTGGCGCGACTTGCCGGTCTCTATCCGGCGGCGGTGATCTGCGAGATCATGAATGACGACGGCACCATGGCGCGCATGCCGGACCTCGTCGCCTTCGCGCAGCGGCACGGTCTCAAGATCGGCGCCATCGAGGACCTCATCGCCGACCGGCTGCGCAACGAGCATCTGGTGCGCGCCGTCGCCAAGACGAGTGTCGCGACGACGGCGGGCAAGTTCGATTTGCACGTCTACGAGACGACGGTCGATCAGGGCGAGCATCTGGCGCTCGTCAAAGGCGATGTCGCGGCGCCTGGCCCAGTTTTGGTGCGCGTGCACGCCGTCAACCTGCTGGGCGACTTGCTCGGCGTCGGGGAGGCGGGCGAGGGGCAGATCGCCAATTCTCTGCGCATGATCGAAAAGGAAGGGCGCGGCGTCGTCGTGCTCATCCGCGACTTGCGCCCCAAGTCCGTGTCAGAATGGATCAGCGGACGTCTGCAATCGGCCAAGCCCGTCGAGGGCGCACGTGAACGCCGCAGTGTCGAAATCGGCGTCGGCTCGCAAATCCTCACCGACCTCGGCGTGCGTGACATGGTGCTGCTGACGAACTCGCCGGCACAGGTCTACGTCGGCCTCGAAGGTTTTGGATTGCGCATCGTCGGCACGCGCGGGATCGAGTGACATGATCGTCAAGATCGACAGACCGACACGCAGCACGGGCAAGCCGCCACGCGGTGAGATGCGCGCCCGCGTGCTCATCGTCGAAGGGCGCTTCTACGAGGAGATCTCCGACCAGCTCGTCGCCGGCGCCATCGCCGCGCTCGAGGCGCAGGGCGTAGAGTATGACCGGTTGACGGTGCCCGGCGCGCTGGAGATCCCGCAGGTATTGGCGCAGACGGTGGCAGCGGGGCTCATTCCCCGTCACGCCGAGAACGGCAAGTGGGACGGCATGGTCGCACTCGGCTGCGTCATCCGCGGCGAGACCTCGCACTATGATATCGTTTGCAACAACGCCAACCATTGGCTGATGGATGTGGCGATCAAGCATGCCGTGCCGCTGGGTAACGGCA
>JAUXWO010000026.1 GCA_030680175.1 Vicinamibacterales bacterium
CCTGGCGACGGCCGGCTACGGCACCGCCCTGGGCGTCATTCGCGGGGCCCGCGAGGCCGGCAAGGCCGTGACGGTGGTGGCTGACGAGACGCGCCCCTTCCTGCAGGGCGCGCGGCTCACCGCCTGGGAGCTCGTCCGCGAAGGCATCGAGACCACGGTCATCACCGACAGCATGGCGGGGGCGCTGATGCGCGCCGGCGAGATCGATCTCGTCGTCGTCGGCGCGGATCGGATCGCCGCGAACGGGGATGTGGCCAACAAGATCGGGACCTACACCGTTGCGGTGCTGGCGCGGGAGCACGGGCTGCCGTTCTACGTGGCCGCGCCCTGGTCGACCATCGACCTGGCGACGCCGGACGGCGGCGGCATCCCGATCGAGGAGCGTCCAGCGCGCGAAGTCACGCACGTCGGCACGGCGCGGCTGGCGCCGGAAGGCGCGCGGATCCGCAATCCGGCGTTCGACATCACGCCGCATCGCTTCATCACGGCCATCATCACGGAGCGCGGCGTCTACGCGGCGCCCTTTCTCGAGACGCTGCAGGCCGCGGCGCCGTCGCTGGCCGGCGCGGAGCCCCTGGTGCGCTGATGCTGATGCTGGGCATCGAGACCTCGTGCGACGAGACGGCCGCGGCGCTGGTGGAGTCGACGGCGGACCTGGAACGGCCGTGGCGCATTCGGTCGAACGTGGTGGCGTCACAGGTGGAGATTCATCGCGAATGGGGCGGCGTCGTCCCGGAACTGGCCTCGCGCCAGCACGTGCGTGACATCTGCGGCGTGGTGGAGCGCGCGCTGGCGGAGGGCGGCGCGGCGTGGCGTGAGGTGGGCGCGGTCGCCGTGACCGAGGGGCCGGGCCTCGTCGGGTCGCTGCTCGTCGGGGTGTCGTTCGCGAAGAGCGCGGCCTGGGCGCTCGACGTGCCGGTCGTTCCCGTGCACCATCTGGCCGGGCACATCGAGTCGATCTGGCTGGCGCACGGGAACGTGCCGCTGCCCGCCATCATCCTCGTGGTTTCCGGCGGGCACACGAGCCTGTACCTGGTGCCGAAGGCCGGCGAGTACCGGCTCGTCGGGCGTACGCGCGACGATGCGGCGGGGGAGGCGTATGACAAGGTGGCCAAGCTGATGGGGCTCGGCTATCCGGGCGGCCCGCTCGTTGACGCGTTGTCGGTCGAGGGGCAGGCGGCGCGGTTCCCGCTGCCATTCACGCGCCTGACGCATCCGGATCGCAATGCCCCCGATCGCGATCACCGGTTCGACTTCAGCTTCAGCGGCGTGAAGACGGCCGTGCTGCGGCACGTGCGCCTTCGTCAGCAGGAACTCGGTGTGACGGCCCTGCCGGATCAGGACGTCCGCGACCTCTGCGCCTCGTTCCAGTACACCGTCGTCGAGACGCTGCTTCGTCGCACCTTCAAGGCGGCCCGCTGGTTCGAGGCCGCGTCGATCGGCATCGCCGGGGGCGTCTCGGCCAACCGCCTGCTGCGGGCGGAGGCCGTCCGGCGCGGCGCGCAGGCGCGGGTGCCGGTGTTCGTGCCGCCGCTCGCGCTCTCGACAGACAATGCCGCGATGATCGCCGCCGCCGGCCTCCGTGCCCACGCCGCCGGCCGCATCGGCGCCCCGGACCTGAACGCCGTGCCGAACCTCGTGCTGCATGCGAATAGCGAAGAGCGTCCGCCTCCGCGGCCGTAGGCCGCTTCGGCGGGACCGCGCCGGAGCTCGCGTGCACTCGCGGGCGAGCGAAGGCGGGACCAGCGAAGAGCGAAGAGCGTCCGCCTCCGCGGCCGTAGGCCGCTTCGGCGAGACCGCGCCGGAGCTCGCGTGCACTCGCGGGCGAGCGAAGGCGGGAACAGCGAACAGCGAATAGCGAATAGCGAACAGCGAACAGCGAATATGACCCTGACCAGAGACGCGGCGTGGCAGTTACTGACCGAGTGGACCGAGAGCGAGAGCCTGCGGAAGCACGCGTTGGCGGTCGAGGCCGCCGTGCGAGGGTACGCGCGGCAGCAGGGGGCCAGTGAGGAGGAGTGGGCCGTGGTGGCGCTGCTCCACGACTTCGACTACGAGCGCTACCCGACGCTCGGCGACCATCCGAACAAGGGGTGCGCGCATCTCCGCAGCCTCGGCTACCCGGAATGGGTGATGCGCGCCATCCTGTCCCATGCCTGGGAGATTACCGGCGTCGCACCGGAGTCGCCGGTGGAGAAGACCCTGGTCGCCTGCGACGAGCTGGCCGGGTTCATCACGGCCGCCGCGCTGGTCCGCCCCTCGAAGAGCGTCCTCGACCTCGAGGCCAGGTCGGTGATCAAGCGGATGAAGGACAAGGCGTTCGCCCGTGCCATCCCGCGGGAGCACCTGACGCGCGGCGCCGAGCTGATGGGGCTACCGCTCGACGAACACGTCACCAACGTCATCGGCTTCATGCGCGAACAGGCGGATCCGCTCGGGCTGCGGGGCACCCTCTAGTGGAGTGTATCGACTGAAGAGGGACTACCAGCGCCTCTGCGCAACCGCGATTTTGCGGGCCGCCCAACGGGCGGCCCGGTAGTAAATCGTCAACAACACTCCACTAGGGGAACGTCGTTGACGATCCACGGCTGGACCGTCCGGCGATGCGCCGGCCGGCACGGTGGCGGGGCCGGGACGTCTGGGCCTGCGGTTTTCCTGTAAAGTAACCGCCAGCGAACACGAACGCGCCGAGTTTCGTATCTCAGGAACGAATGCCCGACACATCCATCCCGGCCGCGCCGGCCGGTCAGGACACCGACCCGGTCGTCTCGCTGCAGGGTGTCAGCGTCAACTACGGGAAGAACTGGGCACTGCGTGACGTGACCGCGGGGTTCCGGCCGGGCGCGGTCGGCCTGCTCGGGCCGAACGGCGCCGGCAAGAGCACGATGCTCAAGGCCCTGCTCGGGTTCGTCGTGCCCGACCAGGGCACGATGACGGTGCTGGGCCTCGACGTCGCGGCCTCCCCCCTCGAGATTCGCTCCCGCATTGGCTACATGCCGGAGAACGACGCCCACGTGCCGGGCATGAACGCCGTGTCGTTCGTGGCCTACTGCGGGCAGCTTTCGGGGCTTCCCGCCGCCGATGCGATGCAGCGTGCCCACGAGGTCCTGTACTACGTGGGGCTCGGCGAGGCCCGCTACCGCAACCTCGAGACCTATTCCACCGGCATGAAGCAGCGCATCAAGCTGGCGCAGGCGCTGGTCCACGATCCCGATCTGCTCTTCCTCGACGAGCCCACCAACGGCATGGATCCGAAGGGGCGCGACGAGATGCTGGAGCTGATTTACGACCTCGCCCACAACAAGGGCGTCAACCTGATCCTCTCGTCACACCTGCTGCCCGACGTCGAGTTCACCTGCGACTACGTCGTGGTGATGGACAAGGGCCGCGTGGCGACCGAGGGGCCGATCGACGCGCTCAAGGGGCCCGGCGGCCGCGTGTACGAGCTGCGCGTCAAGGGCGATGCCCACGCGTTTCTCGGTGTGTTGCGCGCGCAGGGCTACGACTGTCACGACACCGACGAGGACGTGATGCGGGTGTTCGTGCCGGGCGACGCGGGCGCGCAGGCGCTCTTTGCCCTGGCGACGCGCGAGGGCGTGCAGGTGCGCCACCTGCGGCCGAGCGTCCCGACGCTCGAGGACGTGTTCGCCCGCGCGGTGGGGGAGCGATAGCGCCATGCCGATTCATGATCAGGGCTACCGGCGCTACCAGGGCGACCGCGCCGCGGCCGGCCGCGCCTGGCAGGTGATCGCGCAGGCCGGCGTCCGCGGCATCATCAGCCAGCGCAAGTTCCTCTTCCTCCTGCTCCTCGCCTGGGCTCCGTTCATCGTCCGGGCGGTGCAGGTCTACCTGGCGGCGAACTTCCAGCAGGCCTCGTTCCTGGCGCCGCGGGCCGACACGTTCCGCGAATTCATGGATCAGCAGGGCGTGTTCGTCTTCTTCGTGACCATCTACGTGGGGGCCGGGCTCATCGCCGCCGACCGGCGTGCCAACGCGCTGCAGCTCTATCTCTCGAAGCCGCTGACGCGCTTCGAGTACGTGGCCGGCAAGATGGCCATCCTGTTCCTCTTCCTGCTGCTCGTGACGTGGGCCCCGGCCATTTCGCTGCTCGTCGTGCAGATTGCCTTCGCGGGCAGCTTCACGTTCTTCCTCGCGCACCTGTTCCTGCTGCCCGCCATCACGCTGTTTGCCCTGGTGCAGATCCTGCTGGCCGCGACGACGATGCTGGCGCTGTCGTCGATGTCGAAGAGCAGCCGCTTCGTCGGGATCATGTATGCGGGCGTCATGTTCTTCACGAGCGCGCTGTTCAACGCCGTGCGCGGGATCACCCGGAGCAGCGGCCTCGCGTGGATCTCCCCGAGTGCCGCGCTCGAGCAGCTCGGGGACGTGATCTTCCGCCTGCCGCCGCGGTACGACCTGCCGCCGTTCGTGGCCGGGCTCACGGTGCTCGGGCTCATCGCCGTCTCGGTGCTCATCCTCGAACGACGCGTGCGCGGCGTGGAGGTGGTGACATGACGGCCGGCACCCTCGTGCAGGCCGACCACCTCTCGAAGTGGTACGGCCAGGTGAGCGGCCTGAACGACGTGACCGTGTCGATCCCGCCGGGCATCACGGGACTGCTCGGGCCGAATGGCGCCGGGAAGTCGACGTTCATGAAGCTCATGACGGGCCAGCTCAAGCCGAGCCAGGGCGAGATCCGGGTGTTCGGCGAGCCCATCTGGGGCAACCCGCAGCTGTACTTCCGGATCGGTTTCTGCCCCGAGCAGGATGCGTTCTACGAGCGCATGACCGGCCTCGAGTGGGTGACGGCCCTCGTGCGGCTCAACGGGCTGGCCGACGCCGAGGCCGATGCCGCCGCGCGGCGCGCCCTCGAGCAGGTCGAGCTGATGGATGCCGCCGGCAAGAAGATCGGCGCCTACAGCAAGGGCATGCGCCAGCGCGTGAAGCTCGCGCAGGCCCTCGTGCACGACCCCGAGCTCCTGATTCTCGACGAGCCGCTCACGGGCATGGATCCGCTGGCCCGGCGCCGCACCATCCGCATGATCAAGGACTGGGCCCGCGCCGGCAAGCACATCATCGTCTCGAGCCACATCCTGCACGAGATCGAGTCGATGACGTCGAACATCCTGCTGATCAACAACGGGCGCATCCTCGCCGAGGGGAACGTCCACCAGATCCGCGACCTGATCGACACGCACCCGCACACCGTCTACATCAAGGCGGCCGACACGCGCGGGCTCGCGCGCCAGTTCCTCGCGCACGACGATGTGCTGAGCCTGAGGTTCGAGGAGGGGGCCGTCGTCGTCGAGACCGCGCGGCCCGATGCGTTCTATCAGCGTCTGACGGCGCTCGCCGCCTCCGGCGAAGCCGGGGTGATCGACGAGGTCACCTCGCCCGACGACAACCTGCAGGCGGTCTTCCGTTACCTGGTGCGCCAATGACGTCCGCGCTTCCGACCGCCACGCCGGCCGCCCCGTCCTACTGGACCGCGTCCCGCCGCGTCTTCGAGCTGTCGCTCGGCGAGATGCTCTGGTCGCGCCGCACCATCTTCATGGCGCTCGTCGTGGGCGGGCCCGTGATCCTGGCGATCGTCTTCCGCCTCGTCGAGTGGTTCGGGCTGCCGGCCCTGCGCGTCAACGGCGTCCGGGTGGAAGGGGCCGCGATCTTCGGCGTGATGATCTGGATGCTGTTCGTCCGGTTCATCGTGCCGGTCCTCGGCGTCTTCTATGGCACGGCCCTGATGGCCGACGAGGTCGAGGACAAGACGATCACCTATCTCTTTACGCGCCCCATCCCGCGCGGGGCCGTCCTCCTTGGGAAGTACCTGGCGTACCTGGCCTGCACGATCCTCGTGGTGCTGCCATCGGTGATGCTGGTGTACTTCGCGGTGGTGCCCTTCGGGCAGATTCCCGCGACCTTCGGCCAGCTGGTGGCGGACCTCGGCATCCTGGCGGCCGGACTCGCGGTCTACGGCGCGCTCTTCGCCTTCATCGGCGCCTGGCTCAAGCGCCCGGTGCTGGTGGGCCTGGTCTTCGCCTTCGGGTGGGAGCCGGTGGTCGTCGCCCTGCCGGGCTACCTCAAGCAGTTCACCGTGGCCTACTACCTGCAGGCCCTCGTGCCCCACACCATGCCTTCGGACGGGGCGATGAGCGTGCTCCAGAGCTTCTTCCAGCAGGCGCCGCCCCTGTGGGTGTCGCTCGCGTGGCTGACAGGGTATCTCGTTGTGTTCCTTGTACTTGCGGCAAGAATCGTGGAGCGCAAGGAGTACGTCCTGGAGCAGTAGGGAACCTCAGCGGCCTTCAGCTCCGTATAATCCACCAGAGGAACGGCACACATGACCAAGAAGACTCGGTATTTCCTGCTGGTGTCCGGTGCGATCCTGGCCGTGGGCCTCACCACCGGTCTGGTGGCGTCGTTTGTCGGTCTCCCCGTGACGGTCTTCTCTTCGGCGGCCGGTCCGGCCGAACTCGAGTACATCCCCGACACCGCCGTCGTCGTGGCCTACGCCGATGTGCGCGACGTGATGCACTCGGAGTTCCGCCAGCGGATTCGCCGGTTCGAGCCGGAAGGCCGCGAGCGCGACGAGTTCCTCGAGAAGACCGGGCTCGACATCGAGCGCGACATCGACACCGTCGTCGCGGCCATGATGCCCCGCGCGGTGGACGCGACGGGCCGCCGCAATGATGCGGCGCTCGTGCTGGCGCGCGGCCGCTTCGACGTCGTGCGGCTCGAGGGGCTGGCCCGCGAGCATGGCGGCCAGGTGGAGGATTACGAGGGCGTGCGCCTCATCCGTCACGCCGAGGGCGGCGAGGGCCGGTCAGAGATCGCGCTGGGCTTCATCGAGCCCGGCCTCGTCGCGATTGGCACGCACACCGCGGTGCGCCAGTCCATCGACACGCGGCGCAACGGCCGCAACGTGATCGGCAACACCGAGATGATGCGCCTGGTGGCCGACCTCGGCACGAACAACGCGTGGGCGGTGGGCCGCTTCGACGCGATTGCGGACCGCGCCGACCTCCCGGGCGAGATGCTCAGCCAGATGCCCGCAATCACGTGGTTCTCCGCCGCCGGGCACGTCAATGGCGGGCTGTCGGGCCTGCTGAAGGCCGAGGCGCGCGACGAGGCGTCGGCGCAGAACATGCGCGACATGCTGCGCGGCTTCGTGGCCATGGCCAGGATGCAGGCGAGCAACCGGCCCGAGATGCAGACGATGGTGGATTCACTGCAGCTCGGCGGTGAGGGCCGCACCGTGGCGATGTCCTTCACGCTGCCGACCGAAGTGTTCGAGGCGCTCGGCGCCATCGCCGGGGCCAGGCGCGAGGGCCAGGAGCCGCGCTGATCCGCGCCGTTCGTCACCGCGCGTCACGACTTTGCCACCGGGTGTCTCCGCCGGGCCCTTCCGGGCCGCGCGGAGGCACCCGGTGCGCATTTTCGGCCGGCTATTCCTACTGGCCGTCTTGACTCCCCTCAGGCGACCCCCTACACTCGGCATCGACTCCATTCGAGGTCGAGGCCCCGCCCGTGTCCGAGCATGTCTTCTTCTACGGCACCCTGATGACGCCGTTCAATCGGCCGGGGCGCCAGCGCGTCAACCCGAAGCTGACGCTGCGAGGCCGTGGCGCGATTCGCGCCGCGCTCTTCGATCTCGGCATCTATCCGGCGGCCGTGCCGACCGACGATGGGAGCCGTGTGCTGGGGGAGATCTACGAGATGCAGGACTCGCCGGCGGTGCTGGCGACGCTCGATGAGATCGAGGGCTATCGTGCGAACGAGCCCGAGCAGAGTCTCTACACCCGCGTGCTGACGGACGTGACGCTCGAGGACGGGCAGGTGCAGCCGGCCTGGGCCTACTTCTACAACGCGCCCCTCGGTCGTGCCCAGCGCATCGAGTCGGGCGACTACCTCGAGCACCTCAACCAACCCCGCTGAAGCCCCCCGCCCCCCCCCTAAGTCGCCTGCCGCTCCTGCTGGATCAACGCGACGAAGTCCTCGATCGCCGACGCCACGCGGTCGGGGGGCTCGATGAACTCGATCCCCGACCGGTACGTCACGTGATCCTGATCGACGTCGCTGATACGCGAGTGGGCCACGCGTCCCTTCACGACGATTGAGCGCGTGCCGAGCGTGAGCCGGAGATCGTGCAGCGAGTCGAGCTGGAGGGGGTACGTCGTTTCGACCTGTGCGCCGCCGCGGCTGATCTGGCGGATCGTCATGGGCTGGAAGACCATGACCTCGCCGTGGAGGGCGCCGAGGATCTCCACGCGCTCTGAATCGCGCTTGTCGTCGGCCATTCCCGCGAAATATAGCACGGGGCCGGACGCCGGATGGGCTGTACGTCAGTGGCGCGCGAGTACCAGAGCGCCTGGCCGTCTCACGTCGGGCTCGAACGGGTCGCCTTCATCCACGCCCTCGAACCGCTGGCCTTCGAACTCGGTCGTATAGGTGAGCACCGGGATCTGGCGGGTCGCCGGGTCGAGCCGCAGCATCGACAGCAGTTGGAAGCCTTCGTGGTCCTCGATGCGCAGGCAGAGCACCACCAGGTCCGGGCGCTCGGCCCGGATGGCGCCGTACGGCGCGTCGTACCCTTCGAGGAAGTCCGCCTCGTAGGCGCCCCGCGGCAGCAGCGGTTCGGCGAACGTCAACACCTCGGGACCACCGCCAACGACGACGACACGGGCGGACCCGGAGGCGCGGGTACTGGTCGGATGGTTCTGCATGGCGAAGCCTTGCCGTGGAGAGATACAAGAACCACGCCAGAGTCGCGATTCAGGTCTTCGGCGGAATTGTGAGGCGATGTGCGGTGAGTGCCGGGAACGGGTGCCCCCTGGTGTCACTCTGTGTTGTCGCGCTCTGTCACTGGGGGTGTCGGTGGGGCGGCAGGTGGCGCGGCGGGGACTGGC
>JAUXWO010000027.1 GCA_030680175.1 Vicinamibacterales bacterium
AGGGCGGCGGCGCCGGCGGGGGCGAAGGCGGCGCGGGCGCGCCGACCGAGGCCGAAGCCGCGGGCGCGATGCCGGGCGGGCACCTCTCCGGCCCCGGCGGCGGCGAGGCGGCCGACGGGCTCTCGATGGAGGCCGCGCGCGCCGAGCTCGAGGTCACGCTCAAACGCGAGCAGCTCACCAGCCGCTTTGCCGCGCTCGCCGCGAGCGATGACACGCTCATCGAGCGGCAGAGCGAAGTCGGTGAGTCGCGGCTCACGTTTCAGGACGTCGCGCCGGCCGCGCGCTACCAGGGCAGCGCCGCCGATCCGGTGCGGCCCGTCCCCTGGGCATACCAGGAGCTCGTGCGGAAGTACTTCCTCGAACGAGCCCGACAGGAACGGAAGGACCCCCGATGACCGACCCGTCGTCCACGACCGTCGTGGAAACCGAGCTCGAGCGCTTCCTGCGCGACTTCGCGCTCGTCTCCGCCGAAATCCACCACCGCATCGTCGGTCAGCGCCCGATCGTCGAGGGCATCCTGATCAGCCTCGTGGCCGACGGGCACGTGCTGCTCGAGGGCGTGCCCGGGCTCGGCAAGACCAAGCTGGTCCACACGCTCGCGGACGTGCTGCACCTGAAGTTCTCGCGCATTCAGTTCACGCCGGACCTGATGCCGACCGACATCATCGGCACGCACGTCGTGCAGGAGAACGAGAAGGGCGATCGGTTCTTCGACTTCCAGCCGGGGCCGGTCTTCGCCAACATCGTCCTGGCCGACGAGATCAACCGCGCGACGCCGAAGACGCAGTCGGCGCTGCTCGAGGCGATGCAGGAGAAGAGCGTCTCGGTCGGGCGGACGACGTATCAGCTCGATCGGCCCTTCTTCGTGCTGGCCACGCAGAACCCGCTCGAGATGGAGGGCACGTACCCGCTGCCCGAGGCGCAGCTCGATCGCTTCTTCCTGAAGCTGAAGGTCGACTTCCCGACCGGCGACGAGCTGCACGAGATCCTGGACCGCACCACCGGCACGGGCGAACCGCCGATCGAACGCACGCTCAGCGCGGACGAGATCCTCGAGATGCGGCGCATTGCGCGGTCGGTACCCATTGCGCGGCCCATCCAGGCGTACGCGGTGGCCCTGACGCTGGCGACGCACCCCGAGCAGCCGTCGGCGCCGCCCAGCGTGAAGAGCTACGTCCGGTACGGCGCCAGCCCCCGTGGCGCGCAGGCGCTCGTCGTCGGCGCGAAGATCCGCGCGCTGCTGGCCGGCCGCGTGCATGTGTCGGCGGCCGATATCCGTGCGATGGTGCTGCCCGCGCTGCGCCACCGCGTGCTCCTCAATTTCGAGGGCGCCGCCGAGCAGGTGGACGCCGACCGCATCCTGCAGGACGTGCTCGACCGGACCCCGGAGCCCGCGGACCGTGGCGGCGCCTGACCTTCCGTTCGATCAGGCCTTCCTCGGGAAGCTCGAGCACCTTCACATCCTCTCGAAGCAGGTGTTTGCCGGCGCGTTCCACGCGGAGCGCACGGCGCGGCGGCGCGGGTCGGGGCTCGAGTTCGCCGACCATCGCGGCTACGCGCCCGGCGACGACTTCCGCCACATCGACTGGCGCGCGTACCAGCGCCTCGGCAAGCTCCTGCTCCGCCTGTTCGAGGAAGAGCAGGGCCTGCCGATCTACCTGTTCGTCGACCACAGCGGCTCGATGGCGGGGGGCACGCCGTCGAAGCTGCAGTACGCGCGGCAGGTCGCCGCGGCGCTCTGCTACATCGGCCTCGCGCACCTCGACCGCGTCGCGGTCCTCGGCTACGCGGATCGGCTCGGGCCGGAGCTGCCCGGCCAGCGCGGCAAGGGCCAGATCTTCCGGGTCTTCTCGTTCCTCGGCGCCCTCGAGGCGGAGGGCGGCACCCACGCGGGCGAGGCGCTGCGCACGTTCCGCCTGCGGCAGGCGACGCGCGGCGTGGCCGTGGTCATCTCCGACTTCCTCGATCCGCACGGGGCCGAGGCCGGCCTCGAGGCGCTGCGGCACGGCCGCCACGACGTCTTCGCGGTCCACGTGACCAGCGCCGCCGACCGCCACCCGCCGATCGGCGGCGACGTGCGGCTGCAGGATGCCGAGACCGGCGACGTGCGCAGCCTTGCGATCACCCCCGGCCTGCTCGCCGCCTACGCGCAGGCCTTTGACGATCACGCCGCGTCGATCGAGCGCTACTGCGACCGGTATCAGCTCGGCTACCTGCGCACCTCGACCGACGAGCCCTTCGAAGACGCCATCCTGAAGGTGTTCCGCCTCGGGAGGTTCCTCGGATGACCTTCGGCCTGCTCTCCGCGGGCCAGATGGCGCTCGTGGCCGCGCTTGCCGGCGCGGCGGTCGTCGCGATCTTCTTCCTGAAGGTGCGGCACCCGCTCGTCGTGGTGCCCTCGCTCGTCCTCTGGCAGCGGGTGCTCGACGAGCACCGCCGCGATTCGCTGATCGAGCGGCTGCGCCGGCTGCTCTCGCTGCTGCTCGCGCTCGCCATCGCGTGGCTGCTCGCGGTGGCGGCGGCCGAACCGCGGCCCGACGGCGCCAGCGGCGGCCGCCTGGCCCTGATCGTCGACAACGGGCCCACCATGCACGCGCTGACCGGCGGCGGCACACGCCTCGATCGCGCCAAGGCGGCGGCGCGCACGCTCATCACCCAGGCGGGCGGTGACGCGCGCTTTCAGGTCGTCGACACGAGCGGCGCCGTGCGCACGCCACCGGACCTGGACCGCCAGCAGGCCGTCGACGCGGTGGACCGCATCCGGCCCGGCGCCGGCGACCGCCGCACGCCCGCCACCGCCGAGGGCTATGCGCCGGTGATCTTCACCGACGCCCCCCAGGAGGGCCTCCCCGAGGGCGCCCGCGTCGTCTCGCTGTTCGAGCGCGTGTCGAACGTGGGTATCACCGCCTTCGAGGTGCGTGCCACGCCGGCGCGCCCCTCTGAGCACACCGCGTACCTGTCCATCGTCAACTTTGACGCCGAGGCGCGCGAGGTCGCGATCACCATCGGTGCGCCGGGACGGACGCGCGTGCAGCGCACGGTGCCCCTGGCCGCCGGGGCCGCATTCCGGCAGGTGCTGCCGATGAACGAACTCGATCCCGGCGTGGTCGAGGCGCGCATTTCGACCGCCGGTGACCGCTTCCCCGCCGACGATGTGGCGTTCGGATGGCTGCCGGATCCGCGCCCGTGGCGCGTGGCGCTCATCACGACGGGCCAGCCGGCGCTCGCCGCCGTGATCGGATCGGATCCGGGCGTCGTGCTGGAGATCGTGGCGCCAGACGACTACCGGCCCGCGATCGACGCGGACCTCCTCGTCTTCGATCGCTTCGTCCCGGAGACGGCGCCCGAGACACCCGCCCTGCTGATCGGACCGGCGCCCTCGGCGTGGCTCCCGCTCGCCGAGGCCACGCGCACCCTGCCCACGGTCGTGGCTTCCGGCACGGAGCACCCGCTGATGGCCGCCGTCGCACTCGATGACCTTCACGTGACGCGCACGGCGGTGATCGCCGCCGAGGGGGCCGTGCCGCTCGCCGCCGACGCCGGACACACCGTGATCGCCGCCGGGAGCGCCGCCGCCCCGTGGGTGGCCATCGGCTTCGCCCTCGACGACTCGAACTTCGCGACGCAGCCCGCCTTCCCGATCTTCATCGCCAACACGCTGGCGTGGTTCCGGGGCGAGGCCGACCCGATCATCGCGACACCCGGGCTGATCGAGGTGCCGCGGGCCGGCGCCATGATCACCACGCTCGACGGCCAGCGTGTCCCCTCGACCTCTGCCCTCGGGGCGAGCCGCTTCACGGCCGACGGCCCCGGTGTCTTCTTCGCCACGGCGCGCGGCGTGCGCGTCCCGGTGCTCGTGAATCTGGCGCAGGCCGGATGGACGCCCGCGGCGCCGGATGGCGCGGCGGATGCGGGCGCGGGCGAGCTGCCTGCCACCTCACGCCCGTGGTGGACGCTGATGGCCATGGCCGTGCTGCTGCTGCTGGCCGTCGAGTGGTTCACCTGGCAGCGGCGGATCACCGTGTGATGGCCGGCCCCCTGTCGTTCGACGCGGCGGCGTGGTTGTGGCTCCTGCTCGGGGTCGTGCCGTTCGTGGTGTGGGCGGCGCGGCGCACGCTGACGAACTTCCCGCCGCGCCAGCGCGTGCTCCAGGGCGGCCTTCGCGGCGCCGTGCTGGCCCTGGTGATTCTCGCGCTCGCCCAACCCGTCTGGCACCGCAACGACCGGCGCGTCTCGGTCGTGTACCTGGTGGACGTCTCGGCCAGTGTCTCCGCCGCCTCGGTCGAGCGCGCCGCCGCCTGGATCGCCGACGCCTCGCGCGAGCGCGCCCCCGATCACGCCGCGGTGCTCGCGTTCGGCGCCACCACGGTCGTCCTCCCCGATGTCGAGGCGCTCGGCGCGCTCGCGCGCGTGCGCACGGGCGACGCCGCGCCGGACGTCTCGGACACGAACCTCGGCCGCGCCCTCGACGATGCGCGGGCGGCGTTTGCGCCGGGGCACCTGCGCCGGGTCGTGCTGTTCAGCGATGGCCGTGGGACGGCCGGCGACCTGGCGCGCGCCACCGCGCTGCTGCAGGCGGACGGGATCGAAGTGCACACCGTGCCGCTCGACGTGCGCGAGGTCGGCGACGTCTGGATTGACGGCCTCACCGGCCCCGCCCGGGTGTCCGCCGGCGAGCCCTTCACCATCGACGTCGCGCTCCACAGTCAGGTGGCGCGGTCGGTCGTCGTGGAACTGCGCCACCGGGGCGAGGTCGTGGCGCTGCAGCCGGCGCGCGTCGAGCCCGGCGCGCGCGTGCTCTCTCTCGAAGCGCGTGTGCATCAGGAGGGTCCCTCCGTCATCGAGGCCATCCTTCGGGCCGACGGCGATCCCGTCCCGCAGAACAACACGCGGCGGCATGTGCTGTCGGTCGGCGCGCGGCGCCAGGTGCTCTACGTCGAGGGCCGTCCCGCCAGCGCGCATCACCTGCGCACGGCGCTCGAGGTGGGCGGTTTCGACGTCACCGTGCCCCAGGGCGGCCGCCTCCCCGCGGATGTCGACGCGCTCAGCGCCTTCGACGCCGTCATCGTCAGCGACGTCGAAGCGCAGGCGCTGCCGGCCGCGACGATGGCGGCGCTCGAGGCGTACGTGGAGGGCGGCGGCGGCCTCGTCCTGGCGGGCGGGGAGGCCGTCTACGGCCAGAACGGGTACTCGGACACGCCGATCGAACGCGTGCTGCCGGTGTCGTTCGACGTGAAGGAGCCGCCCGGTGAGGTCGCGCTCGTGATCGCGCTGGACCGGTCGTGGAGCATGGTGGGCCCGACGCTGGAGCTGGCCAAGGAGGCGAGCAAGGCTTCGCTCGACGTGCTGGAGGACAACCACCTCGTGGGGGTGCTGGCCTTCAACTTCGGGGCGGAGTGGGTCTCGCCGCTGCAGCCCGCGGCGAATCGCGAGCGGATCAAGGCGCAGATCTCGACCATCGACCCGGCGGGGCACACCGTCATCTACCCGGCGCTCGAGGAAGCGTACCGCGCGCTGCAGGGGGTGGAGGCGGCGGTGCGGCACGTCATCCTCCTCTCGGACGGCCGGACGTACGAGGACCCGTACGAAGAGCTCATCACGCGGATGGCGCGCGACGAGATCACCGTGTCCACCGTGGCCGTCGGCGGCGATGCGGACCGCGAGCTGATGACCAACATGTCGGTCTGGGGCAAGGGGCGCGCGTACGCCTTCATCGACGCGCGCGAGGTGCCGCAGATCTTCGTCACCGAGACCGAGCGCGTGGCGCGCGGCGCGCTCGACGAGCAGCCCACGCCCGTGCGGATGCCGCAGCAGATCGCGCTCTTCCGTGACCTGCCGATGCCGTCGGTCCCAGCGCTGCTCGGCTACACGCGCACGACGCTCCGGCCGAGCGCCGAACTGCTGCTGGCGACGCCGTCCGACGACCCGCTGCTGGCACGCTGGCAGTACGGCCTCGGGCGCGCGGTGTTCTTCGCGTCGGACGTGAAGGACCGCTGGGGCGCGGAGTGGCTGCGATGGCCGGGCTATCGCGCGTTCTGGACGCGCGTGCTGCGCGACGTGATGCGCCGGCCGGATACCTCGGGCGGCCTCCGCGTGGAGCGCGTGGCCCGGCACGACGGCGGCCTCGACACCCGGTTCGTGCTCGACGCCGTGGATCGCGCGGGCCGGCTGGCGCCGCTCACGCGGCCGCGGGTGGAGATCGTCGGCCAGGAGACGCAGACAGTGGCGCTCGCGCAGACCGCGCCGGGACGCTACGAGGCCACCGTCACGCTCGCGTCAGACCAGGACTACATCGCGGGCGCACGCTTCGACGGCCGCGTCCAGTTCGCGCCCGGCACGCCGCTGGCGCAGTTCGTCCTCGCGCGCGACCTCGACGAGCTGCGGCTCGGCCCGCCCGATCGGGCCCTGCTCGAGTCGCTCGCCAGGGACACCGGCGGCCAGTTCGACCCCGCCCCCGCCGGCATCGCCGACCCCGGCGAGGCCAGGGCCCTCGCGCCGCGCCCGCTGTGGCCGTGGCTGTTGTGGGCGGCGCTGCTGCTGTACCTGGTGGATCTGCTGTTCCGGCGCATCCGGGTCTGGGAAGACACGGCGCTTCGCGCCTCGTAGCCCTCGCGGCGTCTTCGCGTCACCCGGCCGGGCGCCGCGTGCGCGAGGCCTACTCCGACTTCCAGAACGCGATGCCGCCGGCCTGTTTGCCGATCTCGGCGGAGGCCACCCGGATGCGGCGCGCGAGGTCGTAGACCTCCACCACGCCGGGCTCGGCGCCGACCCCCTCGTTGGTCACGAACGCGTACTTCGAGTCCGGAGAGATGACGACGCCGTGCGGCACGGTGCGGGTGGTCGTCAGGCGCGCGGCCTCGACGCCCTGCTCGAGATCCCAGAGGCCCACCGCGGCGCCGCGCTTGTAGGTGACGACGAGCGTCTTCCCGTCCGGCGTGACGTCCGCGTTGTAGGGGCCCGCGTGCGTCTTCTCGAAGCGGCGCGTCACCGCCCACTGCTCCACGTCCACTTCCACGATCTCGTTCGTGTTGTTGCCGGCCACGTAGAGCTTGCCGTCGCGCGTCGGGGCCGTCGCCCAGGTGGGCTGCAGCATCATCGCGTGCATCGCCTTCATCGCCGCCCGGCCCTCTTCGGTTCCGTCATCCTCCATGACGTGGCCGGCGTGGGCCGACAGCGCGAGCGACCGCGTCTCGGTGAGCCGCACCGTGTCCATCTCGCGGAGCCGGTCGTCCATCATCGTCACGTGGTAATGACGGCGGCCGGTGGCGTCGATGCGCGAGCCGTGCGGCATCACGCCCGACGGGACCTGCGCGACCTCGGCCATCGACGCCGTGTCGACCACCGAGACCGTGCTCGGCACCATGTCCCCGTACAAGTTGAAGTTGACGACGTAGAGCAGGCCCGTGGCGCGGGAGATGTCCATCGACGCGGGGAAGAGGCCCACCGGCACCTGGGCCTGCCACTGGTCGGTGCCCGTCGTGAACTTGTGGATCGATCCGAACGGCGATCCGTGGGAGAGGGAGACATACCAGGAGCGGCCGTCGGGATGGACGGCGATGCCGTGCGGGCCCTCGATCTCGACCGGCATCACGCCGACGGGGATGCGCTTGACCACCTCGAGCGACCCGCCCGTCGCCGAGGCCGTGAAGCGCAGCAGCGCCACCTCGTCCTCGGACTCGGCGCAGGCGTAGACGTAGTAGCGCTGCGGCGACTGGCCGTCGAGGGGGCCTGGGCCGAGCGCGACGGCCGCCAGTGCCACCCCGACCGTCCAGGCCAGCACGCGCGTCATAAGAAGAGCCCCTGAACCCAGCCCATCGTGCGGCGACATCATCGGGGATGAAGTCTACTACGCGGCGCGTGCCGCGCCGCCGGACACAGTAAGCTGAAGGGCAGCCATGACCGAGACCGTCCCCGTGCACGTCTACAACCGCCAGGGTGTGTTGACCGGCCCCGTGGCCGTCCCGCGCATCGTCAAGACCGACGCCGAGTGGCGCGCGCAGTTGACCGGCGAGCAGTTCCAGGTCGCGCGGGGCAAGGGCACCGAGCGCCCCTTCTGCGGCACGCTGCTCGACAACAAGCGCGAGGGCGTCTATGCCTGCCTGTGCTGCCGGCTGCCGCTCTTCTCGTCGCAGGCCAAGTTCAACTCGGGGACCGGGTGGCCGAGCTTCTTCCAGCCGGTCTCGGACGCGAACGTGATCACGCACGTGGACCGCAGCCACGGCATGGAGCGCACCGAGATTCTCTGCGCGCGCTGCGATGCCCACCTCGGCCATGTGTTCGACGATGGCCCGCGGCCCACGGGCCTGCGCTTCTGCGTGAACTCGGAGTCGCTGGCGTTCACCGACGCCGCGGATCTGGCCAGCCTGGCGGATCCGGCGGCGGAGACGTAAGTCCATGCCCCTGCTGCCCCCGCGCGTGACGCGTCTGACGCTGGCCGGCCTCGCGGCCCTGGCCGCAGCCGTGGTGGCCGGCGCGCAGCCGCCCGCGCCGGATCCGGCGCAGGAGCCCGCGCAGCCGCCCGTCTTCCGCGCGGCCGTGGACCTCGTGCGCGTGGACGTGTCGGTCTCCGACGGCGACGGCAATCCGATCGAGGGCCTCGAGGCGGGCGACTTCATCGTCGAGGAGGACGGGGTGCCGCAGACGGTGGAGACGGTGCAGTTCGTGCGCCTCACCGGCCAGCGCACCTCCGAACTCGACGAGTCGCTCGCGATCCGCTCGTCCGAGCACGCCGCGGTCGAGGCCGCGCGCGACGACGTGCGGCTGTTCGCGATCTTCCTCGACGATTACCACGTGGACAAGGCGCCGGTGATCACCCTGCGCCTCCGCCCCGCCCTCGTGAACTTCGTCAAGCAGTTCGGTCCGAACGACCTCGTGGCCGTCATGGATCCGCTCACCCCGCTCAGCCATCTCGAGTTCACGCGCGATCAGGCGAAGCTCATCGAGCGCATGAACGCCTTCGAAGGCCGGCAGGGCGAGTACTTCCCGGTCCGCAGCGCCGCCGAGGACGCGCAGATGCGGTCCGGGAACGCGGCGGTGGCGCGCGCCGGCGTCACGCTCTCGGCGCTCGAGGCGCTCGTCACCCACCTCGGCGGGCTGCGCGAGACACGCGCGTCGATCCTCTTCGTCAGCCAGGGCCCGCTCGTCAACGACCCGAACAGCAGCAACTGGCACCGCCTCGAGGACGTGCTGCGCGCGGCCAACCGGACCAACGTCACCATCAACGTGCTCGACCCCCGTCCGCTCGGCGGCGGCCTCATCGGGAGCATCGGCCTGCTGCGCCGGCTGGCGTCCGAGACCGGCGGCCGGCCGATCGTCAACTCCAACGACCCCTCGAACGGGCTCACCCAGGTTCTGGGCGACGCGAGCGCGTACTATCTGGTCGGCTACACGCCCACGCGCGAGGTCTCGGCCGACGGCAGGTTTCACCGCATCGACGTGCGCGTGAACCGCCGCGGCGCGCGCGTCCTGGCGCGGCGCGGCTACTGGGCGCCGAGCGAGAAGGAGCTGACCGCCGCCGCGGAGATCACGCCCGTGGCCCCCGAGCGCACGTCGGCGCTCGCGGCCCTCGTCGAGCCGGCCTCGGGACGCGTCGTGGATGTGTGGATGGGCACGAGCCCCGCCGGCGATGGCCGGACGCGGGTGACGGTCACATGGGACCTGATGGTGCCCACCCCGGAGGATCCCCCCGCGTCGCTCGAGGTCGAGCCCATCGAAAGCCACGACGGCACGGCCCTCGCCGCGCCCGCGACGATCGCCACGGGCGCGGCGGATGCGCCCACCATGGCGCACTTCGACCTCGACCCCGGCACCTGGTCGATGCGCCTGACGGCGCGCGACGCCGAGGGCGCCACGATCGACCGCTGGGTGCAGCCGCTCGTCGTCCCCGACCTCGTCGACCAGCCGCTGCTCATCAGCACGCCGCGGTTCCTGCGCGCGCGATCGCCGTTCGAGCTGCGCGCCCTGCGCGCGAACCCCTCGCCGTCACCGACGGCCTCGCGCCGCTTCCGGCGCACCGACCGCGTGCTGGTCGATATCGGGGTGGTCATCGCGCCCGGCGTCCCGGTGGACCTCGTCACGGAACTCCTGAACACCGAAGGGAAGGTGCTCGCGCCGCTCCCCGTCTCGCCTCCGGAGGACGGCCTCTCGCGGCTGGAGCTGCCGCTCTCCAGCCTCGCGCAGGGCACCTACCTGCTGCGGATTCGCGCGAAGGCCGGCGAGTACGAGGTCCAGCAGCACGATGCGTTTAGAATCGTGCCGTAAGAGCGGGTCGGGGACGGCTGTTATCTGGCGATCTTGTGATGTGGTGATGTGGTGATCGGATGTGCGATGTTCAGATGTTTTCTGGCTTGCGCTCGGATCTAGCTTCTGATCTGGGGATCTATCTGCTGACGTGAGGCGAGCGCGCAGCGCTCACCGGTGCGTGCCCAGCAGCACGATGCGTCTAGAATCGTGCCGTAGGAGGTTCGCACTCGATGTTCATCGGACACTTCGCGCTGGGCTTCGCCGCCAAGAAGGCGGCGCCGGCGGTCTCGCTCGGCACGTTGTTTCTCGCCTGCCAGCTGGCTGATCTGGTGTGGCCGACGCTGGTCCTGCTGGGACTGGAGATCGTCGAGATCACCCCGGGCGCCACGGCCGTGACGCCGCTCACCTTCGTCAGCTACCCGTACTCCCATAGCCTCGTGGCGCTGCTCGTGTGGGCCGCCGCGGCCTCCGGCCTCTACGCCGTGCTGCATCGCGCCGGCACGGCCGCGATCGCGATGGTGGCGGCGCTCGTCGTGAGCCACTGGGTGCTGGACGTGATCACGCACGCGCCGGACATGCCGCTCACGCCAGGCGGCGACACGCGGCTCGGGCTGGGCCTGTGGTACTCGCTGCCCGGGACGCTGGTGGTCGAGACGGCGCTCTTCGCGGCCGGCGTGTGGCTCTACACGCGCGCGACCGTGGCACGCGATCGCGCCGGCACCTGGGGCCTGTGGTCGCTCGTCGCGTTCCTGGCGATCATCTACGCCGCGAATCTCTTCGGCCCGCCGCCGCCAAGCGTCCAGGCGATCGCCGGCGCGGGTCATGCGATCTGGCTGCTCATCCTCTGGGGATATTGGTTGGACCGCCACCGCGTCCCCAGGATTGCCTGACCCTATCCGTTTCACACGAGGGAATCTGCCATGCGATTGCGCCACCTGTCGACCGCGCTGCTCGTCCTGCTGGCGGGCGTCGCGCTCGCCGCGCAGCGGCCCACGCTCACCGACGGCGTCAGGGCGTTCGTCTCCGTGGACGCGGAGGTGGTCGCGCTGACCAACGCGCGGGTGATCGACGGCACCGGCGCCCCCGCGCGGGACGGGCAGACGATCCTCATCCGCGGCGACGTGATCGCGGAGGCCGGCCCCGCCGCCAGCGTGCGCATCCCCGACGGCGCCACGGTGATCGACCTGGCCGGCAAGAGCGTGCTGCCCGGCCTCGTGATGCTCCACGAGCACCTGTACTACCCCGCCGGTCCCGGCGTGTACGGCCAGTTCGGCGAGAGCTTCACACGGCTCTACCTCGCCGGCGGCGTGACGACGATGCGGACGGGCGGGAACATGAACGGGTTCATGGACATGAACCTGCGGGAGCGGATCGCCGCGGGCCAGAAGCCCGGGCCCGCCATCGATGCGACCGCGCCCTACGTGAACGGCCGCAACACCTTCATCCAGATGCGGTCGATGACCGGGCCGGAGGAAGCGCGCCGGCAGGTGGCCTACTGGGCCGACATGGGCGCCACCTCCTTCAAGGCGTACATGCAGATCTCGCGCGCCGAGCTGGCGGCCGTAGTCGAGGAGGCGCACGCGCGCGGCCTGAAGGTCACCGGCCACCTCTGCTCGGTGACGTATGCGGAGGCCGCCGCCGCCGGCATCGACACGCTGGAGCACGGCTTCTTCGCCGCCACGGACTTCGTGGAGGGCAAGACGCCCGATGCGTGCCCGGGACAGGGGCAGGGCCAGCAGACGATCGCCGCGCTCGACCCAGAGGGCGCACCGTTCAAGGCCCTCGTGAAGACGCTCATCGACGCGGGTGTGTCGCTCACGTCCACGCTCACGGTGTTCGAGACGTTCACGCCGGGGCGGCCGACGCCGCCGGGGCTCGACGTGCTTGCGCCGCATCTGCAGGACGCGTTCACCCAGAGCCTGGCGCGCGTGGCGAAGAACCCGGACTCGGTCTACCGCACGCTCTTCCCGAAGGCGATGGCGCTCGAACTGGCGTTCGCACGGGCGGGCGGGCTGCTCGCGGCGGGCACGGACCCGACGGGCGGCGGGGGCGTGGTCCCGGGCTTCTCGAACCACCGCCAGCTCGAGCTGCTCGTCGAGGCCGGCTTCACGCCGGTCGAGGCCATCATGATCGGCACCCTGAACGGCGCGAAGGCCATGGGCCTCGACGCCCGCGTCGGCTCGATCGCGCCCGGCAAGCAGGCCGATCTGCTCGTCATCCGCGGCGATCCGTCACGCACGATCGCGGACGTGCGGCAGGTGGAGACCGTGTTCCGCCTGGGCACGGGCTACGACCCAGGGAAGCTCATTGACTCCGTCAAGGGGATGGTGGGGTATTGGTGAGGGGATGACAAATTGAGATAGATGGGCAGGTAGATAGATCCTGATGGGCGCTATCTGGTGATCTCGTGATGTGGTGATCTGGTGATGGATGTGGAGATCTCAAGATGTCCAGGGGGGCTGGCGCACGTATCTATCTTCTGATCTGCGCATCTATCGACTGATCTGATGCGCGGGCGGGCGGCTGGCCTCGGTGCCTGGCGATCTGCCGCGTGGCAGGCCACCCGCGCGGCAGATCACGAGATCAGAAGATAGATCACGCCCCGGCCAGCAAAGATGGTGACATCGGACATCCGATCACCAGATCACCACATCACGAGATCACCAGATAACACCTTCCTGATCTGTCGATCTCGGTATCTATCTGCGATCTATCTATCTCGCGTCGCCACGAACACCAGTTCCTGATCCCCTCGCGTGACGGTCCCCTGCATCCTGTCTCCTGTGACCTGCGCCGTGTAGCGGGCGTTGCCGGCCGTGAAGGTAATCTGGGCGCCGTTCAGCGTGCCCGCGACCGAGGCGGGGGCAGGATCGCCGCTCGTCGAGAGCGTGCCGAGCACCTTCTGGTACTCCTGGTTCAGCGCGAGGACGCCGCCGCCCTCGACGGTCCAGCGGCCGTCCACCGGCGCCGGCACGATCCACAGCAGCGCGTTGCACCAGCTCTCGCACTCGCCGTCGTTGATCTCGGCCACCTGATCGGGATCCCAGCCGGGGATGCCGAACGTGTTCGACACGATGCGCGAGCCCGGCGCCAGCGCCAGGAACTTGGGCGCGAGCTTCTCCATGTTGCTCGGCAGCAGGAAGAGCGCCATCACGGTGGCCTTCGAGATGTCGGCCTCGTACATGTCGCCCTTGACGAACTGCGCGAGGGCGCCGACGCCTTCGGCCGCCGCGGTGCGTGCCGACAGGGCCACCATGTCGTCGTTGTACTCGACGCCCACGCCGCGCGCCCCGCGCTTGGCCGCCGCGATGATGTTGCGGCCGTCACCGGATCCAAGATCCATGACGAAGTCCTGTGGCCCCACCTTCGCGAGGTCCAGCATGAGTTCGACGAGATCGGGCGGCGTCGGCACCCAGATGACGTCCTTCCCCGCCTGCCCGATGGTCGGCGTGTAGGGTTCCTGCGGCGCCGGCTCCTGCGCCACCGCCCCGCCACCCATCGCCACCACCACCACCGCCGCCATGATCCACTGCTCGACCTTGAACATCACGCTCCTCGCCGTTCTCGCAATTCGCAATTCGCAGTTCGCCATTCGCTAGTCCCGCCGAAGCGGCCTTCGGCCGCGGAGGCGGACGCTATTCGCTTCGGCACCCCGGCACCCCTTCACTCAACCACCTTCTCGAGTGCCGCCAGCGGCACGACGCCGCCATGCAGGGGGACGATCCGGTCCACGCGCAGGTTGCGGGTGCGGATGTGCTCCAGCAGGTTGGCGGCATACGGGTGCACCGCGGCGTTCGGGCCGTAGACATCGACTTCGACGATGGCGCGCTGGCGCGGGAAGTACGCCATCAGGATCGTGTCGGAGTGCGGATTGCCCGACAGGTGGTACAGCGTCATCGACATCGCTGCATCCTCGACGACCAGCGCATCATCGAACGTCTCGATCGCCAGCGGCTTCGGCGTGCGCGCCAGCGCGTCCGGGACGAGCGTGTGGGGACGCGCGGCCATCTCCTCGAAGAAGGCGCGGTTGCCGGCGTGCGTGACGACGGTCAGGCCCTCGGCGATGGCGGCGCGGATCCCGGCGGTGTGATCGAAGTGATGATGCGTGGCGATGAGCCGCGTGAGCGGCTTCTCGGGCCGCAGCGCGCGCGCGGCCTCGATCACGGCGAGGGTGCGCGCCTCGCTCTGCGGCGCGTCGATGAGCGCGAGGTGATCGGCAAACTCCACGAGCGCACTGTGATGCGACTGGCCGGCCATCAGCCACAGCCCCGGGGCCACCTGTTCGACCACGACATTCGGCGGGGGCGGCCCCGCGGGCGGCGTGGCCGCCGCGGCGGCGGCGGGCGCCGCCACCACGGCGGTGTCGCCGTCAAGCGCCTGGGAGGTGAACGTGAAGGCCCCGGTCGTGAAGTCGTCAATCCGCGTCGTCACGCGCGACGGCAGACGGAGCGCGCCCACCGCGGTGTAGTCGGCAAACGTCGTCGAGATCAGCACGTCGCCGAGGTTGGGGTGCGCCCCTCGATGCGTGATGGACGCGGGATCGCCCGAGGCGTGCACCGCGAGCGTGAACAGGTGCCCGTCCGGAGTCGTCACGTCGACGAGCCTGGCATCGCCTTCCGTCCGGGCATTGGCGACGGTGGCCCCGGGGGCGAGCGCGGCGCGGAGGAGGGTCAGCGGATGGTGGTAGTAGTCGAGGCGGCGCTCGTGCACGACCGCGGCCGAGGCGCGGGTCGCATCGCCGTTCGGCAAGAGGTTGTACGCGATGTCGCCGTCGAGGCCCTGCACGGAGGTCTGCGGCTGCTGACCCTGGAAGTAGGGGAAGTCGGGCGTGCGGGTCAGGCCGGTCCGCACGCGCACGGCGCCGAGGTCCAGCGTCCGCTGCAGGGTGGAGACGGTGAACGTCTGGCCGGAGGCGCCAGGCGTCATGTCCTGGCCATGGTTGTATTGCACGCCCTCGCCTTCGACCGTCAAGGCCGTGGCCGCCTGCAGGCGGTCCGCGCCGCCCATCGCCGCCACGGCCTCGTTCAGGGTCTGCTGCTCAGGCGTCGCTTGCGCACAGGCGCCGAGCGCCGTCAAGGCGGCCACACCGATCCAGCCGGTCCATCTCATCGCCCCTCGCTCCTTCCCGTGCAGCGGGCCGGCGCGACGCCCGCGGCCCTGGGAGCCTTGACGGCCACAAAATCGTGACTCGATGAGTCAAGTTTCGTCCGGCAAGGCGACGCCCCGCCGGAGGCGGGGCAAGACAACATAGTCGCTAGCGAGGCGGAGCCTCCCTAGTATGATGCCGTCGATTGCCCGGCGCCGCCACCGGCGGCCGGGCTCGTCCGGTCACGGAGGTTGATCGTATGCGAAGAGTCGTCCTGTTGGTTGCCGCTTTGTTAGCTCTGCCGTCCGCCGCATCCGCGACGTGGTCGGTGATCGCCCTCGACAAGGCCACGGGCCGCGTCGTGATCGCCTCGGCCACCTGCGTGGACCGTGACGATGCGTTCCTGATGGGGATTCAGGCGGTCGTCGTGCCCGGCAAGGGCGTGGCGGCGTGCCAGGCCGGCGTGGACGGCACGCGCCAGAATCAGGCCCTGGTCTTCCGCGAACTGCAGAAGGGGACATCGCCCGACGACATCCTCGCGATGCTGAGCGAGGACCCGGCGTACCAGAGCCGGCAGTTCGCCATCCTCGACATGGAGGGCCGCATGGCCGGCCACTCGGGGCTGTCGAACGGCTATGTCTCACAGCATCTCTTCGGCCGCGTGCCGGGCACCGAGATCTACTACTCGGTGCAGGGCAACATCCTCCGCGCGGGGCAGGTGATGCCGAACGCCGAGCGCGCGTTCCTCAACACCAGGGGCGCGCTGACCGACCGCGTGATGGCAGCCATGGACGCCGCTGACGGATCCGGCGGGGACAGCCGCTGCACGTGCCCGCCGTGGCCGACGGATGGCACCACGCCCGCGATCGCGTGCGACGGGCGCACGTCGCACATCGCCTACATCCTGATGGCGGAGGCCACGGACCCGAACGGCGAGACGTTCAACGACGGAAAGTACGCGATGTACATCACCGTGTCGCAGCCGGGTCCCGACAAGGGCGACGGACAGGTGAAGGCAGGCGAGAACCTCAATCCGGTCAAGACGCTCCGCATGCGGTACGACGCGTGGCGGAAGACGCAGCCCGCGTCGTTCAGGTAGGGAGGACGCCATGCGAGTGATGCCCCTTGGATTCGCGCTCGTGATGGGCCTGGCGCTGGCCACCGACGTGCCCGCGCAGCCTCCGCCCGCCGCCACCACCGCCCAGCCGGGCGCGCCGCCCGCGGGTGCGCCGCCCCCACCCGCGCAGTTCCGCCGGCGCGGGGTGCAGGTCATGACGCTCTCGAGCCCGGCGTGGCCCGAGGGCGGAGCCATCCCCGCGAAGCACACGCAGGCCGGCACGGAGGTCTCACCGCCGCTCACCTGGAATCAGGTGCCCGACGAGGTCGTCAGCTTCGTGCTGATCGCGCACGACCCGCACGCCGCCATCGGCGACGGCACCGACGATCTGCTGCACTGGATGGTGTGGAACATCCCGGGCACCGCCCGCGGCCTGCCGGAGGGCGTGCCGCACGGCGACGAACTCGCCGATGGCTCGCGACAAATCAGCGCGACGGGCCCGTACTACCGCGGCCCCGGCGCCCCGGCGGCCGGGCCCACGCACCACTACGTCTTCGAGCTCTACGCCCTCGACATCAAGCTCGACATCCCCGCCGCCGGCCAGTCGCCCGCCGCCACCCGCGCCGCCGTGATGGCCGCAATGGCCGGCCACGTCCGCGGGAAGGCGGCATACGTTGGGCGGTACAAGAGGTAGTGGGTAGTGGGGCGTGGGGGGTGGGGGGGGGGGGGGGTGGGGGGGGGGGGGGGGGGGGGGTGGGGTGG
>JAUXWO010000030.1 GCA_030680175.1 Vicinamibacterales bacterium
TCTGGCCTGCGGTGTGGAGGCTGGCCTGCGGTGTGGAGGCTGGCCTGCGGTGTGGAGGCTGGCCTGCGGTGGGGAGGCTGGCCTGCGGTGTGGAGGCTGGCCTGCGGTGTGGAGGCTGGCCTGCCCAGCCGAAGCTCGGCATGTGGTCGGCCGAGCGAAGGCTGGCGTCCCCGACGAGTATACAGCGCGATAGGGCAGGCGTTCTACTTGTGACGAGGCACCTGGCGGCCTGAGCGGGCGCCGAGGGCCCAGCCGTGCTTTTCGTACTGCTTCGCGCGTGCGGCCCGCTTCTTCTTCGCCGGGTAGTTTCGCCACGTGGCTCGGTCGGTGCACTGTGGGCGGCAGTAGATCTGGCGCCGGACGCGCCGAAAGAACGTCCCACACTCCGGGCACGCGGCCAGACTGTTGCGTGGCACCTCGCCGAGGACCAGCACCATCCTGGCGATGAATACCTCAACGGCGTTGCCCTTGAACGAGATGCTCTCGGTCTCGGCGCCCAGCCGGAAGGTCACCGGGCCCTGAACTGTCGCCGAGAGTTCCTCTCCGGCGATGAACTGCTTCAGGTGGAGCCGAGCAAACGCCTGCATGCCGTACAAGAGCGCTACGTGCCGCCCGCGGACGGCGGCGCGCACCTTCGATAGTCCGCCCCCCTCCATCTTGATTCCAGGCAGGGCATCGATGGACCCATCCGACAGCCCCACGAAGCGCCGGTAGTCACGCCACAGGGCCGTCACGTCCCGCGAGGCCCGGTCCGGCACATCCACCCCTGAAGCCAGGCCGAGTAGGAAGGCGACTCGCTCCTCAACTTGCAAGACGTCAAGGTCGAAAACCACTGCTTGTCTCCTGCAAGATTCATCTCTTGCATTGGTCTTGTCTATGGCCTGAGTATAGCTCCATTGTCAATTGAGGTGAACCGAGATGCTGAAGCTACGGACTGAACGGTTGCGGCGCGGCTGGTCTCAGACGCAGGTCACGCTCCGGACGGGCATCACGCCCGCGGACCTGTCGATGATCGAGCGCGGACTCCGACCGGCGTACCCGGGCTGGCGCCGGCGCCTCTCGGAGGCATTCGCGCTGCCCGAGGACTACCTGTTCGCAGAGGACACCGACGCTCTGGAGGTCGCCTAGCGACGTACGCGGCGATGCCCGCCGGTTGAGGGCGGGCATCAGACCGACACAGTGGCGGAAACACTATGCCGATCGACTCCACAATAGCACGCGATGCCCAGTGTGCCACCAGGCCGCGTGCGGGCGCCGTTGGGCGCAACCCCTATCAAGCGAATAGTGCGACTCCACCGGAGTCGATAGGGGTCCACAGCGATCCGCAGGGCCTGGCGACGCAGGGCCGACGCAAAAACGCGTGCGACCCTGATGCGATGAAGAGCGCGGAACGGCAGGCGACGATGGCACGGCTTCTTGCGGCGCTGCTCGTTGCGGACGCGCGGCGGCAGGCAGACTCGGAGGCCGCTTGAGCCTCGGCAACGTCGCCCGCATCGCTGAGGCGCGCGACCTCGAACAGTCGCCGCACGATCTCGACACAGAGCGCGCCGTGCTTGGCGCCCTCATCGTCGAGAACGGGCTGCTCGACGCCGTGCGCGCCGTCGTGTCTCCGGAGGCGTTCTTTCGAGACGCGCATCGGCGGATCTGTCGGGCCGTGTACGAACTGGGAGACAGCGGCATCCCGATCGACCCGCTCACCCTCATCGCGATACACCGCGATCGCGGCGAGCTCGACGCGGTGGGTGGCCCCGCCTACGTCACCAGCCTGATCGACGGTCTACCGCGCGGCATGAACGCGACGACGCACGCCGCGCGCGTGGCGCATCATCACCATCAGCGGCTCGCCCTGGCGGGCCTCGAGGCCGCCAAGCGCGACTTGTATGCCGGCGAGCTCCCGGACCTATCCCGGCTCTCCGCGCTCCTGTCGGCCGCCACTGTGGGCGCGGGGGGTGGCGCCGGCGTGCTCGAGATCGTCACCGAGCACGACCTGGCCGCGCGGCCCCAGCCTACCGGCGTCGTGCGGGGCGTCCTGCCGACTGGCATCACCTGCATCGCCGGCGCGCCCGCCGGCGGCAAGACCACCACGGCGGCCTCGATCGCAGTCGCCAAGGCGAGCGGGCACCGGTGGCTGCGGCTGTACGAGGTGGCCGAGCGCGGCCCCGTCATCATCATGGCCGGCGAGGCCGCGGAGAACCTGCCCCGACTCCTGAAGGCCGCCCGCCACGCGCACGGGCTCGGCCTCGAGGACGTGCTGCCGATCTGGATCATCCCGCAGGCGTTCTCGCTCTTCACGCCCGGGCGGGAGTACGCGGAGCTGCTCGCCTACGCCCGGTCCATCGAGCCGCGGCCGCTTTTCATCTGGGACACCCTCGGCATCTACAGCGCGGGGGCAAAGGAGAACGACAACACCGAGATGCAGGTGGTCATGAGCAACCTGCGGGCGATTCACGGCGACCATCTGGTGCTCCACCACACCGACAAGGGCGAGCGCGACGCACGCGGCGCCGGGGCCATCCGGGCGAACCTCGACGCGCTCTTCATGCTGATCGACACCGATGGACGGATCGTCCTGTCGAACGCGAAACAGCGCGCCGCAGCGAAGGCGGCAGACATCCACCTGCAGCTCGTGGCGGATCCCGCCATCGGCGCCGCGGCCGTGCGCACGGCGAGCAGCATCACGAGGGCGCCCGGCGAGCTGAGCGCGAACCAGCGCACCGTGCTCGACGCGCTATGGGAGACGTTCGCCACCACGGGCGCCGGCGTGCCACAGCTCGAGGCCGCGTTGCCGCACGTCAAACAGCGAACCCTGTACGACGCCGTCGACAAGCTCGTCACGCACGGATTCGCCCGCCGAGATGGAGGCCGGGTCTACCCGGTGAACCGATGAGGAGTTGCAATGGCTTGCAGACCCCTTTTGCAGACCCCTTGCAGAGCGAGGTTGCAGGGTGAATACACGAAAGCATTCAGGGAATCGAGCAATTGCAGAGCGTTGCAATCATCCTGCAATGCCCATCCGCAATGCAGCAGCGCGTCTCTTTAGAGACGCAGCTGCATTGCAAGTTGCGACCTGCCCCGGCTGCGGCACCACGTTCGACGCCGTACGTCCTGGGCAGGTGCACTGCCGGCCGAGCTGCGCGCGACAGGCCGACGTGAGGCCGCCCATGTTCGAGGAGTTCTGAGGTGAACGAGACCATGCGCGTCCAGCCCGCCCCCGTCCGTCGCCCGGGCCACGTCCTGAACTCGCGGCGCAAGGGCGCCGTGATCTGGCAGGCGCGGATCTCCACCGACCGCGGCCGGCTCGAAGTCGTCGGCATCGTCCCCCCGTCGAGCGAGCCGAGCGAGATCCATCCGCTCACCGACCACGAGCTGCTCGAGCTGCTCGGCGAGCACGGCGGCGACGATGCACACGCGGCGAGCGACGGACTGGGCCACGGAACAGCGTGGGCCCCCACGCTCCCCTGTCCTGATGCGAGGTGGCGAGCCGCGAATACTTCACACCTCGCAAGGGATTCAGGAGGGGAGGGGGGGGACGTTCACGGGAAATCGAGGGTCCCCACAGCGTACGGCGCGGGGCGGGTAGGACGGTCGCCGACGACGCCCGGCCGTCGGGGAGGCCCCGAGGGCCAGCAATTCTCAATTCGGAACGGCGCGAAGGCGCCGGAGGACCACGACATGAGCGACACGCAGTACCTGCCGATCTGGGGCGCGATCGGCCGCGAATACAAGGACGGCATCGGCGCGAAGGACGTCGCCGACCAGCTCGACGCGATGCCGGCGAGCACACGACGGATCGTCGTGAGCATCCACAGCCCGGGCGGCAACCCGTTCGATGGCGTGGCCATCAACGCGCGCCTGACTGCCGAGCGCCAGAAGGGCCGCACCGTGGAGGTGGAGATCCCGGCACTGAGCGCGAGCGCCGCCACCATCATCCATGTGGCGGGCGCGCCGATCCGCGTCGGGCAGGACGCGCTCGTGATGATCCACAACCCGTGGACGTTCACGATGGGCGACGCTCCCGAGCACCGCGCCGCGGCAAGCCAGCTCGACGCCGTCACGGACGCGATGATCGGCCTCTACGTGCGTGCGACGAAGCGCCGCGAGTCGGAGATTCGCGCGTGGCTCGATGCCACCACATGGATGGACGGGGCTGAAGCCGTGGCGAATGGCTTCGCCACCGAGGTGATCCCCGCCGCGAGCAACCAGATCGCGGCGATGGCGTTCGCGCCTGAGGTGCTCGCCAGGCTGGGCGCGCCCCCACCGAAGCATCGGCGCCAGTTCGACGCAGTCGCGCGGGTGGCCGGCGCGCGCCTCAACCCGACGGCGATCTACGACGACCGGAATCGGCCCCGGGCATTCGAGCCCCAGGCCACGGCGCGTGCGGCCCGCCCGCGGTCGATCGCCGCGATCGCGAGTCGCTACTACGACGACCAGGCGGCCGAAACCGCCGCGGGCGCGATCGGCACGTCGCCGCGTGGAGGTGCACGATGAGCACCACCACCACACCGGCCGCGGCGCCGTCGCTGTCGGCGTCCATCTGCGCGATCGTCGACCTGCTGCTCGGCGGCGAGAACACCGGCGCTCTCGCCGTCACCGGCAAGACGGCCAGCGGCGTCGACCCCGGCCTCACGACGCACGTGCGGGCCGAGCAGCATCGTTCCGGGAGCGGCTTCATGCCTGAGTCGCTCCTGACGGCGCTCGAGGATCGGATGTGGTCGTTGCACCTGGGCGCCGCGGTGCGCCCGTCTCTCAACAGTCTCGAGCTGGCGCGGATCTCCGTGCTGCCGGTGACG
The DNA here is from genome assembly GCA_030680175.1 of Vicinamibacterales bacterium. Lineage (GTDB taxonomy): Bacteria > Acidobacteriota > Vicinamibacteria > Vicinamibacterales > UBA2999 > JAUXWO01. The sequence continues at coordinate 4,791 of JAUXWO010000030.1, forward strand.
TGGCCGCTCGAGCAGCACCACCACCACAGTCGGTGGCAGATCAACACAGCGCAGCTCGCGGAGGCGCGGAGCCGGATCGAAGCGTTCGGCGTGGCGCCGGCCGCCGTGGTGTTCGGCGCCTGGCCAGTCGCGGGCCTGGCGTTCCGGTTGGTCGGGCTGTACGCGCTCGCCACGCCCATCCGGCGCGAGTCCGAGGCCCTCAACCTCCTCCGCGAGCTGTCGGCCGCCCTGGGGGCCGCGGTGCCGGCAGAGGACGCCAACCTGCTCGACCTCACCATCCCCGTGCCGGGCAGCGTGTGCCGCGTCGGCCCTGGCCTCGACCGCGTGCAGGTCCTGGCCCTCGACGCGAACCAGCGACACACCCACGCCGACATCGCGGCTGCGATCGCCGCTTCAACCAAGGCGCCCGCGCGGCGCCGACAGGAGACCCACGCATCATGACCGTCATCAAGACGCTGCAGTCGTTCCAGAACCAGGTGAGAACGGCCACGTCGGCATCGCTCGCCTATATCGGTGAGCTCGCCCGGCGCTACACCGAGGCGCGCGCGCGTCTCAAGGCGCTCGAGGCGGGGGCGATGTCCCGCCGCGAGGTGGAGCAGCTCGTGCGCGACCAGATCGCGCGGGATGGCCGGGCGTGGCTCGACGAACACGGGTACGCGCTCCGTCAGTTCATCGCGCGCGCGCGGCCCCGGCTGAAGGTGCGCCACCTCCCGGACTACGGGCGCGCGCTGGTGGAGTGGGGCGCGCTGTGCGCCTCCGATCCGGATGGGGCGTACGCGCGCGTGATGACGCTCATCGAGGCGAACGGCTACCAGCCCGGTCCGGACGCCGAGCAGTACAAGGCCGACGTGACCGCGCTGCTGACCGAGCTGGCCAGCCACGAGCGCGACCACGAGCACGCCGTCGACGCGGCGCTCGAGGCCGGGCTGCAGGTCGAACACCTGCCGCACGTGCAGCAACGGCGGGAGGACGAGGCGCGGGCGCGGCAGCTCGAGGATGAGCGCGTGGTGGACCGGCAGCGGCGCCAGGCGGCGCTCGACGACGCGCACGTGGCCCACGCCGATGGCCGGGAGTCGCGCACGGCCACCTCGAGCTACCTGTCGTGACGATCAGCGTCGTGCGCGTCGGGTTCACCGGCCTGGCCAGCGAGGAGTACGACGGCTGCGAAGGTCCGCTCGGCGAGCTGTTGCAGCGGTTGGAGGCCGAAGGGCGACACGTGGTGAGCGTGTCGGTTCTCCGCTCGACGCGCGGCGCCGAGCGGCACGAGGCGTACATCGTGTTCCGAGGCGCGGACAATCCGCCGCAGGCCTCGTGACATCGGGGCGGAGTGGCGCGCTTTCAGGGCCGCGCCGCCCGCCCCCGGTCTGGCCGGTGCGGCGGCCAGTGTCAGCTCCGGCCGGCGCTTTCATACGGGCGCTGACCGGGGCACCGCACAACGCGCTCGGTGGACTACTTCGAGACGCAGAAGTTCGTCGACGACGCAGGGATTGCGAGCTTCCAGGCATCGCTCAACGCCAAGGACGCGCTCGACCAGGCGAACCGCGCGCTGCGCAACCAGCTCGAAGAGGCGAGGATGCGGAGCGAAGCCGCGCGGTACCGGACCGGCGTCGAGCTGGCGGCCGACGCGGGCTTCAAGACGCGCGCGGAACTTCAGGCCACGGCGGACCACTTGTTCGCCCTCCACGCGCAGATGGCTGAGAGCGGGGAGTTCACCTCGGCGCAGATCACGGAGGCGTGGCAGAACGCGGAGGCGGCCCGACGAGCGGCGATGGGGCAGACGCAGCGGGCCGGGGAGGACGCTCGGCAGCAGCTCCTGAGCAGCACGTCGTCGCTCCTGGGGCAGCTCGGCGCGAAGTACAAGGCGGCCGCGATTGCCGGCGCGATCATCTCGACGTATCAGGCGGTGGCGAAGAGCATGGCGAGCCTGCCGTGGCCGGCGAACCTGATCTCCGCGGCCGGGGCGCTCGCGGCCGGCGGCGAGCAGGCTGTTGTCCACGGCGATGAAGCGATCATCCCGCGGGGGGGTGGGCACCAACTCGCGGGGGAGATCGCCGCTGGGCTAGTGGGGCGACTCGGTGGCGCGTCGGGTGGCGGTGAGCAGACGATCATCGTCAACCTCGACGGGCGGCAGATCGCGAAGTCCACGGTCCGGCACTGGTCGAGCGTGCTCGAGGTGCAGGGGGTGCCGACGTAATGGGCGCGGTCATCATCGCCGTCCTGGCGTTGCTGCTCGCCGGGGTCGCCTTCCTGGGCTACCTGGCGTTCGCCGTGCAGATCGTCGAACAGAAGCGCCGCATCGAGGCGCTCGAGGCGCGTCACGCGGCGATCATCGAGGCCGGCGCGCGGATGGAGCGGGGCGCGCCACGGGCGCACTGAGAGGCGCGCATGAGGGGTGCCCCCGGCGTCGTGGCGCGGCTACCATCGTCCCGGCACGCGGATGTCGTCTACACCGTGCGGCAGGCCGATGGCTCGTACTCGTGCAATTGCCCGGGCTACGGCTATCGGCGCACCTGCCGGCACGCGGCCACGCTCGAGGCGCTCCGGGCGCAGCCGGTTGACAGATTGAATACAGGTGTTATACAGTGCCCGACGTGACGCCCAGCACAAAGAAGCAGACCGCGTTTCGTATCGACCCCGAAATCCTCGAGGGGCTTCGGCAGGTCAAAGAGCGAGACGGCGTACCGGTGTCTGAACAGGTCCGCCGCGCCCTCACGGCCTGGCTGGCTGATCGTGGCGTCATCAAGGCGGACCGCAAGCGGGCTGTCACCCGCAAGCGGTCCTAGACCCGTCCGCAGCGTAAACTGCCGACGAGCCTGCCCGAAGTGTAGCAGGGGCACGCCCGCCGGCCTCTTCTCAGGAGGCCAGAATGTCGAAGTCACACAGGAAGTCCAAGGCCCTCGCGGTCGCCAGCGACTACGCACGGCGTGTCGTCGAGGGCGAGCCGGAACGCCTGTACCACGAGCTCGTGATCGATGGGGTGCCCGGCGCCCCGGACTTCGATGCGCTCGTGGATGCGCGTTTGAGCGAGATCGGAGAGCGCGGGCGGCCGAACGAGGAGGCGGTTCGCAAGTTCGTTTCCAGCGCGGCCGGACACAAGGCACTGACGCAGTTCATCGACGCCTGGTGCGGGCGGGAGATCGCCGCCTGCGAGATCGCGTTCACGGTGGGCCTCGCCTACGGGCGGGCGACGGCCGGGGGTGCGCGATGAAGGGCACCCGCATGTCGAAGTCAACCACCGTCACCGTGCCGAGCGTCGAGCAACGCCTGGCGAACGTCGAGCGCGCCCTGACGCTCATCTCCGCGAGCGCCGTGTCGCTGCCCGATGTCAACGCGGGGAATCACATGGCGACGCCGAAGGAACTCGGCGCGGCCATGCACGAACTCGCCGAACAGGCCGCAGCCGAGCTGTTCTGGATCAAGCAGAACGCCGGGGCGCGCGTGCTCGACGCGCCGGCCCCGGATGATGACCAGGTCGAGGCGATCAACGCGGGCGGTGCGCGTTGAAGCCCGGCAATCGCGGTGCCGACGTCAACGACGTGCGGGACAGCCTGCAGTTCCTGTCCGAGGCGTTTTTCGCGTTCTCGAACGCCGACATCCGGACGGAGTTGTCGCCCTCTCAGAGCGTCGGCCTGCATCACATCCTCAGCCATCTGGCGATGGACCTCGACGACGCGCAGCGCATCGACAAGGCCGAGCGTGAGCCGGCGCGCGCGAAGGCAGGTGCGCGATGAGCCGCGCCGTCGTGCCCATGAGACACGCACTGAGCCTCACCAGCGAACCTGCGAACGTGGAACTGTCGGCCTGCCTGGATGGGGAGGGCACGTTTCTATGGGTGGGCTACTCGGCCGGTGACCGCAACGGCGATGCACGCGAGCGGTGCATCGCCACGACCGAGCCCGGTAAGGTTGACGCCCTGTACGAGATGGCGAAGGCGATCATCGAGACCGTCGAGACGGCACGGCAGCGGCCACGTCGGCGCAAGGCGTCGTAGGACCACCACGGGCGGGCGCTGGCGAGGGCCGGCGCCCGTTCACCCCCACCGGAACATGTGACGAAGGATCGAAGGCCATGACTCACGACGAACTGCCGACGCAAGTGGCGTTGATTGGACCGGGCGCCCGTGACGAAGCTCGTGCCGAGGCGGCGAGGTGGCAGAAGCTCACTGATGATGAGCTCGTGGGCCTCGTTGGATTCTGCGGACACGTGAATGTTCGCGAAGGGGCCTCAGCCGAGCTGCAGCGGCGCTTCATAGTCGAGTTCCGCCGAACAGCCGCGGAGTCCGGCCGCATGTCTCTGTCGATGCTAAGGCTGGCGGTCATGATGACCGTGTTTGCATTGGCTTCGATTGCTCAGAATGCGGGCTGGTTCGACAACGTTCCTAAGATGTGGGGCTGGTGACCACGATGAAGGCCGCCATCTACGCGCGCAAGAGCACCGAGCAGAACGGCGTCGCCGACGATCAGCGGTCGGTCGCCAGGCAGATTGAACGCGCGCGGGAGTACGCCGAGGGCCAGGGCTGGCAGGTGCTCGACGATCACGTCTACGCCGACGATGGCATCTCCGGTGCGGAGTTCGCCAACCGTCCTGGCTTCCTGCGGCTGATGAATGCGTTGAAGCCGCGCGCGCCGTTCGACGTGCTCGTGATGTCGGAGGGCTCACGGCTCGGCCGCGAAGCGATCGAGACGGCGTACGCGCTCAAGCAGCTGATGACCGCGGGCGTCCGGGTGTTCTCGTACCTCGAGGGCCGCGAACGGACGCTCGACGGGCCGACTGACAAGCTGCTGATGTCCGTCGCGGCCTTCGCCGACGAGCTCGAGCGGGACCGCGCGCGGCAACGGACGTACGACGCGATGGCCAGGAAGGCCGCGGCGGGGCACGTCACGGGCGGCCGGGCGTTCGGGTACGACAACCGGCGGACCGAGGCCGGGCACGTCGAGCGTGTCATCAACGAGGCCGAGGCCGCCGTCGTGCGGCGCATCTTCGAGCTGTCGGCGTCGGGGCTCGGCCAGCGTCGAATCGCGCTGCAGCTCAACGAGGAAGGCGTGCCGGCGCCGCGCGCGCAGCGGGGCCGCCCATCGGCGTGGTCGCCGTCGAGCGTCCACGAGGTGCTCCACCGGGATCTCTACCGCGGCGAAATCGTCTGGAACCAGACGCGCAAGCGGGACGCCTGGGGCCGTCACCGGCAACAGGCGCGGCAGGCCCACGAGGTGATGCGCCTCGACGCGCCACACCTGCGGATCGTTCCTGAGGCGATCTGGCAGGCCGTCCGAGCCCGGCTCGACGGCCGGCGGGCCGCCTTCGCACCTGGTGCGCGTCCTGGTGGGCGACCCATCGCCGGCACGGTTTCGCCGTACCTGCTCACCGGCTTCGCGACGTGCGGCTGCTGTCACGGGACGCTCACGGTCAGGACGCGCCCGCACGGTCGGCGCCGGGTGCCTCGGCTGGCCTGCTGGCACTACATCACCCGCGGCCGGCGCGGCTGCAGCAACCGATGGGAACCGTCCCTCGAGGCGCTCGACGCGCTCGTGCTCGAGGCGATCCGTGATGAGCTGTTGCACCCCGACGTCGTCGAGCCCGCCATCCGTCAGGCGCTCGATACGTTGACGGCCGACAACGGCGACGACGGCCGGCAGATGCTCCAGGCGCAGATCGACGCGCTCGACGCCGAACTGCACAGGCTCACGGACCTGGCGGCGGCCGGCGGCGGGAGCATCCCGTCGCTGCTGTCGGCGATGAAGGACCGGCAGGCCCGCCGAGACGTCCTGGCGGCCCGTCACGCAACGCAGCCGGTACGCGGGCGTCAGGACCGGGGGAAGCTCGAGGCCGCGCTACGCGCCCGCGTGGCCGACTGGCGGGCGCTCCTGGCGGCGAACGTGGCCGAAGCGCGGCCGATCGTGGAATTGATGTTGGCCGAGCGGATCGTCGTCACGCCGAAAATGGACGGCGACGACGTGGCAGGGTATGACGTGCAGATCCCGCTGACAACCGGGGCGATTGTCAGTGGAATCTACTGTCCTAAGGGTGTGGCGTCCCCGACGGGATTCGAACCCGTGTTTCAGCCTTGAAAGGGCCGCGTCCTGGGCCTCTGGACGACGGGGACGGCTCGTGCGAAACACCCGATTGTATCACACAGCCCGGAGCCGCCATCAGCGGCGGCGCTCACGACTGCAGTTGCGTCCGGGCGCAGTCAGGACACATGCCGTGGGTCACGTCGGCGCCCTCCTTCGTGTGGAGGTACTCCTCAATGCGCACCCAGGTGCCGTCGTCACTCCGGAGGCGGCCGCACCACGAGCACAGGGGGAGCAGGCGCCGCAGATGCGCGACCGACTCTTCCGCGTCCTTCAACGCCGTCACGTTGGTGGCCGTGATCACCGCGCCCGCGATGCCCGCCTCCTCCCGGTAGGGAGACAGGCTCGCGCGGTACCAGGCCGCGCGGCCATCGGGCGCCAGGGTCTCGACATCGAGGTCGACGGTCGCCCCCGTCGCCACCACGGAATGCAATGCCGCGTCGAATCGTTCGCTCGACCCCGGGAAGAGGATGGCCGAGGCCTGCATCCCCACCACCTCGCTCCGGACGTAGCCGGGCTCCATGCGATTGATGTAGCGGATCACCCCATGGTGATCGACAACGAGGACGAACCCCGGCACGATCTCCAGGACCTGTCGCAACGCCGCCGCGTCGTCATCGATGGGTATGCCCACGTGCACCTCTCTGACTGACTCTGCCGCTGCGGGCTCCTCGCCCTGAGAGCCGTGTGTCGCGCGTCTTCGTGGCCTTCGTGTCCTTCGTGTTTGTCCGTCCCGGGCCGTTGGGCGAGCCACCCAGCGGGCTGGGGCTCAGTGTGACGCGGGAGCGAGATCACTGGCGGCGAGAGCAGAAGGCCTTCGTACGTCTTCGTGGCCTTCGTGACCTTCGTGTTTGTACGTGCCGTGCCGTCCTACATCACCCGCGACACGAGGAACGTGATCGCGATCGCGCTGAGCGCGATCAGGCCGACCCACGCGTAGGCGACCATGAACTTCCCGGGGCGATGCTCCGCCGGCATGTCCGGGCCCGTCACCGCCCGCAGGTTCAGGTACCCGAACACCGGCCCCGCCACGAACGCCATCGTCGTCGCGAAGTCGATCATCGCGGCGAGGTTGCCCGCCAGGAAGGTCAGCAGCACCCACACCAGCGCGGCGATCGTCACGAAGCTGATCCAGTAGGCGCGGCCCGGCACGTAGCCGGCCATCAGCGCCGGGTCGTCGCGGAAGACCAGCGCGATCGTGCGGTCCAGCACGCGCGGGTAGCCGTCCATCACCGTCAGCGCCGTCGAGAACATCGTCGCCAGCGCCGTGATCATCATCACGGCGCCGAACGTCGGCCCGAGCGTGCGCGCGTAGATGGCCACGAGCTGGGTGGAGAAGACCGCGCCGTCGGGGCTGAACGACTCGCCCGCGCCGTACATCACGGCCGCGCCGAGCGTGACGAAGACGAAGGCCAGGATGCTCGTGCCGATGTAGCCGATGTTGAAGTCGAGCTGCGCGTGCGCCACGCTCGTCCGCACGTTCGACGACTTGTCCTTGGCCAGCGTCCAGAGCGAGTTGTAGACGGCGGTGGGGATGTCGGACGGCATCCAGCCCATCAGCGCCAGCAGGAACGCGAAGCTCACGAGATCCGTGCTCGGCCACGCGAGGCTGAACGTCGAGAAATCCGCGCGGGGCAGGACGAGGGCCGCCGTCACCAGCGTCCCGATCGTCAACGTGAGGAGCATCGCCTTGATGGCGAGGTCGAGCAGCTTGAAGCGCCCGAACCACAGGATCGATCCGCCGATGCCGTAGAGGACGAGCGCCGCCGTCGGCACGGGCCACTCGAGCCCGAACGCGTTCTGGAACAGGTACGAGCAGAACATCAGGATCGCCGCCTGGGTGAAGACGACCGTGCTCAGGACGCTGGCGAAGTAGAGGTAGAGCGCCCAGCGTCCCGACCGCCGGTAGCCCTCGATGAGGCTCGTGCCCGTGGCCGCGGCATAGCGCGGCCCGAACTCGAAGAACGGGTACTTCAGCACCAGCGCGAGGATGATCACCCCCGCCAGCCCGAAGCCCATGTCGGCGCCCGCGCGCGTGGACTGTACGAGGTGCGAGACGCCAATGGCCGTGCCGGCCCACAGCAGGCCGGGTCCGAAGCTCTTCCAGAATGAGGACATGCGCGGCCATCATACGTCGACTGCCCCCGTTCGTCCCACGGCCGGGTATAATTCAGCGTTTACCCTGCGACCCCGAACCTCGGTTGACGCCCGGCGCGCCCGTTTCACGGCTGCCGGAGATGGCGCGCCGGCAGCCCTGTAGGAGCACTCGTGGCAAAGATCAAGGTGAAGAACCCCGTTGTCGAGATGGACGGGGACGAAATGACGCGGATCATCTGGCAGAAGATCCGCGAGCAGCTCATCCTGCCGTACCTCGACATCGACCTGAAGTACTTCGACCTCGGCATCGAGGCCCGCGACAAGACCGACGACCAGATCACGATCGACTCGGCCGAGGCGACCAAGAAGTACGGCGTGGCCGTCAAGTGCGCCACCATCACGCCGGATGAGGCGCGCGTCAAGGAGTTCGGGCTGAAGCAGATGTGGCGGTCGCCGAACGGCACCATCCGCAACATCCTCGACGGCACGATCTTCCGCGAGCCCATCGTCTGCAAGAACGTGCCGCGCCTCGTGCCCCACTGGGACAAGCCGGTCGTCGTTGCCCGCCACGGGTTCGGGGACCAGTACCGCGCGCAGGACTTCCAGTTCCCCGGCGCCGGGACGCTGACGATCAGCTGGACGCCCGAGGGCGGCGGCGAGGCGATCAGCCGCGAGATCATCAAGACCAAGGGCAGCGGCGTGGCGATGGGGATGTTCAACCTCGACGCCTCGATCGAGGGCTTCGCGCGCGCCTGCTTCACCTATGCGCTCGGCCGCAACTACCCGGTCTACATGTCGACGAAGAACACGATCATGAAGGTGTACGACGGCGCCTTCAAGAACACCTTCCAGCGCGTGTTCGAGGCGGAGTTCCAGGCGAAGTTCGAGGCCGCGGGCCTGACCTACGAGCACCGGCTGATCGACGACATGGTGGCCGCCAACCTGAAGTGGAACGGCGGGTACCTCTGGGCCTGCAAGAACTACGACGGCGACGTGCAGTCCGACACGGTGGCGCAGGGCTACGGGTCGCTCGGGCTGATGACGTCGGTGCTGATGTCGCCCGACGGCAAGACGGTGGAGGCCGAGGCCGCACACGGCACGGTGACGCGCCACTACCGTATGCACCAGCAGGGCAAGCCGACCTCGACCAACCCGGTGGCGTCGATCTACGCGTGGACGCGCGGCCTGATCTACCGCGGCCAGTTCGACGCGACACCGGACGTGGTCCGGTTCGCCGAGACGCTCGAGAAGGCCTGCGTGGACGTCATCGAGTCGGGCCGCATGACGAAGGACCTGGCCATCCTGATCCGGCCGGATCACCCGTATCTGACGACCGAAGAGTTCCTCGACGCGATCGACGGGGAACTCAAGGCGAAGATGGGAGCCTAGCCTGGTGAGACCGGCAGGGCGACGCCTGATCGCGCTGGCCCTGCCGGTCCTCGTCTCCGTGGGCCTCGCGGCCCAGGAACCCGTCCTCCGCTGGGGGGGCGATGCCGAGGGCGGCGCGCCGTTTGTCGAGGCCGACCCGAACGATCCCACCCGGCTCGCCGGCTTCGACGTCGAGGTTGCCGAGCTCGTCGCCGGCGATCTCGGCCGGCGGCCGCAGTTCGTCCAGATCGCCTTCGCCTCCCTCGACCAGTCCGCCCTGCGCGGCGACTTCGACATCGGCATGAGCGGCATCGAGGACACGCCCGCGCGCCGGGGGATGGTGGCCGCCAGCGTGCCGTACTACCAGTTCCGCGAAGTCCTCACCGTGCGCGCCGCCGACCGCGGCACCTACCGCACCCTCGCCGACCTCGGCGGCCGCCGCGTGGCCACGCTGGCCGGCACCATCGCCTACGACCTCCTCCTCGAGGCCGGGCGCACGCACGGGATCGAGGCCGTGTCGTACGACGATGACGTGCATCCGTACAGCGATCTGGCGATCGGGCGGGTGGACGCGGTGCTGCTGGACCACGTGCTCGCCGAGCGCGCGATGCGGCGCCACGAGGGCCTCGTCACCCATCCCGAGGCGGTCGAGGTCGGCTACTACATCATCATCACGGCCCCGGGGAACGTCGCCCTGCGCGACGAGGTCAACCAGGTGCTCCGCGCGGCGATGCAGGACGGCCGCCTCGAGGCGATCTACCGGCGCTGGAACATCTGGAACGAGGATCAGCCCGTGCTCTTCGCGCGGGTGCTGGCCGGCGCCGACACCTTGCTCGACGCGGAGTCGGTGCAGCTGCCGACGCGCTGGGAGGCCACGCTCCGCTACCTACCGTCGCTGCTGCGTGCGGCGGTCCTCACGCTGGTCCTGTCGTGCCTGGCGATGGTGCTGGCGGTCGGCCTCGGGGTGGCCCTCGCGGTGGGCCGCGTCTACGGCGACCGGGTCACCCGAGCGGTGTGCACCATCTACATCGAGGTAATCCGCGGCACCCCCGTGCTGCTGCAGCTCTTCGTCCTCTACTACGGCGTCTCGTCGTTCGTGCGGCTGCCCGCGTTCGTCGCGGCGCTCCTCGGCCTGGGCCTGAACTACGCCGCCTACGAGGCCGAGATCTACCGCGCCTCGCTCGAGGCCGTCCCGAAGGGGCAGCTCGACGCGGCCCGCACGCTCGGCTTCTCGGAGCGGCAGATCTTCAGCCTGGTGCGCGCGCCGCAGGCGTTCCGGTTCTCGCTTGCGCCGATGACCAACGACTTCGTCGCCCTGCTCAAGGACTCGTCGCTCGTCTCGGTCCTCACCGTCGTCGAACTCACCAAGCAGACGCAGATCTTCGCCGCCAACATCGGGAGCTGGGCGATCCCAGGCGCCTTGTGCGCGGCGCTCTACCTGATGATGTCGCTGCCGATCGCCCACGTGGCACGGCGGCTCGAGGGGCAGTGGAAGGCGCCCACCGCGTCATGAGCGCCCTCTTGAGGGTGGACGGCCTGCGGGCGAGGCGCGGCGGCGCCGACGTGCTGCGGGGCGTCTCCTGCGCCGTCACGCGCGGCGAGGTCGTGGCGCTCATGGGGCTCTCGGGGGCCGGCAAGACGACGGTGCTGCGGGCGCTGGCCGGGCTCGAGCCCTTCGAGGCAGGCGAGATCCGTGTCGACGATGTGACCCTCGGGGCGGGGCGGGCGGCGCCGCCGGCCGTGCACCGGAAGGTGGGGATGGTGTTCCAGTTCCACCATCTCTTCGAGCACTACACGGCGATCGAGAACGTCGCGCTGGCGCTGGTGCACGTGCAGCGCGAGGCGCGGCCGGCGGCCGAGGCCCGCGCCCAGGCGCTGCTCGACGAACTCGGCGTCGGCGCCCGCGCGAGGGCGCTGCCACGGGAGCTGTCCGGCGGCGAGGCGCAGCGCGTGGCCATCGCCCGGGCGCTCGCGATGGATCCGCCCGTGCTGCTGCTCGACGAGCCGACGGCCTCGCTGGATCCCGCGCGCCGCGGGGACCTGGGCCGGACGCTCCGCACCCTGGCCGCGTCGGGCCGCGCGCTGCTCATGACGTCGCACGACGACGACTTCGTCCGCGCGTGCGCGGACCGCGTCCTGATCCTCGCGGACGGGGAAGTGGTAGAGGAGGGTACCCCGGCAGACGTGCTCGAGCGCCCGCGCCACGCGGCAACGCGGGCCTTGCTGGCGAACGGCGACTAGTCCGGATCAGCGCATGAACGAGGGATCCCTTGCGTGGTCCTGGCTTTTGACAGGCATCGCGGCAGCACGTAAAATACGTGCTGCACGTATGGAGCATCCAGACACCGTCAAGCAGAACATCACGGTCAAGCTCGACCGTCGCACCCTGAGGAAGGCCAAGGTGCTGGCGGCCCGCCGCGACACGTCCATCAGCGGCCTGCTGGCCGAGCAGATCGAGAACTTGGTGAGGGAGAACGATCTGTACGAGCAGGCACAGCGCCAGGCGCTGGACCTGATGGAGCCCGGATTCCCCATGGGCGGCCGGATTGCCGCGACGCGCGACGAGTGGCATGAGCGGTAAGACGTTCGTCGACACGAACATCCTGATCTACGCCCACGACAGGGATGCCGGGCTCAAGCAGCAGATCGCGAGAGAGCGCCTGCGCTCGCTCTGGGAGGAGCGACGCGGAGTCCTGAGCACGCAGGTCCTGCAGGAGTTCTACGTCAACGCGACGTGCAAGATCCGGACGCCCCTCTCCCGGACCGACGCACGGGCCGTCGTTGACGTGTACGCGCCGTGGTGCGCGGACGGCCTCACGCCGGCAGACCTGTCCGCGGCATTTCGCATCGAGGACGAAGCCAGGATTGGATTCTGGGACGCGCTGATCGTGGCCGTGGCGCGCAGGAGCGGGGCAGAGCGGGTGCTGTCGGAAGACCTCAATGCGGGTCAGGCGATCGCCGGCCTCATGATCGAGAACCCCTTCGCCGAGCCGCAGACGCCGCGCGCTGTGCGCCGAACGCCTTCTTAGATCAGGCGCCGCCGGTGTGGAATTCTCGGCGCGCTGGTACAATCGTTCGCTCGGGCCGGTAGCTCAGTGGTAGAGCACGTGACTTTTAATCATGTGGTCGAGGGTTCGATCCCCTCCCGGCCCACCAAGACAACGCCATTCGCCATTCGCTTTTCGCTGTTCGCCTTTTCCCCTGCCTCCTGCCAATGGACGTCATCTCTACCTTCTATGCGGCACTGCAGCGGGAGGACTACGCGTCGGCGCGGCAGTGCCTCGCCGACGAGGGCTTCTCGTTTGTCGGGTGGTTCGACGTGTTCGATGATCCCGACGCGTACATCGAGGCGGTGAAGAAGCTCCGCGGCTTCGCCACGCGGTTCGAGGTGAAGCGGGTCTTCGTCGACGACGGCGACGTGGCGCTGTTCTACGAGATCGAAACCGTCCGCGGCGACGTGACGCTCGTCGCCGCGTGGTTCCAGGTGCGCGAGGCCCGCATCGCCCGCGTGCGCATCGTGTGCGACACGCGGCCGTTCGCGGAGGTCTGGGGCCGGACGTAGCGCGAGCGCCGTCAGTCGGCGCGGAGCGCCCGGATCGGGTTCACGCGTGACGCCGTGAGCGCCGGCCCCAGGTTCGCGGCCAGCGCCACCAGCAGCAGCACGCCCGCGGCCGCGCCATACGCCAGCGCATCGACGCCGCTGACGCCGTAGAGCAGGCTCCCGATGACCTGGCCGACGCCGAGCGAGGCCACCACGCCGATGCCGATGCCGGCGAGCGCGAGCGTGCCGCCCTGCCGGAGGACGAGCCGCAGCACCTGGCCGCGTTCCGCGCCGAGCGCCATGCGGATGCCCACCTCGCGCGTCCGCAGGCTCACCGAGTAGGCGATCACGCCGTAGAGCCCCATCGCGGCCAGCACCAGCGCCAGCGCACCGAACGCGCCAATCACCATGGCCCCAATCCGCGTCGGTGCCATCGTGAGCGCCGCCACCTCCGCCGCCGGGCCGTCCTCGGTGAAGACGATGTCGGGCTCGAGCGCCCACAGCGCATCACGCACCATCGGCAGCGCGGTGGATGCTGGAGCCGCCGTGCGGACGACGAGGCCGACCGTGCGCGAGCGCGGTGCCGGGAAGTGGACGTACTCGCGCGGGTCCTCGCCAACCGACCGCACCTTGTGATCCCGGGCCACGCCGACGATCTCCACGGCCGGACGCTCGAAGCCGCCCGGATAGATGACCTCACCCACCGCGGAGCGGCCGGGCCAGTAGCGGCGCGCCATCGTCTCGTTGACGATCGCGACGTCGCGCTCTTCGGCGACTTCCTGCGGGGTGAAGGCGCGGCCCTCGACGATGGGCACACCCACAACGGTGAAGTAGTCGGCGCCGACGCGCACGGAGTCGATCGGCGGCGGATCGACGCCCGGCGCGTGGTGCCCGCGAATCGAGATGCCCGTCATGTTGATGTCGGGCGAGAGCGGCAGGCGCGAGGTCACCGACACGGCCTCCACGCCGGGCAGGGCCTGGACCGTCCGGAGGGCCCGCTCCCGGAATGCCATCGCGGCGTCCTCGTCGTACCCGTTCATCTGGAGGTTGAAGCCGAGGGCGGAGATCGGCGCCGGGTCGAAGCCGAGGTCCGTGCCCCGCGCCGCCAGCAACCCGCGTCCAAGCAGGGCCCCGGCGACGAGGAGCACCAGCGAGAGCGCGAGCTGGCCGATGACGAGGCCCTCGCGCATCGTGAACCGGCGCCGGCCCGCGCCGCTGCCTTCGAGCGTGTCCTTCAGGGCCGGGACGAGCTCCGGCTTCGACGCCGACCACGCGGGAGCCAGCCCGAAGACGAGCGCGGTCACCACAGAGACGGCCACCGAGAAGGCCAGGACCGTGGCGTCGAGCGACAGGTCGAAGTCGACACGCATCGGCAGGACGTCGGTGCCCACGCCCTGCAGGGCACTGACCGCCCACCACGCCAGCAGCGTGCCGAGCGCTCCGCCCGCCGTCGCGAGCACGAGGCTCTCGCTGAGGAGCTGCCGGATCAGGCGCCCGCGCCCCGCCCCGATGGCCGCGCGGATCGCCAGCTCGCGGCGGCGCGCCGTGGCGCGGGCCAGCAGCAGGCTGGCCACGTTCGCGCAGGCGATGAGCAGCACCAGGCCCGCCGCGGCCAGCAGGCCCGCGCTCGCGGCCTTCACGTAGCCGTCCAGCATGGGGTGGAAGCGGATGCTCGTCGCGTCGAGCACGGTCGCGACCACGTTCTCGTTGGTATCCGGGAAGTCGCGGGCCAGCCGCGCGAACACCGTCGCCACCTGCGCCCGCGCATCCTCGATCGAGGCGCCCTCGGCGAGCCGGCCCTTCACGAACAGCCACCGCGTGCCGCGCTGATCCACGCGCGACGCCTCGGTGGAGGTGCCGCGCATCCACTGCACGCCCGAGAACGACAGGCGGTCGGCCATCATCACCGGCACCCAGAAGTCCGCCGGCACGCCCGGCAGGGTCCCGGGGAAGTTGGCAGGCGCGACGCCCACCACCGTGTAGGGGAGGCCGGACACGGTGATGGTGGCGCCGACGACCTCGGGCCGGCCCCCGAGCTGGCGCTGCCAGAGGCCGTGGCTGACGACCACGACCGGCGCCGCGCCGGGCGTGCGGTTCTCGTCGGCGACGAAGCCACGGCCGAGCGGCGGGCGCAGGCCGAGCGCGTCGAAGTAGTTGGCCGTCACCGCTTCGCCGGTCACAAGCAGGGGACGCCCGCCGGTGGAGAGCACCCCGCGGACGTACGCATGCGCGGCCAGGGCGCGGAACGCGGGGACCTCCGCCTGGATGGCGAGGAAATCCGGGTAGGAGGTCGTGAGCGCCGGGAAGTCAACCGACGCGCTCGTGTAGACCTCGGCCAGCCGGTGGGGCTCGGCGATCGGCGTCTGCCTGAGGAGCACCGCGTTCACCACGCTGAAGAGCGTGGTCGTGAGCCCGATGCCCAGCGCCAGCGAGGCGAGCGCCGCGACGGTGAAGCCGGGACGCCGCGCCAGCTGGCGGACGCCGATCTTGAGGTCGTGCAGGAACTCGGTCATTGGTGCAAGGGACGGATTCGCGGCCCCCGGAGTTCACAGGCGGCGTGCCGGGCGTGAACCGCCGACAATCCGGCGGTGCCACGCGTCGATGGCCGTATCGACGCCGGAAACGGCCGTGCGCGCGCTGGCCGTGCCTTTGCTTGGTCTCAGGTAGTGCTCTGAAGGTCCCCGTCCCCGACCGTCCCCGCGCACCCGCTCTACGTCAGGAGGCGCCTCATGGGCGCGGCCGCACTCATACTCCTCGCCGCACTCGCGGCGCAGGCCCCCGCCGCGGGCGACCCCGCGGACATCATCGAGACCTGTCTTTCGTGCCACGAAGATCCGAGCCTCGAGCTCACGCTGCCGAGCGGCGAGACGCTGTCGCTCACGGTCGCGCGTGAGGGCTTCATGACGTCGGTGCACGGCGGCCGGCAGTCGTGCCTCGACTGCCACACCGGCATGGACGAATTCCCCCACCCGGCCCTGTCTGCCCGGACGCGGCGCGAGTTCCGCGTGGCGTCGTACGAAGCCTGCAAGCAGTGCCACTTCAACAACTACACCCGCACGCTCGACAGCGCGCATGCCGCGGCGCTCTCGCGCGGCGACGTCAACGCGCCGACCTGCGTCGACTGCCACGGGTCGCATGACATCCGGCCGCCGGGCGAGCCGAGGTCCCGCATTTCGCTGACGTGCGGGCAGTGCCACGCGGGGGTGAGCGCGCAGTATGCGACGAGCGCGCACGGCCAGGCGCTCGCCGATCACGCCAACACCGACGTGCCGGTGTGCACCGACTGTCACGAGTCGCACGCCATCGAAGGCGCGACGTCCGGCAACTGGCGCACGCGGTCGCCGGATCTGTGCGGCTCGTGTCACGGTGACGCGGCGCTGATGGAGAAGTACGGACTCTCCACGGCCGTCCACCGCACGTACCTCACCGAGTTCCACGGCATGACGGCCTCGCTCGACGCGACCAAGGGCGACGGCCGGACGATGAGCGCGCTCTGCACCGACTGCCACGGCGTGCACGACATCCCGCGCGCCTCCGGGGAGCAGGCCGCGGTGATGCGGGCCAACCTCGCCAACACCTGCCGGAGCTGCCATCCGGGGGCCACCGACAGCTTCCCCGACGCCTGGCTCTCGCACTGGGAGCCGAGCTGGACGCATGCCCCGCTCGTCTACGCCGTGCAGTGGGTGTACTGGGTGCTCATCCCATTCATCATCGGCGGACTCCTCCTGCAAATCCTGCTGCACGTCTGGCGGGTGGTGGTGAACCGATGACGACCATGCTGCAGCGCTTCTCGACCCGGCAGCGTGTCGAGCACTTCGTCGTGATGATCCTGTTCACGACGCTGTGCGTCACGGGCCTGCCGCAGAAGTACTTCCAGGCCGACTGGGCGGCCGCCATCATCAACGCGCTCGGAGGCATCAGCGCCGTGCGCTGGGTGCACCGGGTCGCCGGCATCCTCTTCACCATCGTCACGGCCGTCCACCTCGTGGTCGTGATCGCGGGTGCGGTGTCGGGCCGCATGACGCTCACGCTGGTCGTCAACCGCCAGGACTTCGTCGATGCGATGACGACGCTGCGCTACTACCTCGGCCTGTCGAACGAGCAGGCACGGTTTGGCCGCTTCGATTACCGCCAGAAGTTCGAGTACTGGGGGATGATCATGGGTAGCCTCATCGTGATCCTCACCGGCCTCGTGCTGATCTACCCGATCGAGGTCGCGCGCTGGCTGCCGGGGCAGGTGATTCCGGCCGCGAAGGCCGCGCACAGCGGGGAGGGCCTGCTGGCGTTTCTCACCATCATCGTCTGGCACATCTACAACGCGCATCTCAACCCCGACGTCTTCCCGTTCGACAAGACGATCTTCACGGGCCAGATCAGCGAGGCGCGGATGAAGCACGAGCACCCGTTGGAGTTGGAGGGGCGCAAGAGATAGGTGCCGGGGGGGCCAAGGTGCCCAGGGTGCCCAGGGTGCCCAGGGTGCCCAGGGTGCCCAGGGTGCCCAGGGTGCCCAGGGTGCCCAGGGTGCCCAAGGTGCCCGAGGTGCCCGAGGTGCCCTAGGTGCCCAGGGTGCCCAAGGTGCCCAGGGTGCCCAAGGTGCCCGAGGTGCCCAAGGTGCCCGAGGTGCCCGAGGTGCCCAGGGTGCCCGAGGTGCCCAAGGTGCCCGAGGTGCCCGAGGTGCCCGAGGTGCCCAGGGTGCCCGAGGTGCCCAGGGTGCCCGAGGTGCCCAAGGTGCCCAAGGTGCCGGGGTGCTCAGGGTGCCGAGGCATCCGGGGGGAGTGCGGTGGCGATGAATCGGCATTCGATCCAGGCGCGGGTGCTGCTGCTGCAGGGCGCCGGGTGGGTCGTGTCGCTGCTGCTCATCGCAGGCACGGGCTGGCTCAGCGTCACCGAGGTGCGGCGCCAGACGCGCGAGCAGCGCGGGCAGGTGGCCCGGCTCGTGGCGTCAGCGCTCGATCGCGGCCTTGCCGCCGATCTGTCGCAGGTCCAACGCCTCTCGGGCGCGCTCGACTTCCGGGTCGAGGACGGCGCGGCGGTCCCGGCGATGCTGCGGCCGCTCCTGCCGCGGATGCAGATCGTGCAGGCGCTCGCGGTGGTGGGCAGCGACGGGCGCGTGTACGCCAGCGAGCCGACGAGTTCCCCCGTCCCCGGCCTGACGGCAGGGGAGGTCCACGACGTGCTGGCCCATGGCCAGCCCGTGGTGCGGGCCCCCGGCGACGGGGATGTGGTGGCGGTCCTGGTACCGCTGCGCGATCGGTTCGGGGTGCCTGCGGCCGTCGCCGTGGCGCGCGTGTCTCGCGAGGCGCGCGGTGTGCGCGAGATCGTCGGGGCCTCGGGCGCGGCACTGTCGTCGCCGCCGTTTGCCGCCGGCGCCCTCGCGGCGCCGCTGGCGCTCCTGCCCTGGGGCGTGACGATCGGTGCCGAGGCCGCGGGCACCGAGGCCACGCTCACCACCATCCGCAATACGCTCCTCTGGCTGGTGCCCGTCCTCGTGGCGCTCGGGGCGCTCTTTGCGTGGGGGACGGCGTGGAGCGTGCGCCAGCCGGTGCTGCTGCTCACGGCGGCGGCCGAGCGCATGCGCTCGGGCGACCTCACGACCCCCGTGCCCATCCTCCCCGACGATGAAGTCGGACGCCTGGGGCTCGGGCTGGAGCACCTGCGCGAGACGCTGCACGCGTCGCTCCAGACCATCGCGCGCCATCACGAGGAACTCGAGCAGCGCGTGGCCGACCGCACGCGCGAGCTCGATCAGGCGTGCCGGCGTCTCAACGAGCGCGATCTGTGGCGGGCGCAGGTCCTGCGACGGGTCATCTCGGCCCAGGAAGATGAGCGGCGGCGCCTGGCCCGTGAACTCCACGACGACACCTGCCAGTCGCTGGCCGCCCTCTCCGTGAGCGCCGAGGCCGCCGTCGCGGATCTGGCGCCCGGCCCCGCGCGCGACCGGCTCCTGTCGGTGAAGGCGCTCGTCGATGCCTCGCTCGCCGACCTGCACCGCGTGATCTACGATCTGCGGCCGTCCGTGCTCGACGACCTCGGACTCGTGCCGGCGATCCGGTGGCTGGTGTCGCACCGGTTCGCCCGCAGCTCCGTCGCCGTCCGGCTCGAGGTGGACGGCCTGGCCGAACGGCTGCCGCCCGAGGTGGAGACGGCCCTGTTCCGCGTCGTGCAGGAGGCGCTCACCAACATCGAGCGCCACGCGCACGCCGAGCACGTGCTCGTGCAGCTTTCGGCGGACGCCAGCGGGCTCCTCATCGAGATCGAGGACGACGGCATCGGGTTCGATCCGGCCAGCGTTGGGGCGCCGGCGCCGGGCGGGCGGGGGCTGGGGCTGCTGGGCCTTCGGGAGCGGGTTGAACTGCTGGGGGGGCGGTGCGAGGTGGATTCCACGCCGGGCCACGGCGCCCGCATTGTCGTGTCGGTGCCGCGCACCCACGGGGTCGAGGAGATGATCTGATGGCGCCGATTCGTGTCCTGCTCGTCGACGACCATACGGTCCTGCGCGAGGGCCTGCGCGCGCTGCTGGCGGCCGCCCCGGATCTCGAGGTGGTGGGCGAGGCGTCGAGCGGCGAGGAGGGGATCGCGAAGTGCGCGGCGCTTGCGCCGCACGTGGTGGTGATGGATGTCGCCATGCCGGGCCTCGGCGGGCTGGAAGCGACGCTCGCCATCCGCCGCGCCCAGCCGGAGGTGCGGGTGCTCGTGCTCACGCAGCACGAGGATCCTGAGTACGTCCGGCGATTCCTGAAGGCGGGCGTTGCCGGCTACCTGCTGAAGCGGATGGCCGGCGCGGCGCTGGTCGGGGCGATCCGGTCTGCGGCGCGCGGCGGGCTGGTGCTCGACCCGGACGTGGCGCGATCGGCGATGGGCGATCCCGACGCGCCGCCGGCGGGCGAGGCCGCGCAGGGCTACGAGTCGCTGACGGACCGCGAGAAGCAGATCCTGAAGCTCGTCGCCGAAGGCCGCAGCAACAAGGAGGTGGCCGGTGTGCTGGACATCAGCGTGAAGACCGCGATGACGCATCGCGAGCACCTGATGCGCAAGCTCGACGTCCACAACCGCACCGAGCTCGTGCGGTTCGCGCTGCGGGCCGGCGTCATCCGCCTGGAGCCGTAGAACGCCGGGGACGCACAAACACGAAGGACACGAAGGCCACGAAGAACGCACGAAACATCTCAATTCAGGGATCCGGTTCCGATGTGGACCTGACGTGATCTTCCAAGCCTGTTCGCCTTCGTGGCCTTCGTGTCCTTCGTGTTTGTCCGTACGCGGCGTCGCAAGAGAAAGGGCCGCCGCCGGGTTTCCCCGACGGCGGCCCCTGTGTGCCGAAAGCCGACAGCCGACAGCTGAAAGCTGACAGCCGACAGCCGTTAGAATTCGTAGCGCAGGGCGAACTGCATGCAGCGGCCGGCCTGGCCGTCGCACGTCGCCATCGTCTGCTCGTAGCGCCCGAACCCGGCGCGGTCGGGGAACATCGTGATGCCGGCCACGTTGAAGCGGGCCGTGTTGGTCACGTTGAAGACATCCCAGCGGATGCGGAGGCGCTGGTTGGCCCAGGGCAGGCGGATGCCCTTGCTCAGGCTGGCGTCGATGACGAAGTACCCGTCGCCGCGCAGCACGTTGCGGATGCCCACCTCGCCCGGCAGGGCGTTGCGGAAGTAGGTGAGGGCATCGGTGGGGTCGGCAAACGGGCTCGGACGGCCGTCCACCACGTCGCGCGTCGTCGCGGTCGCCGGCAGGCGGTTCGGGTCCACCAGCATGGCGTTCCCCTGCAGGTTCCAGTTCGTGGCCCAGCAGGAGCGGCAGTTGTAGACGTTGAACGGGAAGCCGCTCGTCCAGCGCATCAGGCCGGCCAGCGACCAGTCGCCGATGATCGTATTCACGGCGTTCGAGGCCCCGCTGCCGAAGCGGCGGTCCTGGCCGAACGGCAGGTCGGCGATCCAGTTGAGGTTCACCTGGTGGCGGACGTCGAAGTCCGAGTTGCCGTAGTTGGAGTCGGGATCCCAGGAGTTGACCAGGAAGCCGCTGTAGCCGCCGGCGGCGAAGTTGCCGAACGCGCTGCCGCGCTCCACCTGCGAGCCGAGATCCTTCGACTGCGACAGGGTGTAGTTGACGTCGTACTGGAAGCCCTGGCTGAAGCGCTTGCGCAGCGACACCTGCAGGGAGTGGTAGTTCGAGCGCCCGATGGAGCTCAACGCGGCCAGCGAGTCGTACTGGCGGTTGAAGTAGGCATAGGGGCCGAACTTGCTGCACGACGGCACGCAGAGCTGGTCCATCAGCCAGAGCGAGGTGATGTAGTCAGGGCCGTCCAGTTCGAAACGGCGCGCGATCTCCTGCGTGGCGGTCAACCCGCGCCCGCCTGCCCCGGCCGCACCCGGGAACATGTTCTCCCAGTACGGCATCGGCGCCACCTGCCTGAAGTCGCCGCCGGCGGCCTGCGTGGCGCGGATGATGGTCTGCGCCGCCGTGAAGTAGTCCATGCCCGACGCGGTGTCGACCAGGTTCATCGGCATCGCGAGGTCGCGGCGCACGAGGAGGTCGCGGCCGAAGCGGCCGACGTAGCCCGCCTCGATGCTGTAGTCGCGGCCGAACTCACGCGACAGCACGAAGCTCGCCATGTGCGCCGACGGCGTCGTGATGGTGTCGTCGACGCTCGACGTGATGATGCCGGCCTCGAGCGGCGGCGTCTGCGGGAAGCCGCCCGCGGGCGCCGTCGGGACCGTCGGCGGCATGCGGCCGAGCTCGGTGAAGCGCACGGCCGGATTGGTCTCGTACGGGCCACCGAACGGGCTGCTGATCGTCGTGGACATGCCGAAGGCGAAGCCCGAGTCGAAGTTGGTCGCCAGCCCCTGGCCGAGGCGGTCGAAGACCTTCGAGTAGCCGCCGCGGACGACGAGGCGGCCGCCGCCGGCGATGGCGCCGAGGATGCCTTCCTCGGCCTGCGGCGTCCACGCAAACGAGACGCGCGGCGCGATGTTGTTCTTGTCCCAGTCGTAGAAGCCGCGCCGGTTGTTCTTCGGGCCGGCGAGGTCGAACTGGACGACCGGGGTGGACGCGTTGTCCGGGATGCCGCGGGCCGCGTTCTCGCCGCGCTGCTTGAACCACTCGCCCATGCTGACGTTCGGCGCCACCTGGAGGCCATTGACCTCGTAGGGCGGGGAGTACAGCCCGTAGCGGACCCCGGCCGTGACGGTGAAGGTGCGGCCCACCTGCCAGGAATCCTGCAGGTAGATCTCGTACTCGTCGGCCGCGTAGCGGCGCTCAATGGGCGTGCCGATCGGGATCAGGTTGCCCTCGCGGTCGTAGTTGGCGCGCAGCGTGGACTGCGACAGCACCCCCAGGATGTTGAGCCACGCGTCGGCGTAGCCGGCCGCGCCGGCGCCGGCGACCGCCGGGACCGCGAGGCAGGCCGGCGACGTGCAGTTGGCGCTGCCCGGCATGTTGTTCCGCCCGACGCCCGCCACCCACGACGGGTTGACGGTGGCGCTCAGGTAGGACCCGCTGTCACGCGTGCTCGGAATGCGCGTGAAGCGCAGGTTCGTGCCGAGCTTGATCGAGTGCGTCCCCCGCAGCCACGTCAGGTCGTTGACGATGTTGTGGGTGGGCGTTTCGCGCGTGTTGGTGAACGTGGCGCCCGCCGCATCGAACGGATCGATGAACCGGAAGATGGTGTAGTCGCCCTTCGTCTGGCCGATGTTGCCGGTGTCGATGCGGGTCAGGCCATAGCGGAAGCTGTTGATCATGCTCGCGCTGAGCACCGCGTCGTGCCCGACGGCGAAGCCGAAGTTGTTGAACACGGTCGAACTGCGCGGGTCCCCACCGGGGAACTGCGGCGCGCCGGCGATGGTGTCGTCCTGCAGGTTGAAGCGCCCGAAGAACTGGTGGCTGTCCGACGCCTTGAAGTCGAGGCGGCCGATGTAGGTGTAGAACTCGTTCTCGATCGGCGCCGCGAACCGGAAGTCCATGATGTTCTGGCCGTCGAGTCCGGGGCTGTTCGGCGAGGGGTAGCCCTTGAAGTAGTTCGACGCCGCGATGCTCGGGCCGATGCCCAGCGGGTCGAGGGCCGCGATCTGCGCCGGCGACAGGCCATACCAGCCCGATGGCACGGCGTGGCTCGTGCTGAGGCCCTGGACGCTGCCGCCGGGGCAGGCCGCCGCGCTCGCGCAGCGGTACATCAGCACGCCGTCACGGAACGAGTTCGAGGGGACCGCTCGGACGACGGGCGTCTCGCTCTGCTCGCGCAGCATCTCGACGTTGCCGAAGAAGAACATGCGGTTGCGCCGGACCGGGCCGCCGAACGAGCCGCCGAAGATGTCCTTGTCGAGTTTCGGCGCCTTGCTCTCCTGGCCCGATGCGAGCTGCGACAGCTTCAGGAAGTACTCGTTGCTCGACGTCGCCGTGCGGCGGAACGTCCAGTAGGTCGAGCCGGTGAACGCGTTGGTGCCGCTGCGCGTGACGAGCGAGACCTGCGGGCCGCTGGACCGCCCGGCTTCCGCGCCGTAGTTGCTCGTGCTGACGCGGAACTCCTGCAGGGCTTCCTGCGTCATGCGCACGGCGGAGGTGAAGGCCGACTGCAGCTGCGGGTCGTTCACGTCGATGCCGTCGAGCGTGACGTTCTGCTGGTCGGCGCGCGCGCCGCTCACCGAGCCGTAGCGCGAATCGATCGTCCCTGTGCTCGACAGCTGCGCGGCCGTCTGCGGGATGAAGAGGGTGCCGGGCTGCAGCGAGAGGAGGTGCACGACGTTCTGCGCCTCGACCGGCAGCTGCCGGATCTGCTCCTGGCTGAGCGCGTTGCCGAGGCTGCCGTCCGTGGTGTTGACGAGCGGCGTCTCCGCCTGCACCGTCACCGTCTCGGCGAGCGTCCCGACCTCGAGCCTCAGGTCACCGCGTGTCGTCGAGTCGACGCGCAGCGTCACGCCCTCGAGGCGCGCGGAGCGGAAACCCGAGAGCTCCGCGGTCAGGTTGTAGTTGCCAGGCGGGAGCGCGCCCATCTGGTAGATGCCGGACTCGTTCGTCACGGTCGTACGGGTCGCCCCGGTGGCCGTGTTGGTGATGACGACGGTCACGCCGGGCATCACCGAGTTCTGCTCGTCAACCACGCGGCCCGTGATCGCCGCGGTGCCGCCGGACTGCGCCCACGCGATCGGCGCGGCAAGAAGCACAAAGACACACGAGACCCACCAAGTGCGGAGTCGTCCTCGCATCGAGTTCACCATCCACCTCCGTAAAGGCCCACCGGGTTGAGGGGCCCTACAAAAACCGGACGCCCGGAATCGAATCCCCCCCGCAGGGTGTGACGCGCGGGTAAATTCTCCGGCTTTTGTATGCTTCAGGCCGCGACAAGTCAAGGGATTACCGGGATCGTCGGCGGCTTCGGTGGGACGACGAGTCTGGGAGGGAGGGGGCGTCGGGGAGCGGGGGGAGGGGGTCAGGTCATGAATCGTGAACGCGGGCCCCGTTCAGATCCCGCGTTCGCGATTCATGACCTGCCCCCCCGCACCTGTCGTGTGTGGTGCCGGGTGTGGATGCGGTGGAACCGCCGCCAGTCCTGCACGGAGAATGCACCGAGGATTGGGTGATTAACCAATTTCTGGCTGGACCCAAAGCGGGCCGCGGCAGCGTCGAGCACCAGATCGAGCCGTTCGAGGCCGGCCCCCGCCCGCGCCAGCGCCTCCTCGAGCGTCACGCCCTGCGGCACGACATGCTTCGGGGCCTCGCGGCCCGTCGGGAAGTACCCGAGGTTGACGATGATCAGCTTGAAGAGGCGCTGGGTGGGGGAGGGCGGCGTGGCCCGGGGCACCCCGGTGTCGAGCACCCGCTCCATGCCCTTGACGGTACCCTCGTAGGCCAGCGCGAGATGCTCGACGATCTCGGCGACGGACCACTTCCCCGCAGCCGGCCGGACGGCCGCCGCCGCCGGGTCGAGCCCGGCGACGGCGTCGTCGAGGAGCCGCCGTGTGTCGGCGAGCAGGGGGTGCATGCGCGCCCTCTTACATCACCGAGAACGGCACCGTCATCTTGACGGTGTCCCACGTCATGACGAGCATCCCGCCCTTGCCGGCGGGGTTCTTCTCGATCGCGATCGTGAACTGCTCGACGGCGGCCGGGAGCGTCTCGACGCGCATGTCGACGCGCGACAGGTCCTGCTTCTCGTCGTAGGCCGTGCCCCACTGGCCCGTCTGCTTGTTGAGGATGAGCTTCCAGGGGCCGGTCTGCGACGCCAGCGTCCACAGCGTCACCGAACCCGCGGAGACATGCGCCGGCCCGAACATCAGGTCGCGGCTCGTCTGGAGCGTCGTGGCCTCGTCGGCGCCCGTCCGCCACACCTTGTCATAGGGGATGAGCCCGCCGGCGACCTGGCGGCCCTTCATGTACGGACGCCCGTACGTGATGCTGATCGTCGCGCCGTCAATCTCGGCCGTCACCGTCTCGTGCGGGGAGGCGCGCTGGCGCTCCTGAGCGTGGGCGATCGAGCCGGCGGCGCCGGCAAGCGCCAGGGTGAGGACACAGACAGCCATACCGCGAATCGTCATGAGGACTCCTTGTGGGGAACACGCCCCGGGCCGGCAGAGCCGGCCAGGGGGCAAACCTTATGACTATAGCAAAGGGGTGTGCAGAATACCGCGTCTGCCCGGGGCGGATTCGGCGCATAATCAGCCCGTGATTCCCGCAGCCTCTCCCGTCATCCTGGTGGTCGAGGACGACTCCTCCGTTCGCCAGCCGCTGGTCAAGTTCCTCGAGATGCGCCAGTTCACCGTCGTCACCGCCGAGACGGCCGACGAAGGGCTCGATGCGATCCGCACGCGCAAGCCCGCCGCGGCCATCGTCGACCTGCGGCTGCGACGGGGATCGGGGCGCGAGGTGGTGGTGTCGATCCCGCCGGAGGTCCCGGTGATCATCTTCTCGGGGCTTCGGGCGGAGTCGGCGGACCTCGAGACCGTGCGGCCCAACACGCGCCTCGTCGAGAAGCCCTACTCGCTCGTCATGTTGATGGACATGCTCGAGGAGATGATCGAGGCCGCCAAGGCCTGATCCAGGCGCCGCCCGGCTAGAGAATCTCCTTGCCGAGCGCCGAGAGCGCGAGCTCCGTCGCGAGTTCCGCCGTGACGTTGCGGATGTCCAGCGCCGGGTTCACCTCGACGAGGTCCAGCGACGTCAGGCGTCCCGAGTCGTTCACCAGTTCCAGCACCATGTGGGCCTCGCGGTAGTCGAGTCCGCCCTTGACGGGCGTGCCGACGCCGGGCGCGATCGTCGGGTCGCACACGTCGAGGTCGAACGACACGTGAATGCCCCCGGTGCCGGCCCCGGCCAGCGCCACCGCGCGTTCGATCACCTCCGCGATGCCCAGCCGGTCGATGTCCTTCATCGTGAAGGTGTGCACGCCGGCCGCCTTCACGATCTCGCGTTCGCGGTCGTCGAGATTCCGGATCCCGACGAGCACCACGTGCTCGGGCCGCACCGCCGGCGTGAACCCGGCCAGCCCCGCCAGCTCCGCCGGCTCCGTGCCGAGCAGCGCCGCGAGCGGCATGCCGTGCACGTTGCCCGACAGCGACGTCGCGGGCGTGTTCATGTCGGCGTGGGCGTCCACCCAGATGATCCCGAGCTGCTCGCCGCGCGCGCGATGAAACGCAGCGGCCGCCGCCGCCGACCCGGCCGCCACGCTATGGTCTCCGCCCAGGACGATGGGGAGCGCGCCGGCGTCGAGGGACGCACGGGTGGTCTCGTAGAGCGTGCGGCACACGCGGGCGATGTCGTCGATGTACCGCTTGTGCTCGTCGCCCGGTCCCTTGGTCTCGGGAATCGGGGTGGGGATGTCGCCGAGATCCGTCACCTCGAGGCCGAGGCCGCGGATCTGCTCGCGGATGCCCGCAATGCGAATCGCCGACGGCCCCATGTCCACGCCGCGCCGGTTGCCGCCGAGGTCGAGGGGAACACCAATCAGATGAACAGGCTGCATGATGGAATCCTGGCAATTCGCAATTCGCAATTCGCAATTCGCTATTCGCTCTCCGACCCGAGAAACGCCGCGACCTCTCCGGCGACCTTGCGCGCATCGGCGACGCAGTCGGGGATGCCCGAGCCGCGGAAGCCGCTGCCCGTGGCGAAGAGGCCAGGGTGCGCGGTGAGCCGCGCATCGAAGGCCGCGAGGCGCGCGTGATGGCCGACCTCGTGCTGCGCGCTCGCGCGCGGCCAGCGGTAGACGCGCGAGACGACCGGCTCGCCGCGGATGTCGAGCAGCGCCGTCATCTCCTCGAGCGTGGCGCGCCGCAGCTCCTCGTCGGAGCGGTCGAGGATGTACGGGTCGCCCGCGCCGCCGAGGAAGCCTCGGATGAGCGCCATCCCCTCCGGCGCCCGCATCGGCCACTTCGACGTGATCCACGAGCCGGCCATCAGCGCCGTGCGCTCGGCGCGCGGCACGACGAAGCCGGAGCCCTCCATCGGGTGCCCGATTTGATCGCGGCGGAAACCGAGCGCGACCGTGGCCGTCGACGCGTAGGGCACCGACCGGCAGAACGCCGCGAGGCCGGCGTCGAACCCGTCGAGGAGCGGCGCCGTGGCCCACGCCGGGGCCGAGAGCACGACGGCGCGGGCCTCGAGGGCCTCGCCGCCTTCGAGGTGCACGCGGTACGGGCCAGCGCCCTCGACGGCCGCGGCCGTCGCGCCGTAGCGAATCGTGCCGGCGGGGAGCGCCGCCACGAGCGCGTCGACGAGTTCGCCGACACCGCCCGGCAGCGACATGAACGCGCCGTGCGGCGACGCCGGCATCTTGAGCGAGCGCAGGGCCCGGATGACGCTGCCGTGTGAGTGCTCGGCCTCGAGCAGGCGGCCGAAGAGCGCGCGCATCGACAGGCGGTCCACGTCGCCCGCATGAATGCCCGCCAGCAGCGGCTCGGCCAGATACGTGACCGCCTCGCGGCCGAAGCGGCGGCCCATGAAGCTGCCGATCGACTCGTCATCGTTCGAGAGGCGCTTTGGGACGAGCAGTTCGAGTCCCATGCGGATCTTGCCGGGCCACGAGAACAGATCGGTGGTGATGAACGGGCCGATGCGCGTCGGGATGCCGAGAAACGACGCCTCGGGCAGCCGGACGAGACGCCCGCCGCGCAGCACGAACGCGGTGCGCGGCGGCAGCGTCGGAAACAACCGCTCGCCGAGCCCCAGCTCGCGCGCGAGCTGCAGCGCGGCCGGCTTCTGGATCAGCAGCGCGTCGGGCCCGCCGTCGATCGTGAAGCCGTCGATGTGCTCGGTCAGGATGACGCCGCCCGGCCGCGCCGCGCGCTCCAGCACGAGCGGCCGCACCCCACGCGCCGCCAGCGCCCAGGCGGTGGTCAGGCCTGCGATGCCGCCGCCGATGATCACGACGTGGGGGGAGGGCATGGTGGACGGTGAACGGTGAACGGTGAACGGTGGCGGCTACTCGGGTTTCCAGGCGTGCACGAAGCGGGCGACCGCCTGCACGCGTTCGATGTTGGTCGGGGGCAGGATGCCGTGGCCCAGGTTGAAGATGTGGCCCGGACGTCCGGCGGCGCGGCGCATCACGTCCGCGACGCCCGCCAGCAACCGGTCCTCGGGACCGAGCAGCAGCGTCGGGTCGAGGTTCCCCTGGATCCCGCGGTCGTGGCCGATCCGATCCCAGGCCTCGTCCAGCGTGATGCGCCAGTCGGCGCCGAGCACGTCGCCGCCGGCCTCGCGCATCTCGCCCAGGATCGACGCACTGGCCACACCGAAGTGGATCGTCGGCACGCCGCGCCCTTCGAGCGCGGCGAAGATGCGCTGCGTATGGGGCAGCGCGAACTCGCGGTAGTCGGCCGCGTTGAGCGCGCCCACCCACGAGTCGAACACCTGCACGGCATCGACGCCGGCCTCGATCTGCGCCACCAGGTAGTCGGCGACGATGTCGGCGAGGCGGGCGGCGAAGCGGTGCCAGCCCTCGGGGTCGCCGTACATGAGCGCCTTGGTGAGCGCGAAGTTGTTCGAGTGTCCGCCCTCGATCGCGTAGGAGGCCAGCGTGAACGGCGCGCCCGCGAACCCGATGAGCGGGATGCGGCCGCCGAGCTCGCGCTTGACGAGCCGGATGGCCTCCATCGTGAACCCCAGCGCCTCGCGCGGCTCGAAGACCTTCACGGCATCGATGTCCGCGCGCGTGCGCACGGGCCGCTCGATCTGCGGGCCCTCGCCCTTGATGAAGTCGAAGGGGATGCCCATCGGCTCGAGCGGCAGCAGCAGGTCCGAGAACAGGATCGCGGCGTCCACCTCGATGGCGTTGACCGGCTGCATCGTCACTTCCGTGGCGAGCGCCGGGTTGCGGCAGAGCTCCAGCATCGAGTGCTTCGAGCGCAGGGCGCGGTACTCGGGCATGTAGCGGCCCGCCTGGCGCATGAACCAGAGCGGGGTGGCGTCGACGGGTTCACGGCGGCAGGCACGGAGGAAGCGGGAGTTGGCGAGCGGCGCGTTCATGTTGCTAACAGCATAACGTGAAGGCGGGGCATCGCCGGCGGCGGTGCCGATGCGGGCAATCGACGGCAAGAACGCGCAGACCCCAAGTTGTGGCGTCGTGTTGAGGTCTGCGTGCTATATTATGGGGTTTGTTTTGAGTCCGGAGGCAGCGTGAGCCCCATCCTCGTCAGGCCGGTGCGCGAGCAGCTCGAGCACGACCGCGTTATTCGACTGTTGCAGGCGAAGTACCGGCGCAAGCACGAGGTGGCCATCAATGTGGGCCTCGAGCAGACCACCCCCGTACAGGTGGGCACCGGCCAGCTCTTCCCGGATCTCGTGCTCTTCAGCACCGAGAAGAGCCGCAAATTACAGGGCACCATCGAGGTGGAGACCGGCGAGTCGGTGAATTCCCTCGAAACCATGGCGCAGTGGGTGCCGTTCAGCCGGCTGAAGGCCCCGTTCATTCTCTACGTGCCGCCGGTGGCGCTCGACGCCGCGCGCCGCCTCTGCGCCGCGCATGGCGCCGAACCCGCCGAGATCTGGACCTACCACGTGAACTTCGATCAGGTCCGGTTCACCCTTGCGCACCGGTCGGCGAACGCGCCGGCGATGGCGCCCGAACCGCGCAAGTCGGCCGAGGGCGGCAAACCGGCGGGCAAGGCCGCGGCGAAGCCCGCCAAGGCGGCGCCGAAGCCGGCATCGAAGCCGGCATCGAAGCCGGCGCCCAAGGCCAAGGCGCCCGCCGCCAAGGCCAAACCCGTGGCGAAGGCGAAGCCCGCGGCCAGGCCGAAGCCCACGCCGGCGGCCAGGACGGCCCCGAAGCCCGCCGCGCGGAAGGCGGCGCCGAAGAAACCCGCGGCGAAGGCCAAGCCCGCGAAGCACCGTTAGGGAGGGGACCGTGCCCTACCTTCGGTTCACCCGCGATCGACGCGGGTACGAGAACACCTTCCTGCTCCACGCCGCCTACCCCGGCGAGCGCCCCCGTGTCCTCTACTGGTATCGCAGCGCGCCCGATGTGCGGGTGGGGCGCGCCGCGCTCGACCACGAGGCCATTCGCGAGATCGAATCGGCGCACCCGGAGATCCTCTTCGACTGGTCGGAGATCCTCGAGATGGGCGCCATGGCGCAGCCCGAGGTCGAGCAGCCGCGCCAGCCGCGCAAGCGGCCGCCGCCGCGCCCGCGCGATGAGTCGCGCGACCGCCGTCCCCCGCATCCGCCGGAGCCCCGCCCGGCGCCGCCGGCCGCGGCTGGCGGCGAGTCCGTGGAGTCCGCCGAGGCGGCCGAGACGGCCACCGATCTGGACCCGGCGACGCCCGACGCGTGGCTGGCGGGGGCCAGCGAGGCCGAAGTCGCCGTGGCCAGCGAGATGGAGTCGGTGTTCGTGCACGACGTGGATTCGCCGCCGGCGGCGCCCACGGCGGGCCTGCTCGATGAACTGGTCGGGCGCGGGATCGCGACGCGCCTGCGCGGCCGCTATGCGGAGCTGAGCGCGCGGCTCGCCGCGCACCCCGCCGACGAGACGACCAAGGAGATCTGGCGCGTCCGCCTGGAGGCCCTGAACCCGGAGACGTGGGTGACGGCCGAGGAGGTCATGGCCGGCATGGGCCGCGCCGACGCCCTGTACGACACCCTCCGCGAGGAGATCGTCGGACCGTCGTAGCGGCGACCGCGGATCCCGGGAGGCGCCCCGCGATGGCGCGGGCTACGGCAGCGCGTCACTGAGCGCGCGTCTCGCGAGGCGGGTGGCGAGGAGCGTGACCCCCAGCGTGGCGCCCAGCCCGAGCGCGAGCACGGCGTAGTAGGCGGGGCCGCGCGCCACCGAGGCGCCACCGGCCGCGATCGTCGCCAGGTCGCCGGCGATCATCCCGGTATAGACATACAGCACCGTCGCCGGCAGCATGCCGATCGACCCCGCCAGGTAGTCGAGGAAGCGCACGCGGGTCAGGCCGAGCGCGTAGTTGAGCGCGCTGTAGGGCACGACCGGCGTCAGGCGCAGCAGCAGCACGAGGCGCGCGCCCTCCGCCCCGACCGCCCGATCGATCGCCGCAAAGCGCGCGTCCGCGCCGAGGCGCCGTTCCACGAGCCCGCGCGCGAGATAGCGGCCGATCAGGAAGGCGGCGGCCGCGCCCGAGGTCGCGCCGACCATCACGTAGAGGACGCCCCACCCCAGGCCGAAGATCGCCCCGGCCGCGAGCGTGAGCCAGGAGCCGGGGACGAGCAGCACCGCCGCGATCGTGTAGCCGGTGATGAAGGCGATCGGTCCCCAGACGCCGAGTGCATCCACCCACGACGCGAAGCGGGGGATGAGCGCGCCGGCCTCGCGCCCGGCGATCACGAGCACGGCGATCGCCGCGATGGCGAGCGCGGCCTTCACCCAGACGCTGCGCGCCATCAGCCCCCTCCCCCCCGGGATGCGCCGCGGCCGGCCCCGTGGTTACACATCCTTGAGGAAGCGCGCCTCGATGCTGTCGATCTTGGCGAGCCGGCGGAGGTACCGCTCCTCGGCCGCGAAGCTCGCCCCGAGGAAGGCGATCGCGAGTTCGCGGGCCAGGGCCGGGCCAACCACACGCGACCCCAGGCACAGGACGTTCGCATCGTCGTGCTCCACG
Source organism: Vicinamibacterales bacterium (assembly GCA_030680175.1). GTDB lineage: Bacteria > Acidobacteriota > Vicinamibacteria > Vicinamibacterales > UBA2999 > JAUXWO01. The sequence continues at coordinate 36,902 of JAUXWO010000030.1, forward strand.
GCCTGGCGGGCGGAGTAGCAGTCATGGCAGACGGCGGCGCGAATGCCGGGGAATTTGTTGGCCGCCACCGCCACCCCCGCGCCGCTGCCGCAGACGAGGATGCCGCGGTCGGCCTGGCCGTTGCGCAGGGCGGTGGCCACGGCCTCCGCGATGTCGGGATAGTCGACGGCGGCGGGGGAGTGGGTGCCGAGGTCGGTCACCTCGTGGCCCTGCTGGGCGAGCAGGCCCGCCAGATCCCGTTTCAGGTCCACGCCGGCATGGTCCGCCCCGATCGCGATGCGCATGAACCACAGGGTAACACCGGGACCCCGGTCCCGGCCTCCCGCGGTCCCGAGTCGTCCTATACTACTGACATGAGATTTCAGGCCCTTCGTCTCATTGCTGGGGTGGCGGTCGCCGTGGGCATGGCCACCGCGCTGGTGTCCGCCCAGGCCGGACAGGCGCAGCCGCCGGCGCCGGCCGAGGGCCAGTCGCCCACGTTCCGCGTGTCGATCGACCTCGTGACCAACGACGTCATCGTCCGCGACGACCGCGACCAGTTCGTGGCCGATCTGACGCGTGACGACTTCGAGGTCTACGAAGACGGCGTGCTGCAGGACATTGCGTCGCTGACGCTGGTCCACGGCGGCCGGGTGCACAACCTGCAGGCACCGCCGCCGCCGCCGGCCCAGGAAGGGATCATCCTGCCGCCGTCGCGGCCGCGCAACGATGCGGCGGGCCGGATTTTCCTGATCATGGTCGACGACCTGCACCTGGACTTCCGCAACACGGGCCGGATCCGCGATCTCTTCCGCCGCGTCTCGCGCACCCTGGTGCACGAGGGCGACATGTTCGCCATCGTCTCCACGGGCCCGTCGTCGCTGGCCATCGACCTGACGTACGACCGCAAGATCCTCGATGAAGCCATCAAGAAGATCACGGGCAACGGGCTGCGTCCCTCGGACGTGATCCAGGGCAGCGACAACTCCGACGGGCCGGCCGAGGTGAAGTACCGCGCGCACGTGGCCTTCCAGACGGCCTACGACTTCCTGCGCCAGCTCGAGCGGATCACGAACCGGCGCAAGGCCGTGATCTGGGTGAGCAACGGCTACGACTTCAACCCGTTCGCCGAATCGCGGCTCGGCGAGGACTCGGTGTTCGGCGGGCGGTTCGGGCAGACCCGTGAAGAGGGCGCGGCGATCCGCGACGAGTTCAACCGCGGGTACCAGTTCGCCGACGCCGACCTCGCGCGCGAGCTGGCCGAGCTGACGCGCACGGCCAACCGCGCCAACGCCACGCTCTACACCATCGACCCGCGCGGCCTGGTGGCCGGCGCGGACCTCGACGAATCGATGAGCGCGGCCGAGTACAGCGAGCACATCCGCAAGACGCAGGACAGCCTGCGCATCCTCGCGGCCGAGACCGGCGGCATCGCGGTCGTCAACCAGAACGACTTCGACCGGGCGCTCAAGCGCATCGACGCCGAGACGAGCGACTACTACGTGCTGGGCTACTACTCGACCAATCCCGACCCGCTGCAGCGGACGCGGCGGATCGAGGTCAAGCTGAAGGACAAGCCGGGGCTGAACGTCTGGTCGCGCACATCCTACACGCTGCGCCTGCCGGGGCCGTCCACCCAGTAGTCGGGGGCGCCAGCGGCGCCCCGTGACCACGCCTGTACACGACAACGGGCCGGCGCAAGCCGGCCCGTTGTCGTGTGGAGCAAAGCGGGGGTCCCAGAGGCGGCGCCGGGCGCCGGCTCCCTCAGGCCGTCGCGGCGCGATCGCCCGGCGCGCCCTCGCGGGTGCGGGCGATGGACTGGGCGATCTGCTGCTTCAGCCACTGCACGGGCTCGCGCTCGGTGGCCACGAACGCCTGCCAGTCCTCGTTGCTCAGGGGCACGGAGATGACACGATCCGGGGTGATCTTCATGGGAGCCTCGCGGGTAACAGGAATGGGATGAGACAACGTCCCCGATCCTACCGGCCACAGGTCCAGATGAAAAATAGAATGATCGCATTCGGTCCATGCGCCATACGCATCGACATGGGCCGCGGCCCCGTGGCTACGGGGACAGGCGCAGCTTGGGCCGGACGCGATCGAACGCACGAATGACTTCCTGCACCGACCGCGGCGTGCGGCTCATCTTCGGGTAGACCCAGCCCGTCTCGCGGATGAGCGACCGGCCCTCGATCCGGGCGCAGAACAGGTGCCCGCTCGACACCTCGCGCGCGACCGACTGATACGAGATGATGCTGATGCCGAGCCCGTGCCGGACCATCGCCTTGATGATCTCCACGTTCTCGGTCTCCATGACGATGTTCGGCTCGATGTGCGCGGTCATGAAGAACTCGTCCACCACGCGCCGCGTGTTGGAGCCCGGCTCGAACAGCACGAAGGGCTGGCGCACCAGGTCCTGCGGCACGATCTTGCGCTTCCGCGCGAGCGGGTGCTTGTGACTGGTGACGAGCAGCAGTTCCTCCTGCATCACGGGCGTCACGACCATGTCGGGTTCATCGATGGGCAGCGTGAGCAGGGCGAGGTCGCCGGTGCCGGCGCGCAGCCGTGCGATGCAGCGGTCGCCGCCTCCGGCCACGATCTTCAGGTCCACGTCCGGATGGGTGCGCCGCAGTTCGGTCAGCAGGGACGGGAAGACGTAGAGGCAGACCGTCATGCCGCCGAGCAGCCGGATGGTGCCGCGCAGCGACTCCTGGCTGTCGGTGATCCCCGAGACGGTGTCCTTCAGATCCTGGAAGACGCGGTGGCTCAACTGGAGCAGCGCTTCGCCCGCCGCCGTGATCCGGATCCGGCGCCCGATGCGCAGGAACACCGGCTCCTTGAGTTCCTCCTCGAGCAGGAGGATCTGCCGGCTGATGGCCGACTGCGAGACGTGCAGCTTCTGGCCCGCCGCCGTGAACGACCCGGTTTCGGCAATGGCGCGAATGATTTCGAGTTGACGCAGATCCACCTGACCCCCTTCGACGGGGGTCAGCTTACATCTCGGAGGGAGATGGACTCAAGCCCAAAGAGCGATTCGGGGAATACGAGGCCGCGTCAGGCGCGCGCCGGCCGCCGCCGCGCCGTGGGGCGCGCCGCAATCGCCGCTTCCGTGCGCGCGATCGCCTCCTGCAGGTAGTGCTCGTCGAGTTCGATGCCGGCAAACGATACGCCGAGCCGCGCCGCCGCGACCGCCGTGCTGCCGAGGCCGAGGAAGGGGTCCACGACCAGCCGCGTCCGCTCCCGGCCGTGGAGCTTCACGCAGTACTCCGGCAGGCGGGGCGGGAAGGTGGCCGGATGCGGCCGGTCCCGGTCGCGGCTCTGGATCGTCTCGTACGGGATGAACCACGTGTTGCCCCGGCACCGGCGTCCGCTGCCGGCGCCCTGCCACCGCGCGATGTTCGACGGGTCCTGGTACTTCACGCCGAGGGCCTGCCGATCGAGCGTCGTGTGGCCGCCCGGGGTGAAGTGGAAGACGAACTCGTGGCAGTCGTGGAGGAACCGCGTGCTGTTGATGGGCTTGTAGTGGCCGACCGCGAGGTCATCCGCCAGGTGCGCGCGCGCACCCGCCGCCTCCTTCTCGATGGCGATCGACTTGATCCAGTGGATGATGTTCTGCAGCCGCAGGTGGGGCCGCACGGCCTGCGCCACGTCGAGCGCCGTCCACGGATCCGTGGGCTTCGCGCCGACGTTCAGGAACAGCGACCCCTGCGGCTCGAGCACCCGCGCCACGGCGGCCGCCCACTCGCCCGTCCACGCCAGGTATTCCTCCTGGGGACGGCCGTCGTGATAGGTCCGGTACTGGACGCCCAGATTGTAGGGAGGCGAGGTGACGACCACGCTGGCCGCATCCGCGCGGAGCGACGCCAGCACCTCGACGCAGTCACCAAGATAGAAGTCGAGGCGCGTCCGGTTGGAGGCGCGCAGGGTCTTGTAGGGACGGATCTGTCGGGACACGGGAAGGGGAATTGTACCCCGAACCCGCTCAGGAGGCGCGTGCCGTCAGTCCGCCCGAGAGGCCGACGACGCGCCCGCGCGCCCGGGCCGCCTGCAGCGTGTGGTTGCGACGGTGCCCGTGCTGGTCGCAGGCCGCGCCCTTTTCCTCGACGTAGACGACCTCGCGCGTGCTCGCCACGTCGCGGTAGCGGCCGACGACGCATCCGCAGCTCATCGTGTCGAACCCCAGAATCCTGACCACGTTGCTCATGACGCCCTCTGCCCGCACCGGAGCAAATTCTGTACCGCGCGCGATCACGTGCGTATGACGTGATCGCGGCGACAGCCGAGGCGCGCGGCGGCCGTTGGGCATCGCCCCCGCGCTTGACCTCTTAATCGGCCGATTGGCCGCGCGGGATGAGGGGAAAGTGGCGCGCACGCCAGCAGGACACGTGGATGCCCGACGAGCGGGGGCGCCGCGCAATTGGATCGCGGTTCAGCGAATTGGATGACACGGGGTGTCGCGCGTGTGCCACTTATCGGCGGCGGAGCGTCTCCGCGAGGCCCGCACGCGCGGCCTCCGAGGCCGGATCGAGCGTCAGCGCCTCGGCGAATCGCTGCGCCGCCGCCGTCCGGTTGCCTGCCTCCATCTCGAGTGTGGCGAGGTTCGTGTAGGTCGCGGGATCACGCGGGTCGGCGCGCAGCGAGGCGAGGAACGCCTCGCGGGCCCGGTCGCGCTCGCCGATGCTGGCCAGCGCCGCCCCCAGCAGGTTCTGGGCGCGCGCGTGGCGCGGGTTCACACGGACGACGGCCTCGGCTTCCCCTGCCGCCAGGTCCGGGCGGTTCTGCATGAAGAGCAGGGTCGCCGTGTAATAGCGCGTGACCGTGCTCTCCGGTGCGTCCTGCCGCATCCGCACGACGACCGGCTCGAGCCGCTCGACATCGCCCGCGTCGGACAGCACCGAGGCCAGCTGCTCCCAGGCGCGCCGCTGCTCCGGATACCGCTGGACCAGATCGAACGCGAGGCCGGCGGCCTCGTTGACGGCGCCCTGCGACGCCAGGAGGCGGGAGAGCGCCAGCCGCGCCTCCACCCGTGACGGATCCGCCGCCAGGCCGCGCAGAACCGACAGCGTCTCGGCCACCTGGCCGGTCGGGACGGCCGCGCGCATCAGCCCCTCGAACGCCTCGCTGTCGGTCGGGTCGAGTTCGAGTGCCTGGCGGAAGTCGCGCCAGGCCTGGCTGAACGCGCTCGCCTCGAGCATCATCGCGCCCCGGTTGCGCCAGGACACGGCGCCCGCGCCGTCGAGCGCGGCCTGAATCGCGGCGGGGGGCGTCGCGGTCCGGCGAAGCTCGCGCAGCACGGCGGCGTTGTCGCTCGCCTGCGCGCCGAAGATGCTGCGCGGGCCCGAGAACTCGAGGCCCACGCGGTTGTCGGTCTGGATGGTCGCGCCCGCCGCGTACCCGGCCAGCGCCGGGCCGCTGGCCACAAACGCCGAGAGCAGGGCAAAGGGCTCGCGGACCTCGACATCGATCAGGTCCAGGGCCACCGAGGGCCGCGCCCAGTGCTCGGTGATGCCCTGCAGGCGCTCGTCGAGCGGGCCGGTGGATCCGATGAGGAGCACGTCTCCCTCACCGACGAGCCAGAGCGTGCCTTCGGGGAAGACCGAGAGGAAGGTCGCCGTGATCGAGCGGAGGTCCGCGTCGCTGATGTCGTAGGTGTGCGCCCACTGGCACAGCACGCCGCCCGGGGCCAGCCGTGCCCGCGCCGACTCGAAGAACTCGCGCGTGAAGAGCGACGCGATGCCCGCCATCCACGGATTGGACGGCTCCGAGATGATCACGTCGTACTGGGACCGCGACAGCATCAGGTGCGAGCGGCCGTCGCCCACGATGAGCCGCGTGCGCGCATCGGCCAGCGCCCCGTGGTTCTCGGGCTCGAAGAAGCGCGAGGCGTCCACCACCTCGGGCGAGATCTCGAGCACATCGGCCTGGGCAATCGGATGCCGCAGGGCGGCGCCGAGCGTGACGCCGCTGCCAAGGCCGAGGATCCCCACGCGCTGCGGATCGGGGTGGAGCAGCAGCGGCAGGTGTGCCAGGAGCCGCTGGGTCAGCATGTCGCCGGCATTCGACGCATCCACCTTGCCGTCGATCGAAAGCGACGTCGTCCCCGCGACCTCGCGCACGGCCACCGTCGCCGTCGCGCCCTCCCGGTAGTAGAGCAGGCGGCCGGCGGTGAGCGACGTCTCGAGGTCGAGGCCGCCGCGCGCGACGGTGGCGTACTTGTAGGCGCCGCTCGACAGCAGCGCCGCGTCCCACGACGGCAGCAGGAACCCGGGGAGGAAGACGAGGGCGGCCGCGGTCAGGCCGGCGGCCCGCGCCTGGCCCGTCACGCCCGCGGCGACGAGCAGCGCGGCCGCGCCGGCGGCGACGACCACCGTCACGACGCGCACCGTGTCGTGGAGGCCGAGCGCCGGCACCAGGACGAACCCGGCCAGCAGGGCGCCGGCGATCGCGCCGATCGTGTTGACCGCGTAGATCAGCCCAAGATCCGACACGACCGTCTCGTCGGTTTTCGTGCCGACGGCGACGGCAAACGGGAAGGCGGCGCCGAACGCCAGCGTCATCGGCACGAGCAGCGTGCCGACGAGCAACGCCTGCCGCGTGAGGACCGACCCGAACCCGGCGTCCGGCTGCGAGACGGCCTCGGCCATCGACAGCAGCGCCCAGTCGACACCGGCCGCGGCCGCCGCGGCCAGCGCCACCGACGCGAGCAGGCACAGCGCCAGGCCGAGCACGGGCTGCCGCGTGCGCGCGGCCACCGGCGCGGCCAGGGCCGAACCGGCCGCCAGGCCGCCGATGAACACCGCCACGATCACGCTGAAGGCGTAGGTCGTCGGGCCGAGAATCAGCGCGAGCAGGCGCGTCCAGACGACCTGCAGCGTCAGCGACGCGAAGCCGGAGACGCCGAGGCCGAGGGCGGCGATCCACGGCAGGCCCAGCCCGCCGGTGGGGGCCGCCGCGGGCCGCTTCCGGTCCTTGGCGCCGCGCGCGACGGCAGGCACGGGCGCGGTGGCGGCGGGTGGGGCCGCCTTGGCGGCGAGCATCCACGACGCGGCGGCGGCGCTCAGGTTGATGGCGACACCGACGAGCGTCGCCCCCTGCAGGCCGAGCGCCGGCAGCAGAACGAAGCCGGCCAGGAGCGCACCGAGCGCGGCGCCGATGGTGTTGACGGCATAGAGGCGTCCCGCGTCGCCGGCGGCCCGCGCCGCGTTCGGCACCGCCCAGCGCGACGCGATCGGGAAGGTCGCGCCCATCGCCGCCGCCGGCAGCGCCACGAGCACGAGGCTCGACACGAGCCGGATCACCGGGAAGGCAAGGCTTGGATTGCCATCCGCGTAGGTGGCGACGAGCAGCGGCTGCAGCAGCCGCAGCTCGAGCGGCAGCAGCAGCGCGAGGACGGCGATGGCCACCTCGAGCCCCGCGTAAACGCGCAGGGCGCCGGCCGGCGTGAGGCGCCCCCCGACATGCCCGCCCGCCGCCGACCCGATCGCGAGTCCGCCCATGAAGGCGGCGAGCACCGTGCTGGCCGCCGCGATGCCGTGCCCCATCTGCAGGGTCAGCAGGCGTGTCCAGGTGACTTCGTAGATGAGGGCCGCGGCGCCCGACGCGCCGTAGATCAGGAGGAAGAGACGCCCGGCATGCATTGCGGGGGAGTTTATCAGAGGCCTCGCGCCAATCGCGTGTGGCTACGGCGTGGCGCGTGGCCGGTAGAGCGTGTAGGGCCACGACTCGGCGAGGGGCTCGAGTGCGAACGCCGCCTGGGCGAAGGTGATGAGGGCGGGCGAGGCGCGCGTGTGGTCAATCACGACGTAACCGACCCGGGCACGTTCGATGAACCCTGGTCCCCGCGTGATCAGGGCGGCCTCGCGATCGGCCTCGAGCGTGCCGCCTTCGCTGAGCGTCAGCAGTCCGTCCACGGTGGGCCGGGCTTCGCGAAGCGCGTCCACTTCCTTGCGTGAGATGCGTGACAGGTAGCCGCCAATCACCGACTTGCCGTGCGTCGTCTGATGAAACTGGGTGCGCGCGCTGAAGTTGCCGACCGAGAGTGTGCCATCGCGGAACCCGAACGGCAGCTCGAGCACGCGGACGTCGCGCGGATCGGCCGCCACGGCACGGAAGAAGTCCGGGATACTCGCCGGGAACAGCGGCCGGGGCGCAGGCCAGAGTTCGAAGACGAGCGCGGCCGCGGCCGTGGCGACCACGAGGCGCCGCCGCTCGGGCCACCTTCGTCCGAGGGCGACGATCGCCCCGGCGAGCAGGACCGCCAGCCCCAGCGCTGCGACGATGGCGAAGCGTGACGGGGTGCGCGCCGCGCCGACGATGGGCAGGTACCGCAGGAGCGCCCAGGGGCCGGGCACGTAGGTGTTGACGCCGGCCACATGCACGAAGGGCCCGAGGGCGAGCAAGGCGAAGCCCGCGGACATCCAGATCCACGCCGCTTGCGGGCGGAAGCCGGCGCGTGCAACCGCCAGCGCGACGGCCGCCAGCGCCACGAGGCTGAAGGCCGCCGTGGACTCGACGAAGACGGTTGGGGCGGCCGCGAAGGCGTCGCCGAGCAGACCCCGGACAAGCGGGTGATTGGGGTTCGGGTCGAAGAACGCGAGCAGGTCGACACCGGGCGGGCTGCTCCGCCAGGGGATCGGCGGCGTGAGCGGGTTGCCCTTCACCGCCTCGCCCGCGACCGCGACGAGCACCGGCGTCAAGGGCACCGCGCACGCGGCGGCCGCGACCGTTGAGAAGCGAGCCAGGTGCGGCAGTGCCGAGACGTTGGCCGTCACGCGCGGATGCACGTGCACGACCAGGCGCAGCAGCGCCAGCGCGGTCAGGACCATCACCGGGGTGTACAACCCACGCACGCTGATGCCGATTCCAAGCACCTCGACCCGGGTGCCCCGTCCGAACAGCAGGCCGGCGATCAGGCCGGCCGTCACCACCAGCAGCAGGTCGAGCGCCCAGGTCCACCGCGTGCGCATGACGCGTGGGCGCACGCTGACACGCAGCGCCACCGTGGCCAGATAGCCTACCGTGAGGATCAGGCAGAAGACCGCGTAGTAGACGTCGCAGAACGCCGCCCACGCCATGCACGCGCCTGCGAGTGCGGCATCGCGCCTCCGTCCAGTGCGGTGCGCGCGCATGAGACACAGAAGGAAGGCCGGGAGCGGGGCGGCGGCCACGAGGCTCATGTGCCCGGTGCTGCGCGCAACGAGGACCGGCGCCCACGCGAACGCCAGCCCGGCCAGCCACGCTTCCGCCGTGCCGCCCCACACGTGCCTGGCGAGCAGGAACATCAGGTACGCCGTGAGCACGCTGATGGCCAGATAGACCGTGTTGAACGTCGCGACGACCCCGAGCCACGGGATCAGGGGCAGGGCCAGCAGGTTCAGGAACGCCGTGTAGTTGTGTTGCGCGAGGCTGGTGCGCTGGCTGAGCGAGAGGATCTGGTCGGTCGACAGCGGGCTGCGGCCTTCGACGAGGGCCTCGTGCTGGAACACCCACTGGTTCCAGACGTAGACGCCCGTGTCGCCCCCGGGATCACCCGGCAGGTGGGTGAACAGGTGCAGTGACAGCGGCCACGTGAACACCACCGCGGCGCACACGTAGCCGAGCACGACGCCGAGGTGGGGGAGCCACGCACGTCGAATCATGGCAGGCTGGGCGGGCCAACTCTACCATAGCCGCACGCGCGCACCCCGCCTGAAAACTGCAACAGGGGGTGGCCGCCTGCCGGCGGCCACCCCCTGCCCTTCGTGATCTTCGTCTCGTCCCGCCGTAGCGGCCTTCGGCCGCGGAGGCGGACGTGACTAGAAGTCGACGCGCAGCCCGAACCGGACGATGCGCGGGTCGAGGATGCCGAGCACCTCGCGGTAGTTCACCGTCGTCACGCGCAGGCTGGTGACGGGGTTGCTGTTCATGGCGTTGAAGATGTCGATCATGCCGGTCATCCGCGCCCCGCGGATCCGGAACGACTTGTCGAGGCGGAAGTCCAGGATCGAGACCGTCGGGTAGCGGTTGGTCGTCACCGCCTCGACGCGAACCGTCTGCGTCGCATCACCCGGGAAGTTCTGGCTGATCGTGCGGCCGTAGTTTTCGCCGCTCTGCACCTTCCAGGAGGTGGACACGCCGACATCGAACGGCATCGTGTAGCGCGCCACGATCTTGTAGTTCCAGGTCGTGGACGTCTCGATGCCGTTGTCGCCGAAGAGGCGCCGCGCCGGCCGGTAGGCGAGCGCGCTCGTCAGGCGCCCGTAGCCGGTCGTGTCGTGGAGCATCGTCGACCACGTGTAGCCGGCCGAGGCGAGCAGCATCCAGTTGCCCCGGAAGCGGCGGTTCACCGCGCCCTCCACCGTGTGGAAGTCCGCGTCCATGCCGTCGGGGTTGGTGAACACGCGGTCCGACCCGATGCCGCCCGGACGGTCGAACGTCTGGAACGTCTGGCCGCCGAACGTGTCGTTGATGGTGAACGGCACGGTGTAGGTCGGTGTGCGGACGGCGTCGATCTCCGCCCAGAAGTCCCGCATGTTCTTGTAGACGTACGACACGCGGCCCGACAGGCCCTCGAGCAGTTCGTGCTCGACGTTGGCCGACAGCTCCGTCCCGTACGGCCGCTTCAGGTCGCGGTCGATCCGGACGAAGCCGGCGCCGCCGACGGTCGAGACGAGATTGCCGAGCTCTTCGGGACCGTCCAGCAGGCGGTTGCCGTTGAGATCCCGGAACTGGTAGCGCAGCTGCGCGCGGCCGACCGGGTTCTCCAGATCGGCCAGCGTGTCGGCCGAGTTGAAGTTGAACTTGCCCCAGAAGACCTTGAGCACCGTCCGCTGGTTGCCGGTCAGGTCGTAGGCGAAGCCAATGCGCGGCGCGAACGACGTCGTCTCGGCGACGGTGCGTGCCGCGACGGTCTGCGGCGCGACAAACGCCCGGTACGCGGGGTTCGTCCAGTTGGCGAGCATCGGGTGGCCGTTCGGCGTGAACTCCTGATCCGGCCAGCCGTCCCGGTAGTACTCGATGCGCGCACCGAGGTTGACCGTCAGGCGCGGCGACATCTTCCACGTGTCGCTGATGAAGCCGGCGTGGTAGACGACGTCGTTGATGCCGGTCACCGGCGTGTTGTACAGGTCCACCTGGTTGGTGGCGCCGTTGGTGTCGCGATAGAAGATGTCGAACGGCTGGTCGCGGAAGAGGCTGCGGCGATCCCGCTTCCAGTCGTAGCCGAACTTCAAGTCGTGGCTGCCGCCCCACCCGTCCTTGAAGTACGAGACGTTGACGTAGACCTGCGGCTTGTAGCGCTTCTGGTCCTGGTAGCTGTCGTTGGCGCCGCCGTCGAACCGGACGTTGCTGGCCGTGTCGATACGGCCGGGGCCCCACGGGCCGTCATACAACCCGAAGTCGCGGGTCGGGCGCAGCGGGAAGAAGTTGTACCAGTTGCCCGCCAGCACGTCGACGAACGCGCGGCTGCCGAGGACGCTCGTCCACTGGAACTTCCACGGGTAGTTGCGCGAGCTCTGATAAAGCGCGGCGCTCACCGGGACGTTCGGGCCGAGGTCGCGCAGATCCTGCAGCTTCTCGCGCTTGTTCAGGAAGCCGATGAACTGGTTGTTGCGCGTCACCTGCCAGGTGCCCTTGAAGGTGTACTTGTTGGACAGCTTGGAGCGCGCCAGCTCGTCGGCGCCGAAGATCACTTTGTACTGGTCGTTCAGGCGCCAGCTCGTGAAGAACCACGCTTTGCCCTTGTAGAGCGGCCCGCCCAGGTTGAAGTTGATGTCGTACTGCCGATCGATCGGATTGCCGCGTCTGAGTGCGTTCCTGACGTAGTACCCGTCCTCGTTCGGCGTGTTGGACGTCTTCAGGTAATCCGGGACGTTGTCGGTGATCGTGGCGTCGCCTTCCCAGTCGCTGTACCAGTTGCCGGTGAGGCGATCACCGCCCGACTTGACGCTGATGCTCATCGACGCGCCGCCCGCGAAGCTCTCGGCGCTGTTGCCGGCGCCGCCGATCTGGAACTCCTCGAAGCTGCCGAAGTCGAAGTAGCCGGCGTTGGCCGCCGTGCCCTCCGTCGTGTCGATGCCCTCGAGCTTCGTCTGGTTCTGCGTGTCGAAGCCGTAGGTGCGGAAGCCGGTCTGCACGCCGGTGCGCGAGCCGCCGACGTCATACGAGGTCATCTGCATGCCGGGCGACTGGGACATCGCGGCCCAGATGTCGCGCGCGTTCGGGATCTCCGTCAGCAGCTCCTTCGTGAAGTTGGTGCCGAGCGTCGTCGTCGAGGTATCGACGACGGGCGACTCGCCCGTGACCGTGACGGTCTCCTGCAGGGTGGCGACCTGCATCTGCATGTCGACCGTCAGGGTCGTGTTGATGAGCACGCGAATGCCCTCGCGGCGCAGGGTGTTGAACCCCGGCAGTTCGAAGGTGATGCTGTAGGTGCCGGGGGGGAGCGCGAGGAAGCGGTAGCTGCCGTCGGCGCTGCTGACCTGCACCTGGGGCTGAATCAAGGCCGGGCTTTCGGCCGTGACGGTGACGCCCGGGAGCACCGCTCCCGTATCGTCAGACACCGTGCCGTTGAGCCGGCCACGGAAGTCCTGTGCGCTCGCCGGCACTGCGAGAAGCAGCGCCACGAGACACAGGCATAACGTCGACATCCTGTTCCTCATCTCCAAAATCCTCCGCAAAACAACCGAGAGTTACCGCCGAACGAACGCCGGGACGCGAGCGCACACGGGAGCTGTCGAACGTGACGGATGCAGATGACTGCCTGAATGTGAAGATGCGACTAACGGGACGTGACGCATGGGGTGCCCGCCACGGAGGGCGGCACCGGACATTCATTTCAAACTTCCGGACCTGGCGCACTGCCGGGCTTGGCGCGAGATGGTATGCGCAGCCGAGCTGGTTTGCAAGCAAATGTCACGGGCTGCAAGTGAATGTGTGCAGTCATCAGGACCGAACGGTGGGTCGGGTACCGGGTGGCGTAGAATGGGCCGCCATGCGACAGAGAACAGTGACGATGAGTCCGGTGATCGCGGTCCTGCTGATGGGCGTGGCCCCGGCGTGGGCGCAACAGAACCCGGCCGACCTTGGCGCCCGGCTCCTGAAGGAGCCGGCGGTGCGCGCGGCGGTCGCGGCGGCCCGGGCGGACGAACCGGCCACGATTGCCGAACAGATCGAGATCTGCGAGGTGGAGGCGCCGCCCTTCAAGGAGCAGAAGCGCGCGGAGCTCTACGCGCGGAAGTTCCGGGCCCTGGGCCTGCAGAACGTGCGCATCGACGCCGAGGGGAACGTGCTCGGCGAACGTCCCGGCACCGCGCCGCGCCCGCACCTCGTCTTCTCGGCCCACCTCGACACCGTGTTCCCAGAGGGCACGGACGTGACGGTGAAGCGCGACGGCCCGCGCCTCGCGGCGCCCGGGATTGGCGACGACTGCCGCGGGCTGACGGTGGTGCTCGCGGTGGTCCGTGCGCTCAACGCCGCGAAGGTCCAGACCCCCGGTCCCATCACCTTCGTCGGCACGGTGGGGGAGGAAGGCCTCGGCGACCTCCGCGGGGTGAAGTACCTCTTCAACGAGGGGCTGAAGGGCCGCATCGATCGCTTCGTCTCGGTAGACGGCACGGGGCTCGGCGCGGCCAACGTCGCGGTCGGCAGCCTCCGGTACCGGATCACCGTGAAGGGACCGGGCGGGCACAGCTATGGGGCCTTCGGGATGTCGAACCCCATCCACGCGCTCGGCCGCATCATCGCGTCCGTCGCCGAGTTCGATGTGCCCCGCGAGCCGAAGACCACCTTCAACGTCGGCCGCATCGGGGGCGGCACGTCGGTGAACTCGATTCCCTTCGAGGCGTGGGCGGAGGTGGACATGCGCTCGGCGGATCCGGCCTCGCTGCAGTCGCTCGACGCGCGGTTCCATCAGGCCGTGGACCGCGCCGTGGCCGAGGAAGATGCCCGCTGGGGCCAGCGCGTGCTGTCGGTCGACAAGGCGCTCGTCGGCAACCGGCCGGCGGGGCAGAGCCCGCCCGACTCGGCGATCGTCCGCACCGCGATCAGCGTGAGCCGTGCCCTCGACCTGCCGCTCGTGCTCGACGAAGGATCGACCGACTCGAACATCCCGATGAGCCTGGGCATCCCGGCCATCACGATCAACGGCGGCGGGCGCGGACAGCGGGCGCACTCGCTCGACGAGACGTTCGACACGACCGACTCGTGGCAGGGCACGGTCCGCGCGGTGCTGCTGGCCATCGCCCTGACCCAACCGTAGCGAGCCGATAGCTGATAGCCGATAGCCGCCCACCCGTGACGACGTTCCGCGCCGCTGAATACGCCTCGCTCCGGGCGGCGATTGCCGCGCGGGGACAGCTGCGGGCCGGGCTCGCCGTGGCGGGCGTGGCGGCCTGGGCGCTGCTCCTCATTCTGGTCATGGCGTGGCTGCCGTACCCGGCCGCGGCGGTCGTGCCGCTGGTCGTGCTGCTCGCGGCGTTCGAGGCGGTCCGCAGCCTCCACATGGGCGCCGAGCGTCTCGGCCGCTACCTGCAGGTCTTCTACGAGGAGGCCGGCGACGAGGCGCGGCCGGCCTGGGAACGTACGGCGATGACGCTCGGCCCCGCGGTGCCTGGGGCGGCGGGGCATCCGCTGTTCCTGCCGGTGTTCTTCGGCGCGGTCGGGCTCAACCTGCTCGCCGTCCTGCTGCCCGAACCGGTGGGGGTGGAGCTGGTCGCCTTGGCCATCCCGCACGTGTCGTTTGCCGGGTGGCTGGTCTGGACAGACCGCGCCATGCGGCGGCAGCGGGGGGAGGATCTCGCCAGATTTAGGGCGATCAAAAAGGCGGGCGGGGAGGCGCCAGGGGAAGGTCGAAACCCCTAACTTCTGTCCCATCTGCAAGATAGTTGGCTTGCATCCTAAAGTTTATCTGCTAGAATGCCGACACTCTTGAATAATGGGGGGTGTCGGCTGCACCCTCCGCGGGAAACGAGGCAGGTGTCCCTCTCCGAGCGGGATCCCTTATTTGCCCCCATGAGGTCGTTCGTGAAGCAGGGACGCTTCACCCTGGCTGGACTGCCGGCCCGGGTACTCACCGCCATTGCCATCACGGCCACGCTGACGCTGGCCCCCGCCTCGCTGGCCTTCGCGCAGGCGAAGTCCACGCCCGCACGGGCCACGGCACAGAAGCCGGCGGCCAAGAAGGCGACGCCCACGGCGGCCCAGCGCAGAGCCGCGGCGGCGCGCGCGCGTGCGGCGGCCCAGGCGCGGGAGCTGCGCGACCTCCAGACCCCCCGGTTCACCGTGGACGCGCTCGGCCGTGAAGTCCCGGTCATCCGCGCGGCCGCGGCGATCATCTACAACCCCGAGACCCACGAGGTCCTGTACGAGACCAACGCCCAGGATCAGCGGTCGATCGCCAGCATCACCAAGGTGATGACGGCGCTCGTGTTCCTCGAGACGCATCCGGACCTGGACGAGACCATTGCCGTGGCGGCGTCGGACGTGCGGAACGCGTCGGTGACCTATCTCCATGCCGGCGCGCGCGTCACGAAGGGCGACCTCCTGAACCTGCTGCTCATCGGCTCCGACAACGCCGCGGCGCGCGCCCTCGCGCGAATCTCGCCCTACGGCTCCGGGGGCTTCATCGACCGGATGAACGAGAAGGCCGCCGACCTCGGACTGGCCACCACGCACTACGCCGATCCCTCAGGCCTGCTCGCCGCGAACATGTCGTCGGCCTACGATATGGCGCGGCTCATCGCCTTCGCGTCGACCGACGAGGCGATCAGCGCCATCATGCGGAAGACGCACCACAGCCTGCACATCGGGAAGCGCACGATCAACGTGTCGAGCACCAACCAGCTCCTCAAGGCCGGCGAGTACCCCGACAGCATCCTGGGCGGGAAGACCGGCTTCATCAGCCGCGCCGGCTACTGCTTCGCCACGCTGCTGCGCCTGCCGCAGTCCGGCCAGCAGGTGGCCGTGGTCGTGCTGGGCGCCCCGTCGAGCGCGAGCCGCTTCTGGGCAACGCGCCACCTGCTCAACTGGATGTCGGCGAAGACCGAGGCCGCGTTCGCGGCGTCGCTGAGCGGCGAGAACTAGCGCCCTTACCGAAAGCCCTTCTGCATCGCGGCCGCGTCGAGCGGCAGGGTCGCGATCGTGTCGACGGGCATCAGCAACGGCCGCGTCGCATGGCGGCCGTCCAGCATCTTCAGATAGCGCTCGCACACCTGGCACGCCGCCACGCGGTACCAGCCGTCCTGTGTCGCGAACGTCGTGAGGCGCGTCCGATCGCGGTTCGGGCAGAAGGGACACGCCATCTGGTCGAAGGGCCAGCGGGCATGACACCGGCCGCACGCCAGCAGCCGTCCGGCCGCCGCGGTGATGTACCCGAACTCCGGGGCGCCGCCGCAGACCGGACAGGTCGCCGCCCCCCAGTCCGCCAGCGAGAGCCGCTGCTGCAGCACGTCAGCCGCACGCGTGAGCACGGGCTTCAGCGCCCACCCCAGCACATCGTCCAGCATCTCCGGGGCGGCGGCATCGGCCGCCGGGTGCTCGGCCGCCGGGATGCCCGGCGCGCGCAGGAACCACTGCCGCGCCACGTCGGGGAGGCGCGGGTCGCGGCCGATCTCGTGAAGCCGATCGACATCGGCGGCGTCCACGGCGTCGTGCCGGCGCAGGATGTCGGTGACCTGCCGGAAGAGCAGGCGGCACTCAGGCCAGTCGAACGCGAGATCCTCGAAGCGCACGAGCGGACGTCCGGCGGCGAGACGGGCCTTCAGGTCGGCGTCCGGCGCGTCGATCCACGGCGTGGCCAGCCGGCTGCGGATGCGCCGCTCCGCCGTCACCAGCTCGACCTGCAGCGAGACCGCCTCGGCCAGCTCGGGAACGCGTTCGGCAAGCGCGCGGAGTTCGGAGACTTCGTGGCCGGAAGCCCTGGCGGGCGGGGATGGTCGGCTCACGCGGGACATTGTACATGACTCGGCCTGGCCCGGAGAGCGCGCTACACTTCCGGGATGACGACGAAGGGCGCGAAGGATCCGAAGGGCACGAAGGCGTCGACGAGCACGAAGGCGCCGACGAGCACGAGGGCGCCGAAGGGCACGAAGGCGCCGAAGAGCACGACGACCGCGACGCGCGCGTACGGCGCGACGCGCGCGAAGAAGATCGCGCCCGCGACGAGCACGAAGACCGCGCCCGCGAAGGCGGCGGCGGCCGGCACGCGCAGGAAGGCGGCCCCGAAGCCGCAGGCGGCGCCGCGCGCGCGGACGACACGGGACGGCACGGAGGCGCCGCTGCGGATCCTGATGATCGCGTCGGAGGCCGAGCCGTTCTCGAAGTCGGGCGGACTCGCCGACGTGGCCAGCGCGCTGCCGCGGGCGCTCGGGCGGCTCGGGCACGAGGTGACGCTCGTGACGCCGCGCTACGGCGGTGTCGAGGCGGGCCGGTTCACCGAGTCGGTCTCGGCCGTCGTCGGCGGGTACCAGTTCGACGCCGGGCTCTACACCGAGCCGCTCGGGCCGGGCGCCTCGGCGCTGCTCGTGGATGTGCCGTCGCTTTATCACCGCGCCGGCCTCTACAACGCGCACAACGTCGACTACGCCGACAACGGCCTGCGGTTCGCGTTCCTGACGATCGCCGCGCTCGAGTGGGCCGCCAAACAGCCGGCGGGCCCGTCGGTCGTGCACGCGCACGACTGGCAGGCGGGGCTCGCGCCCGCCTACCTGAAGACGCACTTCGCGGGACACCCGACGCTCGGCGGCGTGCCGAGCGTCTTCACGATCCACAACCTCGCGTATCAGGGGATCTTCGACAAGGACTGGGTGCCGCGCCTGGGCCTCGGGTGGGATCTCTTCACGCCCGATCGCGGCTTCGAGTTCTGGGATCGTCTCAGCTTCCTGAAGGCCGGCATCAACCTCGCCGATCACGTGACGACCGTGAGTCCCCGCTACGCGGAGGAGATCCAGACGCCGGAGTTCGGGTACGGTTTCGAGGGCGTGATTCACGCGCGGCGCGCGGCGCTCAGCGGCATCCTGAACGGCATTGACACGGCGCGCTGGGACCCGGCGGCTGACCCGCATCTGCCCGCCCCGTTCACGGCCGACGACCTGTCCGGCAAGGCCGCGGCGAAGCGCCGGCTGCTCGAGGTCTTCGGCCTGCCCGTCGACGAGGCCAGCCTCGCGCGGCCCGTGGTCGGCATCGTGTCGCGGCTGGTGGACCAGAAGGGCTTCGACCTCGTGGCCGCACTGGCGGGCGAGCTGCCGTCGCTCGACGCGACGTTCGTCGTCCTTGGCACCGGCGATCCGCGATACCAGGACATGTGGGCATACCTGGCGGGCTGGCGCCCTGAGCGTTTCGCCGTCCACCTCGGCTTCGACGAGGCGCGCGCGCACCTGGTGGAGGGGGGCGCCGACCTGTTCCTGATGCCCTCGCGGTACGAGCCCTGCGGCCTGAACCAGATGTACAGCCAGCGCTATGGCACGGTGCCGGTCGTCCGCGCGACCGGGGGGCTGGCCGACACCGTCGTGCCGTGGGATCCCGGTAGCCGGACGGGCACCGGGTTCGTATTCCAGGAGTACCACCCCGCGGCGCTGCTGGACACGCTGCGCGGCGCCCTTGACGCGTTCCACGACCGCGAGGCCTGGCGCGTGCTGCAGCGGAACGGCATGCGGCAGGACTTCTCCTGGGACCGTTCGGCAAGGGAGTACGTCACGGTGTATAAAGGAGTGTTGGGAACCCCCGGCCGGCGGCGCGCATCCTAAGGGGAGCGGCCTCCTGGTGCCGAGAGCGAGAGGAATTATGGCTTCCGAGAAGATTCAGACCCTGACCGACGCGGATTTCGACACCTCGGTCAAGAGCGGCGTCGTGCTGGTGGATTTCTGGGCCGAGTGGTGCGCGCCCTGCCGGCGCCTGGCGCCCACGGTCGACGAACTCGCCGAGCAGTACGACGGCCGCATGACGGTCGCCAAGGTGAACATCGACGAGAACCCGATGACGCCGAGCAAGTTCATGATCCGCGGCATCCCGACGCTGCTCCTGTTCAAGGACGGCGACCTGAAGGAGACCGTCGTCGGCCTCGCCGGCAAGGACGACCTCGCCCGCATGATCGACAAGCACCTCTGATTCCGCCATTCATCTCCGTAGATTCCTATGACTCGTCAAGTCGTCATCATCGGGTCGGGCCCCGCCGGGCTCACGGCCGCGCTCTACGCGGCGCGCGCGGGGCTGCAGCCCCTTCTCATCGAGGGCATCGAGGCCGGTGGGCAGCTGATGCTGACCACGATGGTCGAGAACTACCCGGGCTTCCGCGACGGCGTGATGGGGCCGGATCTGATGGCGGAGATGCGCGTCCAGGCCGAGCGCGTCGGCGCCGAGATCCTGAAGGGCGACGTCACGGCGCTGGATCTGTCGTCGCGTCCGTTCCGGATCACGATGGGGAAGACGGAGGTCATGACCGAGGCCCTGATTCTCGCCACGGGCGCGTCGGCGCGGTGGCTGGATCTCGGCGTGGACAAGCGCCTGTCGGGCCGTGGCGTCTCGACGTGCGCCACGTGTGACGGCTACTTCTTCAAGGGCCGCCCCATCGCCGTCGTCGGCGGCGGCGATACCGCGATGGAGGAAGCCATTTACCTGTCGAAGCTCGCCTCGTCGGTCGTGGTGATCCATCGCCGCGACGAGCTGCGCGCGTCCAAGGCGATGCAGGACAAGGCACGGTCGCTGGCGAACGTCTCGTTCCTCTGGGACACGGTCATCACCGACATCAAGGACGAGTCGAAGGGCGCCGTGACCAGCATCGACCTCAAGAACCTGAAGACGGGGGAGACCAGCGCGCTGGCCGTCGACGGCGTGTTCATCGCAATCGGCCACGTGCCGAACACCGCGCTGGTGCAGGGGCAGATCGACCTCGACGAGAACGGCTACATCGTGACGCGGCAGGGCACGCGGACCAGCGTCCCCGGCGTGTTTGCCGCCGGCGACGTCCAGGACCACGTCTACCGCCAGGCGGTCACCGCCGCCGGCACCGGCTGCATGGCCGCGATCGACGCCGAGCGGTTCCTGTCGGGCACGGCCGACTGATCACGTACAAAGCCGAGTGTTCACGTACAAACACGAAGGACACGAAGGACACGAAGACAAACGAGACGTTCTCTCTCACGGATCTCGCTACGAACAGCGGACCCCGTAGGAGGAGTTCCTGTTGTGTGATCTTCGTGGCCTTCGTGTTTTGTACGTGATCCGCCGGCTAGTCAGTCGATCCAGCCGCCGCCGACCACTTCATCCCCGTCGTAGAACACCACCGCCTGGCCCGGCGTGATCGCGGTCTGGGGGGCGTCGAACTCGAGTTCGGCGCGGCCCTCGTCGCCCGCACGGACGCGCGCGGCGGCGGGACGATGGCGGTGGCGGATTTGGGCGGTGACGGGGCGCCAGCCGGCCGGGGCGGCGCCCGAGATCCAGTTCACCCCCGAGGCCGTCAGCGACACGCGCTCGAGCGCCGCGCGGGGGCCGACGGTCACCTCGCCGCGTGCGGCGTCGATCCCCACCACGTAGAGCGGCACACCGGCCGAGAGGCCGAGGCCCTTGCGCTGTCCCACGGTGAAGCGATGCACGCCGCCGTGCGTCCCGAGCGTCGTGCCCGCATCGTCGACGATCGCGCCGGGGCGGGCCGCATCGCCCGCGCGGCGCTCGACGAACGCGGCGTAGTCGCCATCGGGGACGAAGCAGATCTCCTGGCTGTCGGGCTTGTCGGCGACGGCCAGGCCCAGCCGGTGGGCGTGGGCGCGCACGGTGTCCTTGTCGAGATGGCCGACGGGGAAGGCCGCGCGCGCGAGTTGCGCCTGCGTCAGCGAGAAGAGGAAGTACGACTGGTCCTTCCCGGGGTCCAGCCCGCGCCGCAGGCGGTAGCGGCCGCCGTCGGCCTCGACGCGCGCGTAGTGGCCCGTCGCCAGCACGTCGGCCTCGAAGCCGCGGGCGCGCGTCAGGAGCGAGGCAAACTTCACATCGCTGTTGCAGTGCGCGCAGGGGATGGGGGTGCGGCCGCCGACGTACTCGCTGACGAAGTTCGACATCACCTGCTCGTCGAACTGCCGCTCGAAGTTCAGGATGTAGTGCGGGATGCCGAGGGCCGTGGCCACGCGCCGCGCGTCGTTGAGGTCGTCGATCGTGCAGCAGGTGCCGAAGCCCTGGCTCGCGACCGAAGCGGCGTGCCCTGCGCTTGTCGAAGTGGCGTGCCCTGCGCTTGCATGGGCGTGCCCTGAGCCTGTCGAAGGGTCTCGCCCTGAGCTTGTCGAAGGGTAGAGTTGCATCGACACACCGATGACGTCGTGTCCCTGCTCGGCGAGCAGGGCCGCGGCGACGGACGAGTCGACGCCTCCCGACATGGCCACGACAATGCGCATCGGCTTACCGGTACGCGACCCCGGCGAGGCTGCGCAGCTTCGCGACGAGGGCGGGCAGCACCTCGATGACGTGGTCGATCTCCGCCTCGGTGTTGCCGGCGCCGAGGCTGAAGCGCAGCGAGTTGAGCGTGCGCGGGTGGGGCAGGCCCATGGCCTTCAGCACATGCGACGGCTCGAGCGTGCCCGACGAACAGGCGGAGCCCGACGACACGGCGATGCCCTCGAGGTCGAGCGCGATGAGGAGCGACTCGGCCTCGACGCGATCGACGCTGATGTTGGTGGTGTTCGGCACGCGCGGGTCGGTGGCGCCGTTCACCTCGGTGCCGGGCACACCGTCGAGGATGCCGCGCTCGAGCCGGTCGCGCAGGGCGGCCAGGCGCGGCGCGGTGCCGGCGAGCGACTGGCGCGCGAGGGCGGCGGCCACGCCGAGTCCGGCCAGGGCGGGGACGTTCTCGGTGCCCGCACGGCGGCCGCGCTCCTGCCGTCCGCCGGTCAGCGCGGGCGCGATCCGTACGCCGCGGCGAATCCAGAGCGCGCCGGCGCCCTTCGGTCCGTAGAACTTGTGGCCCGAGATCGACAGCAGGTCGATGCCGAGCGCCTCGACGTCGACGGGGATCTTGCCCGCGGACTGCACCGCGTCGGTGTGAAAGAGCGCGCCGTGCGCGCGCGCGATCGCCGCCAGCGCCGCGATCGGCTGGATGGTGCCGATCTCGTTGTTGGCGTGCATGATCGAGACGAGCGCCGTGCGATCGGTGATCGCCTCGGCCAGCGAGTCCGGATCGACGAGGCCGCGCGCGTCCACCGGCAGCAGCGTCAGCGTGAAGCCGCGCCGCGCGAGCGCCTGCATCGTCGTAAGCACGGCCTCGTGCTCGAGCCCCGTGGTGATGAGATGCGTGCGCCCGGCCGCCTGGCGGGCCTCGGCCGCGCCGCGGATGGCGAGGTTGTCGCCCTCGGTGCCGCCGCCGGTGAAGACCACCTCCGAGGGCGCGGCCCCGATGAGCGTGGCGACGGCGCTGCGCGCCTCATCGAGCACCGCCTTGGCCTGCTGGCCGAAGTGGTGGACGCTCGAGGCGTTGCCCCACGTGTCGCGGAGGACGGCCGTCATCCGATTGACCACGGCGGGGGCGGCGGGCGTCGTGGCGTTGTGATCGAGGTAGATACGCACAGCCTTTTGATCTTACCCCGAGGCGGGACCGGCGCGCCGGGCATGGCCGCAGGCGGAGAGATCGGCTAACTTCCAGCAGGAAAAGGGGTAGACAACCTTCACGAGCGGCTTCTATACTGACGGAATTGCTCGATGCAGCGCCCAACTTCCCCGGGTTCGCGGCTTCACGAGCGGTCAGTCTTACTCCTCTAGGGGGAGGTTTCAGAATGTGGAAGCGTGACGAGTCGGTCAAGCCGGCCAATGTACCGCCGGCAGCGCCTCAGGCGCCGGCAGCCCACGCAGGGGCGCCTGCGGCGAGCGGCGACCTTCGCCAGAAGATTGAGAGGGACATGGTGAACATCGGGAAGTCGGTCGTCATCAAGGGCGAGCTCAGTGGGAGTGAAGACCTGACCATCGAGGGTCACGTCGAGGGCAAGATCGAGCTTCGCGAGAACGTCCTGACGATCGGACCGAACGGCAAGATCCGGGCGGAGGTGTTCGCCAAGGCCGTCATCGTGCTCGGCGAAGTCACCGGCAACGTCACGGCCTCGGAGAAGGTCGACATCCGCGACAACGGGTCGGTGGATGGCGACATTGCCTCGCCGAAGGTGGCGATCGCCGAAGGCGCGCACTTCCGCGGCGCCGTCGACATGCAGCGCGCGGGCGGCAAGCCGGCGCAGGCGGCCGCGGGGCAGCCCGGGCAGGCGCCGAAGCCCCCGGCCCCCGGTGGGCAGCCGCCGGTGCAGGGACAGAAGATCGGCGCGTAAGCGCCGGCCCGGCCACAGAAGCGGGAGGCCTCGCGTGGGGCCTCCCGTGTTCACTGCTGAGGAGTGTCGTGTCCAGCGGAGCCACCCGCTCGATCACCGACCTGTTCTCCTTCCTGGGAGGGCGGCGGAACGAGGAATCCCCTGAGCCAGGCGCCGCGACGGCGTCGGGCGCGGAGGAACCTGTGTTCCCGACCAAGGCCCTGCAGAAGTTCCTGACGTGCCTGGCGTCGAAGGACGGCCCGGCGCTGCTCGATCTCGGCCCCGTCGTCGGAAGCAATGTCACGTTCTTCGGCGAGCAGCTCGGCTGCCGCTTCCGCGTCGAAGACGTCTACAGCGACATCGAGAAGCACGTGAAGGCCGGCACGGTGGATGACCTGCCCGCGTTCTTCGCCACGCGCTTCACCCAGCCCCCCGAGAGCGTCGATGGCATCCTCTGCTGGGACGTCCTCGACTTCCTCGACCGCCCGGCCGCGCAGGCCCTGGCCGCCGCCCTGACGAAGATGCTGAAGCCGGATGGGGCGCTCATGGGGTTCTTCAGCTCGGCCGAGTCGCGCGAGCAGACGTACACGAAGTTCGTTGTCGTCGACGAGGCGAACCTCCGCTACCGCCACTATCCGGCGTCGCGCCCCCGGCAGCGGAGCCTCCTCAATCGCGACATCATCAAGCTGTTCGAAGGCCTCCGCGTGTCGGAGTCCTACCTGATGAAGACCCACATCCGCGAGATCCTGCTCCGCAAGCCCGCCTACCCCACGAAATAGGACGAGACGCGTACAGGCCTTTTTGCATTTTGCATTCTGCATTCTGCCGTTCTCCCCGTCCCGTGGCCGTGTGGTAGCATGCCCTTCGACATGGGCGCGAGGGAACGCGCACCCCTCCAGTCTTCCCCCCTCCGGACACATGCGCCATCTGCGCTCTGAGACCTGCCATGGAATCTGACCTTTCACTGGAGTTTCTCCGCGTCGTCGAACAGGCCGCGATTGCCTGCGCCCACACGATGGGTCAGGGCGATGCCCATGCCGCCGACATGGCCGCGGTGGAGGCGATGCGCGAGGTGCTCGACACGGTGCCCATCGACGGCACGATTGTGATCGGCGAGGGCGAACGCGACGAAGCGCCGATGCTCTTCATCGGCGAGAAGGTGGGGATGGCCCATCAGCCGGCCGGCAACGGCCGCAAGTTCGATGCGGTGGACATCGCGGTGGATCCCCTCGAGGGCACCAACCTGTGCGCCACCGGCGCGCCGAGTGCGATCGCCGTGCTGTGCGCGGCCGACGCCGGCGACCTGCTGCACGCCCCCGACATCTACATGGACAAGCTGGTCGTCGGCCCCACGGCCAAGCACGTGGTGGACCTCGATGCGCCGGTCCGCGAGAACCTTCGCGCCATCGCGCGCAGCCTGGGCCGTCAGATGGACGACATCGTTGTCGTGGTGCTGAACCGGCCCCGGCACGCCCAGCTCATCAAGGACATCCGCGCCTGCGGCGCGCGCATCCAGCTGATCGAGGACGGCGACCTGTCGGCGGCGATCGCCGCGGCGGTGTCGGGCAGCGGCGTGCACGCGGTCATGGGGATCGGCGGCGCCCCCGAGGGCGTGCTGACCGCGGCCGCGATGCGCTGCCTGAACGGCGAGATCTTCGCGCGCCTCGTCATCAACAAGCCCGAGGACGAGGAGCGGTGCAAGGCGATGGGCATCAAGGACGTCAAACGCGTCTACCGCGCCGCCGACCTCGCCAAAGGCGACAACATCATCTTCGCGGCCACCGGCGTGACCGACGGCACGCTGATGAAGGGCGTGCGTTTCTTCGGCGACGGCATCCGGACGAGCTCGCTCGTGATGCAGACCAACCCGCATCGCATCCGGTTCATCGACGGCATCCAGGTCTATCCGGGACCGTCGGTCCGTATCCGGTTCTGACGGGGGCGGGACGGGTGGGAGTGACGCGATGGGCGTGACGGGCGCGCCCGACGTCCGGCCCACCCTGAGCGCTGCCGAGTCGGCGCGCAACGTGCGCGTCTCGGCGGCCGTCAGCTTCGTCGGCTTCACCGGCTTCACGTTCGTGATGCCGTTCCTGCCGCTCTACATCGCGGAACTCGGCGTGACCGACGTCGGCGAGGTCGCGATGTGGACGGGCCTCACCCTGGGGGCCACGCCGGCGGTCACCGCGATCAGCGCGCCCCTCTGGGGCCGCGTGGGCGACCGGTACGGGAGCAAGCTCCTGGTGCTGCGGTCGCTCGGCGCCTTCGTGCTCACCAAGGCGGCGATGGCGTTCGTCACGGCCGCCTGGCAGCTCTTCGCCCTTCGCGCACTGCTCGGCCTCTTCGCCGGGTACGGGGCGCTCACCGTGTCGATGGCGGCCGAGTCGGTGCCGCGCCACGAGATGCCGCGCGCCATCGGGTTCGTGCAGACGGGACAGCGGCTCGGCCCGGCGCTCGGCCCGGTGCTCGGCGGCCTGCTGGCCCCCCTGGTCGGCCTCCGGCGCTCCTTCCTGATTGCCGCGCTCTTTTACGTGGCCGCCATCGTGCTCGTGGCGGTGGCCTACCGGGAGCCACGACGCCGGCACGCCTCCTCCGCCGCCGTGCGCGTGCCCCTCGCCACCGTGCTCCGGCTCGAGCACTTCCCGCTGTTCCTGCTGGTCATCCTCGGCTTCATGATCGTGGACCGCAGCTTCAGCCCGATCCTGCCGATCTACATCGAGCAGTCCGGGGTGCCGGCCGCTCGTGTCCCGATCGTGACGGGCCTGCTGTTCTCGGTCGCCGCGTTCAGCGCGGCCGCCGGCCACCACTTCGCGGGGCGGCTCATCGCGCGCTGGACGACGCGCCGCGTGATCGTGCGGGGCGCGCTCGTCGCGGCCGTGGCCCTGGTGCCCTTCATGCAGCCGTCGCCGATCTGGCTGCTGGTCGTCGCGACGCTCGTCTTCGGCGTGGTGGTCGGGCTGGCGATGACAGCGGCGTACGCCGCGGGCGGCGCCCTCATCCCGCCCGAGGCGCACACGACCGGCTTCGGGTTCATGACGAGCGCCTCGCTGGTCGGCCTCGCCGTGAGCCCGATCGCCGCCGGCTTCGTCGGCGCCCGCAGCCTCACCGCCGTCTTCGTCGTCGATTTCGTCATCATGCTCGGCATGGCCGTCCTCGTGCGACGGCGCCTGAGCGCTGAACGCTGACAGCGTGACAGCGGGACAGCGAGACTGCGGAGCTGATCGCTGATCGCTGATCGCTGACCGCCGATCGCCGATCCCCGGGTGCTAGAATGATCGGAGTCACGTGTCACGTCCGACTCCGCACCGGCGTTCCGTCCGCCCTGAGCGCGCCGCGCTCGTCGGGCTCATTTCCGGCGGCGCCCGTCGCCTCGATGCGGAGCACTCGCTGGAAGAGCTGGCGGGGCTCGCCGACGCGGCCGGCGCCGAGGTCGTGCTGCGCGTCCTGCAGGAGCGGCCGAAGCCGGATCCGGCCACCTTCCTCGGCAGCGGGAAGGTGGACCTCGTCGCCGCCTCGTGCGCGGAGACCGACGTCGACGTCGTCATCTTCGACAACGAGCTCACGCCGGCGCAGCTGCGCGAGCTGCAGAAGCGGCTCGATCGCACGGTGCTCGACCGCACCCAGCTCATCCTTGACATCTTCGCGCGCCGTGCCCGGACGCGGGAGGGCAAGCTGCAGGTGGAGCTCGCGCAGCTCCGCTACCTGCTGCCGCGTCTCGTCGGCTCATCGGCCGCCCTGTCACGTCTCGGCGGCGGCATCGGCACCCGTGGCCCCGGCGAGACGAAGCTCGAGACCGACCGCCGCCGCATCCGCGTCCGGATCAAGGCCCTTGCCGACGAGATCGAGACCGTGCGGCGCCGCCGCACGCAGCTGCGCGACCGCCGCCAGAAGACCGCCGTGCCGACCGTCGCGCTCGTCGGCTACACCAACGCAGGCAAGACGACGCTCTTCAACCGCCTGACACGGGCCGACGCCGAGGCCTCCGACGCGCTCTTCGTCACCCTCGATCCGCTCGTGCGGCGGGTGCGGCTGCCCGACAGCCGGGAGCTGCTCATCTCGGACACGGTCGGGTTCATCGACCGGCTGCCGCATGCGCTCGTGGCGGCGTTCCGCGCCACGCTCGAGGAAACGGCCAGCGCCGACCTCATCCTGCACGTGATCGACGCCGCCAACCCCGAGCGCGAGCGCCACTTCGCGGCCGTCACGCGTGTGCTCGAAGAGGTGGGCGCGACCGAGGTCCCGCGGATCGAGGTCTACAACAAGGCTGACCGGCTCACCCGCGACGAGCGGCGCCGCCTGCAGGCGCAGGACCCCGGCGCGATGGTGATCGCCGCGGCCACCGGCGACGGGTGCCCGGAACTGCTCGAGGCGGTCGCTGGACGGGTGTCGCTCGACCAGCAGCGCGTCACGCTGGAGTTCGACACGTCCGACGCCGAGGATCTCGCGCGGCTGGGCCTCATCTATCGCCACGGCCGCGTGCACTCGCACGTGACGATGGGGGACCGGGCGGTGCTGGAAGCGGACGTGCCGCGGCGGCTGCTCGAGCGGCTGACGCCCGCGGCGCCTCCAGCGAGGGACCGGAGGCGGCGTGGTGCGTAGCGGCCGTGCCGTGTCCCGTGCGCTCGCGCTGGTGGCGGTGGTGCTGACGATGGTGGTCGCGGCCTGCGCCCCGCGCGCCGGCCTGCCCCCGGCGCCCACGACACCGTGGTATCCGGACTTCGTGTATCCCGCCGTGCCCGACGGCCTCGGCTCCGAGGCCGTGCGCCTGCGCCACGAAGGCGGATGGCGGTATCTGCAACTCGACAACACGCGCAGCGCCGAGCGCGAGTTCCAGGCCGCCCTCCGGGTGGAGGCCTCGTTCTTCCCGGCCGAGGCCGGGCTCGGCTGGGTCGCGTTGGCCCGCGAGGACGCCGGCGGGGCCCTCGTGCGCTTCGACCGCGCGCTGGCCGGCGCCGAGGCGTACTCGCCGGCGCTCGTCGGCCGCGGCCAGGCGCTGCTGGCGCTGGATCGCGAGATCGACGCGCTCGATGCGTTCGAGCGCGCGCTGGCGGCGGACCCGGCGCTCGTCGACGTGGAGCGCCGCGTGCAGGTGCTGCGCTTCCGCACGCTGCAGACGCGCATCACCCTGGCGGGCGCCGCCGCCGCCGCCGGGCGCTGGGACGAGGCGCGGGCCGCGTACCGCGCCGCCATTGCCGCGTCGCCGGAGACCGCGTTCCTCCATCGCGACCTGGCCGGCGTGGAGCGCCGCAGCGGGAATGTGGACGAGGCGCTCGTGCATGCGCGCCGTGCCGTGGCGCTCGACGAGGCGGATGCCGCCGCCTACGTGCTGCTGGGGGACCTGCTCGACGCGCGCGCCGATTACGAAGGGGCGGTGGCGGCGTACGCGCGCGCGCGGACGCTCGAGGCGTCGCCGTCCATCGAAGCCGCCTGGGAGGCCGCGCGCGCACGCGCCGAGTTCGCGCGCATGCCCGAGGCGTATCGCTCGATCCCCGACGCCGCGGTCGTGACCCGCGGGGACCTGGCGGCGCTCATCGGCGTGCGCCTGGCGGAGCTCCTCGCGCGGGCGCCGTCCCGCCAGGTCGTCATCACCGACGTGCGGGGCCACTGGGCACAGGCCTGGATCATGACGGCTGCGCGCACCGGCATCATCGAGGCCTTCCCGAACTACACCTTCCAGCCACGCGCGCCCGTGCGGCGCGGGGACCTGGCGGCGATGGTCAGCCGCGTGGCAAGCCGGATCGCGGCGGAGCAGCCGGCGCGTGCGGCCGCGTGGACGAACGCGCGGCCCGCCGTCCGGGACGTGCCACCGGGCCACCTGAGCTATCCCTCCGTCGCGCTGGCGCTCGCCTCCGGCGCGATGCAGCTGGATGAGACGGGGGCCTTCCACCTGCTGCGCACCGTGACGGGCCCCGAAGTGATGGCCGTCGTTGCGCGGCTCGAGGCGTTGGCCGCACGGTAGGCCGCGAGGTCCCCTGGTGTCACCGATCTTCACCTGGGCGAATCAACTGACGCTGCTCCGGATGCTGCTGATCCCGGCATTCGTGCTGCTCGTGGTCTACGGCGAGTTCGGCTGGGCCCTGGTCGTCTTCATGATCGCGGGCCTGACCGATGCCTTCGACGGCGTCGTGGCGCGGCTCACCAAGCAGAAGACGGCCCTCGGCGAGTGGCTCGACCCGGCCGCCGACAAGCTGCTGCTCGTGACGACGTTCATCGTGCTCACGCTGCCGGACATCGGCCTGGTCAACCGCATTCCGATCTGGCTCACCGTGCTCGTCATCAGCCGCGATGTCGGCATCGTGCTCACCGTCGCGATCGTGAGCCTGGCGGCCGGCCCGCGCACGTTCCGCCCCTCGCTGCTCGGCAAGGCCGCCACGGCGCTCTTCATCGTGACCTGCGTGGTGGTGATGTTCTTCAACTACCTGGGCCGCCCGTCCCCCGTCGTCGACGTCTTCATCTGGGCCTCGCTCGTCATCACGCTCGCCTCGGGGATCGATTACATCTTCCGCGTGGCGAAGATCATCAACCAGCACTAGGCAGACCACGGACAAACACGAGGGCCACGAAGGAACGAAGAACGCACGAAGTTACGTACTTCTGGGCCACCCGTGTCGACGGCGGCGTCAGAAAAGAGCGTGTGCTTCGTGCGTCTTCGTGGCCTTCGTGACCTTCGTGTTTGTACGTCTCAGGCGCCGAGCTTCTGCTTGAAGTACGCGATGGTGTCGGTGAGGCCGTCGCTGAGGGCCACCGTGGGCTCCCAGCCGAGGCGCGTGCGGGCGCGGGTGATGTCGGGGCGGCGGACCTTGGGGTCGTCCTCGGGCAGCGGCTTGTGGACGATGCGGCTGGACGTGCCGGTCATCGTGCGGATGGTCTCGGCCATCTCGAGGATCGTCATCTCGTGCGGGTTGCCGATGTTGATCGGTTCGTTCTGGTCCGACAGCATCAGGCGGATGATGCCGTCCACCAGGTCGCTGATGTAGCAGAAGCTGCGCGTCTGGCTGCCGTCACCGAAGACCTCCAGATCCTCGCCCCGCAAGGCGCTCGAGATGAACGCCGGCACCGCGCGGCCGTCGCGCACGCGCATGCGCGGGCCGTACGTGTTGAAGATACGGACGATCTTCGCGTCCACCCCGTGGAACCGGTGATACGCCGTCGTCATCGCCTCGGCGAAGCGCTTGGCCTCGTCGTAGACGCCGCGCGGGCCGATGGGGTTCACGTTGCCCCAGTAGGTTTCCTTCTGCGGATGCTCGAGCGGATCGCCGTAGACCTCGGAGGTGGAGGCGAGCACGAACCGCGCGCCCTTGGCCTTGGCCAGGCCAAGCGCCTTGTGCGTGCCGAGCGCGCCGACCTTCAGCGTCGGGATGGGGAGTTCGAGGTAGTCGATCGGGCTGGCCGGGCTGGCCCAGTGCAGGACGAAGTCCACGGGCCCGTCGATGTAGATGTAGTTGGTGACGTCGTGCTTGATGAACTCGAAGTCGCGGCCCGCCAGGTGCGCGATGTTCGCGACGTCGCCCGTCAGCAGGTTGTCGACGCCGACGACGGCGTAGCCCCTGTCAAGCAGCGTCTCGGCGAGATGTGATCCGATGAAGCCGGCGGCCCCGGTGATGACGACGCGTGGTTTCATGGTGTGTGCCGGGACTCGGAAGGGGAGGCGGCGCCGGCGGTCAGGCCGCCGGGCGCGCCGGGAAGAGGCCGCGCACGAGCGTCAGCCACATGATCTTGATGTCGAGCGAGACGGACCAGTTCTCGATGTAGTAGAGGTCGTATTCGATGCGCTTCTCGAGTGACGTGTTGCCGCGCCAGCCGTTGACCTGCGCCCAGCCAGTGATGCCCGCCTTCACCTTGTGGCGGAGCATGTACTGCGGGATGCGGTGCTTGAACTGCTCGACGAAGTAGGGCCGCTCCGGCCGCGGGCCGACGATCGACATCTCGCCCATCAGCACGTTCCAGAACTGCGGCCACTCGTCGAGGTCGTGGTTGCGCAGCCACCGCCCGACCGGCGTCGCACGCGGGTCGTCCTCGGAGGCCCAGACAGGGCCGCTGCTGTCCTCGGCGTCGAGCGGCATCGTGCGGAACTTGTGGACGAGGAACTGCTTGCCATCCAGGCCCATGCGCTCCTGCGTGTAGAAGATCGGGCCGGGCGAGCTGCGCTTGATGAGCCACGCGATCACGAGGCCCGGCACGGCCATCACCGCCAGCGCGACGAACGAGACGACGATGTCGAGGCCGCGCTTGAGGAACGCGTTCAGGCCCTGCAGCGGGACGTCGTTGAGGTTGATGACCGGGATGCCGTCCAGATCCTCGAGCCGCGCGCGCAGCGCGATGAACTGCAGGAGGTCCGGCACGATCTTCACGTCCACGCCCTCGCGGCCCGCCGCTTCCACGAGGTCGAGCATCTTGATGTGCTCTTCGAGGGGCAGGGCGACGTAGAGGTGATCGACGTGCTCGCGCACCACGATCTCGGCGCCCTCGGCCAGCGTCCCGAGGACGGGAAGGCCGCGGTAGCCGATCGTATCGGCGTTGGTCCGGTCGTCGATGAAGCCGACGAGCTGGTAGCCGAGCTCGCGGTGCTCGAGGATCTTGTCGGCCACCAGGCGGCCGAGCTCGCCGGCGCCCGCCACGAGGATGCGCCGCAGGCCCACGCCCGACGCCCACCGCCGCTCGAACCACTCGCGGACGAGCTTGCGCGAGACGTAGCCGAAGATGATGTTCAGCCCGAGGAAGAGCGCCCAGACGAGCTGCGAGACCTCGTACGCGCCCACGTCCTTCAACTCGTCCGGCACGTAGTACGCCTGGAAGTACAGGGTGCCGACGATGCCGAAGACGACCGCGATGATGCTGCCGACCAGGACGTTGAAGAAGTCGTCGATCCGCGAGCGGCCGCGCCGCATCCGGTAGAGGCCCTGCAGGTGGAACGCCAGCGGGACGATCAGCGCGATGAAGGGCAGGATGTTGAGGTACTGCTCGAAGGGCGGCTGGCCCTTGGTGGCCGGGATGACGCCGAGTTCGAATCGCAGCACGTAGGCCAGGACGAAGGCCAGCATGCCGAGCACCGCATCCGCCCCGACGTGCAGGGCGATGAGCAGCCGGTTGTAGCGCTTCACCATCGTTCGGTTCCCGGGGCGCGCAGCGTCTCGTCCACGATGGTCGTCATCTCCGTCAGGAACCGCGTGCGGCCGAAGCGTTCGGCGTGGGCGCGGATGCGGGCCCGGTCCCAGGCGACGGTCGTCGCGCGCGTGAGCGCCTCGGCCATGGCCGGTTCCGTCGGCGCGTCGAACAGCAGGCCGGTCTCGCCGTCCACGACCGTTTCGAGCGCGCCCCCGCGGCCGAGTGCCACCACGGGACAGCCCATCGCCTGCGCTTCGAGCGGCACGATCCCGAAGTCTTCCTCGCCGGGGAACAGCAGGGCGGTGGCCGCCTGGTACCGCGCCCGCAGATCCACGTCCGGCAACCGCCCGGTGAAGGTGATGCCAGGCACCCCCGTGGCCAGGGCCTCGAGGCGCGGCCGTTCCGGTCCGTCGCCCACAATCGTCAGCGGCACGCCCGCGCGGTGCGCGGCCCCGATGGCCAGGTCGATGCGCTTGTACGGAACAAGCGCCGACACCACGAGGTAACCGCCAGTCCCCGGGGGAGTGGCGCCGGCCGCGGTGTCGGCGGGCGTGTAGAACTCGGTGTCGACGGGCGGATACACGACGGTCGACTCCCGATTATAGTACAGGCGGATCCTCCGCGCAACATATTGTGAGATAGCGAGATAGCGGTGTACGCGCCCCGCGGTGGCCCGGTCCCAGCGCGCCAGGTGGCCGAGCACCGGCCTCAGCAGCGCACTGCCGACGGCCCCCACCCGATCGGGGCCGAAGTAGGCGTCGAACTGGTCCCACGCGTACCGCATCGGGGTGAGGCAGTAGCAGAGATGCCGCGCGCGCGGGGGCACGACGACGGACTTGGCCACGCAGTGGCTGCAGCTCACCACCAGGTCGAACCTGTCGAGATCGAAGAACTCGACCGCGGTCGGGAAGAGCGGCAGGTAGTGGCGGTAGTGGCTGAGGCTCAGCGGGAGGGCCTGGATGGGGGAGCGATGCACGGGCCGCCCCTCGATGAGGGCCGAGGTGGAGCCTGGCCGGTGCACGAGGGTGAAGAGCTCGGCCTCGGGAAACAGCGCGCACAGGTCCTCGAGCGCCTTCTCCCCCCCGCGCATGCCGGTGAGCCAGTCGTGGATGAGGGCAACGCGCATTCGGAGACGATGATAACAGCGGGAGGGAGGGGTCTGGCACCGTGACACGCCAGATGACGCAGTTCCTGCCACGCTCAGCGATTTGCACAGGCCGTCCACAATCGGCGTGGCAAATCTTGCGTCATTTAGCGTGTCACGGTGCCAGACCCCTCACCGAAGCACATCCATGTAGATCTGCTGCGTCCGTTGCGCGGCGTGTGCCCAGGAGAAGTCGCGGACGCGGGCGTGGCCTTTGGCGATGAGGTCGGTGCGGAGGGTCTCGTCGGTCACGACGCGGCGGATGCCGTCGGCGATCGCGTCCACATCGTACGGGTCGACGAGCACGGCCGCGCCGCCAGCGACCTCAGGCAGTGACGACAGGTTCGACGTGACGACCGGGGTGCCGCACGCCATCGCCTCGAGCGGCGGCAGGCCGAAGCCCTCGTACAGCGAGGGGAACACGAACCCGCGGGCGAGGCGGTAGAACGCAATCAGCGTCGCGGCAGGCTGGAAGCCCAGGAAGCGCACGTGCTTGTCCAGCTTGTGCCGGTGCACCGCCTGGCGCAGCGCGGGGTAGCGCGACAGCTCGTCGCCGATCACGAGCAGCTTCAGATCGTCGGGGCCCGTCTCCCGCGCGCGCGCGAACGCCGCGATCAGCCGCTCCAGATTCTTGTGCGGCTTGATGTTGCCGACATACAGGACATACGGGTGATCAAGCTGGTAGCGCTGCCGGACGCGGTCCATGTGCGCCTCATCCGGCGGCTCGCTGAAGCGCGCATCGAGCGCGTTGTAGATCACCTCGACCCGCTCCGGCGCGACGTGGAAGAACTTCAGGATGTCGCGCTTCGACGCCTCCGACACGGTGAGGATGCGATCGGCCTGCCGTGTCGCCGACCACATCGCCGCCCGCGCGTAGTAGGGCGCGAGCCGGTTCGGCAGATACTGCGGGAACATCAGGTGGATGCAGTCGTGGATCGTCACGACCGAGCGGCAGCGCGTGGCCGGCGGCAGCACGTAGTGCGGCTCATGCAGCAGGTGCACGCGGTCGCGCGCCAGCGCCAGCGGGATCCGCACCTGCTCGCCCAGGGAGTACGGCCGCGCCGACTCCGCCACACCGCGGAAGTTTTCGCCGAGCCCCGTCGCAAACTCCACGTCTGCCGGCGGCAGCAGCAACACGTATTCCGTCGTCTCGTCGAGCCGCGCGAGCTGCTCGATCAGGTTGCGGATGTAGGTGCCGATGCCAAAGTCGCGCAGCTTGCGCGCGTCGATCGCGATGCGCATGTCATCGGATCATACTCGGTAGTGGGAGTGGGAGTGGGAGTGGGAGTGGGTAGTGGGTAGTGGGTAGTGGGTAGTGGATAGTGGGTGGTGGGGAGTGGGTGGTGGGGAGTGGGGAGTGGGTAGTGGGTGGTGGGTAGTAGGTAGTGGGTGGTGGTCTAGGAGCGGGGGCCGTCGCGGAGGCGGATCCACCAGCGCAGCAGTGGGGCCAGGCGGGGGTAGTGCTTCTCGTAGAAGGCGACGTGGCTCTGGCGCCGGTAGGCGAGCGTTCGGGCGGGGTCGGCGGCGCCGGCGCGGCCGCGGCGATGGACGATCTGGGCCTGGGGCGCGAAGAGGACGGCCCGTCCGCGGCGACGCACGGTGGCGCAGAGGTCCACGTCCTCCGTATAGAGGAAGAAGCGCTCGTCAAGCAGGCCGGCCTCCTCGAGATCGCTGCGCCGCGCCAGCAGGCAGGCGCCGGAGACCCAGGCCCGTGGCCCGCCCTCGCGCGTCCAGAGGTCCACCCGCCGCACGACCCAACGCACGCGCCGGACATACAGCGATAGCACGGCCTTCTGCCACAGCTCGCCGACCGGGTGCAGCATCGGCCCGAACGACAGCTCCGGGAAGCCGCGCTCGTCGACAATGCGCGGGCCGGCAATCGCCGCCTCGGGGTGCGTCGCCAGCGCGCGCACGAGCGAGGGGATCGCGCCCGGCGGCACCAGCGTATCGGGGTTCAACAACAGGACGTAGTCGCTCGACGAGGCGCGGATGCCGAGGTTGTTCGCGCGGGCGAAGCCCAGGTTGCCGCCCGCCTCGATCAGCCGGACGTCCGGCCACTCCGCGCGCACCATCTCCGGCGTCCCGTCGCTCGACTGGTTGTCGACGACGATCACCTCGGTCGGGAAGGGCGCGGTATGCCCGAGCACCGTGGGGAGGCACGCCGCCAGGTCCTCGCGCACGTTGTAGCTGACGATGACCACCGCCAGCGTCGGCGGGGCCAGCGGGGAGGCGTGCTCAGACACCGGCCGCCTCCTCGAGCACGTGGAGCGTCGCGCGCGCGGCGTCCCGCCACTGGTAGCGTCCGAGCACGTCGCCGGCGTGCGCCAGCAGCGCCGCGCGCCCCGGCACGTCGGTCAGCAGATCCGTGAGCGCGTCCGCGATCACGCCGTGCACGGCCGCGACCGGCGGCACGAACCGCGCCGCCGGGCCGAGCACCTCGCGCGCCACCGGGGTATCGAGCACGACCGGTGCGGCGCCCGCCGCCAGCGCCTCGAGCGGCGTCAACCCGAAGCCCTCGTACGCCGACAGGAAGACGAACACCGCCGCGCGGTCGTACAGATCACCGAGCGTCGCCTCATCCACATACGAGCGGAGGCTGACCGCCTCGCCGAGTCCGAGCCGGGCTACGAGGGCGTCGAAGTCGATGTGCGGGCGGGTGCGGTTCTCGCCGACGATCTCGAGCCGCGCCCCCGGCACGCCGGCCCGCACCTGGGCAAACGCGGTGATGAGCGCGTCCACATGACGCCGCTGGAAGAGCGATCCCACATACAGCACCAGCGGGTCGCGGGCGGCCGTCGCGGGCGAGGCGGGCGGGCGGATGCCCGGATAGATCACCTGGATGCGCGCCTCGGGCAGGCCGATGTGCGCCACGATCTCGCGCCGCGAGAACTCCGAGATGGTGATCACCCGGCGCGCGCGGCGCGCGGACCAGGCAGTAAGGTGCCGGCGCCTGAGGCCCTCCCGCCACCCGAACCACTCGGGGTGGGCGAAGAACGAGACGTCGTGCACCGCGACGACGACCGGTGCGGCCGCCGTGAGGGGCGCCGTGTAGCCCGGCGCGAAGAACACGCCGGGACGGTCGGCGGCGATTGCGCGCGCCAGGTCGCGCTGCTCCCAGCGCGTGCCGCCCGCGCCCGGCACGATTCGCACCGACGAGCGGAACGCCTCGGGCAGCCACGCCGGCGTGGCGTGCGTGTACAGCGTGAACGTATGCCGCGCGGCGTCCGGATCGCCGGCCCACTCCGTCAGCAACTCCACGAGGTAGCGTCCCACCCCCGTCGGGCGGCCGGTCAGCTCGCGCGCGTCGATGCCGATGCGCATGCCTTACCCCTGCCTCGCCGCGCGCGTGGCCACGGCCGCCGTGCATGCCCCGTACGCGGCGCGGGCCGCCGCCGCCCAGGTGAATCGCCCCGCTTGCACCCGCCCCCGCGCGATCGCCGGCACGGCCGCCGCCGGGTCCAGCAGGCGCGCCATCGCGTCCGCCATCGCCTCCACGTCCTCGGGTTCGACGATGGCCCCCGCATCGCCGGCGACCTCCGGCAACGCCCCCCGGTTCGAGACGACGACGGGCACCTCGCAGGCCATCGCCTCGAGGACGGGGATCCCAAAGCCTTCGTCGTGGGAGGGGAGCACGAGGACCACGGCTGCCGCGAGCAGCCGCCGGCGCTCGGCTTCGCTGACATAGCCGCGCACGTCCACGCGGCCGGTCAGCCTCCCGCGCCCGGCGCGCTCGACCCAGGCGGCTGCCGCCGGCGTGACGCGGCCGGCCAGCACGAGCCGCGGGGCGCCTGGGTGCCGGTCGACGAGCCGTTCGTACGCGTCGAGCAGCGTGCCGACGTTCTTGCGCGGTTCGAGCGTGCCGAGGAAAAGGATGATGCGGTCGCCCACGCCGGCGCGAGCAGCGATCACCTCCGGCGCCCAAACCGGCGCCCCCGGGCGGCACAGGTGGAGGCGGCCGGCCGGCAGGCCGAGCTGTCGCGTCGCCTCCCGCGCGGTGTGCTCCGAGATGACGAGCACGGCGTCGGCCCGCGCCGTGTGCGCATGCACGAGGCGCGGATAGTCGCGCCGCATTTCGGCGTGGGTCCGCTCGGGGTGGGCGAGGAAGTCGAGATCGTTGATCGTCACGACCTGCGCCGCCCGGCGCGTGGGCACGAGCAGCGGGGTGGGGGAGACGGCCACGTCGCAGGCGCCGGCCAGCCGCTCGATGGGCGGCCACTCGAGATGGTGCCAGGCCCACGTGAGCGCGCGCACCGGGATCCGGCGGTCCACCACGTGGGCGCGGCCGATCGCGGCCGCCAGCCCGGCGGACGGGCGATCGCGCCGGCTGCTTGTGAAGAGCGTTAGCGCATCGGCCGGGGCCAGCGGTCCCTCCGGGGCCCCGAGCGCCGCCGCCAGCTCGTGGACGAGCTCGCCGACGCCGGTGCGCTCGACGAGCGCCGGCCGGTAATCCACAACGATCCGCACGGACGAGAAGGCTACCATGAAACGGCAAGTCCTTGTGGTACAGTATGTTGACTCTTGACTCGCCCCGGGAACCGCCGGAGGCGCCGGGCCGGTGGCCGCTTGCGCGGGCCGCTCGTGCGGCCGGGTCGGTGGTACTGTGATGGGTTTGAACGCCCCGGACGGCGGGGCCACGTCGAGAACGGACGGGCGCATGAAGATTGCGGTGGTGGGGACCGGGTACGTCGGGCTGGTGGTGGGCGCCTGCCTCGCCGAGTCGGGCAACGACGTCATCTGTGTCGATAAGGACGAGGCCAAGGTCCGCATGCTGCGGCGCGGCCGCATTCCGATCTACGAGCCGGGACTCGAGGAAATCGTCCGGCGCAACAAGACCGAGGGCCGGCTGCAGTTCACGACGCAGCTGCCGCGCGCCGTCAAGCAGTCCACTATTGTCTTCATCGCCGTGGGCACCCCGCAGGGCGAAGACGGGTCCGCCGATCTGCAGCACGTCCTGGGCGTGGCCCGCGACGTGGCGCGCGCGATGGACGGCTACCGGGTCATCGTCAACAAGAGCACGGTGCCGGTGGGCACCGCGGAACGCGTGCGCGAGGTCGTGCGCCGCGAGACGACGCACCCCTTCAGCGTGGTCAGCAACCCCGAGTTCCTGAAGCAGGGCGCGGCG
Source organism: Vicinamibacterales bacterium (assembly GCA_030680175.1). Classification (GTDB taxonomy): domain Bacteria; phylum Acidobacteriota; class Vicinamibacteria; order Vicinamibacterales; family UBA2999; genus JAUXWO01. The sequence goes on from JAUXWO010000030.1 coordinate 75,492, forward strand.
GTCGACGATTTCATGAAGCCCGATCGCGTCGTGATCGGCGCCGAGGATCCGCGCGCCGCCGATCTGATGGTGGCCCTCCACAAGCCCTTCACGCGCACGGGCGCGCCGATCATGGTGATGGACTGCGCGAGCGCCGAGCTGGCGAAGTACGCGGCGAACGCGCTGCTGGCGACGCGCATCTCGTTCATGAACGAGGTGGCGAACGTCTGCGAGGCGGTCGGCGCCGACGTGGAGCACGTGCGCCAGGCCGTCGGGTCCGACCGGCGCATCGGCCCGTCGTTCCTGTTCCCGGGCGTCGGCTACGGCGGCAGCTGCTTCCCGAAGGACGTGAAGGCGCTCATTCGCTTCTCGGGCGACAAGAAGTACGACTTCAAGACGCTGAAGGCCGTCGAGGCCGTCAACGAGCTGCAGAAGAAGGTGCTCGTTCGCAAGCTCGAGGCGCACTTCGGCTCGCTCAAGGGCCGCACCATTGCGGCGTGGGGGCTGGCGTTCAAGCCGAAGACCGACGATCTCCGCGAGGCGCCGTCCATCACCATCATCCAGGGACTGCTCGAGAAGGGCGCGAAGGTGCAGGCGTACGACCCGGAGGCCATGAAGGTGGCCAAGGGGATCTTCGGGAACAAGATCGCCTACGCCGCGAAGGGCTACGATGCGCTCAAGGGCGCCGACGCGCTCGCCATCATCACGGAGTGGCAGGAGTTCCGCGAGCCCGACTTCGTCAAGATGCGCAAGCTCCTGAAGCAGCCGGTGATCGTCGATGGCCGCAATATCTACGAGCCCGAGCAGATGAAGGCGCTCGGGTTTACCTACATTTCGATGGGGAGATGACGTGTCGCGCGTCCTGGTGACGGGCGGAGCCGGCTATATCGGGAGCCACGCGGTGCAGGCGCTCGGCGCCGCCGGCCATACCGTGGTGGTGCTCGACGATCTGTCGCAGGGCCACGCCGAGGCCGTGCCCGGCGTGCCGCTCGTGCGGGCACGTACGCACGACGTCGACGCGGTGCGGCGCACGCTGGCCGAGCACCGGATCGACGCGGTGATGCATTTTGCCGCCTGGCTCGCCGTGGGCGAGTCGGTGACCGACCCGAGCGGCTACTACCACAACAACGTCACCGGTTCGCTCTCGCTGCTCGATGCGATGGCGGCCGAGGGCGTCCGCCACCTCGTGTTCTCGTCCACCTGCGCGGTGTACGGCGAGCCCGAGCGCACCCCGATCGACGAGGATCACCCGAAGGCCCCGATCAACGCCTACGGCGAGACCAAGCTCTCCGTCGAGCGCGCGCTGCCGCACTACGCCCGGGCGTACGGGCTGCGCTTCGTGGCGCTGCGCTACTTCAACGCCGCCGGGTGCGATCCCGGCGGCACGCTCGGGGAGGATCACGACCCCGAGATCCACATCATCCCGCGTGCCGTCGATGCGGCGCTCGGCCGCGGCGCGCTGCGCGTGTTCGGCGACGACTACCCGACGCCGGACGGCACGTGCCTGCGCGACTACGTGCACGTGGCCGACCTGGCCGACGCGCACCTGCGCGCGCTGGCGTCGCTCGAACAGGGCGGCGAGAGCGGCGCGTACAACGTCGGCACCGGCACGCCCTACTCCGTGCGCCAGGTCATCGACACGGTCGAGGCCATCGTCGGGCAGAAGGTGCCGTGGACGCTCGGCCCGCGCCGCGAGGGCGACCCCGCCGCGCTCTTCGCCGACGGCGCGCGCATCCGCGCGCGCCTGGGCTGGGCGCCGCAGCACTCGTCGCTCACCGACATCGTGACGCACACCTGGCGCTGGCGCGCCGCCCATCCCCGCGGCTACGACGGCGCCGGGGCGGCACACGGCAGCCGGCCCCGCACCGGGAGCACGGCCCCCGCCCGATGAACGCGTTCCTGCGCCTGCTGGACTACGCCCGGCCGCACCGCGCCCTGATCGCGGGCGCGTTCGTCGCCATGCTCTTCTACGGCGCGGGGTCCGCGGGCCTGGCCTGGCTCATCAAGCCGATGGTCGACGATGTGCTGGCGCGACAGGACCAGCTGGCGTGGGTCACCTCGGCGATCCTGCTGACGTATTTCCTGAAGGGCATCGGCGCCTACTTCTCGAGCTACCTGATGGACGACCTGGGGCACCGGGTCGTGCTCGCGGTCCGCACCGAGCTCTACGGACACCTGCTGGTGCAGTCCGCGGCGTTCTTCGCGCGCCGGACGACGGGACAGCTCCTCTCGCGCATCAACAACGACGTGAACATGGTGCAGCGCGCCGTGGCCGAGACGGTTGGGGACCTGGCGCGCGAGACGCTCGCGGTGGTGGGGTTTGCGGGCCTGCTGCTGTATTACGACGCGGGCCTCGCCCTTGTCTGCCTCACGGCGGCGCCGCTCGTCGTCTATCCGCTGGTGCGGCTGGGCGGCCGGCTGCGGCAGGTGACGCGCTGGAGCCAGGAGGCGCTCGAGCATATGTCGCACGTGGCGGGCGAGGCCTTCAGCGGCCACCGCATCGTCAAGGCGTTCGGCGCGGAGGGCCGCGAGGCCGAGCGGTTCGGGCAGGCGGCGCACCGCCTGTACCGGATGAACCTGAAGGTGACGCGGGTGCTGTCGCTGCTCCCGCCGATGATGGAGTTCCTCGGGGGGCTCGCGGTGGTCGGCGCCATCTGGTACGGCAGCGGTGAGATCGCGGAGGGACGGCTCACGCAGGGGGAGTTCACGTCGTTTGTCGCGGCCCTGATGCTGATGTACGGGCCGGTGAAGAAGCTGAGCCGCGTGAACGCGAACCTGCAGCAGGCCGTGGCCGCCTCCGAGCGCATCTTCGAGCTCCTGGACATCCACACCGAAGTGCAGGACGCGCCGGAGGCGCCCGCCCTGCCGCGCTTCCACGAGGCGATTGAGTTCCGCGACGTCGTCTTCGGCTACGAGGACGGCCACGGCCGCCACACCCTTCGCGGCGTATCGGTGCGCGTCGAGGCCGGCCAGATGGTGGCCATCGTGGGCCGCAGCGGCGCCGGGAAGACGACGCTCGTGAACCTGCTGCCGCGCTTCTACGACGTGACGGGGGGCAGCATCCTGATCGACGGCCACGACGTCCGCACGGTGGCGCTGGCCTCGCTGCGCGCGCAGATCGGGATGGTGACGCAGGAGACCGTGCTCTTCGACGACACGATCGCCGCCAACATCGCCTACGGCGTGCCCGGCGCGACGACCGAGGCGATCGAGGCCGCGGCCCGCGCGGCCAACGCCCACGAGTTCATCGTCGGCCAGCCGGACGGGTACGACACGCGGATCGGCGAGCGGGGCCAGCGCCTGTCGGGCGGGCAGCGGCAGCGGCTCGCGATTGCGCGCGCGCTGCTCAAGAACTCGCCGATCCTGATCCTGGACGAGGCCACCTCGGCGCTCGATTCCGAGTCGGAGGAGCTGGTGCAGGGGGCGCTGATGCGGCTGATGCAGGGGCGCACGTCGCTCGTGATCGCGCATCGGCTCTCGACGATTCGCCGCGCGGATGCGATCATCGTGCTGGACCGCGGACGCGTGGTCGAGGTGGGGCGCCACGACGAGCTGGTGGCGCGCCCGCGCGGGGTGTATGCGCGGCTGCACGAGATGCAGCTGCTCGAGGAGCGCCCGCGTCCGGGCGCGACGGGACAGGAGAGCCAGGCCGTTCGATGATCAAGAGCATGACGGGCTTCGCGTCCCGCACGCGAGACGACGACCGCGGCAGCCTCAGCGTGACGCTGCGGGCCGTGAACCACCGGTTCCTCGACCTGCAGGTGCGCCTGCCGGCCCAGCTCGCCGACCTCGAGCCGCAGGTGCGCGCGCAGGTGCAGCGCCGCCTCGCGCGCGGCCGCGTCGAGGTGGCCGTCTCGCTGCAGCTGCGGCAGGCCCCGGCCCCGCAGGTGGAGATCAACGAGGAGTTCGCCACGGCGCTCGCCGCCGTGGTCGAACAGGCGCGCGTGCGCGGCATCGTCACCGGGGGCCTGTCGGCCGGCGACCTGCTGCGGCTGCCGCAGGCGCTCGTCATCCGCGAGCGCGCCACCGACACCGAGACGCTCGGCCAGGTGATGGCGTCGACGATGGAGGACGCGCTGGGGGCGGCGCTCGAGGAACTGGACGGCATGCGGACGCGGGAGGGCGCGCACCTGGCGGCCGACCTCGACGCGCGCCTCGCGGAACTCGGCGCGTTGATCGACCGCGTGGCGGCGGCGGCCGAGGTGGGCCGGGTGCAGCTCGAGGCGCGGCTGCTCGAGCGCGTGCGCGAGCTGGCCGGGGCCATCCCGGTGGATTCGCAGGCCGTGTCGCAGGAGATCGTGCGCGTGGCGCAGCGGTCGGACATCACGGAGGAGATCACGCGGTTCCGCGGCCACCTCACCCACTGGACCTCGCTCGTGGCCATGGACGAGCCGTGCGGACGGAAGCTGGACTTCCTCCTGCAGGAGATGAACCGCGAGGTGAATACCATCGGCGCCAAAGCCGACGGCCTGCAGGTCTCGGAGCACATCATCCAGGCCAAGGCCGAGCTCGAGCGCATGAAGGAGCAGGTTCAGAATGTCGAGTAGGCGGGGCCTGCTCTTCATCGTCTCGGCGCCGTCCGGCACGGGCAAGACGACGCTCGTCGAGCGGCTCGTCCAGATCCTGCCGAACCTGCGGATGTCGCGGTCCTACACGTCGCGGCCCCTGCGCGCCGGCGAGCGTGACGGCGTCGACTATAATTTCATCAGCCGCGAGGCGTTCCACGCGATGGTGGGGCGCCGCGAGTTCCTCGAGTGGGCCGACGTGTTCGGGAACTGCTACGGGACGTCGGCCGTGGATATCGAGCAGCTCCTCGTCGACGGGCAGGACGTGGTGCTCGTGATCGACGTGCAGGGCGCGCGGCAGGTACGGCAGCGCGCCGTGGATCACACGGCGATCTTCGTGATGCCGCCCTCGTTCGAGATCCTCGAGCAACGGCTGCGCGGGCGCAGCAAGGACACCGAGGCGCAGATGCAGCGCCGTCTGGCCACTGCCAGGGCCGAGGTCGGCAGCTACGGCGAGTACGACTACGTCGTCGTCAACGACCAGCTCGAGTCGACCGTCGTGCGGCTGCAGGAGATCATCGCGGCGGAACGGTCGCGGACGCACCGCATGCGCGGCGTCGCCGAAGCCGTCATCCGCACGTTCACGCGGTCGGCGAATCGCGAGTAGCGAACCGCGAACCGCGAACCGCGAATAGCGACAAGGACCACCATGGCTTCCATCGCCCTCGGCGTTACAGGCGGCATCGGCGCCTACAAGGCCGTCGAAGTGGCGCGCGGCCTGCAGAAGCACGGTCACGAGGTGACCGCGATCATGACGCGGTCGGCGCGGCGCTTCGTCGGCGAGGCGACGTTCGAGGCGATCACGCGGCGGCGCGTGATCACGAGCCAGTGGACGCCCGGGCTGAACGCCGACATCGAGCACATCGCGCTGGCGACGAGCATCGACCTGCTGCTCGTGGCGCCGGCCACCGCCAACACGATCGGCAAGTTCGCGCAGGGGCTGGCGGACGATTTTCTGTCGTCGCTCCACCTGGCGACGCGCGCGCCCGTGCTGATGGCGCCGGCCATGAACACCCACATGTTCGAGCACCCGGCCGTGGTCGAGAACCTGGCCCGCCTCCGGGCGCGCGGCGTGCAGTTCGTGGATCCCGGCGAGGGCTATCTGGCCTGCGGCTGGGTGGGGAAGGGGCGGCTCGCCGAGCCCGACGCGATCGTCGCGGCGGTGGAGCGGTTGCTGCGGCCGAAGGCCAGCACGCTGGTGGGGCGGCGCGTGCTCGTCACGGCGGGACCGACCTACGAGGATCTGGACCCGGTGCGCTACGTGGGCAACCGATCGAGCGGCCGCATGGGCTACGCCGTGGCCGGGGAGGCCGCGCGGCGGGGCGCCGAGGTGACGCTCGTGTCGGGCCCGAGCCGGCTGAGCGCGCCGCCCGGGACGACGCTGGTGGCCGTGCGGAGTGCGGCCGAGATGCACGAGGCGGTGATGGCACGCGCTGGGGAGGCGGATCTCGTGCTGATGGCGGCGGCCGTGGCTGATTACACGCCGGCCGCGACTGCGCCGCGCAAGATCGAGAAGCAGGACGGACCGCTGACGGTCACGCTGGTGCGCACGCGCGACATCCTGGCGGACCTCGGCCGGCTCCCGTCGCGGGCGTCGGGCCGGCCCGTGCTCGTGGGCTTCGCCGCCGAGACGCACGAGGTCGTGACGCGCGCCCAGGCCAAGCTCGCCAGAAAGGGCGCCGATCTGATCGTGGCCAACGACGTGTCGCGCGCCGACGCCGGGTTCGACGTCGAGACCAACGCCGTGACGCTCGTCGGCACGGACGGCGTGGACGAGGTGCCGCTCCAGAGCAAGGCGGCCGTGGCCGCGCGCATCCTCGATCGCGTCGAGCTGCTCCTGGCCACGCCGTCGCTCGAGCCGCGGTCATGAGCGACCGCGACGACCTGGCGGCGCATCTCGACTACTTCGGGGCGCTCGGCGTGGCCGGCGTCAGCCGCGACCCGGCGTGGCGTACGCGCGCCCTCGAACCCGCACGCGCCGCCGCCCCTCCATCAGATCAGGACGCCATGCCCACGCCCGTCTCCAGCCTGCCCGAGCACGCGGCCTCGTCGCCACAGGCCGCGCTCGACGCCCTCCGCGAGGACATCGGCCCCGCCTGCACCCGCTGCAAGCTGCACACGCTCGGCCGCAGCCAGGTGGTGTTCGGCGTCGGGCACCCCAAGGCGCGGCTCATGTTCGTGGGCGAGGCGCCCGGCGAGGAAGAAGACAAGCGGGGCGAGCCGTTCGTGGGCCGCGCCGGGCAGTTGCTGACGCGCATCATCGAGGCCATCGGCCTCACGCGCGACCAGGTCTACATCGCCAACGTCATCAAGTGCCGGCCGCCGGGCAACCGCAACCCCGAGCCCGACGAGGTGGCGACGTGCGAGCCGTACCTGTTCCGGCAGATCGATGCCATCCAGCCGCGCGTGGTCGTGGCGCTCGGCAAGTTCGCCGCGCAGTCGCTGCTGCGCTCGGTCGAGCCCATCTCGAAGATCCGCGGGCACGAGTTCGACTTCCGCGGCGCGACGCTCATCCCCACGTATCACCCCGCGTACCTGCTTCGGAACCCCTCGGCCAAGCGCGAGGTGTGGGACGACATGAAGAAGGTGCGGGCGATCCTGCAGGACGCCTGAGCATGAGGCGGCCGGCTTTCGGTTTTCAGCGTCCAGCTGGACGGCCCGCCGAGCGCCAGTGAGCGAGTCCCTGTTCGGCGACGCGCCGGCACGCCTGGTCTCGGTGGCGGTGCCCGTGCCCGCCCTCGCGCTCCTGACGTACCGCGTGCCCGAGGCGTGGCCGATGCCCGCGGTCGGCGCGCGCGTCCGCGCGCCGCTCGGCCCGCGCACGGTGACGGGCATCGTGATGGCCCTCAGTCCCCCGGCGCCGGAGGGCGTCGCGCTGCGCGCGCTCACGGAGCTGCTGGACCCCGAACCCTTCCTGCCCGCCTCGGTCGTGTCGCTCGCGCAGTGGGTGGCGGAGTACTACCTGTCGGGTCCGGGCGAGGCGCTGCAGGCGGCGATGCCGCCGCGCGGCCTCACGAGCCAGCCCGCGGTGTTCCGCACGGTGCGTGTCGTGGCGCTCACGGCGCAGGGGCATGACGTGGCGGATCAGAGCGAAGCCGGCCCGCGGTGCGTGAGCGACGAGGACAAGGGCGGCATGAAGCTCGGGGCGCGGCAGCGGGAGGCGCTGCTGATCCTGCGCGGCGCGCCGCAGGGGCTCCCGGCCCCGGCGCTGGCCGACCGCGGCGTCTCGTCGAGCGTCGTCAGCCGGCTGGCGGCGCTGGGCCTCGTGAGCGTACGGCAGGAGGCCGTGGATCGCGATCCGTTCGCGGGCACGGGCGTCGTGCTGGGCGGCGTGACGCACGACCCGGCGCGCGCGCTGACCGGGGAGCAGACGGACGGGCTGGCCACGCTCACCGCGCAGGCGGACATCGGCGGCTTCCAGGTGACGCTGCTGCACGGGGTGACGGGCAGCGGCAAGACGGAGATCTACCTGCGGCTGGCGGCGCATGTCCGCGCGCAGGGGCGCGGCGTGCTGCTGCTCGTGCCCGAGATTGCGCTGACGCCGGCGGTGGCGGCGCTCTTCCGGTCGCGGTTCGGCGCAAGCGTGGCGATCCAGCACAGCGGGCTCTCCGACGGCGAGCGCCACGATCAGTGGCACCGCATCCGCCAGGGCCAGGTCGACATCGTCGTCGGCACGCGGTCGGCGGTGTTCACGCCGATCAGGAACCTGGGGCTGCTGATCGTCGACGAGGAGCACGACACCTCGTACAAGCAGGAGGAGAGCCCGCGGTATCACGGGCGCGACGTGGCGGTGATGCGCGGCAAGATCGAGGGTGCGCTGGTGGTGCTAGGGTCGGCCACGCCGTCGATGGAGTCGTATCAGAACGCGAAGGCCGGGCGCTATGCGCGCGTGACGCTCGAGCGGCGCGTGCTCGATCGCCCGCTGGCCCGCGTGTCGGTCGTGGACATGAAGACCGAGTACGCCGAGCGCGGGCCCGACGTCGTGATCAGCCGCGCGCTGGCCGAGGCGCTCGAGGCGCGGATGGCGCGGCAGGAGCAGGCGCTCGTGCTGCTGAATCGCCGCGGCTATGCGGCGGCCGTCTTCTGCCGGCAGTGCGGCGGGTCGATGGACTGCCCGAACTGCAGCGTCTCGCTGACGGTGCACACGGCGCGGCAGGACTGGCGGGCGCGGTGCCACTACTGCAACTATACGCGGCTCGTGCCGAAGACGTGCCCGACGTGCGCGGCGCCCTACATGGAGCACATCGGCTTCGGGACCGAGCGGGTCGAAGCGGAGCTGCGTCAGCTGCTGCCCGAGGCGCGCCTCGCCCGGATCGATCGCGACAGCATCCGCAAGAAGGGGAGCCTGACGGACTTGCTCGGCCGCTTCGCGCGGCGCGAGCTCGACGTGCTGGTGGGCACGCAGATGATCGCCAAGGGCCACGACTTCCCGGAGGTGACGCTGGTGGGCGTCATCTCGGCGGATGTCGGCCTCGGCCTCGCGGACTTCCGGGCGGCGGAGCGGACGTTTCAGCTGCTGACGCAGGTGGCGGGCCGCGCCGGGCGCGGCACGCAGCAGGGCGAGGCGATCATCCAGACGATCTACCCCGACCACTACAGCATCCGGCTGGCGTGCGTGCAGGAGTACGCGGGCTTCTTCGATCGCGAGATCGAGTTCCGCACCGCGATGCGGTATCCGCCGCTCGTGGCGATGGTGAACGTGCTGACGCGCGGGCCGAGCCTGGAGAGCGCGCTCGAAGCGGCGGGGGAGCTGGCGCGCCGCGTCCGTGCCGGCGCGCGCGAGGGGTTCGTCGTCCTGGGACCGGCGGTGGCGCCGATGACGCGGCTGCGTGGCGAGTACCGGGTGCAGTTCTTCCTGAAGGGCCGGCACCGCGGCCAGATGCGCGAGGCCCTGGCGGCCGCGCTGGCCACGCTGCCGGAACTGGCCCGGCGCGTGACGGTGGACGTGGACCCGCTGAGCGTCCTGTAGCCGACGAAGCGCGAGGCGCCGCTGAGGTCTAGCTGGGGGCCGCTTCCTCAATCAGCTCGCGATTTGCCTGCAGCACCATCTCAACGGCTTCCTGAAGGTTGGCGCGGGCTTCCTCGAGCGTCGCTCCTTGAGTATTCGCACCAGGAAGTTCTTCGACGAACCCAATGTAGCCTTCGGGCACTTTGCGAAAGACTGCCGTGAAGTGGAGGTCCATGCCGCCATGGTACGCCCCATTGGCAACGAGGCCTGCCATGGCTTGCAGCCGGCCGCGGTGCGGGCGACAATGGGCCGCCTCGGCGGCCGCCTGGGCGGCACCGCACGGCAGAAGCCGTGACACATGAGACACGAAAGGCGCACAGATGACCGCGCGTGAGGTTCTCGAGGAGTGGATTCGGCGGTTCAACGCCGCGGACCCGGACGGGCTCGCTCAGCTCTACCATGAGGATGCGGTGAACCATCAGGTCACCACGGACCCGATTCGGGGCCGGGACGCCATCCGCGCGATGTTTGCCCGAGAGTTCGCGGCGGCGACGATGGTGTGCATTCCGGAGGCCATCCACGAGGCGGGTGAGGTCATCGCCCTTGAATGGCGGGATCCCCTCGGCTTGCGGGGATGCGGCTTCTTCACGATCAGAGACGGCCTGATTGTCTTTCAGCGAGGCTACTGGGACAGGCTGTCGTTCCTGAAGATGCACGGCCTTCCCATCGAGTAGCGGACACTGAGCGAGCCTCCACGCCACCCCATCGTCGCCGTCCTCGACTGGGATATGGTCGCCCGGTCCCTGGCGCAGCCATACCGGGTGCCCCTCTCGATGATCCTGCTCTTCGGGTTGGTGCCCCTCTACATCCTGGTTCCGGCGTTCTTTCCGCCCGCGACGCGGCACGTGCCCGCACTGGCCCTCGATCGCGCCCTGCCTCTGGTCCCATCCTGGGCCCTTGTGTATGGCGCGCTCTACCTGTTCCTGATTCTGCTTCCCGTGTTCGTCGTGCGGCAGGACGCGCTCATCCGGCGCACCTTCCAGGCCTATCTGCTGATCTGGATCACGGCATACGTCTGCTTCTTCGTGGTCTATCCGACGGTGGCACCTCGGCCCGACCTCGTGAGCGGGACAGGATTCGGCGTGTGGGGTCTGCGTACCCTCTACGCCGCCGACCCTCCCTACAACTGCTTTCCGTCGCTCCACGTCGCGCATTCCTTCGTGTCTGCGCTCGCGTGTGCCCGGGTGCATCGCCGGCTGGGACTCATCGCGCTGATCGCCGCGACGCTCGTGGCCCTCTCGACGCTGTTCACCAAGCAGCACTACGTGCTGGATGTGGTGGCGGGTGTCGCCCTCGCCTGCGTGGCCTCCAGCATCTTTCTGCGCGGTGGCGCCACCGATCACGTGTCCGAGTTCGACAGGCAGGCGGCCCCCGCCCTCGCGCTGGCGGTCAGCGCCGTCGTCGCTGCCGGGCTCGCGGTCGCATGGCTGGCCTACGCCTGGGGCGGCGAGACGCAGTTCACCTTCGGCCCCTGAGCGTCACGTCGGCGGAACCGTCGACGTGCCGCCCACACCCGGCGGCACCGGGCTCTTGCGCGACCTGCCGCTCACGGGTAAGGTGACACGCGGCAAACGCCGAAAGGGGAGCAGCATGACCACCGCTGACACCCGAGGCTGCTTCCACGCGCGGCAGTGTTGTTTTTGAGGTGACCCCCGTGATTCAAGTTGGCTTCGAGACGACGGACCCCTTCACGCAAACGCGATCGGTGATCATCAAGGGGGCGACGGAGACGGGCGGGCGAGGCTGGGTCATCGAGGTCCACTGCCCTGACGGAGCACCGCCCGTGGTTCTGGAGCACGTCCACCTCACGTGGTCCGAGACGTTCGAGATCCTCCAGGGGACCGCCGCGTACACGCTCGGCGGTGAGCAACATGCCCTGAAGGCAGGGGAGACCGTCCTCATGCCTCCCGGTGTCTCCCACATTCATCCCTGGAACACTGGCGCCGGGGTCATGGTGTATCGCCAGACCACCGACTTCGGAGAGGCCACCCCGGGCGCCGTACAGGACGTATTGGGGGCGTTCGCGACGATCAACGGGCTGGCTCGAGAAGGCCGAATCGGGAAGAAAGGGCTCCCGAAGAACCCCCTGCAGTTTGCAGCAACCCTCCGAACCCTGACGAAGTACGGCGGCTTCGACGCCGCGGTGCCCATCCCCATTCAGCGTGTGCTGAGCGCAACGTTGGGTCGCGTGGCCGAGGCCGTTGGCTACCGGGGCGTCTATGAGCGCTACTTGCAGCCGCCGCCCGGCAGTGGCTGATACCGAGGCCGGTGTGAGGGAGCCGTGCTCGTCACGAGGCTGGCGCGGGGCAAGGCCATCCTCCCCGAGCGTCCCCGCACACGCGTCACTCCGCCCTGAGAGCGCCACCGCGGGCCGTCGTCGACAGCGCGTGCGGGTACGCGGCGCTCAGCCTCATGGAGCCCGGGGCGGCGGTGCTGAGTGTCGAATTCAAGGTGCACCTCCTGGCGCCCGCGCGCGGTGACGTGTGCCGGCTGACCGGCCAGGAAGGCGCGGTGCACGCTCAGTGTACGGAAGCTGAAAGCGCTTGGGCTCGAGAGCCGTGGCATCGGATACCGACTGTCGCGGCGCGGAGAGACGCTCCTGAGCGCCATGCCGACGAGGCGCCGGAGCCGTCACGTCGTGATCACGGGGAGTGAGATGCACCCAGACATCCTGAAGTACAACACGCAGCAGGAACCCGGACTAAGGAAGGTCTGTGACGTCCTGGCGCAGACGATCGACACGCACCTGCCTGGCGCGGAGTGCAAGATCTGGCACGCGCATCCGGTCTGGTTCCTCGATGGCAACCCCACGGTCGGGTACAGCAAGCAGAAACCGGGCATCCGCCTGATGTTCTGGAGCGGCGCCGACTTCGACGAACCCGGGTTGAACGTCGTCGGCAAGAAGTTCAAGGACGCCTCGGTGTTCTTCACGGATGCGTCAGAGGTGAGGCCGTCCGTCCTGCGGCGATGGTTGAAGAAGGCGCGGGAGATTCAGTGGGACTACAGGAATCTGGTCCGGCGGAGAGGCCGGTTCGAACGGCTGACGTAGCGCACGAGGCCGTCACGCCGCGGGCATGCGGGGTGATCTTCGACCAGGCGCATGCGGTAGCATGGGCGCCGTGCCATGCCCCCTGTGATTCCGGATCCCCGCAAGATCAAGCCGTTCCGCAGCGAGGCCGCGTTCGAGCGCTGGTTGTCCGCGAACCACGCGCGCGAGACCGAACTCTGGCTCCGCATCTACAAGAAGCACTCCGGCGTGGCGACCGTCACCTACGCCGAGGCGCTGGACGTCGCGCTCTGCTGGGGCTGGATCGACGGCTTGCGCAAGGCGTTCGACGCGGCGTCGTTCCTGCAGCGCTTCACGCCGCGGCGGCCGAAGAGCATCTGGAGCCAGGTGAACATCGGCCACGTGGCGCGGCTCACCGCCGCAGGCCGGATGACCGCGCACGGGCAGCGGCAGGTGGACGCCGCGAAGGCCGACGGACGCTGGGACGCCGCCTACGCGCCGATGCGGGAGGCGACCCACGACACGGTGCCCGCCGACCTGCGCGCGGCCATCGAGCGCAACGCCCGCGCGCGCAAGACGTTCCGCACGCTGGGCCGCCAGAACCTGTCCGCGCTGGCCTTCCGCACCAACGCCATGCGCACGCCTGCGGGGCGCGCGAAGAAGATTGCCGCGCTGGTCGCGATGCTGGCGCGCGGCGAGACCATCATTCCCGAGCGTCCCCGCACACGCGTCACTCCGCCCTGAGCGCCACCGCGGGATCCGTCGTCGCCGCCCGGCGCGCCGGCGCCCAGCTCGCCGCCGTCAGGACGCCCGCGAACAGCAAGGCCGTGGCGCCGACCGAGAGCGGGTCGATCGGCGGCACGCCGACCAGCAAGCTCTGCATCAGGACGCCCAGCCCGCTGGCGAGCACGATCCCCACGCCCGCGCCGGCCACGCCGAGCCGCGCGGCCTGGCCCATCACCATGCGCTGCATGTCCTCGCGCGAGGCGCCGAGCGCCATGCGGATCGCGATCTCGCGTGTCCGCTGCGCGACCAGGAACGCCATCAGGCCATAGAGCCCGAGCGCCGCCAGGAAGATCCCCACCGACCCGACGCTGCCGGCAACCCACGCGGCCAGGCGCTGCGGCAGCAGGCCGAGTGCCGTTGCCTCCTCGAACGACTGAAGAAAGAGCACGGGCACGCCCGGCTCCACCTGCGCGAGGGCCGTGCGCACCTCCGCGCCGACCGCGCGATCCCCGGCATGACGGATGAAGAAGGTGGTATCGGTGATCGGCTGCTGCGCCAGCGGCACGAAGACGAACGACGCCGGTTCCTCGCTGATGTAGCGGTATTTCGCGTCGGCGACGACGCCGACGACTTCCACCGGCCGATCCTCGCCGTCTCCGGGGGCGCTGCCTTGCAGGAAGCGCTGGCCCACCGCCAGCTGGCCGGGCCACGCCGTGCGGGCGAATGTCTCGTTCACCACCGCGACCATCGTGCCGCCCGCGCGATCGGCTGCCGTGAACGCGCGGCCTTCGACGATGCGGATGCCGAGGGTGGTGAAGTACTCGGGTGAGATCACGTTCCAGTCGGCGTCGAGGGTGTCGTCGCCGCGTGGGCTCACACGGCCCTGGATGCGGATGCGGCCGAGTCCGAACCCGCTGCCCTGCAGCGGAATCATGCGTGCCGCCGCCACCGACTCCACGCCGCCGACCGCGCTCAGCCGCGACTGCATGCGCTCAATGAGCGCCACGGCCTGCGGGCCCCGGAACCCGGACAGTCCGACGTCCACGCTGGCGAGGGTGATGTTGGCGGTCTGGAATCCAGGATCCATCTCGGCGGCATTCTGCAGCGTGCGCACGAACATGAACGCCGTCACGACGAGCATCAGCGACAACGCGACCTGTGCCGTCACGAGCACGTTGCGCAGGCGGAAGCGGCGGCGGTCGGCCGTCGCGTACGCGCCGTGCAGCGAGGGGGCGAGGTCGCCGCCCACCGCCTGACGCGCCGGCGCCAGGCCGAAGACGAGGGCCGCGATGAAGGCGAGGCCGAGCGCGAAGGCCACGACGCGCGCGTTGACCGCAAGGTCCATGTTCAGCGGGATCGGCAGTGCCGGCAGGAAGCCCGTGAGCAGGCCGACGAACGCGTACGTCAGCGGCAGCGCGACGAGGCCCGCAAGGGCGAAGAGGACGACGGTCTCGGTCAGCAGTTGCCCGACGATCCGTCCGCGGCTCGCACCGATGGCGAGCCGTGTGGCGATCTCGCGCCGGCGGGCGGCGGCCCGCGCGAGCATCATGCCCGCCACGTTGCTGCAGGCAATCGCGAGCAGCGCACCCGTCAGCGCGAACAGGAAGCCGACGAACGCCGTGAACGGCAGGCGCACCGGACCGGGCACGCGGCTGAGCGACGCCACCGTGATGCCGTGGGTGGGGTTCGCGCGGGGCTCCGAGGCCTTGAAGGCCTCCATCAGCGTATTGAGTTCCGCCTGCGCCTGCTCGCGGCTGACGCCGGGCTTCAGCCGGCCCGCGGCGACGTGCCAGACGGCGCGGGGCTCGTCCAGCATGGCGGAGGTGGCCCGGCCCCGCACCGTCGCCACCATCGCCATCGTCGTCCACGCATCGGCGCCGACGAGCGAGGTGCCGGTGAAGCCCGCCCCGGTGACGCCGATCACCGTGAAGTCCACGTTGTTGAGCCGAAGGCGGGTGCCGACCACGGCCGGATCGCCGGCGAAGCGGCGCGTCCAGAACTCGTGGGTGAGCACGACCACGGGGTGCTCGCCGGGCACGCGCTCCTCGTCGGGGTGGAAGAAGCGGCCGAGGGCGGGACGCGCGCCGAGCAGGTCGAAGTAGTTGGCCGACGCCATGCGCGCGAAGATGCGCTCGCTCGACCGGCCGTCGCTCAGGCTCATCGGGCCGCCGCTGAAGTCGAGCGCGGCCATCGCCTCCAGCGTCTGCGTGTGGTCGCGCAGATACCGGAACGCCGGGTGCGACATGTTGTCGAACCCGCTCCCGCCGCTCGATCGGCCGATGTCGACGACGCGGCCCGGGTCGCGCACGCCCGGGGGCGGCGCGAGGAGCAGGGCATCGGTCAGGCTGAAGATCGTGCTGCTGGCCGCCACGCCCAGGGCGAGCGACAGGGTCGCGGTGACCGTGAAGACGGGGCTGCGGCCGAGCAGCCGGACGGCGTGGCGCAGGTCGTTCAGGATCGACATGCCCCACTAGACCACGGACGGGGGTGGTTTGTTTCAGGCCCGTCCCCGCCCGGTGGGGGACGGCAGACGAGGCTACCGCGGACGGATGATCTCGAGCGGCTCGATGGGCGCGGGGGTGAAGCAGATGATGAAGATGACGGCCGCGACGAGCGCCAGCGTGACGCGCGTCCGGTCCACGGGCGTCACGTCGTCGAGCGTCGCCGGGTGATGCGGGCCGAAGGCGACGAGCATGCCGATCATCAGCACCGTCCACACCAGCCAGCTCAGGGAGAAGACGGTGAGCCCGATGGCGATCACGATCATGCCGATCGTGATGAGGCTCGACCGCCGGCCGAGCACCGCATAGGCGATGTGCCCGCCATCGAGCTGGCCGACGGGAAACAGGTTGAGCGCCGTGGCGAGCAGGCCGAACCAGGCGGCAAACGCCATCGGGTGCAGGTTGAGCGAGTAGCCGTCGGCGATCGGCCCGAAGAGGAGCCACGCGGCGGCGCGGAAGAGCAGCGGCTCACCCAGCTCGAAGCCGACGAACTCGTCCGGCAGGGCGACGACCCGCGACATCGCCACGCCGACGAAGAGCGCCGGCACCGCCACGACGAAGCCGGCCAGGGGGCCGGCGATGCCGATGTCGAAGAGCGCCTGCTTGGTCGGGATGCGCTCGCGGATCCGGATGAAGGCGCCGAGCGTGCCGGTCAGGACCGGCGCCGGCAGGAAGTAGGGGAGCGTTGCGCTCACGCGGTAGTACCGGCACGCGAGGTAGTGCCCCATCTCGTGGCAGCCGAGGATGGCGAGGATGGTCAGGCTGTACCAGAGGCCGCCCGTCCAGAACTGGCCGGTGCTGACGACGGGGGCGTCGGCGCCGAAGTCGAACAGGAAGCCCACGTAGTGGAAGCCGCCGAAGTAGGTCGTGCTGACCAGCGTCAGTGCCAGCAGCACGGCATGCCGGACCCAGCGTTCGCGGGGCGGCGGTGTCAGGGTGAAGACGTCCTCGTCGGAGGGGCCCGCGAGCCGGGGCATCGGCGCCCGGTCCAGCGCGGCCGGCGACCAGTCGGTCAGAGGCTCCGGGGGGGGCGCCGGGCGCCAGGGCAGGGGCAGGGGATCCTTGGGGTCGTTCGACACGCGCGTTTCAACCCGGCTGGGCAGCGGCCAGGGCACTTACCCGATGTTCTGCAGTTCTTTGCCGGGCTTGAAGCGGATGGTCCGGCCGGGCGGAATGCGCACTTCCTTGCCGGTGCGGGGGTTGCGGCCGATGCCGCGCTTTCGGGGCTTCACCTGAAATACGCCAAACCCTCGAAGCTCAATACGTTCGCCTCGCTGCATCGAGTGGCGCATGGCTTCGAAGACCGCGTCCACGGCCAGCTCCGCCTTGACCTTGGTAATCTCGGCCACGCGCGAAACTTCGTTGACGATGTCGACCTTGATCATGGCGGAGGCGGCTCCTCGGAAGCGTGTAAATAGAATAAGGATAAAGACTTACGATTGTCAATCGGTGAGCGCCTCCTGACGCGGCACACCATTGCACGCCGTTGCCCGCCCCGACAGGCGGATCGAAGGGGCGCTACACTAGGGAACACCCCGTGACCACCTCCCGCCTCCCCTCCGTCGTTCTGGTCGGACGCCCCAATGTGGGTAAGTCCACGCTGTTCAATCGGATGACCGGCACCCGCCGCTCGATCGTGGCGCCCGTGGCCGGCACCACGCGTGATGTCATCACCCACGCCGTCGTCTCGGACGAGATCGGGTTCATGCTCACGGATACAGGGGGGATGTTCGGCGCCAGCCAGGACCCGCTCCACGAGCTGGTGGTGGCCCGCGGCCGCCGGGCGCTGGCCGAGGCCGAACTCCTGATCTTCGTGACGGATGGCCGCGAGGGCCTGGCGCACGGCGACGAGGACATCGCCCGGGCGGTGCGCGAGGCCGGGGTCCCAACGATCCTCGTCATCAACAAGGTGGACGACCGCCGCGCGGAGGCGGGGACGCTCGAGCTGCACCGGCTGGGCTTCGACCCGGTCTTCGAGGTCAGCGCCGAGCACGGCCGTGGCGTCGGCGAGGTCATCGAGGAGATCGTCCGCCGGATCCCGCGTGTGGTGCGGACCACCACGGAAGCGGAGGCCATCCGCGACCCGCACGCCGAGACCTCCCGGCGGGGCGGACCCGCCGAGGCGCCCGATGAAGTCGCCGTGGCCATCGTCGGCCGGCCGAACGCCGGCAAGTCGTCGCTCGTCAATCGGCTGCTCCGCGAGGAGCGGATGATCGTGTCGGAGATGCCCGGTACGACGCGTGATGCCGTGGACGCGGTGCTGACCTGGCACCGCCGCAAGTTCCGGATCGTCGATACCGCCGGCATCCGGAAGGCGGGCCGTGTGGCCCGGAGCGGCGCCGTCGAGATGGTCAGCGTGCTGCTGGCCCGTCGTGCCATCGAGCAGGCCGACATCGTCGTGCTCGTGGTCGATGCGACGGAGGGCGTCACGGATCAGGACGCCGCGATCGTCGGCGAGGCCCAGAAGGCCGGCCGCGGCATCATCCTCTGCGCGAACAAGTGGGACCTGATGAAGGATCAGGGGCCCGATACGGCCAAGGCCTGGGACGAGAAGGCGCGTTACCAGCTCAAGTTCCTGGACTACGCGCCCATCCTCCACGTCTCGGCCGCGACCGGGGAGCGCACGCCGAAGCTGCTGCAGACCGTCGATCGGATCTCGACGGTGCGGCACCGGCGGGTGCCGACCCCGGCGCTGAACAAGTTCATCGAGCGCATCACCTCGGCGCACCTGCCGGTGACCCCGGGACAGCGGCGCGTGCGCGTGCTGTATGCGGCGCAGACCGGCGTCGCGCCGCCGACGTTCGTGCTGTTCACCAACATCGCCACGACGCTGCACTTCTCGTACGAGCGCTTCCTGGAGAACCAGCTGCGGGCGGAGTACGGGTTCGAGGGGACGCCGATCCGGATTCACGTCCGGCGGCGCGGCAAGGAGCGGGAGCGGGCGAAGGCCGGCCCGCGAACGCGGTGATCCCTCATGCTATACTCCTAAGCTCGGCATGCTTCCCGGGCCGGATGGCTGCCCCTTGGGGGCGCCGGCGCCGGCACGGACGAGGGGCCAGGGAACGCAACTGATGGCGGCGCCCAAACGCGAACTGTTCAAGTCCGCGGATGTCTGCGAGATGGCGCAGGTGCAGCCCTACGTGCTGCGCTCCTGGGAAGCGGAGTTCCCGGGCCTCGGGCAGGAAGCGGCGGGCGGGGGTCCTCGGACCTATCGCCGTGCCGACGTCGAACTCGTGCTGCAGATCAAGCAGCTCGTCTTCGGCGAAGGGCTCACCCTGGCGGGCGCGCGGCGCCGGTTGGGCGAGCTGGCGACCGACGAGCCGCCCGTTGGGGCGATGGCCGTCGAGCAGGCGCTCGACGACGTGGCGCGCGAACGGCTTCGGTCGATCGAGCGCGGCCTGCGGTCGATTCTGGAATTGCTCGGTGATGGCGGGCCAACCGTGCCGCCGGAACTGACACTGGTGTCTCCCTCGTCCCCGCGAGGGGCGCGCACCGCGCGCACGGAGACCCAAACGCCCGCCCCTTCCAAGCGGCGGCGGGCGTCCGCGTAGTTCGTATCGGGATGTAGCGCAGCCTGGTAGCGCGCCTGCTTGGGGTGCAGGAGGTCCCGGGTTCGAGTCCCGGCATCCCGACCAACCCCTACCGGGAGCCCCGCCGACGGGCTCCCGGTGGCTCCCAGCCATCGGCTGTCGGCTGCCGGCGGACTGTCGGCCACACGTGGCAGCTGCGAGCCGAAGCCGAGAGCTGAGAGTGATCGCTGACAGCTGAGAGCTGACAGCCTCGAGCATCGTCCCTGTGGCCACCTCGCGCCGCTCCAGCCGTTCCAAGTCCCGTCGCCCGGCGCCCCGCGCGGCGCCGTTGCTGCAACTCGCCCTCGTGCTCACCGCCGGCGCGCTCCTCATCACACCGCCGCCCGCGGCGTGGGTGGAGCGGTGGTATGCCGCCGCGTTCTATCCCGCCCTTCAGGCCGCGCTCACCACGCTCTCGAACCTCGTGCCGATTGCGGTGTTCGATGTCGTGCTCGTGCTGCTCGTGGCGGGGCTCCTCTTCGTCTGGGTGCGTGCCGTGCGTGCGGCGCGGCGCGACCGCAGCGCGTGGCCCGTCGCCGGCGCGCTGACGACGACGGTGGTGCTGGCGGCGACGGTGTACCTCTGGTTCCTGCTGGCCTGGGGGCTGAACTACGCGCGGCCCCCGCTCGAGGTGCGGCTCGACCTGCGCGATGTGGAGGTGACGACCGAGGAGGTGCGGGCGCTGGCCATGCAGGCCGTGACGATGGCGAACGAGACGCATCAGGCGGCGCACCGCGCGGGCTTTCCCGGCGTGATCGACCGGCCCGCGTCGCTTGCCGAGGCGCTCGCGGCGGTCGAGCAGGAGCAGGGGCGCCCGCGCGCGACGGTGCCGGCGCACCCCAAGCGGACGCTGCTTGGCTGGTTCTTCCAGGCGGCCGGCGTGGACGGCATGCTCGCGCCGTTTGCGCTCGAGACGCTCGTGCATACCGGCGTGACCGGGCCCGAGCGTCCGTTCCTGATCGCCCACGAGTGGGCGCACCTGTCCGGCTACGCCGACGAAGCGGACGCCAACCTGATCGCGTGGCTCGTGACGACACGCGCCGACGTGGCCTCGCTCTACAGCGCCTGGCTGTATGTCGCGATGGCGGCCGCGGCGCAGTTGCCGGCGGCGGATCGCGCGGAGGTGCTGGCCGCCGTCGGCCCCGGGCCGCAGGCCGATCTGGACGCGATCACGGCGCGTCTGTCCGAGCGCATCGACGTGGTGCAGCGGGCCAGCCTGGACGTGTACGATCAATACCTCCGCACGCAAGGCGTGCAGGACGGCGTCCGCAGCTACTCGCGCGGCATCTCGCTCATCGTGCGCTACGGCGCGCGCTAGAGGGAGTTGCAGATTGCAGATTGCAGATTGCAGATTGCAGATTGCGGAAAGCGGACGACGAGCGGCGAATTGCGAACAGCGAATTGCGAATTGCGAACAGCGAACGGCGAACAGCGAACGGCGAACAGCGAACAGCGAATTGCGAATTGCGAACAGCGAATTGCGAACAGCGAATTGCGAACAGCGACCATGCCCCCCACCCGCGTCCTGATCGTCGATCCCGTCGCGCCTGACGGCGCGGCCGTGGCCGAGGCAGCGGCGGTGCTGCGGGCGGGAGGACTCGTGGTGTTTCCCACCGAAACGGTCTACGGTCTCGGGGCCTCGGCGCTCGATGCCGCGGCCATCGCCGGGATCTTCCGCGCAAAGGAGCGGCCCTCCACCGATCCGTTGATCGTGCATGTCGCGTCCCTCGCCGAGGTGTCGGACGTGGCGCGCGAGATACCGGCGGTCGCCGCCGTGCTGGCCGCGCGATTCTGGCCGGGGCCGCTCACGCTGATCCTGCCGAAGCGGGAGGAGGTGCCGGCGTCGGTGACCGCCGGGCTCGACTCCGTCGGTGTGCGAGTCCCCGCGCATCCGGTCGCGCTGGCGCTGCTCCGCGCGGCGGGGGTGCCCGTGGCGGCGCCGAGCGCCAACCGCTTCTCCCGCCCGAGCCCGACGCGCGCGGCCCACGTGCTCGAGGACCTCGAGGGGCGCGTGGACCTCGTGCTCGATGCCGGCGCGACCGACATCGGCGTGGAATCCACCGTGCTCGACCTGACCGTCGATCCCCCGCTCGTGCGCCGGCCCGGCGGCGTCTCGCTCGAGGCGCTCCGCGAGGTGCTGCCGGAGGTGGCGATCGTCGACCGCGTGGCGGACGCCGCCGTGGCGCAGGAGGCGCCGGGGCAGTTGCTGCGCCACTACGCCCCCCGCGCGCCGCTCACGTGCTACGACGGAGCACCCGCGCTCGTCGTCACGCGGCTGGCCGCCGAGGCACGGGCGCAGGTGGGGGCGGGACTGCGCATCGGCATCCTGGCGTCCGAGGAAGACCTGCTGGCGCTGGCGCCGATGGTGGCCGCACTGGGCGCGCGAGGCCGCGTGGAGACCCGCGCGTATGGGTCGCGCCGCGACCCGGCGCGCGCCGCGCGCGAGCTGTTCGAGGCCCTGCGCGGACTCGATGCCACCGGGGTGGACCGGATGCTCGCGGCGATGCCGGCGACCGGGGGCATCGGGCGCGCGATGCGCGACCGGCTGATGCGCGCGGCAGAGGGCAGGGTCGTCCCGGTGCGAGGTCCCGCGTCCTAATCCCAGAAGGCACTTGAGTTGCCGTCGCTCCGGCCTCCGGGAGCGCGCGCTCGCAACCTGCGCCTCCGTGCGCGAGCGCTTTCGTGCTGACGCCCATCGCGCGCCTCCCTGGTGGAGTGTATCGACTGAAGAGGTACTACCAGCGCCTCTGCTCAGCCGCGATTCTGCGGGCCGCCCAGCGGGCGGCCCGGTAGTAGACCGTCAACGACACCCCACTAGTCGGCCCTCCGCGACGCCAGCTCAAGTGCCGCTCGGGATAGGGACGGCGTCCACGGGCACGCCGGGGCCCGGTTGCCGGGGGCGAAACGCTCAGCTACACTGCGGCAAGGTTCGGTGCCGCCCGCCCCGCCTCAATCTGGCGTATCGTCAGTAGTCATGACCACCGCACACATCCTCGCGTTCGCCGGCAGCGCGCGCCGTGAATCCTGGAACCGCAAGGTGCTGGCGGTGGCCGTCGCCGGGGCGCGTGCGGCCGGTGCCGAGGTGACCGTCGTCAACCTCGGGGACTATCCGATGCCCCTCTACCACGCGGACTGGCACGAGGAGCACGGCGTGCCGGAGGCGATGCGCGCGCTGCGGACGCTGATGATGGCCGCGAATGGCCTGCTGGTCGCGAGCCCCGAGTACAACACGTCCATCACGCCGCTGCTGAAGAACACCATCGACTGGCTGTCGCAGGACGTGGACGGCGAGAGCGGACGCGCGCCGTTCGAAGGCAAGGTCGGGGGCCTGATGGGCGCCTCCAATGGGGCGTTCGGCACCATCCGTGCGCTGCCCCACGTGTCGTCGATCTTGTCCAACCTCGGCGTGCTCATGCTGCCGATCGTCGCGGTGCCCGGCGTGGCGAAGGCGTTCGACGCCTCGGGCCGTATGACCAACGAGCGGCTCGAGCAGCGGCTGTCCGCGCTCGGCACACGCGTGGCGGCCACCATCGTCAAGCTGGGCTAGTGCAGTGTCCGTCATCAGCGAATACGACAGCTTCGCCGACATCTACGAGGTGTGGACCGACACGGCGGCGTCGACGGGGGCCAACCTGGCGTTCTACGTGGACGCCTACGTGAACGCGGCGGGCCCGGTCGTGGAACTCGGTGTCGGCGATGGCCGTATTGCCGTGGCGGCGGCAGCCAGGGGACGATCCGTGATCGGCGTCGATCTCTCGACGGCCATGCTCGAGCGGTGCCGTCGTCGCGCGGAGAGCGCCGGCGTCGGCGGCCGGCTCACGCTCCTGCACGCCGATTTCCGGCATTTTGAGCTCGCGGCCCCCGCGGGCTTGATCGCCTTGCCTTACCACAGCCTCGGCCACCTGACGTCGGTGGACGACAAGCGTCACGCCCTCGCGCACGTGTTCTCGCAGCTTCGGCCCGGCGGGCGCTTCGTCTTCGACGATTTCCTGATGACGCCGGCCCTCATCGACCACATGCGGCGGGTCCAGCTGCGCGCGGAGTATCGTTCGACCGCAGGCGTCGACACGCTGTTGTGGGTCACCTCCCTGGTGGATCCGGCGTCTCAGTCGATCAAGGTGGTGACATGGGAGGATCAACTCGACACGGAAGGGACACTCTGCCAGAGACGGTATCGCCGGCTGAGCCTCAGCTGGCTCGAGCCGTCGCAGGCGCGCACGCTCCTCACCGATGCCGGGTTCGTGGTCGAGGCGTGCTTCGGGGATTTCGCCGGCACGCCGTTCTCGGACGCCACGGCGCACGAGCAGGTCTGGATCGCCCGCAGGCCTCTGTAAGGGAGCACACGTCATGATCGGCACGACCGGCCTGCAGGGCCTTCAGGTGGACTGCATCGTTGGCATCCACCCGCACGAGCGGGAAGCACCCCAGTCGGTGATTCTTGATATCGAGATGGACTACGATTTCGCGGCGGCGGCGGCGGCCGACACGATCGACGATGCGGTCGACTACGCCGGGGCGGCCAGCCTGGTGACGGCGCTTGCCGTCGGCCGCGGGTTCCAGCTGATCGAGACGATGGCCGAGGAGACGGCCGCGATGCTGCTCGCGCGGTTTCCGCCGGTGCGGTGCGTCCGGATCGAGATCCGCAAGCCCGCCGCCGTCCCGGCGGCCGCGTGTGCGTTCGTGCGCGTGGAGCGCGCGCGATCATGAGTGGGCAGGCGCCTGTCGCCGTCGTGACCGGCGGCGCACGCCGGCTTGGCCGGCACCTGTGCCTGCGGCTCGCGGCCCGTGGGTACGACGTCGTGATCCTCTACCGGCGCTCTGACGAGGCCGCCCGTGCGCTCGAGCAGGAGATCGCCAGCACCGGGCGGCGCGCCAGGGCGCGGGCGGTGGACGTCGGGGTCGAACCGCAGGTCGCCGAGGCCTTCGCGGAGATCGCGCGTGCGGAGGGCCGCGTCGATCTGCTGGTGAACAATGTGGGCAACTACAACCCGCAACCGATCACGCGCCTGACGCCGGCGGTGTGGGATGCGACGCTGGCGGCCAACCTCTCGGGCGCCTACTACTGCTCGTTTCACGCGCTTCCGCTGATGCCGGCGCACGGCAGCATCATCAACATCGGGATGGCCGGTCTCGAGGGCATCCGCGCCAACGTGCGGGGCGCCGACTACTACGTCAGCAAGACGGGCCTGCTCTCGCTGACCCGGTCGCTGGCGGTCGCGTACGCCGACCGGCACATCCGGGTGAACATGGTGTCGCCGGGCCAGCTCGATAACTCCGTCGACCTGCCGCCGCCAGACCAGATCGGGGAGACGGTGCCGCTCGGCAGGGCGGGCGAACTGCAGGATGTCGCGCAGGCGGTGGAGTACCTGCTCGACGCCAGTTACGTCACCGGCGCCAACATCGACGTGGCAGGCGGCTACCGGCTCTAGTGGAGGGTCCCGACTCGCGGCCGATGGTCACCAGCGCCTCCGCGCTTCTGCCGCTCTGGAACCGCGCCGACGAATGGGCGCGCCGCCTGGCGATGGTCAGAGACGCGCGGTCGTTCCTGTACCTGTCCACCTACTACGTCGAACACGATCCCTACGGCGCCGGGCTGCTGACGGAACTCATCGCGGCCCAGCGTCGTGGCGTGGCGGTCAACCTCCTCATCGACGGCTTCGGGCAGCGCCTGGGCGGGGTGCTGATGTCGCGCGAAGAGAGGGCGTCACTGGCCGCGATGCTGGACGACCTGCGCGGCGCAGGGGCGGTCGTCGCGACCTACCAGCCGGTGCGGGCGGTGCAGCGATGGCTCGGCGGCGGCCAGCACGTGAAGATCCAGTTGTCCGAGGCGGGGGAGGCGCTGTTCGGCAGCAGCAACCTGAGCCGCTCGTCCTTCGAGGGCTGGAACGAGTACGCCGTGGCGCTGCGCGGCCCCGTCGTCCGGACGCTCCTCGAGAGCTACCGTGAGATTGGTGGCGCCGTCGTCGAGTCGCATCTCCGCGACCTGGACGAGGTGGCGGAGGCCGGCGCCGCGGACCACCGCCTCGAGTACTGGCTCTGCAACCCGAACCACGCACAGGGGCCGGCGGGCCCGCTCGGCTGGCGCGGCCGCAACGTGGTGACCGACGTCCTGGTCGAACAGCTGTCGGCCGCGCGGCGGTCCATCGCGATCACCAGCTTCTACTTCAAGCCGGTGGAGTCCCTGCTGGCGGCCCTGGTCGACGCGGCGCGGCGGGGCGTCCACGTCGAGGTGCACCATTCGCACCGCGAGGCGCTGCCGGCCACCGACCTGGCGTGGATCGCGGCGGCCACGCACTACAATCGCCTCCTGGAGGCGGGTGTGCACGTCTACGAGAACCGCCGCGGCGAGCACTCGAAGATTGTGCTGGTGGACGACGCGTGGGTGGCGTTCGGGAGCTACAACTTCGAACACGCGGCCCACGATCGCCTGGCCGAGGCCATGCTCGTCAGCCGCGATGCGCGGGCGACGCAGCCGGCCGCGGCGATCTTCGGCCAACTGCGCCGGCATCCGGACAACGCACGGGTCACACCGCACAGTGTGGCCAGTTGGCCCGCACGGCTCAAGGCCCGGCGCTGGCTCTACGGAGGATTCAGGCGGTGGATGTAACGCGCGGGGGCGCGCACGGGAGCCCGAGTGTGCCGGCAGACGAGCTGCGCTTCACCGAGATCGAGCACAAGTACGTCCTCGACGAGGGGTTCGACCTGGCGCGCTTTCGTCAGGCCGTCTCGGCCCTGGGCCCCATCCGGACGAGCACCGTTGACGTCCGCGACCGGTACTTCCTGACGGAGGCGGGGCGCGCGCGCGGCTTCCTCCTGCGGCATCGCTACGATGCCGAACTGCACCACCTGACGGTCAAGGCCCTCGAGTCCGACACAGAGGTCCGTGTCGAGGTCAACCTGGACCTCGGGCATCATGCCGGCGACCAGGCGGCGCAGGTCGACGCGTTCGCGAACCAGCTCGGGGTGCTCTGGCGCGGCTCGCTGCACAAGACGCTGGAGGTGTGGTACTTCCCCGACTGCGAAGTCGTGTACTACGAAGCGTCGACGCCGGCACGCGCCGTGCGCTGCATCGAGTTCGAGGCCACGCGCAAGGGCTCGCTGGAGGAGGCGCGGGCGACGCTTGAACGCTTCGAGCGCGCCACCGGTGTGGCCGGCATGGCCAGATCGCGACGGTCGCTCCCGCAACTCCTGTTCCCCGAGCTGGACGATCTCTGTTCCCGCGGCGGAGTGGGGGGTGTCCTGCTATGATCGAGGCATATGCACGCCTGGCACGACATCTACGTTGACGACCACCTGATTGACAATGCGTTCCCTGTCGTCATCGAAGTGCCGATGGGCAGCAAGAACAAGTACGAGCTTGACAAGGAGACGGGGCTGCTGCGGCTCGATCGCGTCCTGCACAGCGCCGTGCACTACCCGGCCAACTACGGGTTCATTCCCCGCACGTTCTGTGACGACTGGGATCCGCTCGATGCGCTGGTGCTCGGGCAGGAGCCCGTGGACCCGCTGACGATTGTCGAAGCCCGCGCCATCGGCGTGATGCGGATGCGCGACGAGAAGGGCATCGACGACAAGATCATCGCCGTCTCGGTGAAGGATCCGGCCGTCACCGACTACTACGCCCACCAGCACCTGCCGCAGTACCTGCTCCGCGAGATCCGCCGCTTCTTCGAGGACTACAAGACACTCGAGAACAAGCAGGTGATCGTCGAGGACTTCCTGGGCATCGAGGAGGCCATGAAGATCATCCGCGCCGCACTCGAGATGTACCGCCAGTTGAGGCGAGGGGAGCTCAAGAACTAGACGGGGGATCGGGGATCAGGGATCGGGGATCGGGGGCCGCGCCGAGAGCCGAAAGCTGATCGCCGATCGCTGACCGCCGATAGCCGACAGCGGCGCGAGCCGCGAGCCTCCTGGCGAGCGCCCTTCTACTGCCCCCAGTCCATGCGGTGCGTGCGCAGGACGTCGCGGACCACTCCGGGCAGGACGCCCGCGCGGCGTTGCAGGACTGCTTGAAGCGTGCCCAGTACTCGTCCACCTGGTCCGCGCGGCGCGCCCGGCGCCTGGCTGACCTGCGCGAAGGCCCGCGCCCCCTGCTCGCGGCGTGCGTCGGTCTCGCTCGGTGCGGATCCGTCGGCGGTCGGATGGGCCGTCAGCGGGCCGGAGGGCGCCGCGGATCCCACGACGCATCCAGCGGCCGGCCATCGATGAGCGCCTGCACGTGGTCGATCGCCACCGCGAAGCCGAGCGACTCGGCGTCACCCTGCTTCAGGGTGGCCACCCCGATGACGCGGCCCTGACGATCGAGGAGGGGACCGCCGCTGTTCCCGGGGTTGATGGCGGCGTCGGTCTGCACGAGCAGCACGCCGCTCGCGTTGCGCAGCGCCGAGACGATGCCGCGCGTCACCGTGTTGCGCAGGCCGAGCGGCGACCCGATGACGATCACTTCCTGTCCGGCCCGCAGGCCGCGCGACGAGCCCAGGGGCAGCACGGCGCTCGCGGGCCGCGGGGACGGCACGCGCAGCAGCGCCAGATCCGTTTCCGTCGACAGCCGCTCGACCCGCGCGGCCATCGTGGCGCCGCCCTCGAGCCGCAGCGTCACGCTGGCGTGCTGGCCGACGACGTGCGCGGTGGTGATGGCGAGGGTGGGCGCAACGAAGAAGCCGGTGCCGCGGCTCTGGCCGGCTTCGACCATCACGACCGCGTCGATCGCGCCGGCCACGAGATCCTCCACCGCCCGCGGGGTCTCGCCCGAGAGCACCAGCGGCTCGGCCGCGGGCAGCGGCACCACCGTGGTGTCGGTGGTGGCCGACTCGCCGATGATGACCTCGTCCTCGATGGCGACGGCGCCGTCCTCGTCCTCGTCCGCGAGGTGATCTGCGAGAGGCGCCTCGAGGGCGGGTGGGGACGAGGGCGGCAGCTCCGCCGGGCGCGCGACCCACAGGCCGATCAGGAGGCCGAGTCCGACGAGGCCTGGCGCGCCCCACCACCAGAGGCGGCTGGGCATCGCGGGGGTGGCCATCGCCTCGGCCGCCGTCTCCGGCATCTCCGCCGGCCCCTCGTCGAGCGCCAGCGTGGGGGAGGGCGCGAGCGCCCCGCAGCGGCACTGCGCGATGCGCCCGGGCACCTTCCGCCCGCACGACGCACACACCCACGGCTCGCCCGGCTGGAGCGGCAACTCGCCCATGGCCTGAGTCTACGGGAGTCCCGGCACGCAGGGAAGTACCCGTTCAGGGGGGCAGCCCGGCGCGAAGGGGTCGCCTACAGTGGCAGCGTCAGCGTGGCGCGGCAGCCCGGGCGGTCCTGCCGGTTCTCGAGGCGGAGCGTGCCGTCGTGGGCCTCCGCGATCTGCCGGCACAGGACGAGACCGATGCCCGACCCGCCGGGCTTGGTCGTGAAGAACGGCACGAACAGGTTGGCCGTGTTCGCCAGGCCGGGTCCCTCGTCGTCCACCCAGATCTCCAGGCCGTGGCGCGTGGTGCGCCACCCGAGCGTGACCTCGCCCGCGCCGGTCTCGAGACACGCCTCGACGGCGTTGCGCACGAGGTTGATCAGCAACTGCTCGAGCTGATCCGCGTCGGCCGACACCGTGACGTCGGGCCCGGGCCGGACGTGCACGGGCACGCGGGTGTCGAGGCCGGCCACGCGCTGCGCGAGCGGCTTGAGGACGACGGGAGCGAGTCGCGGCGCCGGCAGCCGGGCCAGGCGCGCGTAGGCCGCCGTGAAGCGCGAGAGCGCGTCGGTACGCGACGCAATCACCTGGAGGCCGCGTTCCACGTCCTCGCGCCAGTCGTCGGGGAGCGGGTCGCGATGGAGCATCGCCTCGAGGCTGCCCGCGATGGACTTGATGGGACCGAGTGAGTTGCCGAGCTCGTGACCGATCACGCGAATCAGGCGCTGCCACGCCTGCCGCTCCTGATCGCGGAGCGGGCGGCTGACGTCCGACAGCACCAGCAGCGTGTGCGCCTGGCCTTCCAGCCGGAAGCGCGTCCGCCGCACCTCCCACCGCCCGTTGGTGCCGGCGAGCGTCACGTCGACGACCCGCGGGGAATCGGCGAACCAGCCGGTGATGTCGAGGGCCTCGGCGGTCCGTCCGAGCATCTGCTCCTTGGGGCGTCCCATCAGCCGTTCGCCGGTCCGGTTGACGAGCCGCAGGTGCTGGCCGGGGTCGAACGCGAAGATCGCGACATCGATCTGCTCCATCACCGTGCGGAGCAGCGCCGTGGCCTCGACGGCGCCGAGCCGCTGCTGGTGCAGGGTCTCGGCCAGTGCGTTGACCTCGACCATCACGGCGCCGAGCGGGTCGTCGCGATCGGGGGTGCGGCCGCGAATCGAGAAGTCGTCCTCGCGCATGGCCGCGAGCAGATTCGCGAGCGTCTGCAGTGGCAGGATGACGCGTCCGCGCAGCGACGCGGCAAAGCCCACGAGGCAGGTGACGATGAGGACGGTGAGCGTCCACTGCACCTTGGCGGTGTAGCCGCCGGTCCAGAGGATGACCAGGGAGGTGATCGCGCCGGGCAGGCCCGCGCCGAGCGCGAGGACGAGAATCTGCTGATCGTGGGTCAGGCGGCGCAGCACAGGGGGATTCTACGCGGGGAACGGGTGACGACGTACAAACACGAAGGTCACGAAGGCCACGAAGACGCACGAAAAACGCTCTTCTCTGACCCGGTCTTCGAAACGGGTGGCCCCGAAGTACCTTTCTTCGTGCGTCCTTCGTTTCTTCCCGCCTCCGCTCGCCTTAGTATCGTGCGAGCTTCGGCGAGGTCACGCCGTAGCGGCCTTCGGCCGCGGAGGCGGACGTGTCCTTCGTGTTTGTCCGTGCCTTACAGCTTGTACCGCTCAAGGCGGCGATACAGGGCGCTGCGCGACAGGCCCAGCGCGCGCGCGGCCTGGCTGACGTTGCCGTAGCGCGCCATCGCCTTCTTGATCAGGAAGGCCTCGACCTCTTCCAGGCTCATGTCCTCGAGCCGCCCGGCCGCGGGCTGGTCCACGCGCAAGCCGAGATCCTGCGCGCGCACGACGTTGCCCTGCGCCATCAGCACCGCGCGCTCGATCGCGTGGTCCAGCTCGCGCACGTTGCCCGGCCACCGGTGCGCCATCAGCAGCTGCATCGTCGCCGGGTCGAAGCCCGTGAGGGTCTTGCGGTAGCGCTGGGCGTGCTGCTTGAGGAAGTGCCGCGCGAGCGCCGGAATGTCCTCGCGGCGGTCGCGGACGGGCGGGACATGGACCTCGATCGTATTCAGGCGGAAGAGCAGGTCCTGGCGGAACCGCCCGGCGTCGACTTCGGCATTCAGGTCCGCGTTGGTCGCCGAGACGATGCGGACGTTGACCTTGCGGGTCTTCGACGACCCGAGCCGTTCGAACTCGCCCGTCTCGATCACGCGCAGGAGCTTGGCCTGCTGGCTGAGCGGGACGTTGGCGATCTCGTCGAGGAACAGCGTGCTGCCGTCGGCCAGCTCGAAGCGGCCGACGCGGTCGGCCTTGGCGTCGGTGAAGGCGCCCTTCAGGTGGCCGAAGAGCTCCGACTCGAACACGCCCTCGGCCATGCCGCCGGCGTTGACGGTGACCATCGGCCGCGACGCGCGGGGCGACACGGCGTGCAGCGCCTGGGCGATCAGCGTCTTGCCGGTGCCGTTCTCGCCCGTGATCAGCACGTTGGCGTCGGAGGGCCCCACGCGCGCGATGAGCTCGAGCACGGGACGCATGGCGGGCGAGTCGGCGATGAGGGCCGAGTGGCCGTCCGCCACGAGGGCCCGGTTCGCCTCCTCGAGGTGCTGGCCGCGGCGGATGGCGCGGCCGAGTTCGGTCTGCGTGCGGAGGATGGCGAGCAGCCGTTCGTTGTCCCACGGCTTCTGGACGAAGTCCCGCGCGCCGCGGCGCATCGCCTCCACGGCCACGTGCACCGAGGCCCACGCCGTCATGACGACGACGGGCATCGCCTCGTCGGCGGCGCGGAGCCGCGCCAGCAGGTCCAGCCCCTCTTCGCCCGACGTGGTGTCGCGGGCGTAGTTCAGATCCATCAGGACGACGTCGTAGTCCTTGGCGTCGAGCGCGCGCAGCAGCGCGGCCGGCGAGTGCACTGTGTCGATCTGGTAGCCCTCGGGCTTGAGCAGCAACCGAAGGGCTTCGAGGACATCGGGCTGATCGTCGGCGATGAGGAGGCGCGGCGGGGTCTCAGACCTCATCGACGACCCAGCCGTCCTTCAGTCGAATGACCCGCCGGCCGAACGCGGCGTTGGCCTCGGAGTGCGTCACCTGGACGATGGTGGTGCCGGCGTCGTTGAGGCGGGCGAAAAGCTCCATGATCTCGCGGCCCTGGTCCGAGTGCAGGTTGCCCGTGGGCTCGTCGGCGAGGATCAGGCTGGGCTTCGCCACGACCGCGCGGGCAATCGCCACGAGCTGCTGCTGCCCGCCCGAGAGCTGGTTCGGGTAGAGGTCCTTCTTGCCGACGATGTTGAAGCGGTCGAGGATGTCGGCGACCATGCCCTCGCGCTCGGCCTTCTTCACATCGCGGTACGACAGCGGCAGGTCGATGTTCTCGTAGACCGTCAGGTTGTCGAGCAGGTGATAGCTCTGGAAGACGAAGCCGATGTGCTGCTTCTGCAGCTTCATCCGGTCCTTGGCCGAGAGCTGGTGGACGGGGTGCTCCGCCAGCCAGTACTCGCCGTTCCAGGCGCTGTCGTGCATCCCCATGATGTGGAGCAGGGTGCTCTTGCCGGCCCCCGAGGGCCCCATGATGGACACGAACTCGCCCGGCTGGATGTCCACGTTGACGCGGCGCAGCACGAACGTCTGGCTCAGGCCGTGGCGATAGGACTTCTCGATGTTGCGCAGCTTGATCATGGGGTGGGCGGGGGGCGTGGGTCGTGGGTAGTAGGTAGTGGGTAGTAGGTAGTAGGTAGTAGGTAGTGGGTAGTGGGTAGTGGGTAGTGGGTAGTAGGTAGTAGGTAGTGGGGCGTGGCTGTGAGTCGGGGGTGGAGGACTCCTGGGTCACGGCTGGGGGTGGGCCGGCCGTGAGGAGGCGATCATACCCGAAGGCACCGGAACGGCTCCACCCGGCGCGCGCCTCCGCCCGATCCCCACGGACCGGGCGTCAGACGCACCACCCACGACCCACGACCCACGACCCACGACCCACCACCCACCACCCACCCTAGACGACGGCGGCGCTCTCCTCGACGACGCGGCCGTCGAAGAGGTGGATGGAGCGGTCGGCGTGCGCCGCGTAGCGCGGGTCGTGCGTCACCATGCAGATGGTGGCGCCGCCGCGGTGCAGCTCACGGAGCAGCTCCATGACGGCCTCGCCGTTCTTCGAGTCGAGGTTGCCCGTCGGCTCGTCCGCGAGCAGGATGGACGGCTGGCCGGCCACGGCGCGGGCCACGGCCACGCGCTGCTGCTGACCGCCGGAGAGCTGCGAGGGGAGGTGCTTGGCGCGGTGCGCCATGCCGACGCGTTCGAGCGCCGCGTTGGCGCGCTCGCGGCGCTCGGCCGCCTTCATGCCGCGGTAGATGAGCGGCAGTTCGACGTTCTCGAACACCGTCAGGTCGCCAATCAGGTTGAAGCTCTGGAAGATGAACCCGATCTCGCGGTTGCGCACGCGCGCGCGCTGCGACAGTGGCAGGTCGGCGACCGCCTGGCCGTTGAGGGTGTAGGTGCCCTCGCTCGGCGAATCGAGCAGCCCCAGGATGGCCAGCAGCGTCGACTTGCCGCAGCCCGACGGCCCGGCAATGGCCAGGTACTCGCCCTGCCGGAGCTCCATGTGGATGCCCGAGAGGGCGTGCGTCTCGACCTCGTCGGTGTAGAACACCTTCTTGATGCCGTCGAGCTTGATCAGTGGCTGCGCTGAAGCGTTCATCGTGGCTCCCTCAGTGATGTTCCGGTGATGTTCCCGACTACCGCAGGCGGACGCGGTCGAACGCGTCCCAGGCTGACATGTCCGACAACACGACCTGGTCGCCCTCGGCCAGGCCGGTCATGATCTCGATGGTGTTCACGGAGCTGCGTCCGAGCTGGACCTGCACGCGCATCGCTTCGCCCGTCTGCGGGTCGAGGCGGAAGAGGCCGACGGTGCTCTGTTCCTGGCCGAACGCGGGCCGCCCGACGTTCAGCACGTTGTCGAGGCGCTCGAGTTCGATGGTGCCGTCGACGCTCAGGTCGGGGCGGGCGCCGCGCGGCAGATCGCCCGTCAGCTCGATGTCCACCGTGACGGTGCCGGCCTGCGCCGCCGGGTCGATGCGCGACACGCGGCCGGGGATGATGCCGTTGCGGGTGTCGACCTGCGCCATCTGGCCGATCGTCAGGTCGCGCGCCTGCGTTTCCGCGATGCGCAGTTCGGCCTTGAGCCGCGTCGGGTCGGCCACCCGGGCGAGGTTGGTGCCCGGCGCCACCTGCTGGCCGACCGCGACCGAGACCTGCTCCAGCACGCCGTGCATGCCGGCCCGGACGCGGAGCTGATCCACCTGCGAGCGGCGCAGGTTGTAGAGCGAGCGCATCTGATCGATGCGCGCGCGCTGGGCGCGCAGCTGCGCTTCCACGGATTCCTCGGAGACCTGCACGCGCTGCTGCTCAAGCTTGTGACGCGTGGCCAGCGACTCGGCGCGGACGGTGGACTGACGGGCGACCAGGCTGGAGACGAGCCCGTCCTTGGCCAGGTCCTCGTTCACCTCGCGTTCGAGCTGCGCCTGCTGGTAGTCGGCTTCGACCGCGGCCGCGACGCCGCGTTGGGTGAGCCGGTCGGTCTGCAGCCGCGCCTCGAGGCCGGCGTAGTCGGCCTCGGCGCCGCGCAGCTGCTGCTCGGCGTCCGACAGCTGCTGCTGCAGCTGCTGGTCGCTCAGCTCGAGGATGATGGAGTCGGGCTCGACGACGGCGCCCGGGCGGAGCACGATGCGCTCGACCTGCCCCTGCGAGACGGCGGGGATCTGCCGCCGGGCCTCGTCGACCGGCACCAGCGTGCCGAGGCCGCGCACCTGGCGCAGCATGTCGCCGCGCTTGACGGTGTCAATCCAGACGGTGGCGCGATCCACCGTCGGGGCCGCCGGCTGCAGGCGGGCGAGCACGACCGAGACCAGACCAACGACGAGCACGCCGACGACCGCAAACGCGATCTGGCGCATTTTCTTCTGCCGGGCGACCGAGGCGGGGCGCTGAATGTCCATTGCCATAACGTTGTTCGTTGCTTAGACGAGAGTGACGGCCCAAAAAGATGACATGCGGTTCGGTGAAGCTATCTCAAAGCCCGTGCCACGAGACTGCTCACTGCAACTGACTGATATAACGATGGTTGGCGCTGCGAGGTTCCGTGGGTTCACGGCGGCGTGTGTTCGATTACGGGACGCCACGACCGCGAGCGGAACACGGCCGGTTCCGTTTGGCCGTGTGACCGAAATGTTACGCCCAGGTCGCCCGTTCGTCACGTCGCCCCCCTAATCCTCCGGCACCGGCCGCGCCGATGGCGCTGGCGCTCGGAGGCGACGCGGGGCGGCTACGCCCGTGGGCCGACGACCTCCCGGAAGAGTGCCGGTTCGGTCACGCCCTCCGAGATGATGGCCAGGGCCCGTGTCGCGGGGGAGATCGCGAGGGCCGCGCGCACGCCGGCCAGCGCGGCGTCCTCGCCGAGCGCCAGAAGCGCCCCGACCCCGGCGGCGCCCGAGGGGCCCGCCTCGATCGTCGGGTCCGCGCCCGGCGGACGCGCCAGCCGCCGCATCGCTTCGCACGCCCACCCGTCGTCGATCGCGAGGTAGGCATCGAACGACGAGGCCACCACCGGGAACGCCGTCGTCGACACCTCGCCGCAGCGCAGGCCGCCCATGATCGTGTCGAGCGGTCCCGCAATGGCCACCGGGCGGCCGTGGCGGACGGACTGCTGCAGGCAGGCGGCGTCGAGCGGCTCCACGCAGACGAGGCGCGGACGCGGGAGGTCCTGCCTCAGCGCCCACCAGCTCGCGACCGCGCCGGCGAGTCCCCCGACGCCGCCCTGCACGACCACCAGGTCGGGCGGCGCCTCGCCCCACGCGGACGCGCATTCGTCCATCATGCGGGTGTAGCCCTGCATGATGAGCCGCGGGATCTCGTCGTAGCCGGCCCAGCCGGTGTCGGACACCACCAGCCATCCGTGCCGCGCGGCCTCCTCGGCCGCGACGCGGACGGCATCGTCGTAGCTCCCGTTGATGCGGACGATGGTCGCGCCCTCACCGGCGATGGCGTCGGCACGCGCCTGGGCGACGCGTGCGCCGACGTAGACGCGCGCGGCGAGGCCCGCCTCGCGTGCCGCCCGGGCCACGGCGCGGCCGTGGTTGCCCTCGCTCGCGCAGACGATCGTGGTCCCCGCCTGCAGCCGGCCGGCGCGGGCGAGGGCGGCGAGGGCAAAGGGTGCGCCGAGGCCCTTGAACGCGGGCAGGCCGAAGCGCGCGGTCTCGTCCTTGAGCCAGAGCCCCCCGAGCCCGAGGGCCGCCCCAAGCGCCGGGGCGTCGCGGAGCGGCGTCGGCGGCAGGTCGGGCCGCCCCTCGAAGTACGCGCGGACGGCGGCCAGTTCCTCGCGGCTGAAGAGGCCGCGGGGCGCGAGGGGGGCGACGAGATGGGGGAGGCTTGGGCGCATGCGTCTGGGGTGATTGTGAGGACGGCTCTGCCGGGAACGAATTATAGTGGCCTTCGGATGAGCCTGACCGTTCGCGCACGGCGTGTGGGTTCCTGCCTGCTGCTCTGGCTGCTGGCGGGCGTGGCGTGCCAGCCGCCGGTGCGCTACGACCTCGTCGTGCGCGGCGGCGCCCTCATCGACGGCACCGGCGCCGCGGCGCGGCCCGCCGACATCGGCATCCGCGGCGACCGTATCGTCGCGATCGGAGATCTGGGTGCGGTGCCCGCCGGCCAGACGATCAACGCCGCGGGCTTCGTCGTCGCCCCCGGCTTCATCGACGTGCAGGGCCAGTCGGGCACGACGCTGCTGCTCGATGGGCACGGCGAGAGCCATCTGCGACAGGGCATCACGAGCGAGGTGATCGGCGAGGCGAGTTCGCCGGCGTTCTGGACGCCGGAGACGGCGGACGCCGACCAGCTGCGCGCGTTCGGCCTCACGCACGACTGGACCGATCTGGACGGCTACTTCCGCCGCCTCGAGGAGCGCGGCATCGCCATTAACCTCGCCACGCTCGTGCCGGCGACGATGGCGCGCCGGCAGGTGATGGGGCTCGAGAACCGCGCGGCCACCGCCGAGGAACTGGCGGCGATGGAGGCGTTTGTCGACCAGGCGATGCGCGCCGGTGCGGTCGGGCTGTCGAGCGCGCTCATCTACCCGCCGGGATCGTTTGCGTCGACCGAGGAACTGATTGCGCTGGCCCGCGTCGCGGCGCGCCATCGCGGCATCTACGCCACGCACATCAGGGGCGAGAGCTTCAACCTGTTCGAGGCGCTCGACGAAGCGTTCCTGATCGGCCGCGAGGCGGCCGTGCCGGTCGTCATCTTTCACCTCAAGGTCGCGGCGCAGCGGAACTGGGGACGGATGGGCGAGGTGCTGGCGAAGTTCCGCGAGGCGGACACCGCCGGCCAGCGCGTCTCGGCGACGATGTATCCCTATACGGCCGGGGGCACGGGCCTGGCCGCCGCGCTGCCGCTCTGGGTGCAGGAGGGCGGGCGCGAGGCCATGATGGCGCGGCTTGCGGACCCCGGGGTGCGGACCCGGGCGCGCGCGGAGATCGAAACGACGATCGACGGCTGGGAGAACCTGATCCTCGCGTCGACGTTCGAGGGGATCCAGGTGGCGTCGGTGCCGCGCGAATCCGACGGGAGCGTGGTGGGGAAGCGCATCGCCGAGGTCGCGCGCGAGCGCGGCGAGGATCCCTGGGACACGTTCTTCGGGTTGCTCCTCTCCACGGGCGGGCGCGTCGGCGCGCTGTACCACATGATGAGCGAGGAGGACGTCGCGGCGGGGCTGCGTCTGGCCTCGGTCTCCATCGGCACCGACGCGGCGGCGCTGCGCGCCGAGGGCGCGCTGGCGCAAGGGCAACCGCATCCGCGTGCGTATGGGACGTTCCCGCGCGTCCTCGGCAAGTATGTCCGCGAGGACGGCGTCCTCCACCTCGAGGAAGCGATCCGCCGGATGACGAGCGTCGCGGCCACGCAGTTCGGCCTCGTTCGTCGCGGGATCGTGCGGGAGGGGTACTTCGCGGACCTGGTCGTCTTCGATCCCGCGACCGTGGCCGATCGCGCCACGTTCGAGCGGCCCCATCAGTACCCCGTCGGGATCCACCACGTGATCGTCAACGGCGTGCCGGTGCTGACGCCGGAAGGCCTGACGGGCGCCCGCCCGGGCCGGGGCCTCTACGGCCGCGGCCGCGGCCGTTGAACGCGTCACGTACAAACACGAAGGACACGTCCGCCTCTGCGGCCAGAGGCCGCTACGGCGTGACCTCGCCGAAGCTCGCCTGATACCGAGGCGAGCCGAGGCGGGAAGGCCAGAAAGACGCACGAAAAGCCATTCTCAACGTTCGCAGCGACGGCGCCCGCTGATCACGTACGCACAAACACGAAGGACACGAAGGCCACGAAGACCGACGAGAGGTTCATTTCGACGATCCGGTCTTCAACAAGATCCTGAAACGCAGTGACTCCTCGCGCGGGCCTTCCGGTCGCTTCGAACGTATCAATCCGGGGATCACGGTCCCGAACCGGATCGTTGAGAAGAAACGTCGTCGTGCGCCTTCGTGTCCTTCGTGTTTGTACGTGTCAGTCAGCGCACGACGCGGACGCCGCCGATCCAGACGCTGTCGATCGCCCGCAGGTGCCGGATGTCGTCGAGCGGGTTGCGGTCGAGGACGATCAGGTCGGCGGTCACGCCGGGTTCGATGCTGCCGAGCTGTCCCGCCTTGTCCCAGCAGCGCGCCGCATCGCCCGTGGCCGAGACGATCGCCTGCATCGGGGTGAGGCCGGCTTCCACCATCATCTCGAGCTCGAGGTGCTCGAAGAATCCCTGGAAGCGCGCCGGCGGCCCGCTGTCGGTGCCGAAGGCGATGCGCACCCCGGCATCGGCGAGCCGCTTCAGGTTGCGCGTGGCCACGGCGAGCCCCGCCTTGTACTGCTGGCCCATCGCCGAGGCGGGGCTGGCCCGCAGCGCGGCCTGGCGCGCCGGGTCCGCGAGCTGCCGCGCGACCTCGCCGTCCACGCCCTTCAGGAAGAACGGGTCGTTCACCCAGGGCGGCGTGCTGTCGTAGATGAACGTCGAGAGCTCGCGCGTGAGCGTGGGGCAGTAGCAGACGTCACGCGCCTTCAGGTCACGGATGAAGCGGTCGTCGACGGGCACGTCGCGCACGCTGTGCCCGATGAACGCCGCGCCTGCGTCGAGCAGCGCCTGCGCGTCGGCGAGATAGAAGATGTGCACGGCGAGCGGCAGCCCGTGCGCGTTGGCGCGCTGCAGCACGGCGCGCCACGCCTCCGGCGGCATCTTCGGCGAGCGGCCGAGGTTGTCGTCGACGCGAATCTTGAGCAGGTCCGGTTTCCACGCGGCCACGCGGTCGGCGTGCGCGCCGGCCTCCTCGGCGGTGCGGCCCGTGATCACCTCGCCGCCGACGAACAGCCGCGCCCGGTTGAGCGTGGCGCCGCCCTGCTCGTTGCGGAGCACGAACCCGGCCTCGCGGTCGTCGCCGAGGCTGAACACGGTCGTCACGCCGTAGTCGGCGTAGGTGCGCAGCTGCCGTTCGAGGTTCTCGCGCGTGTAGAACGCCGGGTTCGACTGCAGGCCGTCGGTGGCCGCGACGTGCCCGTGGGCGTTGATGAGCCCCGGCATCAGCGTCTTGCCGGTCAGGTCGATCCGCGTGGCGCCTTCAGGGACGGGCACGGCGGCGGCGGCGCCGACGGTGCGGATCTGCCCGTCGCGCACGATGACCGTGG
Source organism: Vicinamibacterales bacterium (assembly GCA_030680175.1). GTDB lineage: Bacteria > Acidobacteriota > Vicinamibacteria > Vicinamibacterales > UBA2999 > JAUXWO01. Next base: position 114,728 of record JAUXWO010000030.1, read on the forward strand.
CGTTCTCGAGCACGCGGCCGGTGCCGTCGATCACGCGGCCGCCGACGAAGGCCGTGGTCTGCGCGCCGGCCGGCGCGGCGATGCCGGCGGCCACGAGGAAGGCGAGGAGGACGTTCAGACGCATCTGCATGGGCCGAAGCGTAGCATCCGGGACGTGGCGTTGTCGCGGGGGCCGCACCTGCCTGGTGGAGTGTCGTCGACGATCCACGACCGGGCCTTCCGTTGGGCGGCCCGCGGAATCGCGGTTGAGCAGAGGCGCTGGTAGTACCTCTTCAGTCGAGACACTCCACTAGTTCAGCAGCTGGCGCGCGACGTCGAAGAGGCCCGGGGCGTGCTGGTCCGTGCCGGCCAGCCACGCCTCGTCGAGTCCGAGCGCCTGGGCGGACGGGTCGTCGAGGAACGGGGCGTCGCTGGCCGTGCAGCCGAAGCCGTAGCGATGCGCGAGGCGGCTGGCGAGGGCCGTCACCATGGCGCGCCGCTGGAACCGCGGCGCGGTGTCCGGGGTGTGATGCCAGCGGACCGCCTCGCAGATCTCCTCGGGCAGCTCCCACCGGGCGAGAGCGTCGGCGCCGACGGCGGCGTGCAGCTCGGCGATGAGCGCCTCGAGGGCTGCGTGGTCGGGCACCGGCCGTCCGGTCCGCGCGAGATCGTGCACCCGCTTCAGGATGACGAGCTTGCCCAGATCGTGCAGCAACCCGCAGAGGAAGGCCTCGTCGGCGTTGACGCCGGCGCGCTCGGCGACGAGGCGGGCCAGGTACGCGGCGCCGAGGCCATGTTCGACGATCGACCGCCCCTGCCGTCCGTACACGAGCGGGTCGTGCAGGCGTGAGGCCACGCAGACGGTCACGACCAGGTTGCGCACGGCCGCCGTCCCCATGCGGACGATGGCCTCCTGCACCGTGCTGATGGGGTGCAGGGGCGCGCAGTAGGCCGAGTTGGCGAGGCCGAGCAGCCGCGCCGCGAGCACCTGATCCTTCGACGCCAGCGAGGCGATCTGCCAGACCGGCGTGTTGCCGCCGGCCACGGCCGCGATCACGCGCTGCGCCAGCGCCGGCAGCATCGGGATGCCGGCATCAGGCGCTGCGAGCAGGGCGCGCAGGGCATCCGTGCCGTCGCCGGTCTCAGGAGCAGGTGCCGGCACGGGGCCCTCCTACGTCTTCATCAGGATCAGTTCGACGTAGAGCGGGCTGTCCTTCATGTGGAAGGGCAGCAGCACGCGCTCCGCCTGGAACACGTATTTGGTGTAGAAGTCCGACCCGACCGTGACGGTCGGCACCGAGATGGCCCACGGGTCGCCGTGCGCCGCCATCTTCGTGCGGAACGACCCGGCGATCATGTTGGTGACCTCGCCGATCGCGTCCGGCATCTCGCCGTTGACCTCGTGGGCTTCCATCCCGAGCATCGCGGCGGCGATCTCGTTGGCCGCGTCCAGGGTGCTGTAGAAGGCCACGAGACCCTTTTCGGATCCCGTGAACCCGACCGTGCCGACCACGTTCGACTTCGGCCGCAGCGCGTCGCCGACGATCGGCGCTTCCTCGCTCAGTTCGCGGGCCACCATCGTGTTGAACACCTCGTGGGTGGCCTCCACCAGGGTGCTGACCATCAAGTCCTGCATCATCATGTCCTTTGCACACCGTTCCTACTTGGGAATCGCCGCTTCGATCTTTTCCTTGAAGGTGTCCGGGGTGAAGGGCTTCACGATGTAGTTGTTCACGCCCGCGCGCAGCGCCTCGACGATGTCGTCCTTGGCGGCGTTGGTCGTGACCATCAGCACCGGCAGGTTCTTGACCTTGTCGACGGTCCGCAGGGCCCGGATGAACTCGATGCCGCTCATCTCGGGCATGTTCCAGTCCGTGATGACCATGTCGACGTCCGAGGCATTGAGGCGCTCCATGCCCTCGCGTCCGTTCGAGGCCTCGAGGATCTCCTGGTGCCCCAGTTTGTTCAGTGTGTTGATGATGATGCGGCGCATCGTCGACGAATCATCCACGACCAGAAAGCGCATAGCCGCTCCGTCTCCACTAGTGTCATACTGTCGCGCCACACGCGACGGTGTTCTGGGGCCTGCGAGGCGGCGGCGCACCGCCGCCGCTCCCGCGTCGCCACCGGACCGGCTCCGGCGGGATGCTTACCTAATCGGCGAGCCCCCGCGCGAACTTGAACGGCGCGAACCTTGCACCGCAATCCGCCACTATGGCTGTGACCCATTCCGCTATGACTGAGACCCCGACGCCCGCACCCGCCACGCTCACGTCCGACGAGGCCGACCGCCTCTACATCACCCTGAACCGGCTGTCGCTCTCGGGGCTGTTCGTCTCGGGCCTCGCGCACGAGCTGAACAATCCGCTGCAGGTCGTCAACGGCACAGTGGAGCTGCTGCTGGCCCGCCCGGACCTGCCCGCCGACATCGTGACGAAGCTGCAGCGCGTCGCGGCCCAGGTGGATCGGGCCAGCGGCACCCTCCAGGAGGTGCTGGCGTTCGTGCGCGACCGCACGTACACCGCCGTGCCCATCGACCTCCGCCGGCTGATCGAGCAGGCGGTGGGCCTGCGGCGCTATCCGCTCGCACGCGCCGGCATCACGGCCATCGTCGAGCCGCCGCCGCCCGGGGTGGCGATGCTGCACGTGCGGCCCACCGACATCGTGCAGGCCTTCCTGAACCTGATCATCAACGCCGAGGCCGCGATGGCCGGGCGCCAGGGGGCGGAACTGCACGTGCAGTGCGAGGTCGGCGGGGAGGTGGCGCGGGTGCGGGTGTCGGACAACGGACCGGGCCTGCCGGCCGAGTCGCAGGAGCGGCTGTTCACCCCGTTCTTCTCGACGCACGGCGTCGAGTGCTCAGGGGGCCTCGGCCTGCCCGCCGCCGCCGCGATCATCCGAAGGGCGGGCGGCCGCCTCTGGGCCGAAGACGTGCCGGCGGGGGCGAGCTTCGTCGTCGAGTTGCCGATCAAGGGGCGGTGAGCGGTGGACGGTGGGCGGTGAACGGTGAACGGTGGACGGTGCATGCTCGTGCACGGTCCCGGGCATTCGGTACTAAGTGAACGGTTCACCGTTCACCGCCCACCGCCCACCGCCCACCGTGGACCGTCCACCGTCGCCCGCGCTAGTGCATCGCCTGCATGTTCGGCGCGTCGATGTCGAGGCGGTGAATCTTGTCGATGAGCGTGGTGCGGCTCAGCCCGAGCAGGCGGGCGGCCTGGCGCTTGTTGCCTCGGGTCTTCTCGAGTCCCTTCAGGATCAGGTCGCGCTCGAGCTGTGAGACGACCGACACGAAGCTGATGCCTTCGTCGGGGATGTTCACCGGCGTGCGCATGCCGGCGCGCTCGGGGGTCGTCATGTCGTCGGGCAGCACCGACAGGGCGATCTCGGGCTCGCGGCCCGACATGGCGACGGCGTGTTCGATCGCGTTCTCGAGCTGGCGGATGTTGCCGGGCCACGCGAAGCCCATCAGGCACCGCAGCGCCTCCTGCGAAATCGTCTTGTGGGCCAGGCCGTTCGACTTGCAGGACTTCTGCACGAAATGGCGCGCCAGCAGCGCGATGTCCTCCTTGCGGTCGCGCAGCGGCGGCAGCGTGATCGGAATCACGTTCAGGCGGTAATAGAGGTCCTCGCGGAACGTCCCGTCCTGGACCAGCTTCTTGAGGTCGCAGTTCGAGGCCGCGATGACGCGCGTGTCGAACTTGATGGGCTTGGATCCCCCGACCCGCTCGATCTCGCGTTCCTGCAGCGCGCGCAGCAGCTTGGTCTGCAGCGACATCGGCATCAGCGCCACTTCGTCGATGAAGAGCGTGCCGCGGTGGGCCTGCTCGAAGCGGCCCATCCGGTCGTTGATGGCGCCGGTGAACGCCCCCTTCGTGTGGCCGAACATCTCGGCCTCGGCGAGGCCATCCGGGATCGCCGCGGCATTGAAGGCCACGAACCGCTCGCTCGCGCGCGCGCTGTTGTGGTGCAGCGTCCGGGCGATCAGCTCCTTGCCGGTGCCGGTCTCGCCGTGAATCATCACGGTGCTGTTCATCGGCGCGACGAGCTCGAGCGTCTGGAAGATCTGCTGCATCGGTCCGCTCTGCCCGATGATGTTGTCGAAGCGGTACCGCTCGCGCAGCTGGGCGCGGAGTTCGGCGTTCTCGGCGCGCAGGCGCGGCTCGTTGACGAAGGCGCGCAGCTCCTGGGTCAGCACCGACAGCTGGAACGGCTTCAGCAGGAAGTTCTTGGCGCCGCGCCGGATGGCCGACACCGCCTCCTGCACCCCGCCAAATCCGGTGATGACAATCGCGGCGATCTGGGGGTATCGTTCAAGCGCCGCGTCGAGCACCTCCATGCCGTCCCCATCCGGCAGGCGGAGGTCGACGACGATGGCGTCATAGGCGAAGCCCTTGATGCGTTCGTGCGCTTCCGCGGCCGTCGGCGCCTGGGCCACGGCAAACCCGCCCGCTTCGAGCGACTCGGCGATCGTCAACCGCAGGTCTTCCTCGTCTTCGATCACCAGCACGCAGGGCTGTCCGCGTCGGCTGGTCGACACACGGGACGCGAACGTCGCGCTTGTCTCGTCGGGCTGGGGGAGCGTCGCCATAGTCAAGGATTCTCTCGAGTTCGGTTCACGAAGTTCGTGGGTGTTGCCGATTACCAGGTGACGGCCGGCCGTCTTGTGTGACCCTCACAGCAACCCATATGCCACCGACGGATCTGTCATCGCCGCCGTTCGAGGTTCTCGTCGTGGACGACGAACCGGACATCCGGGAACTGCTCACCGAGTACTTCCGGGAGCGGCACTATACCGTATCCACCGCCGCCGACGGCCGCGCGGCGATTGCGGCCATCGAACGGGCGCCGACCCGCTATGGCCTGGTGTTGACCGACCTGCAGTTGCCCGGCGCCGACGGCCTGGCCGTGCTCTCCGCCGCCAAGGCCGCCAATCCTTCCGTCTACGTCGTCATCGTCACCGGCTTTGCATCGCTCGATTCGGCGATTCAAGCCGTCCGCCTCGGCGCCTACGACTACCTGACCAAGCCGTTCTCACTCGGACAGATTGAGGTCGTTACCCGGCGCATCTTAGATCGGCTGGCGCTCGACGCGGAGAACCGCCAGCTGACGAGGCAGGTCGGCGGCCGCGGCGGCGGGGACGTGGCGGGATCGCTCGCGACGCGACTCGATGTGATCGAGGCACGCCTCGCTCGGATCGAAGGCACGTTGCGGGAACTCGCCCAGCGTCCGCCGCAAGGCCGCTGAGAATCGTAGGTCATCTCACCAACCAAGACAACCCGCCGTCATCGATGTCGGCCTGGCGACATCCGGGCCGCGTGTGAGATCGTCCGACCGTGTGACGCCCCTCCGACGCCCGGTCTCCGCGCCGTCGCTCGCGTGAACCGCCCGTCCGACCCGTTTCCCGCGACAGCACCCGCATTCCCGCATGGATCCGCCAGGGCACCGATCTTGCTCTCCTGCTGTGCGGACCGCGCCCCCACGAGCAATCGACATCCTGGGGCCACGCGTGAATTCACGGGTGAGCACATGAGTGAAATCAGCGACGCGAGTTTGATTGCCGCTCTGCGGCGGACGTTGGCGAGTTCGGTGGCGCGTCAGAACGTGGCCGCGGGCAACCTGGCGAATCTGAACACCCCGGGCTACAAGGCTCGTGAGTCGCGCTTCGACGATGCCCTGCAGGAGCAGTTGACGGCGGGCGCGCGGCTGAAGGCCACCGACGCCGAGCACCTGAAGGGCACCCAGCCAGGCATTCCAACCGAGGAGGTCCGCGGCCTGCCGACGCGGCGTGATGGCAACAACGTCCAGCTTGACCGCGAGCTGCTGCAGATGACGAGCGCGTCCGGCGAGTTCCAGCGCGCGCAGACCGCGCTCTCGGCGAAGTTCCGCCTGGTGCGTTACGCCATCAGCGAAGGGAGATAGGCGATGTCGACCCTGTCAGCCGCCGTCAGCGCCGCCGCGAGCGCGCTCAACGCCGAGCGCACGCGCATCGAAGCGGCCGTCTCGAACATCGCCAACGCCGAGTCCACGCGCGGACCGGATGGCACCACCTATCGCCGGCGCGACGTCGTGCTCGGCGCCGACAGCGGCACGTCCTTCGAATCGGCGCTCGGCCGGGCCACGGCCACCGGGGTCAAGGTGGTGGCCGTCCTCGAGGACCAGGAAGCCCCGCGGATGCGGTTCGAACCGCAGCATCCGGATGCCGACGAGGAGGGGTACGTGGCGATGCCGAACGTGGACCCGGCGCAGGAAACCGTGGACATGCTGAGCGCGGCGCGTGCCTACCAGGCCAATCTCACCGCCATCGGCCTGCTGCGCGACCTGCTGCAGCGGTCGCTCGAGCTCGGCAGGGGCTAGGGTCCTGGAACCGTAGCGAACCGCGAACAGCGAATAGCGAACCGCGAACAGCGAATAGCGAACAGCGAACAGCGAATCAGCGAACAGCGAATAGCGAACAGCGAACAGCGAACCATGGCGATTGAACAGATTGGGCGGAGCGGGCCTGGGGTGCCGGGTGCCGGGAAGGCTGGCGGGACCGGGGGCGTCACCGGGGGCGGCGAGGGCGGGTTCGAGTCGTCGCTGAAGCGGCTCGTCGAGAGCGCCGCCGCGTCGGGTGCCGAGGCCAATACGGCCGTGAGCGACATGCTCTCGGGCACCGGCGAGGTCCACGACGCGATGATCGCCCTCCAGCGCGCGGAACTCACGCTGCAGCTGACCATGCAGGTGCGCAACAAGCTGGTCAACGCCTACGCCGAGATCATGCGGATGCCGGTCTGATGACGCGCCATCCTGACGCCCCCCTGACGCCCCGGCCGGTTGCCAGCCTGCGAGGACCCCGCGCGTGAATCCGGAGCACCTGCTCGACAAGGGGAAGGCCGCGCTCGGCGGGCTCTCCACGCCGCAACTGGCGACGCTCGCCGCGACGTTCGTGCTCGTCGTGAGCCTCGTCATCGGCGGCGCCTACTACATGGGGGCGCCGGCGTGGGCGCTGCTGTTCTCCGACATGGAGCCCGATGCGGCCGCCCATGTCGTCGAGCAGCTGAAGGCGCAGAAGGTCGAGTACCGGATCGACGGCGGCGGGCGGTCGATTCGTGTGCCGGCCGACCGCGTCGATGAACTGCGGCTGCAGTTCGCCTCGACGGGCCTGCCGAGCTCGGGGCGCATCGGGTTCGAGATCTTCGACCGGACGCAGTTTGGCGCGACCGAGTTCCTCGAACAGGTGAACTACCGGCGCGCCCTCGAAGGCGAGATCGCGCGCACCATCACCTCCATCCAGGAAGTCGAGAACGCGCGTGTGCATATCGCCATGGCCAAGGACTCGCTGTTCACCGAACGCGAGCAGCCGGCCAAGGCCTCCGTCATCCTGAAGCTGCGGTCGAACCGGCCGCTGGCGTCCCTCACCGTCACCGGCATCACCAATCTCGTGGCCGCCGCCGTCGAAGGCCTTCGTCCCGACGCCGTCGTCGTGCTCGACACCGAGGGGCGGCCGCTGGCGCGGCCGACCGAGGATGGCGACGAGCCACTCGGCAGCGCGCAGAACGAGCGGCAGCAGAAGCTCGAGAAAGAACTGTCCACCCGCGTCGTGGCGCTGCTCGAGCCGGTCGTCGGCTTCGAGCGCGTGAAGGTGAATGTCGCGCTGCGGCTGCGGTCCGAGAGCGAGGAAGCGACCGAGGAGCGGTGGGATCCCGAGAACCCCGTCGTCCGCAGCCGCCAGATCACGAGCGACCTTGGGCCGGGACTCGCCGCGGGCGGCGTCGCCGGGGCGCGTGGCAACCTGCCGCCGCCGGCCGCGCAGCCCGGTGACGATCCGCCCCCGCCCCCACCGGCCGCCCTGGCTGCCACGGCCCAGGCCTCGCGGTCGGCCGAGACGGTCAATTACGAGATCAGCAAGGTCGTGCGGCACACCCTCCGCCCGCGCGGCGACGTCGCGCGGATGACGGTGGCCGTGATGCTCGATCACCAGTCGGTGCGCGAGACCGCGGAGGATGGGACCGTGACGACCGTGGCGCGGCCCCGCCCCGCGCAGGAACTGCGGAAGATCGAGGGCCTGGTGGCCGCGGCCGTGGGCCTCGACACCACGCGGGGCGACCTGCTGACGGTGGAGACCATCCCGTTCTCGTCGCCGTTTGACGAAGAGATGGCGCCGCCGACGGTGCTCGAGCGTGTGACGCCGCATGTCAAGGACGCGAGCCGGATCCTGGGCGTCCTGCTGCTGGCGCTGCTGGCGGTGTTCGGCGTGGTCCGGCCGGTCATGCGCCGGTCGCTCGGACCCGCGAGCAGTGCGCCTGAACCGGTGCTGCCCACCGTGGCGACGCTGCCGAAGACCGTCGAGCAGCTCGAGGGCGAGATCGAAGCGCAGCTGCTCGCCGATGCCCAGGACGCGATGGGCGACAAGCGGCGCGTCCCGGTGCTCACCAAGCACTTGAGCGGCCTCACGGCCAAGGACCCCGAGGGCGCGGCCCGTCTGATCCGGACGTGGCTCGCGGAGGAGCGGAAGTAGCCATGGCCGTTCTCACCAGCCCGGCCGGCCTGTCCGGCGCCCGGAAGGCGGCCATCATCGCCGTCATGCTCGGCAACGAGGCATCGTCACAGATCTTCAAGCACCTGCGCGAGGACGAGATCGAGCACGTGGCCCGCGAGATGGCCAGCCTCGGCGCCGTGCCCGTCGAGATGAGCGAGCAGGTGCTCGACGAGTTCCACCAGATGGTGCTCGCCAGCGGCTACATGGCCTCGGGCGGCGTCGAGTACGCGCGGCAGGTGCTGGACAAGTCGCTCGGGCCGGATTCGGCGCGCCGCATCCTCGACCGCGTGATGCGGTCATTCGAGTCGACGATCGGCTTCACGGCGCTCGAGAAAGCCGACCCGCAGCAGCTGTCGAAGTTCATCCTGTCGGAGCACCCGCAGACGATCGCGCTGATTCTCGCGCACCTGCAGTCGAACAACGCCGCGCAGCTCATCACGCTGCTGCCCGATGAGCTGCGTGCCGACGTGCTCCAGCGCATGGCCCGGCTCGACGAGATCTCCCCCGACGTCATCCGGCGCATCTCATCGGTGATCGAACAGCGCCTGAAGAACCTGGGCGGCGGACAGCACGAGTCCTACGGCGGTGTGCGGGCCGTGGCGGAACTCCTGAACCGGCTGGAGCGCACCGTGAGTCAGCCCGTCCTCGATACCATCGAGGGCGAGCAGCCCGACCTGGCCGTCTCGATTCGGAACCTGATGTTCGTCTTCGACGACCTGGCCCAGGTGGACGACAACGGCCTGCGCGAGATCATCCAGCGCGCCGACAAGAAGGCCCTGGTCATCGCGCTCAAGGGCGCGACCGAGCAGATTCGCGGGCGCTTCTTCCAGAACATGTCCAAGCGCGCGGGCGACATGCTCCGCGAGGAGATGGACGTGCTCGGCGCCGTCCGGCTGCGCGACGTGGAGAAGGCGCAGCAGGAGGTGGTGGCCATCGCGCGCAAGCTCGAGGAAGAGGGCGTCATCGTGACCGGGGCGGCCGCGGGCGAGGCCTATGTCGTCTAGCCAGTTCACGCGGGCCACCCGCTTCAGCGCCCCGGACCACATCGAGGTGCTGGGCTTCGACTGGGGCGGGGTGGTGATGCCGCCGCGTCCGCCCGTCGTGGACGCCACCGGCGCCGCCCGCCCGCCCGCGGTGACGGGGGTGCCCGCCGTCGAGCACCACCTGGCCCACGGGGACGCACGGCCGGGAGGCGAGCCGGCGCCGCCGGGGGACGCGGCGCCCGGGGGCGCGGGCGACCCGGCGCATCTCGCCGCGCTCGAACGGGACGCCTTTGCCAAGGGCTACGCGCAGGGCGAGAGGGCCGGCCTCGAAGCCGGCCGCACGCGCGCCGACGCGATGCTGCGCCGCATGGCCGCCACGCTCGACGAGTTGGGCACGCTGCGGGCCTCGATGATCCACGCCACCGAGCAGCAGATGGTGCAGCTCGCCCTGGCGATCGCCCGCCGCATCCTGCGCCGCGAGGCCACCCTCGACGGCGACCTCGTCGTCGCGATGGCGCGGGTTGCGCTGGACCGGCTGGGCGAGCGCACGCCGGCGACCGTCCGGCTCAACCCCGAGGATCTCGCCGGCACGGGCGCCGAGGAGGGCGCGCTCGGCAGTTCGTTCGTGACCGTCGTCGCCGATGCGAGCCTGAGCCGCGGCCAGTGCAAGGTCGAATCCGAGTTCGGCTTCATCGACGCGGGTGTCGACGCGCAGTTCGAGCAGATCGCGCACGCCCTGGTGGGGGAGACGACGCCGGCGCCCGAGATGGCCGTGGTGCCGCATGCCCGCTGAGGTCGAGACGCCGGTCGAGTTCTCGCTCGACCGCTACACGGCGCGCCTGAACCGCGCCGAGCCGCTCCCGGTGATGGGGCAGGTCGTGCGCACGGTGGGCCTCATCGTCGAGTCCAAGGGGCCGCGCGCGCGGGTCGGCGAACTGTGCGAGCTCATCGGCGGCCCGACGCCGCTGCCGCTCGAGGTGGTGGGCTTCCGTGACGGCCACCTGCTGAGCGTGCCGCTCGGGACGACGTCCGGCATCCGCCCCGGCGACCGGCTGGTCGCGCGCGGCTCGGTCGCCACGATGGCGGTGGGGAAGAAGCTGCTCGGCCGCGTGCTGGACGGACTCGGCCGTCCCATCGATGACCGCGGGCCCCTCGAGACCGTCGCGGACTACCCGCTCCATCCGCCGCCGATGAACCCCATGGCACGGCAGCCGATCGCGTCGCCCCTCGGCACCGGCGTGCGCGCCATCGATGGCCTGCTCACGTGCGGCCGCGGCCAGCGGCTGGGCCTGTTCGGCGGCAGCGGCGTCGGCAAGAGCACACTGCTCGGCATGATGGCCAAGTCCACGGCGGCAGATGTCGCCGTCATCGCGCTTGTTGGCGAGCGCGGACGCGAGGTGCGCTCGTTCATCGAGCACGACCTCGGCCCCGAGGGCCTGGCGCGTGCCGTCGTGATCGTGTCGACGTCCGACAACCCCGCGCTGATGCGTATTCGTGCCGCATACGCCGCGACGGCCGTCGCCGAGTACTTCCGCGACCAGGGCCTGAACGTCCTGCTGATGATGGATTCGGTCACGCGCTTCGCGATGGCGCAGCGCGAGGTGGGCCTGGCCGCCGGCGAGCCGCCCACCGCCAAAGGCTATCCGCCGTCGGTGTTCGCGCTGCTGCCGAGCCTGCTCGAGCGCGCGGGCAACGTGGAGGGCCGCGGCAGCATCACGGCGCTCTACACCGTGCTCGTCGAGGGCGACGATCACACCGAGCCGATCGCCGACACGGTCCGCTCGATTCTCGACGGTCACATCTATCTGTCGCGCGACCTGGCCGCGCGCAATCACTATCCGGCCATCGACATCCTCGCCAGCGTCAGCCGGACGATGCCGGATGTGACCACGGCGGCGCACCGCCAGAAGGCCGCGCAACTGCGCGACTGGATGGCGATCATCCGCGACAGCGAAGACCTCGTGAGCGTGGGCGCCTACGTGCCGGGCAGCAACCCCCGGATCGACCAGGCGCGCGAGCGGCGTGACGCCATTGACGCCTTCCTGCGTCAGCCGGCCGACGATGCGCGCGGGTTCGCGGACGCCGTCCGCGAGCTCGACGCGATCTGACATGCCCCCGTTCAAGTTCCGCGCGCAGCCCGTGCTCGAGATCCGCAAGCGTGCCGAAGAGGCCGCCGAGCGTGCGCTCGCGCACGCGGAGGGGGTCTGGCAGCAGGCGGAGGCCGCGCGCACGCAGGCGGCGCGGGATGTGGAGACCGCGTTGGAGCGTGCGGGGAAGGCCTCGGCCAGCGCCACGCACGCCGGCGAGCTGACCTGGTACCGGAATTGGATTACCGGTCAGCAGCGGCTCGCGGCCGACCGGCTGCGGGTGGCGACCGAGCGGCGCGCCGACCGGGATCGGGCGCAGGCCGTCGCCGAGCGGGCGCGGCGGGAGCGCATGGCGCTCGACAAACTGCGGGATCGCGCCTGGCGCGCCCATCTCGAGGGCGAACGGCGCGCGGAACAGAAGGACCTCGATATGCTCGGCACGCTCAAGCACGCCGCGGCACGACACGAGGCGGGAGGAGACGAGTGACGACGAATGGCATCTCTGGCGTCGGCGGGACGACAACTGGCGCGGCCGCGGCCCTGCCGGACCGGACCGATCAACTGGGCCGCGACGCGTTCCTGAACCTGCTCGTGACACAGCTCCAGCATCAGGACCCGACCAACCCGATGGCCGATGCGGACTTCATCGCCCAGCTCGCGACCTTCAGCCAGCTCGAGAAGCTGAGCGAGATCGCCGACGGCATCGCCAAACTCAACAAGGCGCTGGGGGTGGACACGAACGCCCCGTCCCTCTAGTGGAGTGTCGTTGACAAAGAACTACCGGGCCGCCCGTCGGGCGGCCCGCAAAATCGCGGTTGAGCAGAGGCGCTGGTAGTCCCTCTTCAGTCGATACGGTCCACTAGTCCGTCAACCCCCTGATCAGTCACACGGAGAAGCATCCATGTCATTCGCCGCCGGCCTCTCGGGCCTCAGCGCCAACTCGACCTACTTGAGCACAATCGGCAACAACCTCGCGAACATCAACACCATCGGCTTCAAGTCGAGCACGGTGACGTTCATGGACCTCGTGAGCCAGACCATGGGCGGGACGAGCAGCAACCCGATGCAGGTCGGCCTGGGCGTGACGACCGGATCCATTTCACCGGTCTTCAGCCAGGGCGCCATCGAGAACACGCGCGAGGCCACCAACGCCGCCATCCAGGGCAACGGCTTCTTCGTCGTGGCCAACCCCTCCGGCAGCGGCAACGCCTTCACCCGCGCCGGCAACTTCAGCTTCGACAACAACGGGGCGCTCGTGTCGCCCGATGGCTGGAAGGTGCAGGGCTGGACGGCGACCAACGTCGACGGCACCATCAACACGACCGGCACGCCCGGCGACATCACCATTCCCCCCGGCGTGCTGCGTGCGCCGACGCCGACGACCGAGTTCCGTACCATCACGAACCTCGACGCCAACGCCGCGGCCGGCGACACGTTCACCACCTCCGTGCAGATCTACGACTCGCTCGGCCAGCCGCATGTCATGACCATGACGTACGAGAAGCAGGCGGCCGCCGGCAGCTGGACGTGGCAGGCCACGGTGCCCGGCGAGGAGATCGCGGGCGGCGTGGCCGGCACACCCTTCCCGATCATGACGGGCACGGCCGTGTTCGACGCCGACGGTGCGCTCGCGACCGTGACGGTCGCCGGCGCGGGCACCGGCGGCGGCGGCACGCCGCCAGCCGACGTCACCGTGACGACCCCGGCCTGGACCAATGGCGCCGGCCCGAGCGCCCTCGTGTGGGATGTCGTGGGCGCCAACGATGTCGCATCGCTCACGGGCTTCGCTTCGGCGTCCTCGACCTCGTCGAAGGCGCAGAACGGGTCGGCGGCCGGCATGATCGACAACATCTCGATCAAGAGCGACGGCGCGATCGTGGCGACCTTCGGGGCGGGCCAGACCGTCACCGTCGGCCAGCTCGCCCTGGCGAGCTTCAACAACCCGAAGGGCCTCGTGAAGCTCGGATCGAACCGCTACGGCGAGAGCCAGGCGGCCGGCATCGCCAATATCGGCGTGGCGGGCACGGGCGGACGCGGCACGCTCATCGGCAGTGCGCTCGAGCAGTCGAACGTGGACATCGCGCAGGAGTTCACGCGCATGATCCTCGCGCAGCGCGGCTACCAGGCCAACTCGAAGACCATCACCACGGCCGACGAGATGCTGCTCGATACCCTCCAGCTCAAGCGATAAGGAGCCGACGTGGACTTCGCGAGTGTCATGGGCGGCGCGCCGGCCGGCGCGCCCGCTCCGCCCGCGGCGCCTCCGATCGAGGCGCCGGCGGGCCGGCCCTTCGCCGCGATGGTCGAGGCCGGACTCGCCCCCGACATCGTGCCTCACGAGGAGGCGCCGGTGGACGCCGAGTGGCCGCTCACCGACACGACCCCGCTCCTCGCCATGCTGCCGCTGCTTGCGTCGTGGACGCCACCGGCCGTGACGCCCTCGCTCGACGCGGATGCGTCGAGCCTCGAGATGACCGACGGCGAAAGCGCCGCCGGCCCGGAGTCCGTCGAGGCCGCGGTGGACGTGGACCCGGCCGCGGCGCTGCCCGCTCCGGTCACCGCGGAGGCGGCCACGGCTGGCGCCACACCGGCGCCGGTGCCGGCGCCGGCCGTCCCGATTCAGATGGCGGCGACCGATGCGCGGACGCCGGAACCGCCGTCGCGCCAGGCGCCCCCGGACGGGCACACGCAGGCGTCGACGCAGCCGCAGGCAGATGCCGGTGGCCCCTCGCCAGTGCCGGGGCCTGCCGTCACCGGTCGTCCGGCGCCGATCGTCGTGGACGGCTTGCCGGCGGCGAACGCCGTGCCGGCGCCCGCGCGCACCGTCGCGCCCGACGTCACGCCGTCGCCCGGCGTGCGTCCCGGTGGCGCCCTCGAAACGACGCCCGGGGTCGTACCGATTCCCGAGGGAACCGCCGTGGCGCCCGAAGCGTTCATCGGTGACGTCCCGGTCGCCGAGGACGGGGTGGTCCCGCCGGCCCTGCAGGCCGGCGCGCTCGCGCCTCGGGCCGCGCAGGCGCCACGGGCGCCCGGCCACGACCTCGACACGAGCGATCAGGACGCCGGTACGTCGAAGGCATCCGGACTCGATGCCGCGAGGCAGGCCGCGTCGGCGCTGATCGCGCGCGCGCTGGCCGCGTTCCGATCGAGCGAAGACGGCACCCGCCCGGCGGCGGAGGCCTCGGCGCAGGTCGAGGCGCCGCCGATCGATGCGCCGGCCGCGCAGGCGCTGCCCGTGCAGGCGTCGCCCGTCGTGACGTTCGTATCGCCGTCTGACGGCGCGCCCGTGGACGCCGCGACGCCGCCCCTCGTGCAGGCGCCCGCGCCGGCCGGCGGGTTCAGCTTCTCCGGCGGCCGCGGACAGGATGGGGCCGAGACGTACGGCCGCCGTCCGTACATGCCCGCGGCCCTGACCCTCGAAGGGATGGGCGCCTCGCTCCTCCCGAGCACGGCATCGCTCGGCCCCGGCACGGCGCCGTCCGCCGCCACCGCGCCGTCCGAGGCCGCGCGACCGTCGGAGGTTCCGGACCTGACGCCCCAGTTCGTGAAGTCGCTGCGCCTGCAGTGGCGTGACGGCCTGGGCGAGGCGCGCTTCCTGCTGAACCCCGAACATCTGGGCGAAGTCAGCGTCCAGCTGCGCGTGGGCCCGGAGGGGGTGCATGCGAGCTTCCAGTCCGCCTCGCCATTGGTGCGCGGCTGGATCCAGACGCACAGCGAGGACCTCCGCGCCGCCCTGGCGGAGCGGGGCCTGGACCTCTCGTCCGTCAAGGTGCACGAGGATCCCGACGAGGACGGCCGTGAGCGGCAGGATCGCCAGGACGACGCGCCCCGACGACGGCAGGAACGGGCGTCCGGCGAGACGCCCTCGTTCGAGTCGCTCCTCTAGCCCTTCACCCCTTCGGGCTGTCGGCGAGACGTCACCACCCGGCGCGCGCACCGACGCGCGCCGGGTGGATTCCCCCGCAATTCCCGCCGAGATCCGCACCCGCTCCGGGCGGCCCCCCCCGGCATCACCCTTGCTCTTTCGCGACGCGTGACCGGCAGGTGATGGGTTCCTGCCCAATTGCGATGAGTGTCCTCCATGTCTGATGTCGAGAAGAAGAAGTCCGGGGGCGGGCTCTGGAAAGCGCTGTCGCTCGTGCTCGTGCTGATCGTTGTGGGCGGGGGCGCCGGGGCGGGCGGCGTCGGGTGGTCGCCGCGGTCGGCGGGGACCGTGGCCGGGGCGGAGCCGGCGGCCGCGCCCGTGCCGGTGGCGGTGCCGCAGCCGACAGGGCTCGTCACGCTCGAGCCGTTCCTCGTGAACCTGGCCGACGCCGACGCCGGCCGCTTCCTCCGCACGTCGATGCAGCTCGTGGTGGCCGACGCGGCGACGGCGGCCACACTGACCAAGCAGGACGTCGTCCTGATGCGCGTGCGCTCGGCGATTCTCGAGGTGCTGACCGAGCAGTCGGCGGCGGCGCTCGTGACGCCCGCCGGCAAGACGGCTCTCAAACAGTTGATTCAGGAGCGCGCCACACAGGTGGGCGGCGTGGCGGTGGCTGATGTCCTCTTTGCCGACTTCGTCGTCCAGTTCTGAGTCGCTCGCCGTGGCGACCGCAGCGGCCCCGGCGGAGCCACCGCCGGTGGCCGCGCCGCTCGATCCGGCCGACGAGGTGTCGTCGGCCTTTCCGGGCCTGCTCGACGTCACGATCCCCGTCGAGGTCGTGCTCGGCACGGGCCGCCTCACGGTGCGTGAGTGCCTGGGCCTCGTGCGGTCACGCGTCATCCAGCTCGAGCAGTCCGCGGGTGCGGATCTGAAGGTGACGGCCAACGGCATCGCGCTGGCGCGTGCCGAGGTCGTGATCGTCGAGGACAGCACGGCGGTGCGCGTCACCGAGATCGACGGCAGCGGCCTGGAGTCCGCGTGAGCCTGCTGGCCCTCTCCGCACAGACGGCCGCCGAGCCGTGGCCGGCCGACGATGTCGGCGCCGCCGTGCGCGGCGTCTTCGCCGTCGCCATCGTCCTCGCGCTGGTTGTGGTGCTGGCCTGGCTCGTGCGTCGCGGCGTGCTGCCGTTCGGCCCGTCGGCGCGCGGCCAGGCCGTGCGCATCGAATCGTCCGTGCCGCTCGGCGAGCGCCGATCGCTCGTGATCGTCACGGTCGAAGGCCGCCGGCTCCTGCTCGGGCTCACGCCCAGCCAGGTGTCGCTCGTGTCGGAACTGGGCACGGCGCCGTTCCAGGAGGCGCTCGAAGCCCGGCTCGATGCGGACGCCCCGGAGGCGCGGTCATGACGCGCCGCCTGATCGCGCTCGCCGGACTCATCGTCCTGGTGTCGGTGGCCCCGGCGGCCGCGCAGCCGGCGGATCAGCTCTCGGTGAACATCGACGGGGTGGGCACCGTCTCGGCGCCGCTGCAGATCGCGCTGCTGCTGACGATGCTGACGTTCCTGCCGGCGATGCTCATCTCGATGACCTCGTTCACACGCATCGTCATCGTGTTCCATTTCCTGAGGCAGGCGGTCGGCTCGCAGGAGCAGCCGTCGAACCAGATCCTGATCGGGCTCTCGCTGTTCCTCACGATCTTCATCATGGCGCCGACGGTCGACCGCATCCACGCGCTGGCGCTCGGGCCGGCCATGGAGGGGCGCATCGAGGTGTCGGAGGCGCTCGTGCTGGGCGCGCCGCCGCTGCGCGAGTTCATGCTGAAGCAGACGCGCGAGGCGGACCTGGCCCTGTTTGTCGAGCTGAGCCGCATGGAACGGCCGGCCACGCCGGCCGACCTGCCGATGCGCGTCGTGATTCCGGCCTTCGTGATCTCGGAGCTCAAGACCGGCTTCCAGATGGGCTTCTTCCTGTTCGTGCCGTTCCTGCTGATCGACCTCGTCGTGTCGACCACGCTCCTGTCGATGGGCATGCTCCAGCTGCCGCCCGCGATGATCTCGCTTCCGTTCAAGCTGTTGCTGTTCGTGATGATCGACGGGTGGAACCTGCTCGTCGGATCGCTCGTGCGCAGCTTCGTGGTGTAGCCGCGCATGTCCGAAGCCCTTGCCGTCGGCATCCTGCGCCAGGCCATCGAACTCGCCATGCTCGTCAGCATGCCGATGCTGCTGGCCGGGCTCGTGGCCGGCGTGGCCACCAGCGCCTTCCAGACCATCACCTCGATTCATGACAACGTGCTCGGCTTCATCCCGCGCGCGGTCGCGATCTTCGTCGTGTTTGCGCTGACCTTCCCGTGGATGCTCCGGCTGATGACCGGGTTCGCGACGCAGATCATCCGCCGGCTCCCGGAGGTCATCCGCTGATGGACCTCTCGCTGGTCGCCGGGCTCGCGCTGATCCTCGTCCGCGTCGGCGCGGTCGTGATCGTCGCGCCGGTGTTCGGCGGGACGTTCGCACCCGCGCCGGTGAAAATCGGCCTGACGCTCGCGATCACGCTGGTGCTCGTGCCGCTCGTGCCGCTGCCGGGCACGCTGACCGTCGCGGGCCTCGTGGTGGTCGCCCTGCGCGAGGCGATGATCGGGGTGGCCATCGGCTTCGGCGTCCGCGTCGTGGTCGCCGCGGCCGAGATGGGCGGCTACCTCGCCGGCTACCAGCTCGGCTTCGCGCAGGCGGCCACCATCGATCCGCAGAGCGGCGTGCGCAACAACACGATCGCGCTGATCTACGGCAACCTCGCGACGCTCATCTTCTTCGCCGTCAACGGCCATCACCTGGTGCTGCGGGCGCTGCTCCAGTCGTACCGGCGCCTGCCGGTCGGCTTCGGCCAGGTCGACGACGGGGTCGTGCCGGTGGTGATGGCGATGCTCGGCACCGTGTTCGTGACCGGCGCGCAGCTGGCCGCGCCGGTCGTCGTCGTGATGCTGGTGCTCGAGGCCGGGCTCGGGCTGCTCGGACGGGCGGCGTCCGGCGTCGATCTGTTCGCCCTCACGCCGCCCATGCGGCTCCTCGTCGGCCTCGCCGCGCTCGGCACCGGCATCGTCGCCGTGCCGGAGGTGATGTCCGGCCTCATCCGTCGCGCGCTCGAGCTGGCCGCGCGCCTCGCGCTCGGAGTGGGGTAGGGCGATGGGCCTGCTCGGCGACGACGACAAGACAGAAGCCCCCACCGGGCGAAAGCTCAAGGATGCCCGTGAAAAGGGGCAGATTGCGCGCAGCAAGCGGTCACCGGCCGCGGCCTCGCTGGCGGCCGGGCTGCTGGTGTTCGGGATGCTCGGCGACCGCATGATCGACGGGCTGGCCCTGTCGATGCGCCGCACGCTTGGGGCGATCGGCGACGACCCGCAGCGCGTGATCGTCTCCGGCGATCTGATCGGGCTGCTCGTCACCAACCTGCAGATGCTGGCCCTGCTGTCCGGGCCCGTCTGCCTGACGGTGATGGTGACGGTCATCGTGGTGCAGGGCGCGCAGGGCGGGTTCAACACCACGCTCCATCCGTTCCAGCCCGACCTGAACCGCCTCAATCCGATGAGCGGGATCAAGCGGCTGCTCGGCCAGGGGCCCATCGAGCTGGGCATCACGGCGGTGTCCATCACCGTGATCGGCGTCATCGGCTACCAGGTCATCAGCCGGCTCATTCTCGAGAGCCCGACGTTCGCGCGCGTGCCGTTTCCGGATTCGGCGTGGATCGGCTGGCAGAGCGCCCGCACTCTCTTCACGCGCGCCGCGGTGGCGATGGTCGTCATCGCCGCCGCCGACTACGGCATCCAGCGCTGGCAGACGCTCAAGCAGCTGAAGATGACGAAACAGGAAGTCAAGGACGACAACAAGCTGAGCGACGGCAACCCCGAGATCAAGGCGCGCATCCGCAGCCAGCAGCGGGAGGCCGCCCGCCGCCGCATGCTGGGCGACGTCGCCAGGGCCACCGTCGTCATCACCAATCCGACGCACTTCGCCGTGGCGATCCAGTACGACCGCGAGACGATGCACGCGCCGCGGGTGCTGGCGAAGGGCGCCGACAAGCTCGCCGCGCGCATCCGCGAACTGGCCCGCGAACACGACATCGCCCTGGTCGAGAACAAGCCGCTGGCCCAGGCGCTCTACTGGGGCGCGGAGGTCGGCGAGACCATTCCGGCCGCGCTCTTCGAGTCCGTGGCCGAGGTGCTGGCGTACCTCATCCGTCTGAAGCAACTGCGGCTCTGATCGAAAGACGACGCATGGAGAAATCACCCCTGACGCATCTGGTCGCGCCGATGTCGCTGATTGCGATCGTCGCGCTGATGATCGTCCCGCTGCCGCCCCTGGTGCTCGACCTGCTGCTGTCGATCGACATCGGCCTGGCCGTCGTGCTCCTGATCACGTCCATCTACGTGAAGGAGCCGATCCAGTTCTCGGTGTTCCCGTCGCTGCTGCTGATCCTGACGCTGTTCCGGCTGTCGCTCAACGTGGCCGGCACGCGCCTCATCCTGCTGCACGGGCAGGACGGCGTGGACTCGGCGGGCCACGTGATCATGGCGTTCGGCCAGTTCGTCGTCGGCGGCAACTTCGTCGTCGGCATCGTCGTGTTCCTGGTGCTGATTGCGATCCAGTACGTCGTCATCAACCACGGCGCGGTGCGCATCTCGGAGGTGACCGCGCGGTTCACCCTCGATGCGCTGCCCGGCAAGCAGATGGCGATCGATGCCGACCTGAATGCCGGCATGATCGACGAGCATCAGGCGAAGGCGCGGCGCGAGCGGGTGCGCCGTGAGGCCGACTTCTACGGCGCCATGGACGGCGCGATCCGGTTCACGCAGCGTGATGCGATCGCGGCCGTCATCATCACCATCATCAACATCGTGGGCGGGCTGCTCATCGGCATGATGCAGCACGGCCTGGATCTGGCCACCGCCGCCGAGACCTACACGATTCTGACCATCGGGGAAGGCCTCGTGACGGCCATCCCGGCGCTGCTCGTGTCGGTGTCCGGCGCGCTCATCACCACGCGGGCGGCCAGCGAGGCCAACCTCGGCGAAGAGGTCTCGACGCAGCTGCTCGAAGGCACGCGCCCCCTGGCGATCGCCGCGGCGGTGCTCGTGGCCATGGCGCTCGTGCCGGGCATGCCCAAGCTCCCGTTCCTCGCCGTCGGGCTGGTGATGGGCGGCGCGGCGTACGCTAACCGCGCACGCGATGCGCGCAAGGCGACCGACGATCTGGCGTCGGCCGAGACGCCGGCGCCCGCCGACCCGCTGGACGGCGCCATGCACGTGGACCCGCTGTCGGTCGAGGTGGGCTACGCGCTGATCTCACTCGTGGATGAGAAGCAGGGGGGCACGCTGCTCGGACGCGTGCGGTCGATCCGGCGGCAGATCGCGACCGACACCGGGATGGTCGTGCCGCCCGTCCACATCGCCGACAACCTGCAGCTCGGCCCGCGCACGTACTCGATCCTGCTCAAGGGCGTCGAGGTCGCGCGCGGCGAGCTCTTCGCCGATCGCCTGCTCGCCATCAATCCGGGCGGCGGCGCGAGTGAGACGCTCGACGGGACCCCCACCAAGGAACCGGCGTTCGGGTTGCCCGCGCTCTGGGTCGGCCCCGACCAGCGCGAGCGCGCCACCTCGGCCGGCTACACCGTCGTCGACCCGACGACGGCGCTGTCGACGCATCTGTCGGAGACGATCCGCGCCTACCTCCCGGACCTGCTGGGCCGCCAGCAGACCAAGGACATGGTGGACAAGGTGGCGCAGAGCGCGCCGAAGCTCGTCGAGGAGCTGGTGCCGAAGCTGATGTCGGTCGGCGAGATCCAGCGCGTCCTCCGCCACCTGCTGCGCGAGCGCGTGCCGATCAAGGACCTCACGACGATTCTCGAGGCCATGGCGGATGCGGCCACGGCGACCAAGGATGCGGAGGCCATCACCGAGATGGTGCGCGGCGCGCTCGGCCGGGCGATCTGCCGGCAATACCAGACCGAGGCGGGCGAACTGGTGAGCCTGACGCTGGCGCCAGCGCTGGAAGAGCGACTCCTGGCGTCGGTGGTCCGGACGGAGCAGGGCGCCGTGCTCGCGATTGACCCGCAAGATGCCCAGAATCTGGCCACGCGCATCGCCCGCGCCCTCGAAACGGCGGTGGCACAGCCTGTGCTCTTGTGTTCCCCAGCGCTTCGACCGCATCTCTTCCGGCTCTTCACCCGGGTGCTGCCGCACCTGGGGGTGCTCTCGCATCACGAAGTGCCGCCGCATGTGCGGATCTCGACGGTCAGCGTGCTGGACTGATATGCAACTGAAACGATTCCGACAGCCGAGTGTGCGTGAGGCCCTGGCGCTCGCGCGCCGTGAGCTCGGCCCCCAGGCCCTCGTGCTTTCGTCGCGGCTCGTGCCCGCGCAGGGCGTGCGCGGCCTGCTCGGCCAGCGCGAAGTGGAGATCACGGCGGCCGTCGAACCGGCGTTGTCGGAGAGCCGACATGTCGGTGCGCCTGTCATGGCCGCCGACACCGAAGCCGACACCATCGTCTGGGCGCAGCAGATGGGCGTGGCCCGTCGCGAGATGGCGCCGCCCGTCCCGCCGGGCATCGGCGCACGGCTCGGGCGCCGGGCGGCCGCGTCGCAGGCGCACGCCGCGTCGCGCACGAGCGACGAGGCCATCATCGCGCAGTTGTGTGCGGCCGGCCTTGACCGCGCCCTCGCGGCGGAGGTGGCCGAGGCCCTGCCAGCGCGCACGCGCCGCACGGCCTCGCTGGCGGCGCTCCGCAAGGCGCTGTCCGACCGTCTCGCGCCGTTGGCGGCGGGCGCGGAGGCGCACGCGCCCATCGAGGTGTTCGTCGGGCCGCCCGGTGCGGGCAAGACGACCACCGTGGCGAAGATCGCCGCGCAGAACCGCGCCCGCCGCGGTTCGCGTCTGAGCCTGCTCGCCGCCGATGGCTACCGCGTGGGCGCCGTCGAGCAGCTGCGCCTGTATGCGGAGATCATCGGCGCGCCGTTCTCGGTGGCGCGGACGGCGGCGGACCTCGAGGCCGCGGTCTCGGGGCTGCGCCGGCCCGTGCTCGTGGACACGGCCGGCCGGTCGCCCTCGGATCAGGCGACCCAGGCCCTCTTCGATGTGCTCGCCGGGCGGCCCGACGTGCGCACGCATCTGGTCATCCCGGCCGGCAGCTCCATCCGCGAGGCCACCCGCATCATCGACCGCTACGCCGGCGCGCGGCCGGACCGCGTGGTCCTGACGAAGGTCGACGAGGCCGACACCTGGACCGGCCTCATCCCGCTGCTGCGCGAGCGCGGGCTGGCGCTGTCGTATCTCGGCACCGGGCAGGCCGTGCCCGACGACCTGACGCGCGTGACGCCGTCGCTCGTCGCGGCGAGCGTGCTGGGCGACGCGGAAGCGCGCACGGGGGTGGCCGTGTGAGCGTGGTGCCACCGCGCGGCCCGCGTGCCGCGACAACGATCGGGGTCACGAGCGGCAAGGGGGGTGTCGGCAAGACGGCCATCGCGATCAACCTTGCCGTGGCCCTCGCCGGCGCGGGCGCGCGTGTGGGCGTGCTCGACGCCGACTTCGCCCTCGGGAAGATCGACGTGATGCTCGGCCTGACGCCGCGCCAGCACCTCGGGCACGTCGTGCACGGGGCCTGCACGCTCGATGAGGTCGTGATCGACGGACCGGGGGGCATCGCGGTGATGCCGTCGGGCTCGGGTCACCGCGAACTCACCGCGTTGACGCCCGATCACTGGCTGCGCCTCGCCTCCGAGGTGGACCGCATCCGCGACCGCTTCGACTACCTGATTCTCGACACGGCCGCCGGCATCTCCGACAACGTGGTGGACCTGGCGGCCGCGTGCCAGCGCGTGCTCGTCGTGACCTCGCCCGACCCGGGCGCGATGGTCGACGGGTATGCCGTGGCGAAGCTCATCTCCCTGCAGTCGCCCGACGCCGACCTCGGCCTGGTGGTCAATCTGGCGGGCACGACGGAGGAGGCCAACCTCGTCTTCCGGCAGCTCGACCTCGCGGCGGATCGGTTCCTGAACCGGCGTCTCTCGTACTTCGGATGCATTCCGCGCGACCCGGCTCTGGGCGAGTCGGTGCGCGCACAGCAGGCGCTCGTGGCGCGACTGCCGCACTCGCCGGCCGGCCGCGCGTTCCGGCGGCTGGCGTCCCGGGTCAGCGGCCTGGGTCCCGTGCCGGGCCGCAGCCTGCGGATGCCGGCGCGCACGCTGGCCCTCGCCCACAGCCGCAAGGAGGAGGTGCCGCAGTGCGCATGATCGCTGCCGCCGAAGAGCATTCGGAACGCGACCAGCTGGTGATTGGCCACGTCGCGCTCGTCAAGACGATGGCGCAGCGCCTGGCGCAGCGCCTGCCGGCGCAGGTCGAGATGAACGACCTGGTCAGCGTCGGCATCATGGGCCTCATCGACGCGGCCGGACGGTTCCGGGCCGAGAGCGGGGTCCCGTTCGAGGCGTTCGCGCGCCGGCGGGTGCAGGGCGCGATGCTCGACGCGTTGCGCGATCTCGACTGGGCGCCGCGTTCGCTCCGCAAGCTGCGCCGCACGCTCGACAGCGCCGTGGCGCGGCTGCGGCACGAACTGGGACGCGAGGCGACCGAGGACGAGATCGCCAGGGCCCTCGAGATGTCGCCCGCCGAGTACGACAAGGCCCTGGAGCAGGTGCGGAGCCTCGAAATCGGCGCCCTGCGCCAGCTCGACGCGCCCACGCCCGACGGCGGCTCGCTGCTCGAGCTGTGCATCGACCCCGACGAAGGCCCCGAGGCACGGCTCCATCGCTCGGAACTGCGGCAGCACCTCGCGGGCGCGCTGATGGAACTGCCCGAACGCGAGCGGCAGATCCTCGCGCTCTACTACGAGGAGGAGCTGACGATGGCCGAGATCGGCGCGGTGATCGGGGTCAGTGAGTCCCGGGTCTCGCAGCTGCGGTCGCTGGCCATCTCGCGCCTGCGCGCCTCGCTCAAGACCCGGCTCGGAGCCACGCGGTAGCCATGGGCAAGATTCTCAGCCAGGAAGAAATCGACGCCCTCCTGATGTCGACGGCGGCCCCCGCGGCGGCCCCGGGAGAGTTCGGCGAGGCGCCACCGCCCTCGGGCGTCATCATCTACAACTTCCGGCGCCCTGACCGGGTGTCGAAGGAGCAGATCCGCTCGCTGCACTTCCTGCACGACCGGTTCGCGCGGAATGTCTCGACCTCGCTCTCCGCCTTCCTGCGCACGGTGACCGATGTGTCGATCGTGTCGGTGGAGCAGTTTGCGTACTCCGAATTCCTGATGTCCCTGCCCGACCCCACGGCGTTCTACGGCCTGCACGTGGCGCCGATGGACGTGGTCGGGGCGCTCGAACTGAATCCGGGTGTCGCCTTCATGATGATCGACCGCCTGCTCGGCGGCACCGGGCGCGCGACCGTGCTCAGCCGTGCCCTGACCGAGATCGAGCAGAACGTGATCGACTCGGTCGTCAAGCTGCTCCTCGACAACCTGAACGAGTCGTGGCACGCGATGGTCGAGGTGCACTTCTCGATCCACGGCCGTGAGACGCGCCCGCAGATGCTGTCGGTGGCCGCACCGAACGAAGTGGTCGTGCTCGTCGTGTTCGACGTGCGCGTCGGCGACGTGCGCGGCATGCTCAACCTCTGCATCCCCGCGGCCCTCATCGAGCAGGCGGGCATGAGCTTCGTTCAGGGCTGGCATCGCAGCCGCAAGGAGCCGACCTCGCTCGACCGGCAGCGGCTGCGCCACTCGCTGCTGCGCATGCCGATGCCGCTGTCGGCGGGCCTCGAGACCCGGATTCCCGCCCGCGACCTGCTCGACCTGGTGCCGGGCGACGTCATCTCGCTCGGCCGCCCGGTGCGTGAGCCCGTCGACGTACGGGTGAGCCAGGTGGGCAAGTTCGCCGGCCGGCTCATGCGGAATGACCACCTGGCTGCCATCCGCATCGTCGACCGCCACGCGGAGACCGCGGCGCAACGGAGTGAAGCATGAACGCTCAGACTGACGCGCTCGTCCGGGGCCTCGCACGCGAGTTCGCCGGCGTCGTCGGCGCGCTGACCGGGGGCGCGACGACCCTGGCGGACACCGACGCCAGCGTGGACGCGCGGTGGGTGATCCGGATCGAGGTGGGCGGCCGCGGCGCCGGCCGGCTCGTGCTGGCGCTCTCCGACAAGGACGCGGTCGAGATCACCCGGCGGGTGATGGGGCTCGACGAGGCGCCGCCCGAAGCGGCCGTGGCCGACACCATGCTCGAGTTCGGGGGTCAGGCGGCCGGCAGCCTGAGTCAGGATTCCGTCGCTGCCGGCCTGACGCTGACGGCGTGCCTGGACGGCGTCGAGGCGCTGCAGCCGGCGGCCTCGACGCGCTTCCGCCTGCTGCTCGAAGCCGAGTTCCACCCGATCCTCGAGGTGTGGGGGGCGGTCGAGCTGCTCGAGGCCGAAGTGGTTACCCCGCGGCCGGAGGCGGCGACATCCAGAGACGTAACCTCCTTTGAGTCAACAGGTAGCACGGATCATCCGCGTTCGTCCGGCCCCGAGCCCCGCAATCTCGAGGTCCTGATGGACATCGAACTGCCCATCTCGGTCCGCTTCGGCAGGGCCGAGATGTCCCTGCTCGCCGTGACGCGGCTCGGCCCCGGCGCGGTGATCGACCTTGGCCGGTCGCCCGACGATCCGGTGGAGTTGATGGTCAGCGGCAAGGTTGTTGCTCGGGGGGAAGTCGTGGTCGTCGCCGGCAACTACGGCGTTCGCGTCACCGAGGTGGTGAGCACGACCGAACGCATCCGGAGCATGGGGGCTTGAGATGGAGTGGACGAGTTGGGTGATGGGCGGGTTGGTCATGTTGTGCCTCGTGCAGGCGTCGATGCTGTTCCGGGTGTTCCGCGTCATCGGCGCGGCGGAGCGCACGGAAGAGCGCCTGTCGCATTACAGCGGCGCCCTGGCCCTGCTCACCGAGACCACCGAGTCGGGCTTCCGTGCGATGGCGCTGGAACTGGGCCGGCTCGGCCACCCGGCCGCGACGGGCAGCGCCCGCGTGACCACCGCCCGCGTGGCGCGACAGGCGCGGCGCGGCCGCACCATCACCGAGATCGCCTCGTCCGAGGATGTGTCCGAAGGGGAAGTCCGTTTGCGCATGCACCTGGCCGAGCAGGGCGGGCGGAAGAAGGAGAACGTCAATGGCGCGATGCGCGCGTACTGAGTGTGGCACCTGGCGGCCGGATCTCCTGGTCCGCTACAGCGGGCTCGGGGCCGCGCTCGATGGCCAGTGGTTCTGCTCGCGAGCCTGTCTTGAAGCGGACGCGCGCGTCCGCCTCGACAAGCCGGCGCGCCTGTCGCTGCCGTCGCTGTCGATGCCCCCGCTCCGGATCGGCGTGCTGCTGGTCCACCAGGGCGTGATCACGGCGCTTCAGCTGCGCGACGCCCTCGCGGCGCAGAAGCTGAGCGGCCTCCGTCTCGGCGCGCAGTTGCGCGCCATGGGCATCGCCGAGGCGCGCGACGTGCTGCGCGGGCTGGCCGCGCAGGCCGGCGTCGGCTACCTCACCTCCGTGGATCCGGAGTCGGTCCGCGAGGCGCCGGGCCGGCTGTCGCAGGATGCCGTGCGCGCCCTCAGCCTCGTGCCCATCGAGTCCGACGCGGAGCTGAAGCGCCTGCGCGTGGCGTGCGTGGCCCCCGTGCCCCGCACCGCGCTCGGCGCGCTCTCCGAGTTGACCGGCTGGTCCATCGAGCCGCTCCTGGTGAGCGATGAACACTTCGAACCGCTCGTCACCGCCTACGGCCGCGATGCGCGCGGCGTCGAGCAGCGCGTCGAGGCGCGCACGGTGGCAGGCATCGGCGATGCCGCCGCGCTGGTGGCGACCGCCGCCGCCGGCCGCCCCGGCGTCAAGATGGCCCAGGCGCGCTTCGATCCCTACATGTGGGTGCGGCTCGAGAGCGAATCGCGCGTCGAGGACGTGCTCGTGGCCATGGATCGCCTGCACGGGGAGGACGCATGTCAAGCGGCGCCTACGTTGCCCTGAGCGGGATGCAGGCACGGCTGGATCAGCTCGATCGCCTCGCGGCTGATCTCGCCAACGCCAACACGACCGGCTACAAGGGCGAGCGCAGCACGACGACCGCCGTCGAGCGCCCGTTCGCGCAGGCCCTCGATGCCGCCATGGACGTCAAGGACGGCGATCGCCGGCTCGACTTCAGCAACGGCACGACCTCGCCGACGGGCCGCGACTTCGACTTCGCGATCGAGGGCCCCGGCTTCTTCGTCGTCGAGACCGCCGGCGGGCCGCGCTACACACGCAACGGCCACTTCGACCGCAGCGCCGAGGGGCTGCTCGTCTCGGCCGAGGGCCATCCCGTCCTCGGCGAGGACGGCCCCATCGAGGTGCCGACCACCGGCGGCCTGGAGGTGGACGCCGACGGCTCGATACGGGCCGGCGGCGAGATGCTGGGCAAGCTGCAGATCATGGAGTTCGACGACCTGACCGCGCTCCGGCGCGAGGGGGGATCGCTCTTCGCCGCGCCCGGCAAGACGCCGACGCAGGTGGAGGAACCGCTCGTCTACGGCCGCGTGCTCGAGGGCTCCAACGTCAACGTCGCCGACCGCATGGCGCGCCTCGTCGAACTGCAGCGCAACTTCGAGGCGCTGCAGCGCGGGTTGAGCGTGACGATGAACGACCTGAACAGCCGCGCGATCGCGGAACTCGGCCGGCTCCGCATGTAACGCGGCCCGGACCCCCGCCCTCGAAGCATCGGCAAAGGACGAGAGAACATGATTCGCGCACTCTACACGGCGGCCAGCGGGATGACGGCGCAACAGGCCAATATCGACACGACGGCCAACAACCTCGCCAACGTGAACACCGCCGGCTTCAAGCGGAGCCGGACGGAGTTTGCCGACATGGTCTACCAGCAGGTGCGCGGGGCCGGCTCGCCGACCTCGCCCGCGACCGAGGCCCCCATCGGGCTCGAGATCGGCCTCGGCACGCGGCCGGTCGCCACGGCGCGCGACTTCCGCCCCGGCAACCTCCGGTCCACGGGATCGCCGCTCGACCTCGCGGTCGAAGGGCGCGGCTTCTTCCAGATCGGGCTGCCGACCGGCGAGACCGCCTACACCCGCGCCGGCATCCTGCACCTCGACGCGCAGGGCGCGCTCGTGACGGCCGAGGGCTACCCGCTGCAGCCGGCGCTCTCGATCCCCGCCGATGCGCTGTCGGTGTCCATCTCGAAGGAGGGCACGGTGTCCGTGGTGCTGGCCGGCGAGTCCGCGCCGCAGCAGGTCGGCAACATCGAACTCGCCTCGTTCCAGAACCCCGCGGGCCTGCGCGCGCTCGGCGGCAACCTCTTCGCCGTCACGACCGCGTCGGGAGAGCCGACGACGGCGGTGCCGGGTGCGGAGGGGATGGGCACGCTCGCGCAGGGCTTCCTGGAAGACTCGAACGTGTCGGTGGTCGAGGAGATGGTCAACATGATCCTCGGCCAGCGCGCGTATGAGGCCAGCTCCAAGATCGTGAAGGCGTCCGATGAAATGCTCGGCCAGGTCAACAACCTTGTCCGCTAGCCGCGCGATCGTGGCGCTGGCGC
Source organism: Vicinamibacterales bacterium (assembly GCA_030680175.1). Classification (GTDB taxonomy): domain Bacteria; phylum Acidobacteriota; class Vicinamibacteria; order Vicinamibacterales; family UBA2999; genus JAUXWO01. The sequence goes on from JAUXWO010000030.1 coordinate 143,739, forward strand.
TGGTGCTGGCCGCCTCGACGGCGACGGCGCATGCGCCCGTCGACTGCGCGTCCGGGGTCGCCGCGGCGATCTGCGCCGCGGTCGAAGCCCGCGTCGGCGGCGATGCCGAGGTGGCCATCTCCGGCCTCGAGGTCCGCCTGGTGCGCGAGGCCGCGGACATCGAGGCCCGCCCGGTGCCCGGGGCGCGCCTGGGCCGTCCCGCCCGCTTCCTCCTGTTCGATCGCGCCGGCCTCCGCGTCGGCGAGGCCCAGGCCACGCTGCAGGTGACGCGCACCGTCGCGCGTGTGGCCGCGCCGATCGCGCGCGGCGCGGTCGTCGAGGCCGGCGCGCTCAGCGTGCAGGCCGAGGCGCTTGGCGAGACGCCGATCGTGCCCGTGCCGGCGCCCGATGCGGTGATCGGCGCTCGCGCACGACGCGATCTGGTGCCGGGCGAACTCCTCACGCAGGCGCTCGTGCGTGTCGACCCGCTGGTCGTCAGCGGCCGCGCCGTGACGATCGTGGCCCGCATCGGCGGCGTGACCGTCGAGGGGCAGGCCGTGGCCGCGCAGGATGGCGCGCTCGGCGATGTGATTCGCGTCGTGAACCCCGACAGCCGGCGGCCCCTGCGCGGCCGTGTCGTCGAGGGCGGACGCGTCGAGGTGATGTATGAACCGTAAGATCGTCTGGAGCGCCGTGATCGCGCTCACCGTGGGCCTCGCCGCGCCGGCCGCGGCGCGCCAGGACACGCCGGCCAATCCCGAGAAGCCCGCGAAGCCCGCCGACAGCTACGACGTGCTGTTCCAGCGGTACCTCGAGGCGGCACGCACCGGCAGCGTGACGCCGGCGACGGCGCCCGTGCGGGTCGACTGGCTCGCCGGCCTGACGGCCGATCCGCGTGCCCGCGGCGTCAACGACCTGCTGACCGTCCACGTGGTCGAGGCCATTGCCGCCTCGGGCAGCGCCGGATCGACGCTCGGCAAGAACAGCTCGGCGGGCGCATCGGTGGGCAGCTTCTTCGGCCTGCCGGACCGCATCCCGGGCATCGACCCGTCGAACCTGGCGGGCACGTCGGCCAAGAGCGACTTCAAGGGCAGCGGCGTGACGAACCGCTCGGGGGCCCTGACGGCGGTGATGACCGTGCGCGTCTCGGAAGTGCTGCCGAACGGCGACCTCGTGCTCGAAGGCGCGCGCGAGATCGACATCAACGGCGATCGCCAGATCGTGGTGTTGACGGGCGTCGTACGCGTCATGGACGTGCCGACGAGCAACGTCGTGCCCTCCACCGCGATCGGCCAGCTGCGCATTCGCTACTTCGGGCGCGGGCTGATGCGGGACAACCTGCAGCCCGGCTGGCTCATCCGCATCCTCAACAAGATCTTCTAACGGGGTCAGGTCATGAACCGTCAGGTCATAAGCCGTCACGCGATCGCGGTCACGCTCGCCGCCCTGATCGCGCCGCTCGCGATCCCCGTGTCCGCCGCCGGCCAGGCCCACGTGCCCGTGCGCATCAAGGACGTCGCCTCGATGCAGGGCGCGCATCCGGTGCCCCTCGTCGGCTACGGCCTGGTCATCGGGCTGAACAAGACCGGCGACCGCAAGCAGACGATCTTCTCCGCGCAGTCGCTGGCCAACGTGCTCCAGCGCTTCGGCATGGACGTGCCGGCGAGCGAGATGAAGATCGAGAACATCGCCGCCGTCCTCGTGACGGCGGAGTTGTCGCCCTTCGCGCGCTCCGGCGCGCGCATCGACGTGACGGCCTCCTCGATTGGCGATGCGCGGAGCCTGCAGGGCGGAACGCTGCTCGTCACGCCGCTCCGCGGGCCCGACGGCACGGTGCACGCGCTGGCGCAGGGCGCGCTGTCGCTCGGCGGCTTCGGGGGCGGCGACGGCGGCAACAGCGTGCAGGTGAACCACCTGACCGTGGGCCGCGTGCCCGCGGGCGCACTCGTCCAGATCGGCCAGCAGGTCGCCCTTGGAGATACGCCGCACCTGCTGTTGTCGCTGCGTGAACCGGACTTCACGACCGCGCGCCGCCTCGCGGAGGCGGTGACGGCGGAACTCGGCGAGGACGTGGCCCGCGCCGTGGACCCGGCGACCGTGTCGATTGCGGTGCCCGAGGCGTATCGCGGCGCCATCTCCGACCTGATGGCGCGGCTCGAGCCCGTCATGCTGGTGACCGACGCGACCGCGCGCATCGTGATCAACGAGCGCACCGGCACGGTGGTCGTGGGCGGCGGGGTGCGGCTGAGCGCCGCCGCCGTGGCGCACGGGTCGCTGTCGGTGCGAATCGCGACGAGCTACGACGTGTCGCAGCCGGCGCCGTTCTCGCAGGGCGAGACAGTGGTCGTGCCGCAGACCGACGTGGAGGTCCGGGAACAGGACGGGCGCCTGATGGCCCTCGAAAGCGGCGTGACGCTCGACGCCGTCGTCCGCGGCCTGAACGCCCTCGGCGCCACGCCCCGCGACATCATTGCCATCCTCCAGGCGCTCAAGGCCGCCGGTGCCCTGCAGGCGGAGATCGTCATTATTTGAGGCTGTCAGCGATCAGCTATCGGCTTTCGGCTCAGTCGAGCTGACCGCCGATCGCCGATAGCTGACAGCTACTGCGAAGCCGCACATGTCTGACCCTCTGAACCTCCAGTCGATCCTCGAACGCGTCCGCGCGGGTGAGGTTGCGGCGGCGCCGAACCAGCCCGACCGCGAGAAGGTCATCGCGCTCGCGCAGGAGTTCGAGTCGCTGCTGATGCACCAGATGGTGCGCCAGATGCGGCAGTCGATGCTCGACGAGCCCGAAGAGGACGACATGGGGCTCGGCCGGCCGGTCTACACGGACGTGGTCGACGGCGAGCTGACGAGGCAGTTGAGCCAGTCGGGCGGCTTCGGGCTGGCGGCGGCGATGCTCCAGGCGTTCGAACGCCAGGTGGCCGGCCAGAACCCGGCGCCGGCCGCCGGCCAGAATCCGACGCCCATGGTCGGTGCGCCGACCCCGGCGGCGGGCAAGGCGCCGGCGCAGGCCCCGAATCCCGCCCAAATCGCGCCGGTGACGGCCGCGCCGCATGTGCACCCGCACGGCACGCCCGATGCAAGTCGGGAGATATCGATCGTCGGGGACGCGAAGGTGACCTCGGCGTTCGGGTGGCGTCAGGACCCGTTTCACGGCCACAGCAGGTTTCACGCGGGCGTGGATCTGCGGGCGGCCTACGGGAAGGCGGTGCCAAGCGTGAGCGAAGGCACCGTGGCGTTCGCCGGCGAACAGGGCGCCTACGGGCTGACCGTCGTCGTCGACCACGGCAATGGCCTGACGACACGGTATGCGCACCTCTCCTCGCTGGATGTGACCGGCGGCGAGACGGTGGGGGCCGGACAGCAGGTGGGCCGGGTGGGGCAGACAGGCCGGGCGACCGCGCCGCATCTGCACTTCGAGGTCTTCAGGAACGGCCGGGTCATGGACCCGGCACAGGCGGCCGAACATTTTTCGACCGCAGGATTAAAGCTGGTGTCGCTCGATGTCGATTAGTGTGACGGGAAACCTCCAGACAGGAGACGTCATGAAGATTGAGGGCAATCGCCCGAATCAGGAAGCGTCGACGACACAGCGACTTGACGGGATCAAGAACGGCCGATCGGGCCAGGCGGCCACCGTGGGCGCCCGGCAGGGCGACCGTGTGCAGCTTTCGCCGGATGCGGCACTGGCGCAGAGCGCGCTGCAGGCGGCCGGCGAGACCCCGGCGATTCGCCAGGATGTGGTCGAGCGGGCCCGCAAGGCCCTCGACGCCGGCCAGATCGGCAACGACCCGGAGCGGCTCGCGGACCGGTTGATCGACCAGATGCTCGGCCGCTAGCCGTCGGCGTCGGACTTCGGTCCTGGCGCGCGCGGGCGCGACGTGCGGGCGGTCGCTTGACGAACCGCACGAGGAGAGATCATGTCCGACACGATGGACGCGGCCACGCTGGCCGCTCGACGCCTGACGTCCGCCCTCGAGCAGGTCAGTGACGCGCTCGGGACGGCGGACCTCGACGCGCTGCTGGCCGCCGAGTCCGGTGTGGCGGCGGCGGTCGCCGCCTTTCGTCCCCCGTTCTCGCCGCCGGCGGATCCAGGGGCCTGTGCGGCCGAGACGGCCGCGCTCGAGCGCGCACTGAGCCGCTGCCGGCGGCTCGGCCGTTCGCTCGACACCTTCGCCCACACCGTCCTGACGTCTGCCGACCCTGCCGCCTCGTACGATCGCGGCGGCCGGGAGCGCGGCGAGCAGACGGGCGCGCCCGCCCCGGTCTGGGAGGCGCGGATCTAATGTCGCTCTTCGGCAGCCTGACGTCGGCGTCGCGTGCCCTCGAAGCCCAGCGCTTCGGCCTCGACGTCACCGGCCAGAACATCGCGAACATCAACACGCCGGGCTACACCCGCCGTGAAGTGGACTTCGCCGCCGTCGCACCGGCCGACCGCATGAGCGCGGGCGGTGGCGTGAACGCCACCGGCATTCGCACCATCCGCGATGCGATGCTCGAACGCCGCTTCCGGCAGGAGCTGCCCGACGAGCGACGCCAGGCGGCGATCGCCGAGACGCTGTCGCTCGTCGAGGTCGCGCTCGGCGGCCCGGGCCGGTCCCTCGACGCCCAGCTCACCGCGTTCTTCGACGGCTGGGCCCGCCTCGCCGAAGACCCGCTGTCGGCGACCGCGCGTCAGGCCGTGGTGCAGCAGGGGCAGACGATGGCGGCGAGCGTCCGCGATCTGGCGGGGCGGCTCTCGCTCGCGGAGCGGGATACGAACGTCCGTGTCGGCGCGGGGGTGAGCGACATCAACGGGCTCGTCACGCGCATCGCCGCGCTCAACCAGTCGATTGCGTCCGTCGGCGGCGGCAACGCCGGGCAGACGGCCACGCTGCGCGACCAGCAGGGCGAGGAGCTGCGCAAGCTCGCGGGCCTGGTCGGCGTCGAGGTACTCACGCGGGCGGACGGCGGCGTGGATGTCTCGTTCGCGGGCGGACGTCCGCTGGTGATTGGCCATATCGGCTACGCGGTCGAGGCGGTGCCCGCCGCGGGCACGGGCCTCATCCAGATTCACAGCGGCGGCGTCGACGTGACCGCCGCCGTGACCGCGGGCACGCTCGGCGGCCTGCTCCACACGCGCGACACCCTGATCCCCGGCTACAAGTCGGACCTCGACACGCTCGCCCATACCCTGGCGACCGAAATCAACGCGCTGCACAGCGCGGGGTTCGACCGCGCGGGTGTGGCGGCCGGCAACTTCTTCGAGCCGCCGGCGGCGGTCGCGGGGGCGGCGGCGGGCCTCCGCGTCGAGGCCGCGCTGATCGCCGATCCCTCGCGCGTGGCGGCGGCCGCGGTCGCCTCACCCGGCGACAACGCCCAGGCGCGCGCGATGGCGAACCTGCGCGACGGGCTGGTCATGAACGGCGGCACGGCCACGCTCCACGACGGCTGGGGCAATCTGCTCTACCGCGTGGGCGCCGATACGCAGGCCGCGCGCTTCGAACAGCGGACGCGCGCCGAGATCGTGCGCCAGATCGAGAACCTGCGCGACGGCATCTCGGGCGTGTCGCTCGACGAAGAGGCCATGCGCATGCTCAAGTTCCAGCGCGCCTACGAGGCCAACGCGCGCTTCTTTCGCGCGATCGACGAGTCGATTGACGTGCTGCTGTCGCTCAAGAGGTAAGCCATGCGGATCGCCTTCAACACGTCACTGCGGAACGCGCAGACCGATTTGGCCGGGCTTGCCGAACAGCTCGCCGCGCGCCAGCGCGAGGTCACGTCGGGCAAGCGCGTCCACACGGCCAGCCAGGACCCGGCGGCCGCACAGGCCGCGGTGGGGGAGCACGCCGAGATCGGGGCGCTCGACCACTACGTCAAGACGGCCAACGCGGTCACCTCGCGCCTCACGATTGTCGATACCGTCGTGGCCGACCTTGTCGATCGCGTCACGCAGGCCAGTGCGCTCCTGACCTCGGCGCAAGGGTCCGTACTCAGCACGATGCAGCGCGAAGCGCTGGCCGGCGAGCTGCGCGGGATCCGCGACGCGATCTACACCGGCATGACCACGCAGTTCCGCGGCACGTACCTCTTCGCCGGCACCGACTCGACGACGCCCCCGTACGCCAGGAACCCTGACGGGTCGATCACGGCGTACCAGGGCAACGCCGATGCCGCCTCCGTCGATGTCGATCGCCAGACGGCCATCCAGACGACGTTCAATGGCGACGACGTGCTTCGCGGCGGCGCGGCGCGGGATGTGTTCGCGACGCTCGAAGACATGATCGCCGCGGTCACCGCCAATGACTCCGCCGCGATGGCGGCCGGGTCGGCGGAGCTGACGGCGGCGTTCGACCGGGTGATCCGCATGCAGAGCCGCGTGGGGACCGACCTCGCACAGCTCGACCAGAAGCGCCTGACGCTCGAGACGGCGATGCGCGCCGCGCAGAGCCGCCTGTCGATGCAGGAGGACGCCAACATGGTGGAGTCGATCAGCGGCATGACCGCCGCGGAGACGGCCTACCGCGCCGCGCTCGGCGCCACCTCCACGATCGGCCGCATGTCGCTGCTCGACTACCTGAGATAGACCGATGACCATGGACGCACAACGCCTCGTCTCCGACCCCGACCGCCTCCGCGTCGAAACCCGCTTCGGCGATTTCGAGACCGACCGATCGTCGGTCATCGCCTTCCCGGAGGGGCTGCCGGGCTTCGAGCAGTGCCGGCGGTTCGTGGTGATCGCGGCCGACGACATCGCGCCACTGCAGTGCCTGCACGCGGTCGACGGCCCGCCCGCCTCATTCCTGACCATCGATCCGCGGCTCGTGCTGCCCGGGTACCGCTGCCAGCTCTCGGCCCATGACGCCACGCGCCTCGGCGCCACCGAAGGCAGCGCGCTCCTGTGGCTCTCCATCGTCACGGTGCAGCCCGACGGCGTGGCCCTCGCGAACCTGCGGGCGCCGATCGTCATCAACCCGGCGACCATGGCCGGGTTCCAGCTGATGCCGCACAACACGCTCTACCCCCTGCGCCAGCCGATTACCGCGTAGCGGCGCGTCACGAGGCTTTCATGTTGGTGTTCACCAGGCGGCGCGACGAGGCGATCGTCATCGGCGACGGTGTCGAAGTGCGTGTGCTGCGCGTCGGGCGGGACGGGGTGCGACTGGGCGTGACCGCGCCGTCGCACGTGGCCGTGCATCGCCACGAGGTCTACGAGCAGATCCGCGAGGAGAACCGCTCGGCGGCCGCCGCGCCGCTGCCCGCAAAGCTCCTGCTGCCGCGCGCCGCCAATGATCTGTGAGGACTGGCGCGACGTGCCGGCGGCGGCGCTCCGGCCGGCGTACGACGCCGAGCGCCGGCGCTGGGCGACGACGCTGCACTGGGACCTCGGCACCGCGTGGGCGCTCGTGGAGCAGGCGCGGGCCGAGGGCCGGCTGCCCGGGCTCGTCGCGCGCACGGCGCGGGGCGAGGTGCATGGCTGGGCGTTCTATCTGACGAGCGACGACACGCTGCAGATCGGGGCGCTCTGCGCCACGAATGCCGCGACCGTCCGCCTGCTGCTCGATCGCATCCTGGCCTCCCCCGATGCGGCGCTCGCGCGGCGGCTCGCCCTCTTCGGCTGGCCGGAGCACGCGGCCCTCGAGGTGGCGCTCGCGCGGCGGCGCTTCGCGCTGGCACGCCATCTCTACCTGGTGCGCGACCTCTCGCCGGACCTCGCACCGTCCACACCGGTCCGTGCCGCGAGCCTGCGCCCCTGGCAGGACGTCGATGCGCCGGCCGTCGTGCGGCTGTTCGAAGAGGCGTACCGAGGGGAACGGGCGGCCGAGTGCTTTGCGCCGCAGGGCCGGCGCGAGCAGTGGGCGCGGTACGTCGGGCAGCTGCTGCACACGCCTGGCTGCGGACGCTTCGTGCCCGAACTGACCGTCAGCGCGCCGGGGCAGGCGGCCGGCACGCTCGATGGCCTGGCCTTCCTGACCACGATCGCGCCCGGCATCGCGCATCTCGCGCAGATGGCCGTGGCGCCGTCGGCGCGCGGGGAGGGACTCGCGGGCCGCCTGCTCGCCGACGCCATGCACACCGCGGCCGCGGCCCACTACCGGCAGGTGACGCTGCTCGTGGCCGAGGACAACCAGCCCGCCCGGCGCCTCTATGCCCGTGCCGGTTTCACCGAGCGCGCCTCGTTCATCTACGCCTCGCGGCCTGTGCCAAACAGGCTCGCGCGGTCGGCGTAGGAGTCGCTGTTCGCCGTTCGCTATTCGCTGTTCGCTATTCGCTATTCGCTGTTCGCTATTCGCTGTTCGCTGTTCGCGATTCGCGGTTCGCGATTCGCGGTTCGCTGTTCGCCACTACCCACTACCCACTACCCACTACCCACTACCCACTACCCACGATCCCCCCCCCTTGAACACCATTCGCGGAGTCCGGTGATACTCTGATTTCCGATGGCCGCGGATCTGCTCGTCTGCATCGCGACGGAACTCGAGGGCGCCCTGCTGCGCGCGCGGCTGACTGCCTCGTCCGGCGTACGGGTGGTGCGCATGGGCGTGGGCCCGGTCAATGCGGCCCATGCCGTCACCGTCGAGATCCTGCGCGAACGTCCGCGCGCCATCATCGTCTGCGGCGTGGGCGGCGCCTATCCGGGGTCGGGCCTGGCGGTCGGTGACGTCGCGTGCGCGTCCGCCGAGTGCTACGGCGATCTCGGGGCGGCGAGCCCGGCGGGGTTCCTCGACATGCAGGCCCTCGGCTTCCCGGTCGTGGAGGGGCCGCCGCCGCTCTACAACGACCTGCCGATGTCGGTATTCCCGCTGCCGCGGCGCGTGCGGTTCGTGACCGTGAGCACGTGTACCGGGACCGACGCGGCGGCCGTCGCGCTCGAGGCGCGCACAAAGGGCGCGGTGGAGAACATGGAGGGCGCGGCCGTCGCGCATGTCGCCCACCTGCACGCGATCCCGGCCGGGGAGGTGCGCGGCATCAGCAACCGCGTGACGACGCGCGAGGTGGGGCAGTGGAAGCTGCAGGAGGCCGCGCGCGCGGCCCAGGAGGCCGTGCTCGCGTGGATCGCCCAGCCCTGAACTTCGCGTTCTCGCCCTGCCCGAACGACACGTTCGCCTTCCACGCGCTGGTGCATGGCCTCGTGGCTGGCGTGCGCGTCGAGCCGCACATGGACGACATCGAGGCGCTCAACGCGCGCGCCGAGCGCGGCGAGGCGGAGGTGACCAAGCTGTCGATGCCGGCGTATGGACGCGTCCGCGACCGCTTCGTCCTGCTGCGCGCCGGTGGCGCCGCCGGCTTCGGCGTGGGCCCGATCGTCGTCGCGCGGTCGGCGCGGCCCGTCGGCGGCCGGATCGCCATCCCCGGCGAACGGACGACCGCGGCGCTCCTGCTGCGGCTGCTGGGCCGCTTCGACACCGTGACGATGCGCTTCGACGAGATTGAGGAGGCCGTCCTCCGGGGCGACGTGGACTGCGGCCTGCTGATCCACGAGGGGCGCTTCACCTACGAGGGCAAGGGCCTCACGCTGCTGGCTGACCTCGGAGCGGTCTGGGAAGCGCGCATGCACGGTCCGCTGCCGCTGGCCGGCATCGCCATCCGGCGCGACCTGGCGCCGGCGTGGGCGGCGGCCATGGACGCGGCGCTGCTGGCGAGCGTGGAGTACGCCTTCGCGCACCCCGGCGCGAGCCGCGGCTACGTGGCCGCGCACGCCCAGGACATGGATCCTGACGTGACGGCCCGGCACATCCGGCTCTACGTCAACGACTACACCCGCGAGCTCGACACGCGGGCGGTGGAGCGCATGCTGGAGTGGGGCGCCCGCGAGGGCGTGTTTTCGCCGGTCGACGAGACGTTGTCGAGCTTCGCGTGACGCGGGGATCACGTACAAACACGAAGGTCACGTCCGCCTCCGCGGGCCGGAGGCCGCTCCGGCGTGACCCCGCCGAAGCTCGCGTGATACTGAGGCGAGCGGAGGCGGGAAGGCCACGAAGACCACAGAAAGAACGCACTTCAATGGACCCGGTGGCGAACACCGGATGCCAATGAGCGTGTTGCTTCTTCCTGTAGTCGGTGTACGTGGCGCCGCGACCTCATGGGATCCGGGTGGCTACCGGATCCGTCGAGGTACGTTCTTCGTGTCGTCTTCGTGGCCTTCGTGGCCTTCGTGGCCTTCGTGATCTTCGTGTTTGTACGTGATCCGAGCGAAGTGCGAATGGCGAACAGCGAATAGCGAATAGCGAACAGCGAATGGCGAACAGCGAATGGCGAACAGCGAATGGCGAACTACGCGTCCGTGTCGATGAGGGCGGGGGTGTGCCTCGTCGGGGAGACGACGCGGCGGTAGGCGGCGAGCGTCTGCTCGCCGGTCTCGACGGCCTGCGCATGGAAGCGCCGGGCGGCTTCGGCGTCGCGGAGGGCGCCGAGCGAGGATTCGTCGGTGCCCAGCACGCGCGCGACCAGGGCGCGCACCTGCGCGTGGCGGGAGGCGATCGAGGGAAAGCCCGGCAGCGTGGCGGCCTCGTCACGCGCGGCCGACAGGCGCCGCCGCCACGGGGCGAGGTCGGCCTCGAGGGCCACAACCAGGGCCGTGACACGGTCGCGCTCGTCTCCGTGACGTTGCAGCGCCACGAGGTCGTGCGTCCGGCTGGCCTCGCGCTGCGCACGTGACAGGCGCTCGAGCTGGTCGAGCAGGTCCATCATCGTGTCGAGCCCCGCGCCGTAGGTGGCGAGGGCCTGTGCGACCTCGTGGCTCACCGCGCGGCCTGCTGGGCCTCGGGCTCCGTCGCGATCTGGCCCCACGCCTCACGCAGCGGCGTGAGCAGCTTGACGACCTCGTCAAGCGCGGCGCCGTTGCTCTGCATGTTCGCTTCGAGCAGCCGCGTGTTCACGTAGGTGTAGAGCGCGTCGAGCTGGGTGGCGACGTCGCCGCCGTCCCGCATGTTGAGCGTGTTCTGCAGTTCCGCGACGATCGCCAGCGCCCGCGAGAGGGCTTCGCGTTTGGCCACGAGGTCCTGACGGTCGAGGGCGGCGCGGGCCTCGTTCACGAAGCGCAGGGCGCCGTCATAGAGCATCACGACGAGTTCGAGGGGCGACCGGGATTGCACGTGCGTCTGCTGATACGCATGGGTCGCCCGGGCGAGTGCTGTCTGCATGAGACCTCCGAAAGAACCACCGACGTGCGGTCGTGGCGTCTGGCCCGACCGACTGGTGGCGTGTATCGACCGACGAGGGGCTACCGGCGCCCCTGCTCAGCCGCGATTGTCCGGGCCGCCCAACGGGCGGCCCGGCAGTGGACCGTCCACGACACCCCACTAGTGGCGTGTATCGACTGAAGAGGGACTACCAGCGCCTCTGCTCAGCCGCGATTCTGCGGGTCGCCCAACGGGCGGCCCGGGAGTAGATTGTCAACGACACCCCACTAGTAGCCGCTCCCGATCGAGGAGAGCGACTGCATCTGCGAGTTGAGCTGCGAAATGGCGAGGTCGGCCGCGATGAACTCGCGCTGGAGCGCGTCGCGCCGGATCAGCAGCCGCGCCTCCATTGCGTCCAGCCGCTTGCCCATGGCCAGCATCTGGGCGTCGACACGGTCGCGTGCGCTCGGAATGAGGCCGTCGATCTTCGTGTAGTCCACGACCGCGGCCTCGAGCTTCTTGAACACCCCGTCGACGCCGTTGCCCCCGATGAAGAGCTTCTCGAGGTCGGCCGTGCCGTTCTTGATGGTCTCGTCGAACTTGGCCTTGTTCAGCTGCAGCTGCCCGGTCGAGGTGAACTCCACGCCGATGGCCGAGAGCCGCGAGTGGGCGCCGCCGACCGCGTGGTCGGCGTTCAGGACCTCGCGCAGCGTGCCCCGGAGCGCCCGCATCATGCTGTCGCGGCCGATGCTGCTCTGCGACCCCGACCGCGACTGGGCGCCCTGGTCGTCCACGAACCGGATCAGGTCGTTGTAGGCGCCGATGAACTTGTCCACCAGCTCGCGCGTCGGCCCGCTGTCGCGTGTGATGGTCGCCGTCACCGTCTTGCCGGCGTCCTTCTGGTGCAGCGTCACGCTCGTGCCGGGAATCGCGCCTTCGATGATGTTCGTGCTGCTCGTCACCGCGATGCCGTTGATCACGGCGGCGGCGTTGGTGGCTTGAACCGCGTTGTCTTCGGGGCTGTTACCCGTGATGGAGTCGCCGTTGGTGTCGGTGAACTGCAGCCCCGCGCCGCCCGTGAGCTGGTTCGAGACCGTGAAGGCGCCCGCCGTGCCGGTGGCGGTGCCCGTGAGCACGAGCTGGTACCCGTTCACCGTCTGGACCGCCGATGCCACCACGCCGAGGTCCTCGGTCTGGTTGATCAGCGTGACGAGGCCATCGAGCGTCCGCGCCTGCCCCCCGAGGTCCACGGTCTTGCCGTTGATGACGAGCGTGCCGCCCGTGGCGACCTCCGTCGTGTCGCGGTCCGCGAACGTCGAGACGCTGGCCGTGACCTGCGCACGGGCCAGCTCGTTGACGACGATGTCGTAGGTGCCGAGGGTGCTGTTCGAGGACGTGGTGACGGTGACCGCCGCCGAATCGGAGACCGTGGCCGTCCGGCCGCCGAAGGCGCTGGTCTTGCCGAGCGCGGCCGCCGCGGTCTCGAGCGACGACACCCGCGAGGCCAGCGTCGTGTACGCCGTCTTCTGGCCCTGGAGGCCGCGGTTCTGCGTTTCGAGCGTCCTGAGCGGCAGGCGCTCCTGCTCCATGACCGCATTCAGGATCATCCCGAAGTCGATCTGGTTGAAGCCGCTGAACGAGATCGGTGAACCCATCGTCCCTGACGCCTATTCACGAAACATGCCGCGCCGTCGACCCTGCTCGAGGCCGGTCAGGCCGCGCGGACGGACGGCCCGCCGCCAGCGGCCTGACGCGGCGTCGACACGCATCCGGCCGCGCCTATGGGGGGAATCGACGCGCCCGGGGGATTCTTGAGCCCCCCGGGCGGTCCGCGCTGACCGGGACTATGCAGAGACGAGCGCCTGTCCGCCCTCCGGCTTCGACTCAGGCCCGAGGCTCGGGCCTTCGGGCTAGCCGCGGAGCAACGTCAGCACCGAGGAGCTGGTCTGGTTGGCCTGCGCGAGGGCGGCCACGCCGCTCTGCGTCAGGATGTTGTAGCGCGTGAGGTTGGCCGACTCTTCGGCGATGTTGGCGTCGCGGATCCGGCTCTCGGCCGCCTTGTTGTTCACCACCTGCGTCTGCGCCAGGCTGATGGCGAACTGCAGCCGGTTCTGCAGGGTGCCGAGCGTGCCCTGGGTCTGGCCGAGCACCGTGACCGCCGAGGCCACCGCGACGACCGCCGACTGGGCCAGCGCCTGCGAGGTGATGACGTGGCCGTTCAGGGTCAGCGTCGTCGTCGTGACCGCCGAGATGGTGCCCGAGATCTTGCCGTCGGCCGCCGTGGTGGTGTTCTGGATGAAGATCGAGAAGCCGGAGGCCGTCGCCAGTGACGCGACGTTCGACTCGCGCTGAATCTCGGCGAGGATGTCCTGGAACTCCTGGTTGAGCGTCTGCCGGCTCGCGTCGCTCGTGCTACCCGAGGCCGCCTGCGTCGCCAGCGTCGAGAGCCGGTCGAGGAGCGTGGAGATGTTGTTGGCCGCGCCGTCCTTGATCTGCAGGTCCGACAGGCCGTCGTTGGCGTTGCGGATGCCCTGGTTGAGCACCGCGATGCTGTTCCGGTAGGTGTTGGCCACGGCCAGGCCGGCCGCGTCGTCGCCCGACTGGTTGATGCGGAAGCCGCTCGACAGGCGCGTCAGCGTCTGGTTCAGGTTGCTGTTGGTCTGCACCAGGTGCGACTGCGCGACGGACGACGAGATGTTGCTGACAACTGAGAACGAAGCCATGTGACGTTCCTCCTTGAATGGTTCACCCGGCCGTCAGGGCCGGGTAGCGCGTGTGCGTCCTTGCACACGGCCATGTTCGAGGAGGTAATCGGACTCCGCCGGGAAGACTTGAATGGAAATGTGCGATTGCGCCCACGGTGTGCGTCAGCAACACACCGTGGGCCTCCTCGCAGGCCGGGACACACCCTGGGGGACGTGCCGGCGGCTCATCGGAAGCGCGGTCCGGCAGGGGGGCTATCCGTTCCCCCCGTCACCGAACCGGAGCCTCGGTTACCGCAGCAGCGAGAGCACCGACTGCGTCGACTGGTTCGCCTGCGACAGGGCCGCGATGCCGCTCTGCGTCAGGATGTTGTAGCGCGTCAGGTTCGCCGACTCTTCGGCGATGTTCGCGTCACGGATGCGGCTTTCGGCCGCCTTGTTGTTCACCACCTGCGTCTGCGCCAGGGAGATGGCGAACTGGAGCCGGTTCTGCAGGGTGCCGATCGTGCCCTGCGAGGCGCCGAGCACCGTCACCGCCGACGAGACCGCCAGGACGGCCGACTCGGCCAGCGCCTGCGACGTGATCACGTGGCCGTTCAGGGTCAGCGTGGTCGTCGTCACGGCCGAGACCGTGCCGGAGACCTTGCCGTTGGCCGCGGTGGACTCGTTGCTGATGAACACCGAGAAGCCCGTGTTGGTGTTGAGCTTCGCGACGTTCGACTCGCGCGCGATCTCAGCGAGGACGTCCTGGAACTCCTGGTTGAGGGTCGTGCGGCTGGCGTCGGTCGTCTGCCCCGAGGCCGCCTGGGTGGCCAGCGTGCCGAGCCGGTCGAGCAGCGTCGAGATGTTGTTGGTCGCGCCGTCCTTGATCTGCAGGTCCGACAGGCCGTCGTTGGCGTTGCGGATGCCCTGGTTCATGATCGCGATGTCGTTGCGATACTTGTTCGCCACGGCGAGGCCCGCCGCGTCGTCGCCCGACTGGTTGATGCGGAAGCCGCTCGACAGGCGGGTGAGGGTGTTGTTGAGCCCGCGCTGCGTCCCGACGAGGTTCGCGGCGGAGTTGGCCGAGGCGATGTTGCTGACGACTGAGAACGAAGCCATGTGTCTGTTCCTCCTTGAGACTCCCGCGCCCGGCATCCTTGCCGGACGTTGGCGCGGCGTCTGCCGTGCCGAGTCACGAGGGTAATCGGAGGCCCCGCTGAACTCTTGAGCCCTAAAGTGATGACTGCGTGAGATTTACCGTGTGCGCCCTGTGCGAATCCGCACACGGCGCACACACCGGGAAGACGGAGGAATCACCTGGGCACGGGCGCGCCGGCACAGAGGCCGCGTGATCCAGGGCTGTCGGTGAGCTGACATCGCGGACCGGCACAGGCGGTCCGCGGGAGTGCATTTGCGCGGATTCAGGGGAGGTTGTGGCCGCCCCGGCGTTGGCGCGGGCCTTGCCTCTGCAGCGGCGTGGACTCTCTCTATTCCCTGAACCTTGCCGCGCTCCGGGTCCGGTCGCCCGAAACCGCGCGGCTCATCGAGGGCCTCGAGGGCCCGGCGGGCGTCACGGTGACCGGCGCCGCGACCGGCGCCCCCGTCCTCGAAATCGCGGGCCGTGCCCTCGACAGCCGGCGCGATCCGGTGCGCGCGGCCGAGCGGTCGGCCGCGGCCGTCACGAGCGATCCGGTGGTCGTGGCGGGACTCGCGGGCGGCTACTTCATCGAGGCTCTCGAGGCGCGCGGCCTGACCGTCGCCGGCGTCATTGAAGGCGAGCCGGCCGTGCTCGCGGCCGCGATGCGCGCGCGCGATCTGACCGCGTGGCTCTCGCGGGTCCCGGTCTGGTGCGTGTCCGCGCTCGCCGACCGCGTCGAACTCGCGGCGATCCGGCGTCTCGGCGACCTCGCCGTGCACGCGCCCAGCCTGACCGGCCACGAGGGCCTCGCGGCGCTCGTCGCGCTCTGGCCGACGATTCGCGTCGCGCATCGCGCGCCGCGGGTGCTGGTGGCCGGCCCCATCTACGGGGGCTCGCTCGAGACCGCCCGCGCCACCGCCCGCGCGGTGTCGATGACGGCCGCCGAGACGAAGCTCTTCGACTTCTCGGTGTTCGCGCCGGGCCACCACACCCTCGACGCCCTCGGCATCGCGCGCTCGACGCGCAACCGGCTGCAGGCCGGGCACGCCGACTTCCTCGGTGAGGTGCTCGTGGACGTCGCGCTCGACTGGCGCGCGGACCTAGTCATCGCGCTGGCGCAGGCGCCCCTCGCCGAGGCCGCGCTCACGCGGCTCCGCGAGCACCAGGTGGCCACGGCGTTCTGGTACGTCGAGAACCACCGCGTGCTGCCGTACTGGTCGCAGGTGGCGCCGCACTACGACTGGTTCTATGGCATCCAGCCTGGCCGCTTCCTCGAACAGCTCGCCGAGGCCGGCGCCGCGCACCCCGGGTACCTGCCGATGGCGTGCGACCCCGCGGTCCACCAACCCGAGACGCTCACCGGCGAGCAGCGGGCGCGCTTCGGCAGCGCCGTCAGCTTCGCGGGTGCGCCGTACCTGAACCGCCGGCGGCTGCTCGTGTCGCTGGCCGATCTCGACTTCCGCATCTGGGGCGACGGCTGGAACGAGCCGGCCCTGGCGCACCTCGTGGCGGGGGAGGGGCAGCGCTTCGATGTCCGCGACATGGTGCGCATCTTCAACGCCACCGCCATCAACCTGAACCTGCACTCGGCCGCGCACGTCGCGGACCTGGACCCCGACCCCGACTTCGTCAACCCGCGCACCTTCGAGATCGCGGCCTGTGGGGCGTTCCAGCTGGTCGATCGCCGGACGCCGCTGCCGGACTTGTTTGCGCCGGACGAGATGGTGGTGTTCGAGAGCGTCCCCGAACTGCGCCGGCTGATCGATCACTACCTCGCGCATCCCGACGAGCGGCAGGCCATCGCCGATCGCGCGCGGACGCGCGTCCTCGCCGAGCACACCTACGAACACCGCGTGCGCCGCATCCTGCGCGATGCGCTGCCGCACGACCTGGCGGCCGCGGCCCTGCACGGTATCGACGCCGAGCCCCTGGACCTCGCGGTGCGGCGTATCGAGTCGGCCTCGGCGTTCATGACCGGCGAAGAAGCCTGCATGCGCGTCCTCCTGGAAGTCGAGAAGAACTGGGGGATGCGATGACGCGCGTCCTCGTCCTGCAGATGTGCCGGCTCGGTGACATCCTGCAGACCACCCCGATGCTCCGCGGGCTGCGGCGCGAGCACCCGGACGCCGAGATCACGCTCGTCCTGCACGACGTCTTTCGCGACGTCCCGGTGCCCGGGCATCTCTACGACCGGCTCATCCCGTTCCCCTACACGCAGATCGCGCAGACGCTGTCGGTGGCGCGGCACGACTGGAAGAAGGAGGTGGCGCGCCTCCAGGAGTTCGTGCGCGAGCTCGGGACCGAGCCGTTCGACCTCGTGCTGAACCTGACCCACAGCGACCTTGCGGGGCTGCTGACCGCGCTGGTGCCGGGGCGCGCGGTGAGCGGCGGGCTCGTCGCCGGCGACCGCACGCGCGTCGTGCGCGGGCCGTGGATGAGCTACTTCTGGGCGAGCCAGGCCGCGCGCGCGCACGGCTGCTTCAACCTGGTCGACGTCCACAACTACGCCGCCGGCGTCGCCTCCGACGGGCAGACGCTCGAGATGGCCGTGCCGGACGCGGCCCACGCACGCATCCATGAATGGCTGTCCGCCCGCCACCTCGGCACACGCCCCCTCGTCGCCGTGCAGATGGGGGCAAGCGAAGAGCGCAAGCGCTGGCCCGCCGAGCAGGTCGCCGAGGCGATCAACCGGATCCCCGAGGCGCTGGCCGACATCGTCCTCGTCGGCGCCGCCGACGAGCGGCACCTGGTGGCGCGTGCGCGCACGCGCCTCACGCGCGATGTCCACGACGCCCTGGGCGAGACGACGATCCTCGAGCTGGGAGCGCTGCTGAAGCGCTCCGCGCTGCTCCTCACCAACGACACCGGCACCATGCACGTCGCCACCGCCATGGGCACGCGCATCGTCGACCTCTCGACGGGGAACGTGTTCGTGCACGAGACGGCGCCGTACGGCGAAGGGCACTTCGTGCTCGAGCCCCGCATGGCCTGCTTCCCCTGCACGGCCGGGTCGACCTGCCATCACTTCCAGTGTCGCGAGGCGTTCACGCCGGACGACGTGTCGGCGCTCGTGCGCCATGCGCTCGGTGATGGCGCGCTGCCGCGCCCGGCCCAGTCGACGATCCTGCAGGGCCGGTTCGTGCGCGGCGGGCGCATCCAGTACCGGACGCTGTGGCCGGACCGTCCGTCCATCACCGAGTGCCGGCGGCAGGCCGCTGGCGTGATGTGGGCCGAGACGCTGCAGGCGCCGGCGCTGCCGGAGGTGGCCTCGACCGTCTCACCGCTGCAGGCGCCCGGCGCGGGGCAGGAACGTCCGGAGGTGCTCGACGCGCTGGCGCGCCTCGCCGGTCACGCGCGGCAGATCGCCTCCGCGGCGGCGGCGCTCGCGACGGCCGATGCGGCGGGGCAGGCGCGGCTGTCGTCGCGCATCGAGGATCAGATGCGGCAGCTGCAGCTCGTCGCGCAGCTCGAGCCGGTGTGCCATCCGATCGTGGCCTTCATGAAGGTGTCGCTCGACTCGACGACGGCGCGGGAGGTGGCGGGCGTGGCCGCGACGTATCACGCGGAGGCGGCGATGGCGGCACGGCGTGCGGAGCGGCTCGCGGCGCTGCTCGGCACGGGCGCGGGTGCCGTGGAGACAGGCCGCCGTATCGCCTGAGGACGCGCGCGGCGGATCAGGCCGCGCGGCGGAGGCGCCCGTCGATGAGCGCCGTCCAGGCGTTGGCGCAGGCCTCCGGATGGAAGTTGCGGAGCACGGACGCACGCGCCGCCGTGCCGAGCCGCGTGGCGAGCGTGGCATCGCCGAGCAGGTCGAGGACACGCGCTCGGATCTCGCCGGCGTCCGCACAGACGAAGCCGTTCACGCCGTGCTCGATCGGCGTGCCCGGGTGCGCGATCGTGACGACGGGAAGGCCCGAGGCCATGGCTTCGAGCATCGCCGAGGGCAGGGCCGGTTCGTAGGGCGCGATCGACAGGTTCAGATAGAGACGATGCGAGGCGAGCGCCTGGCGCCGCGCGGACCACTGGGCGGTGTCGTGCGGCACGCCGAGACCGGGATTGAGGCCGAGCACGGTCATCGGCAGGCCCGCCGACACCTCCCGGAGCGCCCGGCCCGTGCCGATCGCGTCGCGTTCGACGGCAAAGGGCAGCACCGTCAGCGCGCGCGGGAGCGAGCCGTCGCCGAGCGGCCACGCGCGCGGGTCGATGGCGGGACGAATCACCTCGCCGTCCAGGCCCCACGACTCGGCGACCCACGCGCTCGGGTACACGACCTGGGTGCGGGCGACGAGGGCCCGGCGGGACTCGGACCAGCGGTCCGGGCCGTCACCCATGAGGTCGGCGAGCGCGCGCGGCTCGTGCTGGACGAGCACGGCCGGGACCCGTTCGCTGGCGAAGACCTCGAGGTCGGCGACGTCATGCACGACTGCGACGTCGTAGGCGCCGCGCTGCAGTCCCGTCGCAGCACGGGCTTCGGTGACCGGCCGGGCCCCGGCCGGCAGCTCGGCCACGCGGGCCCACCAGGCGCCCAGACCCTCGTCGCGCGGCACGACGACGTCCACTCGGGCGTCGAGGGCCGAGAGGCCGCGGAGGTAGCCGGGCACCCGGCTGGTGGTCAGCAGTCGAAGCGGTCTGCGCATGGCACTGATCTCGCTAGCAATGAGTGTTCCGGAGGAACAGATGGCCAGAATTCTTGTGAACGACACCGAACATCAGCCGAATCCCGGGCCGGAAACCTGGGGGGAACTGCTGCGCACGCTGGACGAGTCGCTCGGGGAGGAGGGGCGCCTGGTGACGGCCGCCCGATTCGATGGCGTCGACCAGCCGTCATTTCGCGATGCGGAGATCGAGTCGAAGGCCCTGACGTCGCTGTCGACGGTCGAGGTGCGGACCGAGCAGCCCGGCACGCTGCTGTCCAACTGCCTGGGCGAGGCCGAGGCGGGCGTGGCGGCGATGGGCGCGGCCGTGCTGCGGCTCGGCGAGATGTTCCGTGGCCAGGACGTGGCGCTCGCCAACTCGGGCCTCGCGCATGTCGGCGACGACCTGCGTGCGCTGGTGGCGCTCATCCAGGCGCTCGGCGGGCCGATCGGCGTGGATCTCGACCGCCTGGTGGTGGACGGCAAGAACGTCCCCGAGCACCTCGGCGCGCTGGCGGGCCTGCTCGAGACGATGGTCGAGGCGCAGCAGGCGCACGACTGGCTGACCGTGGCCGACATCCTCGAGTTCGACCTGGAGCCGGCGCTGCGTGGCTGGCAGGCGATCTTCGACACGCTCCGCTCGTTCCTCGCGAAGGGCCGGCCGGCACTCGCGGCGGCGACGGCCTAGCCCGGCCGCGGCTCGAGAGCAGGACCCCATGGCTCGTTCGTCAGCACTGCGACAGGTCGATCCCGCACCGTCGTACGTCACCTTCGCGCGTCCCTCCATCGAACGGGGCGAGATCGATGACGTGATCGAGACGCTCGCGTCCGGCTGGCTCACCACCGGGCCGCGGGTGCAGCGCTTCGAACGCGAGTTCGCCGCCTACGTCGGGGCGCGCGAGGCCGTGG
The DNA here is from genome assembly GCA_030680175.1 of Vicinamibacterales bacterium. Lineage (GTDB taxonomy): Bacteria > Acidobacteriota > Vicinamibacteria > Vicinamibacterales > UBA2999 > JAUXWO01. The sequence goes on from JAUXWO010000030.1 coordinate 164,188, forward strand.
CGGTCAACTCGTGCACGGCGGGCCTGCACCTCTCGCTGCTCGCGTCCGGCATCGGTGGCGGCGACGAGGTCGTCACCACGCCGCTCACCTTCTGCGCGACGGCCAACACCGTGATCCACACCGGCGCACGGCCGGTGTTCGCGGATGTCGACCCGGTGACGATGAACCTGGATCCGGCGGCGGCGGCCGCGGCCGTCACGCCGCGCACGCGCGCCGTGCTGCCGGTGCACTTCGCGGGACGGCCCGTGGACATCGGCGCATTCCGGGCCCTCACCGCGCGGCACCGCCTCGTCTACATCGAGGACGCGGCGCACGCGGTGGAGACGGTGCACCCGGAGGGGAAGGTCGGCACGACGGCCGACTTCACGTGCTTCAGCTTCTACGCGACGAAGAACCTCACCACCGGTGAGGGCGGCATGATCACGACGGCGTCGCCCGAGAAGGCGCAGTGGCTGCGGACGGCCGCGCTCCACGGGCTGAGCCGCGATGCGTGGAAGCGCTACGGGCCGGACGGTCCCGCGCCCTACGAGGTCGTGATGGCCGGCTTCAAGTACAACATGATGGACCTGCAGGCCGCGATCGGCCTGCGGCAGCTCGCACGTCTCGACGAGATGGCCGCGCGGCGCGAGGCCATCTGGCGGGCCTACGACGAGGCGCTCGCGGATCTGCCGCTGGTGCGCCCGGCGCCCGCCGAGGCCGGCACCGTCCACGCACGGCACCTGTACACGGTGCTCGTGGATCCCACGATCTGTGGCTGGACGCGCGCCGAGTTGCAGCAGGCGCTGCACGCGCGCGGGATCGGCACCAGCGTGCACTTCCAGGCACTGCACCTCCACGCCTTCTACGCCGAGCGCTACGGCCTCGCGCGCGGGATGTTTCCACACGCCGAGTACATCTCCGACCACACGCTGTCGCTGCCGCTGTCAGCGGCCCTCACCGGTGCGGAGTTCGATCAGGTGATCGACGCGCTCCGCGCGATCTTCGCCTGAGGCGCGCCGCCACGATGACGGTGATCTTCCGCGTTGCCGCCGGACCGCGGCAGGGCTTCGGACATCTGCGGCGGGCCGTCTCGCTGGCCCGCGCGCTCGGCGTGGCCCCGCGCGTCTCGGTGCGCGGGACGCCGGCGGCGAGGCGTGCGGCCCGGCGCCTCGGCTGCCGCGTCGAGCCGGGCGCCCCCGGCGCGACGCTGGACCGCGCCGGCGCCGACCTGCTCGTGATCGACGACCCGCGCGCGTGGGCCGGCCATCCGTGGCTCGCCGCCGCGCGACGACGCGGCATCCCCGTCGCCAGCGTCCATGACCTCGGGCTGCAGCACCTGCCCTCGGATCTGGTCATCGATGGCTCGCTGACCTTCACGTCGCGCGACACCGCACGCGGCCTCTTCGGCCCGCGCTTCGCCGTGCTCGACCCGCGGCTGGCCAGGGCCGCACGCTGGCGCCCACGACGGGGAGCGCCGCGCGTGCTCGTCACCCTCGGCGGCGGTCCGCGGCGCGGGGTCGCGGCACGCGTGGCGCACGCCATCCGCCAGCGTTGCCCGGGGGCGATCGTGCGCGTAACGGGCGGCTTCGTCCCCGGGGCACGCGCCACCGGCGGCATCGTGGACCTGCCGCCCCTCCCGCATCTCGGGGGGGAACTGGCCGCGGCCGCGGTCGCGGTGGTCTCAGGCGGCGTGAGCCTGTATGAAGCCTGCGCGCTCGGTACGCCGACAGTCGCCGTGTCCGTCGTGTCGGGCCAGCGACGCACCGTCCGGACGGGCGCCGATCTCGGCGGGGTGGTGTTCGGCGGGCACCTCACCCGTCCCGGGGGGGCGGCGGCGGTCGCGGCGGCCGTCTCGGCCCTCCTGACCGAGCCAAAACGCCAGCAAATCCTCTCAAGCCGGGGCCGCGCCCTTGTCGACGGCCGTGGCGCGCTGCGCATCGCGCGGCGGCTCCGACAGCTGGCACGAAAGCGGCTATAGCACGCCACGAGTGGAGTGTATCGACTGAAGAGGTGCCACCAGCGCCTCTGTCCAGCCGCGACTCTGCGGGCCGCCCAACGGGCGGCCCGGTACTAGATCGTCAACGACACCCCAATGGGAGGGTTCCCGTGGCGCGGCGTGCGCTGATTTTCGATCTCGACGACACCTTGTATCCCGAGCGCCGGTTTGCCCTGAGCGGGTACGCCGCCGTGGCCGCGCGCCTCGCGGAGACCGACGGCGTGCCGGCCCGCGACAGCCTGCGGGTGCTCGTGCACGCCCTGTCCGAGGGCCACCGGGCCACCGCGTTCCAGCGCCTCGCCGAGACCCTGGGGCTCGACCCCGCGCGGGTGGCCGACTGGGTGGAGATCTACCGCCAGCACGTCCCGCGCCTGCGCCTGCCACGCTCGGCGCGTCGCGTGCTCGTCGGCCTGCGCCAGCGCTGGAGCCTGGGCCTCGTCACCAACGGCCTCCGTGAGGTGCAGCAGCGGAAAGTGGAGGCGCTCGGCGTCGATCACCTCGTCGACGGGGTGGTTTTGGCCGGTCTGGCCGGAGAGGGCGGCAAGCCCGCGCCCGCGCCGTTTCTCGCGGTGTGCGAGGCGCTGTCCGTCATTCCCGCGCGCGCCGTATTCGTGGGCGACGACCTGATCCGCGACGTGCTCGGCGCGCGGCGGGTCGGCATGAAGACGATTCGTCTGGGCCTGCCCAGCCGCTGTGCCGGCCCGGCCGAGGCGGATGTGGTCGTGGAGCGCCTCGACCAGGTACCCGAGGCCGCGGAAAGGCTGCTTCAAGATGCGTGACGCGATGCCGATTACCCCTCGGGGACCCCTGCCACACCGGCGGGCCACGAGACAGATGCAGATAGGTGGACGCAGCGTCGGCGACGGGCAGCCGCTCTTCGTGATGGCCGAACTCGGGCTCAATCACGGGGGGGACCTGCACACGGCCCTCGCCATGGTGGACGCGGCGGCCGGGTCGGGCGCCGCCGCGGTGAAGCTGCAGACGCTCGACGCCGACCGCCTGGTCACCGCCGACGCGCCGGCCCCGATGCACGTGGCGGCGGCGTCGCTGCGCGCGTTCTTCCGGGCCTTCGAACTCGACGAGGCCGCGCATCGCGCGGTGGCCGGGCGCGCCCGCAGCCGGGGCGTCGCGTTCGTCTCGACGCCGTTTGACGAGCGCGCCGTGGACCTGCTGGTGCGCGTCGGCGCCGATGCGCTCAAGATCGCGAGCGGCGACCTCACGCACCACCACCTGATCGCGACGGCCGCCCGTACCGGGCTGCCACTGATTCTCTCCACCGGCATGAGCAACCTCACCGAGGTGGCCGAGGCGGTGGGCTGCGCGCGCATGGCGGGCGCGCATGCGCTGGCGCTCCTGCACTGCGTGTCGAGCTACCCGGTGCCGCAGGGCCACGAGAACCTGCACGCCATCAGCGAACTCGCCGAGGCGTTTCAGGTGCCCGTCGGGCTGTCCGATCACGGCACGGACCCGCTCGCGGCCGCGCTGACCGTGGCGCTCGGCGGCGCCATCTTCGAGAAGCACTTCGTCCTGGCCGAGGATGGCGACGAGATCGACGCGGCCGTGTCGGTCTCGCCGGCCGGGCTGGCCACGATCGTCCGCACCGCGGAGCGCGCGCGCCTCTCGCTCGGCGATGGCCGCAAGGTCTGCCTCCCGGTCGAGGCCGGCAACCTCGCCGCCAGCCGCCGCAGCCTGTTCGCCGCGCGCGACCTCCGCGCGGGCGATCGCATCACCGGGGCCGACCTCGTCGCCCTGCGCCCCGGCACGGGCGTGGAGGCCCGCCGCTGGCGCGAACTCGCCGGGCAGCGTCTGACGCGGGATGTTGCCGCCGGCGAGCCCTTCATCGAAGCGGACGTCTGCGCGCCCACGGGCCGCGTCCTTGATCACGCCCGGACCCGCACCGACCGGCCCGGCCAGACGGAGCCCCTGCGTGGCGTCGCTTAACGTCCTCGTCACGGCGGCATCGCGCCGGGTGCCGCTCGTCGCCGCGTTCCAGCGCGCGGTCCACGACCTGCCGCAGGGCGGCCGCGTGATCGTCACCGACATCAACCCGCTGTCGCCGGCCGTCCGCGTCGCGGATCGCGCCTATCGCGTACCGCTGGCGGGCGACACCGGGTACGTGGATGCGCTCCTCGATATCTGCGTGGCCGAGCGCATCGGCCTGCTCGTGCCGACCATCGACGACGAACTGCCGCTGATGGCGGGCGCGCGTCCGGTGTTCGAAGCGCACGGGGTGCAGGTGGCGGTCTCGCCGCGGACGACCGCCGAGGTCTGCAACGACAAGCGCGCCACCTGCGCCCACCTGCGCCGCCACGGCGTCAGCGCGGTGCGCACCTGGCGGCCGGACGAACTGCCGTCGCCGGCGCCGTTCCCGCTCTTCGTCAAGCCGCGCACGGGCCGTGGCGGCGTGGGCGCGTATGCGGCCCGCACCGCGCGCGAACTCGAGTTCTTCTGCGACTACGTGGACGACCCGGTCGTCCAGGACCTGCTCGACGGGCCGGAGTACACGATCGACGTGCTCTGCGACTTCGAGGGGCGCCCCCTGTCGGTCGTGCCGCGTCAGCGCGCGGTGATTCGCGCGGGCGTGATGGACCGGGGGCGCACCGTCGCCGACCCGCGGCTCATCGACCTCGGCATTGCCTGCGCGCGCGCGCTGCCGTTCCGCGGGGCCGTCAACCTCCAGTGCCGCATGCGGGACGGCCGGCCGCACGTGTTCGAGATCAACGCCCGGTTCTCCGGCGGCATCCCGCTGACGATCGCGGCCGGCGCCCCCTTTCCGCGGATGCTCGTCGACCTGGCACTGGGCCGCCCCGTCGCGCCGTCGCTTGGACTGTTCACCGACGGCCTGTGGCTGACGAGCTACGAGTCGTCGTTTTACGTGCCGGACGAGGAGGTGCGCGATGCGCTCGCTCCCGTGCCGTCCGGCCTCGCACACGCCCGCCTGGGAGACGCCGCATGACCCCGACCGAGACCCTCATCGTCCTGCAGGCCCGCATGGGCTCGCGCCGGCTGCCCGGCAAGTCGCTGTCGCGCGTGGGCGCACACTCGCTGCTCGGCACGTGCATCCGGCGGTTGCGCTCGGCGGGCGGCATCCCGGTGATGGTGGCCACCACGACCGGCGCCGAGGATGACGCCATCGCCGCCGAGGCCGGGCGCTACGGGGCGGAGGTGTGCCGCGGGTCGAGCCACGACGTGCTCGCGCGGTTCGTGCTGGCCTCGCGGATCGCGGGCGCCACGCGGATCATCCGCGCGACGGCCGACAACCCGGCCGTGGACATCGATGCGGTGGCGCGGGTGCTCCGCGTGATGGATCGCGAGCAGGCCGACCACGTCGTCGAGGGCGGCCTCCCGTACGGGGCGGCGGTCGAGGCGGTGCGCGTGACGGCGCTCGAGCGCGCGTCGCGCTTTTCATGCGAGGGCGACGACCGCGAGCACGTCACGCCGTACCTGACGCGGAACACCGACCGCTTCGTGGCCCTGCGGCCGGCGGCGCCGGCGGCGCTCTGCCGGCCGGACCTGCGACTCACGATCGACACGCGCGACGACCTGCGCTACATGCGCGAGGTGTTCGCATGCCTGGGGCGCCAGGGCGACCTTGCCCCGCTCAGCACGGTGATCGCGGCGGCGGACCGGCTGCGCGCCGCCGCCACGCTGGGGGCGGCATGATCCACGTCACGCGCCTCGACGGCACGGCGGCCGTGCTGAACGTGGACCTGATCGAGCGCATCGAGTCGACGCCCGATACGATGATCAGGCTCGCGAACGGCGAGTCGCTGCTCGTGCGGGAAACGCCCGACGTGCTCGTCCGCCGGACGATCGCGTTCAAGCACGCCGTGGTGGCGGGCCGTCCCGAGGTCATTCCGTTCGCGCATGCGGTGGAGGCCGGGTCGTGAGCCAGAAGCGGCGTCCCGATGTCGCGTCCCTCGTCGGGATTCCGGTCGCCATCGGCCTCATCCTGATCGGCCAGGCCCTCGAGGGCGGCCATGTCCAGTCGCTCGTGCAGTTGACGGCGGCGCTGATCGTGTTCGGCGGCACACTGGGCGCCGTGCTCCTGGGCTTCTCGCAGCAGGATGTCATCCGCGCCGTCACGAGCCTGCGCGACGTGTTCAGTGCGCCGTTCGAGGGCGCCGAGCCGCTCATCGACAAGATCGTCGGTTACGCCACCCGCGCGCGCAAGCAGGGCATCATGACGCTCGAGGACGAGCTCGCGGCCGAGCCCGACCCGTTCCTGAAGAAAGGCCTGGCGCTGGCCGTGGACGGGACGAACCCGCACGTCGTGCGCGACATGCTCACGCTCGAGAGCCACAGCCTCGAGGACCATGAGGAAGTGCCGGCGCGCGTGTACGAGGCGGCGGGCGGCTACGCGCCGACCGTCGGCATCCTCGGCGCCGTCCTCGGCCTCATTCACGTGATGGAGAACCTCAATGACCCCTCGAAGCTCGGCAGCGGCATCGCGGTGGCGTTCGTTGCGACGGTCTACGGCGTGGGGGCCGCCAACCTGGTCTTCCTGCCGATTGCGACCAAGTTGAAGGCACGCGGGCGGGATGCCGCCGCGCGGCGCGAGCTGATCATCGAGGGCATCCTCGCGATTCAGGAGGGCCTCAACATCCGCCTGATCGAGGAGAAGCTGCGCGGCCTGGCCGTGCTGCCCCCGGCCGCCCGCAAGGGGAGCCGCCCAGCGGCGAAGGCCGCCTGACATGGAGCACGCCCCGCACTCCGCGCCCGTCCGCCGCGAGCGCCGCCGCCGGCAGGAGAGCCACGGCGGCCACGAGCGGTGGCTCGTCTCGTACGCCGACTTCATCACGCTGCTGTTCGCGTTCTTCACGATGATGTACGCGATGTCCACCGTGGACGCGCAGAAGTTCAAGGCCATCGCCAGCTCCATGCAGGTGGCGTTCGACAAGGGCGGCGGGGCGCCCCCGGCGGGCCTGAACGCGATCATGCCGGCCGACAAGGGCGTGGGGGAGGGCGGGATCGAGGACGGCATGGCGGCCCTGCAGCAGCAGATGACCGAACGGCTGGCCGAGGCGATCGCCCTCAACCAGGTGGGGCTCGAACGCGACGGGCGGGGCCTGGTCATCTCGATTCGCGAGGCGGGCAGCTTCGGCGTCGGGAGCGCCGACCTCTCCACCGCGGCCGCGGACGTGCTGGCCCGCATTGGCGAGGTCCTTGCTACGGCTCCCCATGCCGTGCGCGTCGAGGGGCACACCGACAATGTGCCCATCAACACGGCGCGCTTCCGCTCCAACTGGGAACTGTCGACCGCCAGGGCCACCAACGTGATCGCGTACCTCGTGCAGCAGCAACGCGTCGATGCCCGCCGGATGTCCGCCTCCGGGTATGGCGAGTTCCACCCCCGGGTCCCCAACGACGACGAGGCCGGCCGCGCCCGCAATCGGCGCGTCGACATCGTCGTCCTCAATCCCGACATCGCCCGTGCGCAGGAGCCGGCGCTGATGGGGGAGGCGCGATGACGCGTCTTGACGAACGCCAGCTGCACCAGGTCCTGGGCCGCGAGGAGCACGAGCTGCTCACGTCGTGGGACCGCGAACGCTTCGCCGGCGCGCGCGTGCTCATCACCGGCGCGGGCGGCTCGGTCGGCGGAGCCCTGGCCCGGGTCGTCGCGCGGTGCGCCCCCGAGTCCCTCACGCTCTTCGACCACTCGGAGTACGCGCTCTTCCGCATCGAGCAGGACCTGCAGCGCGAGGCGCCCGGTGCGCCGATCATCCCGCTCCTCGGCGACATCTGCCGTCCGCGATCGCTCCGCCAGGCGTTCGAGCGCTCGTTCCCCGACGTCGTCTATCACGCGGCGGCCTACAAGCACGTCACGATGACCGAGCGCGCCGTGGCGCCCGCGATCGAGACCAACGTGTTCGGGACGCTGAACGTGGCGCGCGTCGCCCGCGAGTACGGCGCGCGGCTCGTGCTCATCTCGTCGGACAAGGCGGCGCAGCCCGCCAGCGTCATGGGCGCGACCAAGCGGTTTGCCGAGATGGCCGTGATGGCCGAGGAGAGCGCGGACTTCCGGCCCGTGGCCGTCCGCTTTGGCAACATCCTCGGCAGCAGCGGCAGCCTCGTGGAGGTGGTGCTCGACGCGATCCGTGAGGGCCGGCCGATTCCGCTGACCGACCCGCACGCCACCCGCTACTTCATGACCGCGCGCGAAGCCGTGTCGCTCGTGATGAAGGCCGACCTGCTCGGCCTGGGCGGCGAGATCTACTGGCTCGACATGGGCGAGCCCGTGCGCATCCTCGACGTGATCGATCGCCTGCGCGAGCTCGCGATGGGGCAGGGCCTGCGTCCCGTGCCCGTGCAGGTCGTGGGCCTGCGGCCCGGGGAGAAGCAGCGCGAGGAGCTGACGACGCAGGGGCTGGAACTCGGACCGACGCCGCACCGCCGCATCTGGAAGGCACGGCAGTCCACGCTCGACCGCGCCCGGGTGAAGCGCATCCTGCGCGCGCTGCGGATGGACCTGCGCCGCGGCGATGTGCTGGCCGCCCTGCAGGACCTGGCCGCGGGCGTCCCCGGCTACACACCGAGCCGCCAGGCCTGGCAGCAGGCGGCCGGCGTCAGCGTGGAGCCGCTTGCGCGGCCGATGACGCCCGAGCCCCGCACCCTGGTGGCCTGACGTGCGCATCCTCACCTTCAACTGGCACGAAGCCTACGTCTCGACCCTCGCCAAGACCGGCCACGCCTTCGACGTCGTCGAGCGGATGAAGGGGGGGAGCCGTGCGTGGTTCTACGAGACGCGCCCCCTGCCGCCGAACGCGCGCGTGGTGCGCGAGGCGACGGCGCGCGAGGGCCTGCGCCGGCACGGCTACGACGTGCTGATCTGCCACAACGTGAAGGACGTGCTGTGGGCGCGCGACCTCGACGTGCCGAAGGTGCTGGTGCTGCACAACCAGCTCTCGACCGAGATCGCCCTCGGCGGATGGAGCGTCGACGCCGCGGCGCATCGCGCCGAGGTGCAGCGCGTCGTCGACGACACCGCGCACCTCAGGATCGTCTGCATCTCCGAACGCAAGCGCGCGGACTGGGATGTGGACGCCGTCGTGATCACGCCCGGGATCGACCTGGCCGACTATGACGGCTACACGGGGGCGGACGCGCGCGTCCTGCGGGTGGGCAACTTCATGAAGGCGCGCGACGTGATGCTGGGTTACCAGGATCAGCTGCGCATCCTGAAGGGCCAGCCCTCGACCCTGCTCGGGCTCAACGAGCCGGAGCCGGGTGCCGAGAGCCGGTTCTCCCGGAGCTGGGACGACCTGAAGCAGTGCTTCCGCAGCCATCGCGTGTTCCTGAACACGACGGTCGAGGGCTACGAGGACGGCTACAACCTCGCCATGCTCGAAGCCATGGCCACGGGCATGCCCATCGTCAGCACCCCGAACCAGAGCTCGCCGATCGAGAACGGCGTGAACGGGTTCGTCTCCGCGGATCGCGAGTGGCTCGGCGAGCAGATCGCCGTGCTGCTGGCGGACCAGCCGCTCGCCGAGCGGCTCGGGCAGGCCGCGCGGCAGACCGTGGCCCGGCGGTTCGCCATGGCGGACTTCGTCGCGAAGTGGAACCGCGTGTTCGACGAGACGGCGGCCCTCGCGCGCCGCCCGGTGCAGGTCTCTGTCGGCGCCCCCGATCCACCGGCACGACCCGCGCCGTCACGGACGCGGGTGCTGCTGTCCTATGTCTCGTACCCGGCGACGACCGCGCGGTATCTCGAAGACAGCCTGCGCCGCAGCCACGACGTGGTGACGACGGGCCCGGCGATGAGCGAGTCGCTGCGCCAGGCGTGGAACCTTCAGAACATGAAGGAGGCGATCAGGCCGCATGACATCCCGGCGGCCAACGAGACGGATGTCTCGGCCGTGGTGGATCAGCTCGCGGCGCAATGGACGCCGGACCTGTACCTGTGGGTCGAGTCGGTGCACGGCCACTTCCCGCGGGGCATCCCGCGCCTGGGCTGCCCGACGGCGTGCTACCTGATCGACTCGCACATGAACCTGTCGTGGCACCTCGAGTGGGCCCGCCACTTCGACCACGTGTTCGTGGCGCAGCGCGAGTACATCCCGGAGTTCCTCGCGGCCGGCTGCGGCCACGTCGAGTGGCTGCCGCTCGGGTGCGACCCGGTGATGCACGGCCCGGCGGCTGGCCCGAAGCGCTACGACGTCGGCTTCGTCGGCAGTTTGACCGGGCACCATCAGCGACGGCAGCGCCTCCTCGGCCAGTTGCGCCGGCGCTTCCACGTGCACGTCGAGCGGGCGTTCCTGCGCGAGATGGCCGCCACGCTCTCCGCCTCGCGCCTCGTCTTCAACGACGCCGTACGGCGCGACCTGAACATGCGCGTCTTCGAGACCCTGTGCGCCGGCTCGCTGCTGCTCACCGACCGCGCCGAGCCGAGCGGTCTCGACGAGCTGTTCACCGACCGCGAGCACCTCGTGATCTGGGACGATGAGACGCTCGAGGATCTGGTGGAGTACTACCTGACGCACGAGGACGAGCGCGAGCGCATCGCCGCGGCCGGACGCGCCCACGTGCTGGCGCGTCACACCTACGACCACCGCACGGCGTATCTGCTGGAGGCCTCGCTCGGCGGCGGCGTCCGTCCAGGTGCGACCACTGTGCAGGGGCGGACGATTCAGGACCCGCTCGTGCAGGACGCGCTGGCGCTGGCGGGCCGCGGCCAGGACGCCGAGGCGCTCGCCCGGCTGGCCCTGATCGACGACGCCCGTGAATTGTCAGGTTGGGAGTGGTTCACCGCGCACGAGGCGGCGTCGGGCCTGCTGCACCGCCAGGGCCGCCACGACGAAGCCGACGCCCGCCAACTCGCCGCCCTCGCCGCCCTGCCCCCAGAGGACCGCGCCCGGCTGCGCACGGCGACGCTCTGATGGGTAGTGGGTAGTGGGTAGTGGGTAGTGGGTAGTGGGTAGTGGGTAGTGAGTAGTGGGTCGTAGGTCGTGGGTCGTCGGGTGGACAGTGGACGGTGGACGGTGGACGGTGGACGGTGGACGGTGGACGGTGGACGGTGGACGGTGGACGGTCTACCGACCTACCACCTACTACAACCCACCACCCATGACTACGACCTACGACCTACGACCTACTACCTACTACCTACTACCCACTACCTACTACCTACTACCCACTACCCACTACCCACTACCCACGTTTGTCCGCGCTCGACGGCCGCGTAGACGCCCTCGTAGCCCGCCATCATGCGGTGCAGGGTGAAGTGGGCCTCGAAGGCGCGGCGGCCCAGGGCGACGAGGCCGGCGCGGGTGCCGGGCGGTGCCGACAGCGACTCGTCAAGCACCTCGGCAAGCGAGCCCGGCGTCTCGGCGTCGAAGAGCCATCCCGCGCCGTAGCCCGCGACGAGCTCGCGCAGCGCGGGGATGTCGTTGGCGACCACCGGCACGTCCGCGCGGAAGGCCTCGACCACCGCCAGGCCGAAGGTCTCGGTCGTCGAGGGCTGCACGAGCAGGTCGGCGATGCGGAGCACCGACGCGGCCTCCGGCAGGTAGTCGGTGAACACGACGTGCGGCGCGACCCCAAGTTCTTCGGCGCGTGCGCGCAGCGGTTCGAGTTCGGGGCCTTCGCCGACGAGGATCGCGACGACGTCGTGGCGCTGCCGGACCTGAGGGAGCGCGTCGATCAGGGCCCGCTGATGCTTCTGGGCCGTGAGGCTCCCGATGGTGACGAGCAGCCGTGCGCCGCGGGCCTGCCGCTCCAGCGCGGGAGTGAGCATCGCTGGCAGCGCCGGAATCGGGGGCGCGGGCGCGAGGCCGTAGGGCACCACGTGGGCGGCTTTCGGCCGTGCGCCGTCGCGCTCCACGTCCCGGCGCGCGGCGTCGGATGGGAAGACCACCGCCGCCACGTCGCCGAGCGTCGAGACGTCCTCGGCCAGCTGCGCCGGCGTGCGGTGGCGGCTCCAGCCGTGTACCGTCTGGATCACCGGCACGTGGTCGTGGAGGCCGGAGGCCAGCGTAAGGCCGAGGCGGGCGGGGACGCCGGCGTGCGCATGGATCAGGCTGGGGGTGCGTGCGGCGATCGCCTGCCGTACCGCCTGCAGCGCCACCGCGTTCAGCGCTGTGTCGCGCGTGAACGTGGAGTCGGCCAGCACGAGCCTCACCCCGGCGCGGCCGAGCCGGTCGAGGTACTCCGGGTAGTGCTCGTAGCCCGGCGCGGGCGTGCGGGAGGCGGCGACGATCACGTGGGCGCCGGCGCGCTGCTGCGCGAGCGCGAGCTCCGTGACGGCGCGGCCCGCCCCGCCTTGCAGGAACGTGGCGAGATGGACGAGGACGCGGCTCACGGGGCCTCCTGGCGTTGACGCACGAAGAAGTTGCCGACCTGGCAGACGCCCTCGGAGCCGTGCGCCTGGCCGAGCGCCCGCGCGAGGTGCGGCAGTTCGGCGAAGTCGGTCTCGATCCAGACATCCCAGTCCGCGCCCGCGGCCTCCCGCATCGGGAACTCGTCGAGCACACGGCGGTACATCGCCGCGCCCGCGCCGGCACCCGCGATGTGCACCGCCGCCGACGGGGGGAGGTCCGTGGTCCGGCAGAGGTACGCGAGCTTGGTGCGGATGACGCATTCGAGCTGGCGATCGCGGAGCGCGGCGCTCCACTGCGTCCCGTGCAGACGGTAGGTGTAGAGGCGCTCCGGCAGGCGCGCGAGTGCGTGCGACGGCAGCAGCCGGAGCCACAGGTCGTAGTCCTCGGCCGGCGCGAAGCGGCCGTCGTAGCCGCCGGCGGCGACGAGCACGTCGCGCCGGGCCATCACGCTGCCGTGCGTGATGACGCACGTGCGCGGCAGGTGCTCGCGGAGCGCCTCCGGCGCGCGCACCGGGTCGTGCTCGCGCCGCACCTGCTCGGTCCATGCGTTGGTGACCGGGGCGCCGGCCGCGTCGATGTAGTCCGCGCAGGTGGCGACGAGGGCCACGTCCGCGTGCGCGTCGAGATAGGCCACCTGCCGGGCGAAGCGCCCGGGGTGCGACAGGTCGTCGCCGTCCTGCCGGGCCACGAGATCGCCGCGGGCCTCCGCCAGGCCGAGGTTGAGGGCAGCCGCGAACCCGGCGCCCCCGGTGGAGAGCAGCCGGAAGCCGGGGCGGACCCGCGCCTCCAGCCACGCACGGCTGCCGTCGGTGCTGCCATCGTCGATGGCGAGCACTTCGATGCGGGCGAAGGTCTGCGCCTCGAGGCTGGCGACGGCCTCGGGAAGGTACGGCAGCGCGTTGCGCACGGGCAGCAGCACCGAGACGCGAGGCGTGGTCAGCATGCGTGTGCCCGCCGCGCGACCGCGCGCGTCACGTGGTCGGCCTGCCGCACCATCTCGTCGAGGGCGAGCAGGACGGGCCGCCAGAGCGCGGGGCCGAGCGCCGCGTCCACCCCGGTACGCCACAGGCGCGGCGCAAAGGCGACGCCGAGCGTCTCCTGGATGTCGCGGCGCCGTGTGGGGCGCACACCGAGTCGATCGAGTTCGGCGGCGATCTCCATCAACGGGCCTTCGAGGGGCCAGGCGCGGCCATCGCGCGCGGCCTCCGCCACCGCGCGCTCGCCGCGGGCCCACGCGATCACGGGCTGCAGGCGCGAGAGGCCGTCGGCCACCGCGTCTCGGCGCGTCCGGACGTCCACATGCCCGGTCGTCGTGATCGTCAGGGGACGGGCGCACCGGCCGGCGAAGTCGTCGATCGTCCCGCGGCCCCAGCCTTCCTTGAAGGCGCCGGTGCCGCAGTCGACGCACGGGATCGTCATCGCATCGGCCACCAGCGAGAGCAGGCGGATCGTCGCTGCCGCGGAGGGGTCCGGCTGATGCGGCCGGCCGAGATCGATCCCGACGAGGCCCACGCGGGCCGCGCCGCCCCGTGCGGCGGCCGCCACGGCCGTCGCGATCCAGTTGCCCCACGTGGGCGCCGGGTCCAGCACGAAGACCCGCCCGGGATCCACGCCGCCGAGCAGCGCCGCGGGCGTGTGCGGCGTGATCGCCACAAGCGGAACGCCGGCCAGCGGGTTGTGGCCGCCGCGATCCGCGACGTGGCGCGTGCTGAGGCGCGCATCGACGGGCGCCTGGTGCTCCACGATGACGAGGTCGGGCGCCAGGCCATGGTCGCCGAGCAGCTCCGCACCGCGCGGCGAGGTCACGAGGCAGAGGCGGTCGCGGTGCGCGACGAGCTGGGGCGCCTGCGCGCCAAGCGAGGGCCCCGTGCCCACCACGAGCACCGACCGCCCGTCGAAGTCGGGCCGCCCGATGGCGACCGCCGGCGCCTCGAGACGCCAGCACAGCGGGTCGAGCGTGGCGCCGACGAAGCCGTCGTGCTCCTCCTCGTAGAGACGCCAGGCGCGGTCGAGCCACGTGGCGGACGGCGCCCCCGCGTCGAGCTCGGACGCACTCAGGTAGGCATCGGATCCGACCCGATCGATGAGGTCGAGGACGGGTGACGTCATGACGCGAGCCTGAGCCCGTGCGTGAAGCCGTGGTCGCGGCCGGCGGCCGCGCGGCGCAGCACGGCGTCGAGCCGTGTGGCGACGGCTGCCGTGCCGTGCCCCTGCGCACGGAGGCGACCGGCCTCGCCGAGCCGCGCCGCCAGCGCCGGATCCGAGAGCACGCGTACGAGGCGATCCGCGAGCAGGGCGATCGCGCCGGTCTCCACGACGTACCCCTCGCACCCATCGTCGAGAATCGATCGCGTGTGGCCGGCGGGCGTTGCCACGACCGGCCGGCCCGCGGCCATGGCCTCGAGCAGCACCGTCGGGACGCCCTCGCGGTTCGACGGCAGCGCCAGCACCCGGGCCGCGGCGAGTTCCGCCGCGATGTCGTGCTGGACGCCCGCGAACTGCACGGCGTGGGCCACGCCGAGGTCCGCGGCCGACTGGCGCAGGCGCGCCTCCTCGACCGGGTTGCCGCCGCCGACGAGGCGGAGTTCCGTGCCGGGCACCCGTGCGCGCACGAGCGGCAGCGCGGCGATCAGATCGCCAAGCCGCTTGCGCGGGTGAAGGTTGGCCACCGAGAGAATCCGCAGGGGCGTGTCGGGGCCAGCCAGCGGCAGGGCCGTCAGGGGGGTGATGTCGGCCGCCTTGCCGAGCACCGTCGTCCGCGGGGACGCTGCGTCGAAGCAGGCGGCGAGCTGCGGCGTCGTGAAGAGCGCCGCGTCCGCGGCGTTGACGAGCGTGACGTCCGGCGTCCACGCGAAGTCGCCCTCGACGCGGAACATCCCCGCGAGGTCGTAGCCCTTCCAGTAGACGAAGGCGGCGTCGGTGCGCCCCAGCAGGAAGGGCGCCAGGCGGTACGCGCACCGGTCGAACAGCACGTGGACGACGTCCCAGCCATCGCCGAGCAGGCGGTGCAGGCCCGCCGGACGTGACGTGACGTGGACGCCATCGGCCACCCCCGCAAACGCCTCGCGGAGCGGGCCATCGTGGAACGCGAGCACCTCGTGCGACACGCCGTGCCGGGGCATGGCCTGCAGCAGGCGGAGGAACGTGGTCTCCATGCCGCCGGGCGCAAAGGCCTCGAGGACGTGGAGCATGCGGTAGGTCATGAGGCGGCCCTCGGCGCGCGTCGCAGGACGGCCATGGTCCTGGCAAGGCGCGCGGGAATGGCGAGCAGCAGGTGAATGGTGGCGAGCGTCACGAGGCTCGCGAGTGCGATGACGGCCTGGCGCCGGAGGACGGGCCCGGCGCGCCGCGTCGTGATCAGCCCATCGGGCGTGATGGCCTCGAACCCGCCCGGGGCGAGCAGGAACGCCGTGCGATCCACGTTGGCGGAGGCGGCGCCGTGCGGGTCCAGCCAGAGGACCACAACGCGGTCGTACCCGGTGTGCCGCGCCCGGCGGTACAGGCCGCTCGTCAGGAAGGGCCACGCCTCGAATTGCGGGCGCGCGTCGTAGATCAGCGTGCGTTCGGGGCCGATGCCGCAGCCGGCCAGCGAGGACTCGGCGCCCGGAGTGGCGACGACCGTCACCTCGCACCCGGGCGAGACGCGCGCAAGCGTGTGGAGCGCGGTCGCCAGGTGACGGCCGGTCCGGAGCAGCAGGATGCGTTCAGGCCGCCACATCGAGGGTCTCCACTCCGGCATCCAGAACCTCGGTCGCCCATCCCTCGAACACGAAGAGCGTCCAGAGCCGCCGCCACGCGCCATCGTCGCCGGCGAAGAAGCGCGCCTTCAGCCGCTCGACGCCCGCGGGATCGAACACCCCGCGACGCCGGACGCGCGCGGGCGAGAGCAGGTCGTGGAGCAGGGGCGCCACCGAGCGCCGCATCCAGGTGTTGTAGGGCAGGCCGAACCCCATCTTCGGCCTGAACAGGATCTCGTCGGGCAGCAGATCCCGCAGCGCCTGCTTCAGCACCCACTTGCCGGTGCCGTCGCGGAGCTTCATCTCCCAGGGGATGCGCGCCGCCGCCTCGGTGAATCGCGGGTCGAGCATCGGCACGCGGACTTCGAGCGAGTGCGCCATCGACATGGCGTCGATGTCGCGCAGCAGGACGTACGAGAGGTACGCCCGCTGCTCGAGGCGCGCGATCCAGTCGCCGGGGCGCGCGGGGTCGGCGGGGACGTCGGCGGCCAGCCACGACGCCGGGTCCGCAAACGGCCCATGGGCCGCGGCGAGCTCACGCGAGACGATGGCGTCGCGTTCGGCGAGGTCGAAGATCGCGATGCTGTTCGACGTGACGAACTCGCGGTCGAGGCCCGCCGACGCCCGCAACGCGCGGAGCGTCCGCGCGGCGCCGGGCCAGAGGCTCGACGGCGACAGCCGGTCCAGCGCGCGCATCACCCCGCGGACGTAGCCGGCAGGCAGGGAGCGCCACGGCGCGGCGGCCTCGGCGTGCGCCAGCAGGTGTGCGTCGCGCGGGTAGCCGAGGAAGAGTTCATCACCGCCCGTCCCCGACAGCGCCACGGTCACGTGCTGGGCCGCGGCCCACGAGACCCAGTACGCGTTGAGGCCGTCGGAGGTCGGCTGGTCCATCGCCGAGAACGCATGCGGCAGCGCCTCGCGGAACATCGACTCGGTCAGGACGACTTCCTGGTGATCCGTGTCGTACTTCTCGGCGACGATGCGCGCCCAGGGCCATTCGGTGAGCACCTGCTCATCGGCGCCGACGAAGCCGACCGAGAACGTCTTGAGCCGGTGCGGGACGCGCGGCGCCGCCAGCGCCACCAGCGCGCTCGAGTCGACGCCGCCGGAGAGGAACAGGCCGAGGGGTCGCTCCGACATCATCTGCCGCGCGACGGCCTGCTCGAGCCCGGTGCGCACCAGCGCGATGGCCTCGGTGCTGTCGGTGATCGGCGTGGCGTCCTGGCGCGGCGGCGTCCAGTAGGTGCGGGTCGTCGTCGTGCCCTGCTCGCGCACGAGCACGCGCCCCGGCGGCAGCGCGTGCACACCGGCCACCATCGTGAGCGGCGGCGGCACGGCCTGGTAGGTGAGGTACTGCCCGACGGCCTCCCGGTTGATCTCGCGCGACACGCGGCCGCTCGCGAGCATGGCCTTCAGCTCGGACGCGAAGAGGAACGTCCCCTCGGCCTCGGCCCAGTAGAGCGGCTTCACGCCGTGATGGTCGCGGGCGAGGACCAGGCGCCGTGCGCGGCTGTCCCAGAGGGCGCAGGCGAAGATGCCGTTCAGCGCGTCGACGAAGTCGACGCCCCGCTCCTCGTAGAGGTGCAGGAGGACCTCGCCATCGCTGTGCGTCCGGCACTGGTGCCCGCGCGCCTCGAGGCCGGCGCGCAGCTCCAGGTGGTTGTAGATCTCGCCGTTGAAGACGAGCCAGACCGAGCCGTCCTCGTTGGTGAGGGGCTGGCGGCCGCCCGCGACGTCGATGATCGACAGCCGCCGGAACCCGAGGGCCACGTCATCGTCGACGTGGAACCCTTCATCGTCCGGGCCACGGTGGACCATGGCGGAGGCCATCCGCCTCACCGTGCCCTGGTCGGGGCGTCCGAACATGCCTGCGATGCCGCACATGGTGTTGCGCTGTCCGTGTCAGGCCGCGAGCAGCCGCGTGACCGGCAGGGCCAGGTCCGCGATGAACTCGACCGTCCCGAACTGCCGCCGCTCGACGAGGCCGGCGTCGTTCAGCTGCCGCGCGATGGCAGCGCGGCCGGGGAGCGACGCGATGATAACGAAGTCGTAGTCCTCACGCGCCAGCGACGCGAACGGACGGATGGTGTGGCCGTGGAAGGGCGTGCCGGCCTTCGCGGGCGCGTTGTCGCACACGGCCACGACCTGCGCCGCGAGCCCGAAGGCCTCGAGCGTCCGGAGCGCGTGCTCCCCGCCGGCGCCCGCGCCAAAGACGACGTAGCGCGCCCCCTCGAGCGCGGGCAGCGAGTCGTGCAGCACCGGGAGCTGCCCGGCATCGTCACGCCGCGCGCGCATGGCGGTGGGGTAGTCGAGGATCTCCGCATCGCGGAGGCCGGCCTCCTGGAACCAGCCGAGCACGCGCGTCGGCGAGCAGTCCTTGTCCTGGTACCGCGGCGTCCACCAGTCGAACGTATCGAGCACGCGCCAGCGGAAGTCCTCGTGCGTGTTCACCGGCAGGACGCGCGGCAGGTGCCAGAAGGGCGCCTTCTTCATCAGGGCGCTCGTGTAGAGCGGGGCGAAGAGCGTCACGAGCAGCCAGCACCACGCGTACGCCAGCCCGTTCGGAACCCGCGAGAAGATGGCGCGCCAGAAGTCCGACGCGGCGCGGTAGACCGGATCGGTGTAGTAGTAGAGCCACACCGCGATGGTGCCGCCGTTCTTCAGGAGAGGCGGCAGGCGGAGGAACGCCTCCCGCGTATCGCGCGTGTGGTGCAGGACGCCGATCGAGAAGATCACGTCGAAGATCTCCGGCTTGAAGGGCAGCCGGAAGACGTCGGCCTGCAGGACATCGACGTTGTCGCGACTGCCGACATTGGTCTGCGAGGCCTCGACGGCGAACGAGTAGTCGATGCCGACGACGCGCGCGCCCCAGCGTGAGGCGATGTCGAGGAAGCGCCCGGCGCCGCAGCCGACGTCGAGGACGAGCTTGCCGCGCAGGTCCTCGGGACGGAGCCCGGTCTTCTCGATGAATGTGTCTTCCGACTCGGTGCGGCCGTTCGCCACGTCGAGCTGCACGCGGTTCCAGCGGTTCCACTCGTACGAGAAGCTGCCCACGTAGCCGTCGGACTCGACGAAGCGCGGGATGCCGCGCACGATCGGGTACGAGGCGGTGCAGCCGCGGCAGACCAGCGCGCCCTCGTGCACCTGGCCGTCGACGGTGCCGGGGGTGGCGAGCGTGAGGTCATCCGCGCAGGACGGGCAGCACAACAGGCGAACGAGATCGGGCTTCATCAGAGCACTCCAGCGGTAGCGAGGGTGTAGAGGCAGTCGAGCGAGAGCCACAGCGTGGGGGGCGGCGTGGTGGCCGAGACGGTGCACGTCACCTCGCGGGCAATGGCCGTGGGCGCCACGCCCTGCGCACGGGCGAGGGCGGCCAGGTTGGCTGCGTGGATCGCGGCGGGGGTCTCGGTCATGACGTGGGTCCGTCCATCAGGGGGCGGGGGTAGAGCGACCACCAGCGCGCCACGTTGCGATCCGCCGTGAGGGCCGCCAGCGCGTGTGCCCGTGTGGCCCGTGCGACGTCCTCGGCTACGCGGGGCGCGCCGAGTATCCGCCTCGTGGCGGCGATGCCGGCGGCCACGTCGCCCGCGGGGAAGAGGCTCTCCGTGTCGATCAGGACATCGGCCGCGCCCCCCGCGTCCGTCGCGACCGTGGGCACACCGAGCATCGCGGCTTCGATCAGCACGTTGGCCATGCCCTCGATCCGCGACGTGAGGAGGAAGAGATCGAGGCCGGCGAGCACACGCGGGGCATCGCTGCGCGTGCCAAGGAAGCGTACGTGGTGCGCGAGGCCGAGGGACGCGGCGGCCGCCTCCAGACTGGCGCGACGTTCCCCGTCGCCGGCGATCACGGCGGTGACGGCGTGACCCTGCGCGTGCAGGCCCGCGACGATGCGCAGGAACGTCTCGTGGTCTTTCTCGGGCGCCAGCCGGCCGACGGTGCCGAGGACCACCGCGTCCGACGGCAGGCCGAGTTCGTGGCGCAGGGCCGTGCGCGCCGAGGGGCGGTCGTGGATGAGGCGCGCCGGGTCGAGGCCGTTCGGCACGACGTGGATGCGCGAGGCCGGCACACGCGCCCACGCCGCATGGTCGTCGCGCAGCGCCGTGGCGTTAACGGTGAGCACGTCGCATAGCCGGGCGGCCACCGTATCCGCCAGGCGATACCACGGCCGCGCGTACCACGTGCGCTTCCACAGGCTCAGGTTGCGGACGCCCGAGATGACATGCGGTGTGCCGGCCAGACGCGCCGCGGTGGCGCCGAGGACGTTGGCGAGGAACAGCCAGGTGTGCACCACGTCGTAGCGCTCCCGCCGGCAGAGCGCGGCGAGTTCCAGCACGGTCGCCGCCATGTCGGGGAACGCCTTGGCGTAGCGGACGGGCACGTCGGCATCCGCCAGGTGCTGCGCGGAGAAGTCGCCGTCGGACTGGCCGAGGACGAAGATCTCCACGTCCCAGTGACGTGCGGCGGTGCGCGCGGCGAGTGACGCGAGCTGCACCTGCGCGCCGCCGACGCCCCAGGTCGTGATGACGTGGAGCACGCGCGGTCTGATCGCGGGGCGCACGGCGCGGCGGGGCCAGACCCTGGCCGCCGCCATGAGCAGGAAGAGGGCCGGCACGTCGAGGGCGCGCAGCGGCGCGCGCCACGTGCAGTGCCAGAGCGGCCGGCGCCAGGCCTGACGCGGCTGCACCGACAGCCCGCGCGCGACCGTGAAGTCGCCGAGCCGCGCTGTGCCCAGCGCGAAGGCGAGCTGCCGCACCTCGCAGTGCGCCACATCGTCGTCGAACATCTGGGGGACCACGACGAGGTCGAACCGCTCGCGGCGCAGCGCGCGAATCGTGCGCCAGGGGGTGCGGACGAGGCCGAAGCGCCGTCCGGTGACTTCGACCACGTGCCGTGCCCCGGCCGCGGTCAGGGCCTCGACGTGCCCGGGATGCGAGAGCGCGGTCACCTCGACGGGGCCGAGCTGCTCGGTGAGGGCCGCGACGGCCTGCGCAAAGACTTCGGTCCGGCAGGAACGAAGGACGAGCACGCGCGTCAGCGCCGTGGCTGTCGGCACGGCGACACGAAGGCCGGCCAACTGCCATGGGCCGGCGGGACGGTGTGCCGTCACCGGGGAAAAGGCCAGAGAATCTGCCGATCCCGTGTGTTCGAGCGGAGCAGGTGCCATCGCTGCCCATGGAGTCCGCAAGGCGGGTGCCAGATA
This sequence comes from Vicinamibacterales bacterium, assembly GCA_030680175.1. Taxonomy (GTDB): domain Bacteria; phylum Acidobacteriota; class Vicinamibacteria; order Vicinamibacterales; family UBA2999; genus JAUXWO01. The sequence continues at coordinate 185,422 of JAUXWO010000030.1, forward strand.
CCTCGGACGCGGTCCGGCAGCCCAGTCCAGCGTGGGCCGGTAGTCGATCGTCTACGACACCCCATTAGAGGCCGTGCGTGAGGATCTCGTTGAGCGGGAGGGCTTCGAGGTACGCGATCGCCGGAGGCACGAGCAAGGTGTACGCCCGTCCATTGTGCCGGGGGTCCGTACCGTCCAGGCTGCCGAACAGCAGTTCGTCACGCCACGAACACCAGTCCCCGGTGGCGACCCGGTTGAGGTGCCGCAGCCGGCGCAGCGGGTGGTCGTCCTCGCACAGGGCCTCGTCCGGCAACCGAAGCGCGGAGAACGTCACGCGGGCGGAGGCGGTGCGGAACCGATAGCGGCGCAGTCCAGGCGCATGGGCCTCCATGCGGTTCGGATGGAGCCGCATCGGCACGAGCGGGAGGTGGGCCACCAGGGGCTCGATCCAGTCCTCGTCCAGTCGCGCGCGTGCGCGGGCATGGCTCGTCGATCGTGGCTGCGGCGGACTGGCCGCCAGTGCCTGGCCGATCCGGGTCCGAATCCCGTCGGCGGTCAGGCCGTCCGCAAACGTGAGCCACTCCACCGGCATCGGCGCGTGACCGGCCGCCACGCTGGCGGCGGCGGCCAGCAGCGCGGCGTTCTCGATGGCGGGCGTACGCGTCTCGCCGGATGCGCTGCGTTCCGTGGTGCCCCTCGCGGGCCAGCCCGCGACGACGGTGGCGAGCCCGGCCTGCTCGACCCCGGGGCCGGACAGCACGCCGCCGCCCGTGGCGTTGATGATTCGGGGTCCATCACGACGCTGTGCCTGTTCGACGATCCAGTCCCGAAACGCCAGAAGATGCGGCGCGGTGCGCACCGGGGCCCCATGCACGCCGGGCGCCTCGACGGTGGTCCACGCCGCCAGCTGCTGTACGCGCTGCGTCTCCCAGGAGATGCCCCACGCCGCGTCGCGACGCCAGTCGATCTCATTCGTGATGCCGGCGCAGTAGGCGCGGTCATCCGTGAATGCGAGATCGGCCCCCGCGAACACGACGGGGTGACACCCCATCCGGCGCGCGAGGTCGAAGGCCGCGGTGAGCACTGATCCCCATGCGTCGAGGCGCCCATTGGAGACGCCATGCGATTCGAGCCAGGGCCACGGTTGGTGCGGGCTCACCGAGAAGAAGAAGGTGCGTCCTCGGAAGGCGTCGAGGGCGACGGGATCGAGGCTGGCCTCCGCCACAAGGGACGTGCCGGGGCATGCCGGCAGGTCGCAGAGATGCCGGGCATTGGCTTCGCTGGCGTCGAGGGCCACGACGTAGTCGGGTGCGATGCCCGCCGTGAGCAAGGGACGTAGCGCCGTGTCGACGGCGATGATGACGGCGCGTGCCCCCACGTCTCGGAGGGCGGACAGGTTCTGATCGAGCGAGGGGCCAGCCCCGATGACCACGGCGGGCCGCCCGAGTGCCTGGTTCTGCAGGGCGAGGACGCTCCGCTCACGTGCGAGAGAGGGGATGTTGGCCAGGGTGTTGAGCAAGTAGCGCGCCCCGAGGGCGCGCTGGGCCTCCACGTTCGCACGCGCGCCGAACCGCAAGCGCTCGAGACACGCCATGGCGGCGCGGACGCCGTCTGGCCTGACGCGCGCCAGCGGTGGATTCACCAGGATGGGCGGCGCGGCCGCGTCGCCGTCGAACCAGCGCCAGGTCTCCTGCGTGTCGTGGAACGCCGGCGCCGCGATGATGCGCAGCCGGTCCATGCCGAGCCATGCCTGCACTGAGGGACGCGCCGCCCCGAGCGCCACAAGGGCGGGTTCCGGCTCGAGCGACAGCACACGTCCCGGCCACTGCCGCGCGGTCAGGACCTCGAGTACGTGGCCGAGGCCGAGCCCGATGACCACCAGCAGGTCCGTCGCGCCGTCACCAAGGGCGCGGGTCACTTGCGCGTCCGCTTCGCGGAGCGGATCGCGCGCGCTGTGGACCGCGATCCAGCCGGCCCCGCCACGGATGAAGGCCGCGCCGTCCACCGCCTTCACGGATGTCCCGTCCGCGGTGCCCGGACCCGGCGACGCCAGCGTGGTGGCGTCAGACACGGAGCGCGGCATCGCCCTGCGTGGACGGCACTTCTGCCGGGACCGGCGCGCGCTCGAAGATCGCCGTGTACCGCCGCCCGTTCGTGTTGGGGTCCGAGTTGTCGGACGTGGACCAGTAGAGGTGCGACTCCCAGTGCGAGAAGCGTCCGGCGCCGTGTGTCCGAATGACGTCGTGCTGCACCTGGCCGGGACCGAGGGGATGCCCGTCCTCGAGGATGAGGGTCGAGGCGCCGCTGCGTCCCTCCGCATCGCCCGGCACGGCGCCCGCCGGCACGCGCCACGTGACGCACGCACCGCCACCCGGCTGGAACGGACCGGACATCGGCATGGCCACCCACGCGGAGGGGTCGCAGGCCAGGCCCGCGAGGATGCGGTGGACGCGCGCCTCCTGCGCGCCGCGCGGGTCGATCCACTGGTCGTGCAACGCGAGGCCCACATAGGGCGCATACGTCGGCGTGCGCTCGACCGCCTGCGGCTCAGTGCGCCACCCGCTGATGAGCAGGTACTGCTCCGCATGGAGCGGGGCGGGCCACGGCCGGCGCGTGAGATCGCGCCACGGGCCGTAGGTGTTGAGCGCCAGTGTGAAGCCCGTCCCGCGCAGCGTGGTGAGGAGCGTTGCCAATCCGTCGAACGTCGACTGATCGACGATGTGGCCTTCGACGAGGACGTTGCGTACACGGTGCAGATGCGTGGCCACGTGTGGCACCACGTCGAACTCGGCGCCCTCGATATCGAGCTTGAGCAGGTCGATGTCCTGGTTCAGGTAGCGCGCCAGATCCACGGTGGCGACCTCGACATCGGGGGCGCCGCCGGTCGCGGTGGCCAGCCGGGATCCGTCCTTGCCCTCCACCATCCACGGGGCATGGCCGTCTCGCGTCCAGACCGCCGCTTCGACGATCTCGACGTCATCGGCGCCGTTGCGGGCGAGGTTGCGCCGGAGGATCGGGGCGAACAGCGGGTCGGGCTCGAACGCCGTGATCCGCGCGCGAGGGAACAAGCGCTTGTAGTGCAGCACCGTGTAGCCGATGTTGGCGCCGCAGTCGAGGATGACGGGCTGGTCCGGTTCGAGGACCGCATCGTTCATGCGCCGGTACCCGATCTGATCCACGAACGCGCTGAGCGCACTCGGTGACGTGTACTCGAGATCCCACCCGAGAATCTCCGCGCGGCCGGGTCCCTCGCCGTGGATCGAGGCGTGCGCCATGAACCGGCGATACTCGGCCTCGAGCCCGGCCACGACGTCGGTGGTCATGGCACGGCTCACCGCTCGAAGGCCACGGCGTAGGTCCGCCCATTGGTCGATGGATCCGAGTTGTCCGGCGTGGACCAGATCAACGTGTCGCACCAGTGGGAGTACTGGCCGGCGCCACGGCTTCGGACATCCGCGTGCAGGCTGTGGCGGAGGGGGAGCGGGCGGCCGTCCTCGAGCAACACGAGGCGCGACCGGGTGGGCGTGTCCATCGAGTCGGCGATCTCCCGGTGCTCCGGGAGCCGCGTCTCCCACGCATGCCCCTGCTCCGGTGCGAAGGCGACAAGTGGCCGCACCGTGGCGGCGTCGATCTCGACCGCCTGCACGACGCGGACGCCGTGGTCGTCGAACCGCGGCGAGGCAAACGGCCGCCTCGTTCCGACGATGTGGTAGGCGACCGGATCGCGCTCCGACGTGTTCAACGTCACCACGTTCGTGAAGCCATGCGCGCGAAACCACTCGTGGATGGTCGCCTCCTCGACCACCCAGTTGTAGAAGGGGTTCAGCATGTCCATGTGATTGATCGCGTTGGCCGGATCGTCGGCGACCTCGTGCACGTAGGCGAGACGCTCGTCGAGGGAGCGCAACGTCTGGTGGTAGTGCCGGCGCTGCCGCAGGACCTCCGGGCTGTTGTGGTAGGTCGGCGCGTAGACCATCACGTAGAGGGAGCCCCCCGGCCGCACCGTCGCTGCGGCATTGGCGAATGCCAACCGCGGGTCGTGGGTGCACATCACCACGCCCCAGCAGATGGCGAAGTCGAACCGCGCGTGCAGGTCCGCGCGGTGGCTGATCTCGAACAGGTCGAGGCGCTCGACGTCGGCGTTGAACCGGCGCACGGAGGCGAGGCCGTGCTCGGAGACATCGACCGACTTGACGTGGGCGCCGAGGGCCAGCAGCGCCCGCGTCCAGCGTCCGGCGCCGCAGGCGATGTCGATGCAGCGCTTGTCGCGGAAGTACTCGGCGCTGAAGCGGAGATCGAGCGACTGTGCGCCGCCCACCTGACGTTCGACCGCGCGTCCTGTCCCGGACACGAGACCCCGATGGCCGGTGAGGTCGTAGACGCGGTCATCGATCCAGGCATCATCCGTCTCGACGCCCGTGTGCCGCGTGAACCCGTCGCGCGCTTCCAGAAAGAGCTTCCACTGGTCGTCGAACTGCTGGCCGTACTCGACGGGCCCGTACTGGCCGCTGTACGTGTCCTTCCAGATCACGCGATGGTGGTCGAAGTGTGGATTGATCACGGCGTGGCTCCGAGGGTCTCGACGGGGGGACGCTGCCGCAGCGTCGTCACGACGCCCGGTGCGGCGACGGCCCAGTCGGCGGTGTAGCGGCGCCCGTTCGTGTTGGGGTCGCTGTTGTCGCTCGTGGAGAACACGACCGCGTGCTCCCAGTGCGAGAAGCGGCCCCGGCCGGTCGTGCGCACGTCGTCATGGAGCGCATGCGCGTGCGGCAGCGGCCGGCCGTCCTCGTAGAGCTGCAGCGGCGAGCGGCACGGGAACTCCTGCGTGTCTGCCAGATGCACGACGGCAGGCACGGGTGCGCGCCAGGCCACGCCGCCGGCGGGCGTGAAGGGGCCCGGGCCGAGGGCGATCGGGACGAGACGCTCCCCGTGTGTGGTGGGGGAATCCGGCGACGGCGCCTCCCGCGTGTAGCCGTAGCGCTCGTACCCCCGGCGTTCGGAGGCCTCGACGTCCTGCCGCAGCGCCGGCGCAAGCGACACGGAGGCCTCGTCGCTCACGTTGACGCGCGCGCGACGACGCAGGCTGGCGGCCGGGAGGGCGATGCCGAGCGTCGCGAAGACGGCCGCGAGGTCCTCGGCCATGGTCTCCTGCCGGCCGACGAAGTGGGCGTCACCCGCGTAGTAGTCAAAGAGATCGCTGACGAAGCCCGGCCGGCGGGTCAGGACGTTCTCGATGAAGCGGGTGAAGTCCGGCGCGCCAAGCCCGTTCAGCTCGACCGACGGGTTCCACGCCTCCTCGTCCTCGTCCCAGGTGGGCCAGCCGCGTGCGACGTTCATCCGGTACCAGGACTCATACCAACGCAGTGGATGCCGGACGAAGCAGAACTTGAAGAGGGGGCGATTCGGCCGGTCGTAGCGATGGGGCACCTGGAGCAGCCGCTCGAGCGGCGCGAGCTGGCGTGGCCCGGCGTGCTTGCCCCCGATGTGGGCGTACACGAGGTCGTGTGCGTCCAGAACGTCCCGGACCCAGTTGCCCCCCGTCTTCGGGACGTGGAGGAACAGACCGCCGCACTTGAGGAGTGTCGCCATCGGGATGCACATGTATCGTCGGCCGGCCGACGGTCGGGTCGGACGGACGACAGCCGTTGTCACGCTCCCGCTGACAATCAGGGATCAACGGGGGAGCCGACCGCGGTAGTGCAAGGCGGATGCCGGGCGGTGAATCGCGTCAGCGCGGGGTCAGCCCCGTGGCGCGTCGTGTACGCAGACCGAGAAGGCCTCGGTCGTCTCGGCGAGCCGTTCGGCCAGCATCACAAGAAGCTTGCGTGTGACGGTAGGGTGATGGGTGATGAGATCGTCCAGGTCGGCCGTGAGGTAGAGCACGTCGGCATCATCGAGCGCGACGAGCGACGCCGTGCGCGGGCGCTGCAGGATGCCGCTCAGCTCGCCGAACACCACGCCCGGTTCGTCGAAGACCTCGATCTCGGCGCCGCCCTTGAACACGCCGATCCGCCCCGACTGCAGGACGAACCACCCGAAGTCCACCTCGCCCTCGCGGCTGAGGGTGCTGCCCTTCGGGTAGTGCCGCCGGCCTGGCGCGACCGGCGCGGCCGCCGCCTCGGCGTGTGGGGCCATCGGACTACGCCGCCATCGCGACGCCGTCTTCGGGCGACGGGTCGAACTGCAGCGCGACGAAGTCCGGCTGACGGCTCCAGGGGCCGAAGGTGCCACTGTCCACGCGCGCAAACGGCGAGAGCACCCGGCTCACCTCCCCGAGCGCACGCGCCGTGTCGGCCGACGCGCGGCCCGCGGGCAGCACGAACAGCACGCGCCGGCACGCGAGCTGATGCGCCAGCCGCACCGCCGCCCGCAGCTCGGCAGGGCGCAGCCCGGCGCCGAGGCTCACGACCCCCAGATCCGCCGCGTCCTCGGGCGACGCCGTCGTCGCCGACCGCACCCGCAGGGCATCCACGCAGGCGGCCGGGCCGAGCCGCGCGCCCGTGCGCGAGGCCAGACGAAACAGGTCGTCGCCCCCCGGCAGCGTCACGTAGACGACATCGATCGACGGCTCGCCGGCCAGCCCGGCGCACGCGCCGAGGACGGCAGCCAGGTGGGGCTGGTGGCCCGGGAGGTCAGCGGCCGGCAGTCGAAGCCGCGTCGCCGGGGTGCGGGGCCAGACGGCGTGCAAGTTCGAGTTCATTTTGCAATCCTCGGATCATCTCGGTGGAAATCTCCTGCAGGCCGCGCTGCTGCGCCCGCAGGCTGGCGATCGTCTGGAGCCGCGAGGCCGCCAGGCCCACCCGCAGCCGCAGCTCCTCCATGCGGAAGGGCTTGAGCAACAGGTCTGATGCGCCCGCGCCGAGGACCTCGTCCAGCGGATAGCGGGCCGCGTAGCCCGTGATCACGATGGCCATCAGGTCCGGATATTTGGCGCGGGCGAGCCGCACCAGCTCCAGCCCGTCCGGGGCCGGCATCGAGATGTCGGTGATCAGCAGATCCACCGGCTCCCGATCGACGTGGTTGAGCGCGTCGAGCGATCGTGTACACGCGGTCACCTCGTGGCCGTCCTGCCGGCAGACGCCGGCCAGCATGTCCACGATATCCGCCTCGTCGTCGACGATCAGAATTCGCATCGTTCCCCCAATCGGCCCCGGCCGCCGATTCTTGAATCCCTCCTGGCGCAAAGTGCGCTGGTGCAAAGTGCTGACCAGTTCCGGGGGTGTCGGAAAACCGTTCAAGTTCTCCGCCCCGTTGCCGAATGTTTTCCTGAGGCACGAAACGTCCACCCCCCAGATGGGCGACCTCGTGCCGGCGGAGCCGGCGTGTCCGGGCACGGCCCCGGGCGTCAGGCCGACGGCTTCCTTCCGGTCGTGAACGACGGCGGCGCCCAGCCCTGCCCGGTGGACGACGTACGTGTCGGCAGGCGAAACAGACGGGACGGAACATGAGCGGAAACATTCTGGTGGTGGACGACGAAGAAGCCGTCCGCGAGATGATGGGCGAGTGGCTGGAGGCGGAAGGCTACCGCTGCTCGCTGGCCGGCGCGGCCGACGAGGCACTGGACGCGGTCGCGAATCAACCGTCGGTGGATGTGGCCCTGCTCGACCTGGCCCTGCCGGGCGAAGACGGCGTCTGGCTGGCCCGGCGCCTGCGCGAGCGCCAGCACGACATCGCCTTGATCATGTGCACGGGCTGGCAGAGCTTCGATGCGGCGGTCGAAGGCATGCGCGTCGGCATCATGGATTACCTGCTCAAGCCGTTCAGCCGCGCCGAACTGCTCGAGGCGGTGGGGCGCGCGGTGAAGTGGCGCCAGGAGGCGCGGCAGGCGGCCGACGCGCGCGACGCCCTCCGCGACTCGATTGACACCCGGACGCGGGCGATGGTGGCGGCGCTCCGAAGCGGCGACACCGTGTCGCGCGCCGGACTCGAGCGACTGATGGCGGAATTGGCCGCGGACTACCCCGAGGCGGCCGCCCACGCGACGCGCGTGGCGCGGATGGCGGTGACACTCGGGGAAGCCCTCAGGCTCGACCGCCCTACCCTCGAGGCGGTGGACCGCGCCGCGCTCGTCCACGATATCGGGAAGCTCGCGCTGCCGCCGTCGCTGCTCCTCAAGCCGGGCGCCTTCAGCGACGACGAGATCCAGGTCCTGCGGACGCATCCGCAGGTCGCCTACAACGTGCTGTCCGTGGCCCCGCCGTTGCGGGAGACCGCCGACATCGTGCTCGCGTCGCACGAGGCGTGGGACGGCTCCGGCTATCCGCGCGGGCTCAAGGGTGAGGACATCCCGCTCGCGGCGCGCCTCATCGCCGTCGTCGACAGCTACGACGCGCTGACGTGGACGGGGCGCATGCGCGATCCGGTCAGCGCGTCGCAGGCGGGCGCGGAGCTCGTACGCGCGGCCGGCAGCCGCTTCGATCCGCGCATGGTTCAGGCCTGGCTGCGGGCCCTCGACACCGAATCGGTCGTCGTTCACTAGCCGGGCTGAGAGCTGATAGCCGATAGCGGATCGCGGAAAGCCCAAGGATCTGACGTGGAAGTACGCGGAATCATCCACGATCTCAACAACGCGTTGACGACCGTGCTGGGTCATGCGGAGTGGCTGCTCTCGCTCGAGCCCGAGGGCAGCCCCAGGCACCGCGAGGCGGACGCGATCCGCGCGGCCGCCGAGAACGCCGCGCGCCTGACCCGGGATCTGCGCGAGTGGGTCCGCGCCGGCGCCCCCGCGCCCCCCGCCAGGGCGAACGTGCCGCTGGCGCCGATGGAGCCGCCACGGCTGCCGCACGCCGGGCGCCGCCTGCTGCTCGTCGACGATCAGCCGGAGGTACGCGACAGCCTGGCCGAGATGCTGCGGCTGCTCGGGCACGACGTGACGACAGCCGCCAACGGACGGGAAGGGCTGCAGCGGCTGGTCGAGCGGCCCATCGATCTCATCCTGACCGACTTCAGCATGCCCGACATGGACGGGCTGGCCCTGGCGATGCAGGCGGGCCGGTTGCGCCCCGGCGTGCCGGTGCTCCTGCTCACGGGCTGGGGGCACGAGATCGAAGGGCGGCCCGAGGCCATCTGCGGCGTCCTCCCCAAACCCGTCACCCTGCGGGACCTGCGCAACGCCGTCGAGCGCGCGGCCGCGTGACGCCGCCGCGTGCGCCCGGCGTGCGCCGCACTCAAGCGCACGCGCACAGGTGCCGATTCCTGGTGCGTGGCCGGCCCTGCAGGTGCAGGCGCCATGGCGCCGGAGCGAAGCCCCTATGCTCGTAATCGTTGGAAGCGTGATCGTGGTTGTTGCCGTCGGTGGCGGCTACCTGATGCACGGCGGCGTCCTCGGCGTCCTCTGGCAGCCGTCCGAGGTCATCATCATCTGTGGCTCGGCGCTCGGCGCGCTGCTGATTGCCACGCCCGTGGCGGTGATCAAGCGGATCTTCGGGCAGAGCGCCGCCATGCTCAAGGGGGGCTTCACGAAGAACGACTATCTCGAACTGCTGGGCCTCCAGTACCAGCTCTTCAAGCTGGTACAGCAGTCGGGCGTCATGGCGCTCGAGGCGCACTTCGACGATCCGGCCAAGAGCACCATCCTGTCGCGTTACCCGAACTTCCTGTCCCGGCACCACGCCCTCGACTTCCTGGCCGATTCCGTCAAGGTGATCATCATCGGCGGTATCTCGGCCTTCGACCTCGAGAGCCTGATGGATGAGGACATCGAGGTGCACCACCACGAGGAGCTGAAGCCGTCGTCGGCGCTGCGCGGCACGGCCGATGCGCTGCCCGGCCTCGGCATCGTCGCGGCGGTGCTCGGCATCGTGATCACGATGGGCGCCATCGACGGGCCGCCCGCGGAGATCGGCCACAAGGTGGCCGCCGCGCTCGTCGGCACCTTCCTCGGGATCTTCCTGTGCTACGGGTTCGTGGGGCCGATGGCCACCGCGATGGAGTCGCGCATCGGCGACGACGGCCGCTACATCCAGTGCATCAAGACGGGATTGCTGGCGGTCTACAAGGGCTTCCCGCCGTCGATCGCCGTCGAGTTCGCGCGCCGCGTGCTCCCGAGCGACGTGCGCCCGAGCTTCGATGCGACCGAGGAGTTCTGCAAGGCGCTTGGGAAGGCCGATCAGGCGCAGGTGGCCGAGGCGGCCTGATGGCCAAGGTCGACCCCGTCATCATCGTCCGCAAGAAGAAGGGCGGACATCACGGCCACCACGGCGGCGCCTGGAAGGTGGCGTACGCCGACTTCGTCACCGCGATGATGGCGTTCTTCCTCGTGCTGTGGATTGTGGGGCAGAGCGATCCGGTCAAGGCCGGCGTCTCCGGCTACTTCCGCGATCCGAAGGGCTTCGAGGAGATGCACCGGAACTCGAGCCTGCTCGACGGCGCGGGCGAGGGCCTGATGCCGTCGGCGGCACCGTCCGTGGATGCGGCCGCGGCCGTGCGCCGGAACCTCGAGGAGATGGCCGGGAAGATTCGGGACTCGCTGGCGGCCCAACCGGCGCTCAAGTCGCTCTCGGACCAGATCGAGATTCAGATGACCAACGAGGGGCTCCGCATCGAGCTGCTCGAGTCGTCGAACATCAGCTTCTTCGATACGGGCAGCGCCGTGCTTCGTCCGGAGAGCGAGCGGATCCTGGCGGTGATCGCCGCAGAGATCGGACGGTCGGGCCGGCCGGTGGTCGTCGAAGGCCACACCGACAGCCGGCAGTACACCAACCCCGACTGGTACACCAACTGGGAGCTCTCGACCGACCGCGCGAACTCGGCCCGGCGGGTGATGCTCCGCGGCGGCCTCGCCACGGGGCAGCTGTACGGCGTGCGCGGCTACGCGGACACGCGGCTGCGCGTGCCGGGCAACGCCCTGGATCCGAGAAACCGGCGCGTGTCGATCATCGTGCGCACCATGGGCGATGACGAGGACGGGTTGCCGGTGGCGCCCTGATGGGCGTCATGGAACGGCTGGCGACCTCCGGGTCGCGGTAGTACGATAGCGACGATGGCCGTGGATGCCGCGCTCCCCTCACCCGTGCCCCTGACGATCCTGGTGGCCGACGACGACGCCGGGTCGCGCCGTATCGTGGCGGGGATGCTGCGGAAGGCGGGCTACGAGGTCATTCAGGCAGAGAACGGTGCGCAGGCGTGGGCGCTGCTGCAGCGGGCGGACGGCCCGCAGCTGGCGATCCTCGACTGGATGATGCCGGAACTCGACGGCACCGAGGTGTGCCGGCGGGTGCGCGCCGTGCCGACCGACACGCCGGCCTACCTGATCCTGCTCACGTCGCGCGGCCGCAGCGTCGACATCGTCGAGGGGCTGAAGGCGGGGGCGAACGACCACGTCACCAAGCCGGCGGACGAAGGCGAACTGCTGGCGCGCGTCCAGGTCGGCGCACGCGTCGTCCACCTGCAGCATGCGCTCGCCGATCGGGTGGCGCGGCTCGAGGAAGCACTCCGGAACGTCCAGCAGCTCCAGGGCCTGCTGCCGATCTGCTCCTACTGCAAGCGCATCCGTGACGACCGCAACTACTGGCAGCAGGTGGAGTCGTACATCACGCACCATGCCGACGTGCAGTTCTCGCATAGCTGTTGCCCGGACTGCTACGAGCGCGTGGTGAAGCCCGAGCTGGACGCGCTCGAGGCGTCGGACGGCGACACATGAGCGGCCTGCCCGTGCTGGACCACGCCACCCTGGACCGCCTGCGTGAGTTGAACGAGCCGGGGGAACCCGACATCGTGATCGAAGTGCTCACGCTGTTTCTCGAGGATGCCCCGGCCCGGGTGGCCGCGGTGGCGGCCGCCCAGGCGGCCGGCGATGCCCGTGGCCTCGAGCGTGCGGCGCACGGCTTGAAAGGCTCGGCGGGCAACATCGGCGCGCTGCGGCTGCAGGCGCTCTGCCATCGCATCGAGGACCTCGGCCGCCTGGAAGAGGCGGGCGACCCCATGGTCGTCCTGAGCCTCCACGAGGAGTTCGAGACGCTGCGGCAGGAGGTCACGCGGTTGTTGTAAGCCGCCGCTCCCTGCGGTGGCGCTCGCTCAAGCCGGTGGCGCCGTGGCCGATTGTGGGTGCTGAGGAGCGGACGACCGTGAAGGTACTCGTTGTCGACGACGACCCCGTGACCAGGCGGATCCTGCGTCAGATCATCACGACCGAGCTGAAGGGCGAGGTGATTGAGGCCGCCAACGGCATGGTCGCCCTCGACACGGTCAGCCGCGAGGCGCCCGATGCCGTGATCCTGGATCTCCAGATGCCCGGATTCGATGGCGTCGAGACGCTGGCGACGCTGCGTGCCTGGCGGCACACCAAGCACCTCCCGGTGATTGTCTTGACGTCGCAGACCGACGAGCGCATCGTGCGCCGCTGCCTGTCGCTGCAGGTCACCGCCTATCTCGCCAAGCCCCTGCAGCCCGAGATCGTTCGCGACCGGCTCCACGGCATCGCCGCGACCCTCGCGGCGCCCCGCATCGCGTCCTAGCGTCCTGGAACCGTGATTCGTTGCACAAGTCCCGGAGCAACGCCGCCAGCCGGGATGCCTCGCCCGGGAATTGTGTGACGAATCACGGTTCCAGGACACTAGCCCGGCCGCCTGCCGCGTGCGCCCGGCGCGCGCAGGGGGCAAGAGCGCACCCTCATCGTTCCATTCACGCCGGCCTGCCCCCTCCGGCCCTCAGGGAGAGGGTGAAGCGGCGCGTCCATGGTGCCCGCGCCCCGGCTCGCCGTCGGGCGGGGGAGTGCGGCTGTGCGAAGCCGCGCGGGCCGTTCAAGTTCTGTCGTGTGGGCGTCGATTAGGTGGGGGATTCAGCCGTCAGTGGACCCGGACCCAACATGACCGACACCCTCATTCAGGACATCGATGCGCGCCTCGCGCGCGCGGCCGTGGACGTGGTCGTCTCGAACGACGCGCAGGCCCTTGACGACCTTCGCACCGCGCTCGAGGGTCTCGCCGTGGTTCTCGAGGCGGCCGGGTTGCCCGGACTCGAGGAGCTGGCCGGCATCGTGCGGCGCGCGTCGGCGATTGCCACGAAATCCGACCTGCTGACCACGGTGCAGATCGTGGACGCGGCGTGGACCGAGTGGAAGACGGCGCTCGAGGTGCAGGACGTCGGGCGCGCCTCCGGCCCCGTCGACGCCCCCATGCCGGCGCTGCCGGCCCTCGACCTGGCCGCGCCCGAGGGCGCCGGTCACACCGTCGAGGCCGACGTCGAGGCGCTCCGGATGGACCCGGAACTCTCGGGGATGTTCATCGCCGAGGCGCTCGACCATCTCAGCTCGATCGAAGCGACGGTGCTCGAACTCGAGTCGCACCCGACCGACAGCAAGCTGTTGAACGACGTCTTCCGGCCGTTCCACACCGTCAAGGGCAACTCCGGCGCCCTCGGCGTGCAGACGGTCCAGGAGCTCGCCCACAAGGTCGAGAACCTGCTCGACCTCTGCCGCTCCGGCGCGCACCAGGTGGGCCCGGCCGAGATCGACGTCATCCTGAAATCGGTCGACGTGCTCACGGCCCTGATCACTGACATCGGGAACCGCCTCGCGGGCGAACCGGGACAGGACCTCGAGCCCGACCGCCAGCAGTTGATGCACCACGTCGACCAGGTGGCCGCCGGGGGCGGGGCCCCGGCCGCGGCGGACACGGCGATCGTGGCCGAGGCGGCGATGGCCGCCGGCGCGACCGGCGCCGTGACGCCCGAACCGGCGGCGCGCGCCTCGCAGCGGCGGCAGGACGACGCCTCCGTGAAGGTGGACACCCGCAAGCTCGACAACCTGGTGGACATGGTGGGCGAGCTCGTCATTGTCCAGTCGATCATCTACGAGGACCCCGAGCTGCAGCGGGTGGCGGACGAACGGCTCACGCGAAACCTCGCGCAGCTGCGCCGCATCACCGGGGAACTCCAGCGCAACGCGATGTCGATGCGCATGGTGCCCATCAAGCAGACCTTCCAGAAGATGGCGCGCCTCGTGCGCGACCTCGGGAAGAAGTCGGGCAAGATGGTCGACCTCGTCCTCGAGGGTGAGGAGACCGAACTCGACCGGAAGGTGGTCGAGGAGATCAATGACCCCCTGATGCACATGGTGCGCAACAGCTGCGACCACGGCATCGAGGACGCGGAGACCCGCGTCGGCGCCGGCAAGCGTGCCGAAGGCCGGCTGACCCTCAGCGCGTATCACGAGAGCGGCAACATCGTCATCGAGATCGCGGACGATGGCGGCGGGCTGAATACGGAGAAGATCCTCCGCAAGGCGGTGGAGCGCGGACTCGTGGCGCCGGATGCGGATCTCTCGCCCGCGGAGATTCACCAGCTGATCTTCCGCCCGGGCTTCTCGACCGCGGACCAGATCACCGAGATCTCGGGCCGGGGCGTCGGGATGGACGTCGTGCGACGGAACATCGACGCGCTGCGCGGCCGCATCGACATCCAGAGCACGCCCGGCCAGGGGTCGGTGTTCTCCATCAAGCTGCCGCTCACGCTCGCGATTGTCGACGGACTGCTGCTGCGGGTGGGCGAGGAGCGCTTCGTCCTGCCGACGTTCTCGGTCCGCGAGTCGCTGCGGCCGCGGCAGGAGCACGTGCATACGGTCCACGGACAACCCTGCATGGTGCAGGTCCGGGAGCATCTCATCCCGCTCGTGCGGCTCGACGAACTGCTCGGCATCGGCCGCGCTGACATCGCCCATGCCTGGGAAGGCACGGTCGTGGTGGTCGACGACGACGGACGGCTGGCGGCGGTCCTCGTGGACGAGCTGCTCGGCAAGCAGGAAGTGGTGATCAAGTCGCTCGGCGACCAGTTCAAGGAGGTCCGCGGCGTGGCCGGCGGCGCCATCCTGGGCGACGGGCGGATCGGGCTGATTCTCGACGGTGGCAGCATCGTGACACTGACCCGCGGCGGCATGTCGCGCGCGGCGTAGGACGGCGGCGGCACGGGCCCCCTGCGGGCCGCGGGCCCGCACAAGGAGCAGAGAGATGAGTATCGCTGGGAAGTATCTGACGTTCGCGCTCGGTGAGGAGGAGTACGGGCTGCCCGTGCTCAAGGTGCGCGAGATCATCAAGCTGATGGACATCACGGCGGTGCCGCAGGTGCCCGGACACGTCAAGGGGGTGATCAACCTGCGCGGCAAGGTGATTCCCGTCGTCGATCTGCGCCTGAAGTTCGGCTTCCATTCGCAGGACTACACCGAGCGCACGTGCATCATCGTCGTGGAAGTGGCGCTGGCCGCCTCGAGTGTGATGATGGGGATGGTCGTGGACTCCGTGTCGGAAGTGCTCAACATCGGCGAAGCCGAGATCGAGCAGACGCCCGAGTTCGGGGAGCGCGTGACGACCGACTACATCAAGGCGATGGCCAAGGTGAAGGGCCGCGTCAAGATCCTGCTGGACCTCGACCGCGTGCTCGGCGCCGAAGGCACGGTTGCGCTGCAGGCGGCCTGATCCGTGGCGTGTTCCCGGCGGAGTCGCGTATGACCATGGTCGAGGCCGCTCCCGTCATCAGCGATCGCGAACTGACGGCGATCATCAAGCTGGTGTACGACAAGAGCGGGATCACGCTGCACGACGGCAAGAAGGCGCTGGTGGTGGCGCGGCTGCAGAAGCGGCTGCGCGCCGGCGGCTTCCGGTCGTTTGGCGACTACCTGCGCGTCGTCGAGACGGATCCGAGCGGCGAGGAGCTGACGGGGCTCCTCGACGCGATGGCCACCAATCACACGAGCTTCTTCCGCGAGGCGCAGCACTTCGAGATCCTCCGCGACCGTGTGCTGCCCGAGTGGCGCGCGCGGGGCGGCGCGGGCTTCGAGATGTGGAGCGCGGCGTGCTCGAGCGGCGAGGAGCCGTACACGCTCGGCATGACCCTGGCCGACACGATGACCGAGGCCGAGATCGGGCGGGCGCGCATTCTCGCCTCCGACATGTCGACCAAGGCCCTCGGGAAGGCGCGGCCGGGCGTCTATCCGATGGAGCGTGTGGCCGATCTGCCGCGCGAGGTGCTGCGGCGGCACTTCGAGAAGGGCCTGGGCGCGCAGGCCGGACTGGCGCGCGTCGGGGCTCATGTGCGGCGGCTGGTCACGTTCGAGCAGCGCAACCTCCTGGAGGTGGGCGATGTCGGGCGCCGGTTCGATGTCATCTTCTGCCGGAACGTGATGATCTACTTCGACCGCGCGGTCCAGCAACGCGTCGTCAGCATGCTGGAGCGCCATCTGGCGCCCCGCGGCTACCTCTTCATCTCGCACTCCGAAAGCCTGAACGGGGTGGCACACGGCCTGCAGTGGGTGGCGCCCGCCGTCTACATGCGGAGGCCGGCGTGACGGTGCCCGCGCTCGCCCTGCCGCCGCGCCCTGGCCTGCCCGGCCCCGGCGGGACGCCCGCCGCCGTCGGCCGCCGGCTGGTGGTCGGGATCGGCGAGTACGCCGTGTCGAACGGCGCGCAGGACATGGTGGTGACGCATGCCCTCGGGAGCTGTGTTGCCGTCTGCGTCCATGATCCCGTGGCGCGCGTCTCGGGCCTCATCCACGTCCTGCTGCCTGAATCGAAGATCAACCCGCAGCGGGCCCTGGAGCAGCCGGGGGCGTTTGCCGACTGCGGCGTGCCGCTGCTCGTGCAGACGGCCGAGCGGTACGGCCTGCAGCGGCGCCGCGCCGTCGTGTCACTGGCGGGCGGCGCCGAGGTCGCGAACGCGATCGGCGCCTCGTCGTTCAACATCGGCCGGCGCAACATCCTGGCCGTGAAGAACATGCTGTGGAAGCTCGGCGTGCTCATCAAGGGGGAGTCGGTCGGCGGCTCACAGGTCCGGACCGTGCACATGGCGGTCGGCACGGGACGTGTGCAGATCGTATCGGGGGCGGCGGTCATCGCCGAGTTCTAAGGAAGAGTGGAGAGAGGCCGTCATGCCTGACACCAGCGTCGCTGGCGCCGTACGACCGTTGAGCATCCTGATCGTGGACGACTCCGCGATGATGCGCGCCATGATCAAACGGGTGGCCGGACTGGCCGATGTGCCGATTGGCGCCGTCTACGAGGCCGCGAACGGGGCCGAGGCCATCCAGGTGCTCGAGACCCAGACGATTCACGCGCTCTTCACGGACATCAACATGCCCGTGATGACGGGCACGGAACTGCTCCGCGAGATCGAGCGGCGCGGCCAGTGGCCAGACCTCGTCCGCGTGATCATCTCCACCGACGGATCGGCGGCCCGTCGCGAGGAGGTCAGCGACCTGCACGTGAAGTGCTATGTCGAGAAGCCGTTCCGGCCGGAGGTGATGCGCGATGTCCTCACAGATCTTACCGCTGCTGGACAGTAGCGACGTGCTGGCCGGGGCGCTCACCGACGTCGCCGAGCGGAGCCTGTTCGCGTTCGTCGACCCGCAGCCGGCCGACCTCTTTGCCGAGCGCTGCGGCGGCGAGTCCACCTGGCTGTGCGCCGAGGTGGGCTTCCGCGGCGAGCACGACGGCGTCATGCGCTGCGCCCTGCCGGCGGACGTGGCACAGGAGTGCTTCGCCGCGTTCCTCGGCGGGCCGGACGAGGCGGCCGGCGACGCGCCGATCTTCGACATGGTGGGGGAGCTGGCGAACATGATCTGCGGCACGTGGCTGACACGCACGTATCCCGACCAGGTCTACAACCTGAGCCACCCGGACGTGGCGCGGATGCCGGCCGGATGGGGGCCGGTGGCCTACCTCGGGGACCGGGCGGTGCGCGCCACGCTCAACGACCGCCCCGTGGCGATCTGGCTGGCGGCCGCCTCCTAACAAACAGGACCCACCATGCCCCTGTCCCGTCCGCCTACCCGTGTGCTGATCGTCGACGACTCGGCGATCGTCCGGAAGATGATCGGCGACGCCCTGCGCGGCGAGCCCGATATCGAGGTCGTGGGCGGCGCTGCCGATCCCTTCATCGCGCGCGACATGATCCTGCAGCACCGGCCGGACCTCGTCACGCTCGACATCGAGATGCCGCGCATGGACGGGCTCACGTTCCTGCGCAAGCTGATGCAGCATCACCCGATGCCCGTGATCATCGTCAGCTCCGTGACGAAGTCCGGATCGGCGGCGAGCGTCGAGGCGCTGCGCGCGGGCGCCGTGGACGTGATCCCGAAGCCGGGCGGGCCGTCGAGTGTCGGCCAGGTCACCGAGCGCCTGAAGGAGCGCATCCGCAGCCTGCGCGCGACGCCGCATCTGCGGCTGGCCCGGCAGGTCGAGCCGTCCGCGGCCCCCGCTCCCGTGGCGAGCGGCCGCCGCGCGCAGGGACTGCTGCTGATCGGCGCCTCCACGGGCGGGCCGCAGGCCATCGAGGCCGTCCTGACGCGGCTGCCGGCCGACATCCCCCCGACGCTCATCGTGCAGCACATGCCGGCCAACTTCACGGCGGCGTTCGCCGGACGCTTGAACACGGTGTGCCCGATGCGCGTGATCGAGGCGCAGGGCGGCGAGACGCTCGAGCGTGGCACCGCGTACATCGCGCCCGGCGACCACCATCTGCTGGTCGAGCGGATGGGCGTCCAACTGCGGACGGTGCTGCGGCAGGGGCCGCCCGTGCACCATCAGCGCCCCGCGGTGGACGTGCTGTTCCACTCGGCCGCGCGGCTGCAGGGCGTGCCGAGGGTGGCCGTGGTCCTGACCGGGATGGGCGCGGATGGCGCCGACGGGTTGCTCGCGCTCCGGCAGGCGGGCGCCGAGACGATCGCCGAGGACGAACACTCGTGCGTGGTCTTCGGCATGCCGAAGGAGGCCATCGCGCGCGGGGGCGCCGCCCATGTGGCCACGCTGCTGCGCATGCCCGGGCTGATCTACGAGTGCTTCGACACCGTGGGCCGCCCGTCGAGACGGGCAGGCTAGAGGCGAGGCGTGGGCGGACGGAGCATCCCGTCCGCCCCCTGACCGCTGGTCTTCGGCTACCCGCGCGGCGCGAAGTGCGTGCTGGCCGCGCCGTCGGACTGCCACGCCAGGCGCGGGTGGGCGCCGTCGACGTTCTCCACGAAGTCCACCCACTCGCCGCCGGGGTTCTCCCGCGTGGAGACCCGCATCTTGTCGCCGACGATCTCGTGCACGCTGAACCCCTGCTGCTCGAGGAACGGCTTCACATACTGCCTGGCGAACTGCTCGGCCCCGGCCTTGGTGTGCCACATCGTGCCGGCGCCCTGTTCCTCGGCGCGCCGGGTCGCCTCGGCGAACGCATACTTGGCGCTCTTCGTGACGTCGCGGTTGGCCGCGGCCTGGTTGAAGTCGAAGCCGCCGTACGCGTAGCCGCCGCCCCGGCCGGCGAGGAGGCCCGTCTCGGCGCTCGCGACCTGGTAGCCCTGCGCGACGCCCGCACCCGACCCGGCGGTGGCCGTCGCGGAGGCCGCGCCGTCCTTCCCGAGCGAGCCGAGGAACGTGGTCAGGAACCCCGTGAACTCCTGCGTCGTCAGCTGGCCGTCACGGTTGGTGTCGAATTTCTGGACGAGCTGACGCGCCAGTTCCTGGATCGGATTGCCGTTGGAGATCGTGTTCATCGCGGTCTACAGCCTCTGAAGTGTTGCCGGGTCGTTGCCGTCTCACGAAGGGGGGAGCAAGCCCGGTGCCAGCAGCTGCCGCACCGTCTCGATGAGGGCGCCGGGCGAGTAGGGCTTCTGGATGAAGCTCGTGCCCGGCAGGCTCCCGACCTGGCTGACGACCTCCTGCTCGCCGTAGCCCGTCGTCACGATCACGGGCAGGTCCGGACGGATCTTGCGCATCTCGACGAGGGCCGTGGCGCCGTTCATGCGCGGCATGGTCATGTCGAGCAGCACGATCGCGAAGCGCCCGGGGTACGCGAGCAACTGATCGACGCCGTCGCGTCCGTCGACGGCCATCACCACCTGGAATCCCGCGTGCTCCAGGATGGACCCCGCCACCTCGCGCACCGCCTCCTCGTCGTCCACCACGAGGGCGACGCCGTCGGTCCGCCAGTCGGGGAGCGCGGCGGGGGCGGCGGGGGCGGTCTGCGCACTCGCGGGGGCGGCCAGCGCCGGGAAGTACACCTGGAAGCTCGTCCCCTCGCCGGGCTGCGTGTCGATCCGGATCGCCCCGCGGTGGCCGCGGACAATCCCGAGCACCGCCGCCAGGCCGAGGCCTCGGCCGGTGAACTTGGTGGTGAAGAACGGGTCGAAGATCCGCGCGAGCGTCTCGCGCGTCATGCCGCTGCCCGAGTCGCGCACCTCGACGAAGACGTACTCCCCGGCCGGCAGTTCCTCGCGCAGGTACGTCTCGGCGAAGAACGTCCGGTCCGCGTGCACGGTGCCGGTGCGCAACGAGATGGTCCCCGCCTCCGCCCCGAGCGCATCCGAGGCGTTCGTGATGAGGTTCATCACGACCTGCCGCAGCTGGCTCGGGTCGCCGCTGATGAGCGGCAGGCTGGCGGCGCACTGGAACCGTACGAGGGCGCTCTTGGCCACCGCCGTGTGGAGCAGGTGGCCCATCTCCTCGACCAGGCGCGACAGGTCGAGCGGCTGCACGACGAAGCGCCCGCGTCCGGAGTACGCCAGCATCTGGTTGGTGAGTTCCGAGGCCCGCAGGGCGGCCGTCTCGATGTGGTGCAGGCGGGCAGCCGCCGGCGAGCCCGAGGGCAGTTCCATCAGCGCGAGGCCCGCGTGGCCCATGATCCCCACGAGCAGGTTGTTGAAGTCGTGCGCGATGCCACCGGCCAGCACGCCGAGGCTCTCGAGCTTCTGCACGTGCGTCATGTGCGTCTCGAGCCGGAGGCGCTCGGTCTCGGCCTGCACCCGGTCCGTGGAGGCGCCGATGACGTTCGCCACGGCCTGCAGGAAGTGCACGTCGTCGCGGCTGAAGGCACGGCGCTCGCGCGTGTAGACGGCGAGGATGCCGAACGGGCGGCCGCTGCCGTGAATCACGACGGCCACGAGGCCATGGATGTCCATGGCGTCCAGCATGGGATCCGGACCGATGGCGTCGTCGGCCTCGAGGTCTTCGACGACGAGCGGGCGGCCGCTGGCGAGCGGAAGGGCGGCGTGCGATCCGCGCCGGGCCGGGATCGCGAGGACGTCAATCGCCTCGTCGGGCCAGCCGACCGCGGCGCGCAGGACGAACTCGTCGGCTTCCGCGCCGTGCTCGAGGACGGCGGCGAGCGGCACGTCCAGCGTGTGGGCCACCAGCGCCGCCGCCTGGTCGAGGATCAGCCGCACGTCGATCCCGGCCAGCGCGCGCTGGCCGAGCGCGGCGACCGCGGCCTGCTGTCGCGCCCGGCCGCGCAGTTCGGCCTCCACGCGCTTGATGGGGCCGATGTCGTACGCGACGACCAGCGTGCCGACCCGGGCCCCATGGGGATTGCGCAGCGCGCTGATGGTGGCCGCGACGAGCAGGGGCTCGCCGCGCGCGGACGTCAGGCTGAACTCCGCGCGGAAGCGCTCGCCGTCCGCGTGCAGCCGCCGCGCCGTGTCCTCGAACTCGGGGTGCAGGAGGCGGCCCTGCAGGAGATGATCGACGCGCTGGCCAATGGCCGCCACGGCGTTGACCCCGGAGAGCTGCTCCGCGCCGCCGTTCCAGCTGGTCACCACGCCCTCGCCATCCAGCGTGAGGATGGCCTCGTCGACCTGCTCGAGCACCGAGGCCTGGAAGTGCGTATGCGCCTCGGCCTCGTGCCGGTCCGTCACGTTGACCATGACGCCGACCGCCTCACGCGAGCCGTCGGCGGCCGCGATGGTCGAGACGATGTCGCGGACCCAGAGATAGCGCCCGTCCGCCGCGCGGAGGCGGTACTCGAAGGTGTGCGGCTCGCCCTTGGCCGCGGCCTCCTCACAGAACGCCGGGGCCCAGGCGCGATCGTCCGGGTGCATGAGGCCCACCCAGAAGTCCGGTTCCTCAATCCACCGCGACACCGGGTAGCCGAGCAGCGCCTCCGCCTCGTGGCTCACGAACGTGAAGCGCAGCGTGCCGGGGTGGCCCTTCCAGAAGATCACGCCGATCGATTCGACGAGGGGCCGGTAGAGCTGCTCGACCTCGGCGAGCGCGCGCGTCCGCGACTCGAGCTGCCGCCGCAGGAGGCCGCAATGCACGAGCGCCGCGGTCATGACGAGGGCCAGCAGCGCGAAGGCGCCGGCCAGCCACCAGCCGGGCTCGCCGGCCCAGGGACCGGGCGCGGCGGCCAAGACACGGGTCGACGCCCCCAGCGACAGCAGCAGGGTCAGAGCGGCGGTTGGGCGTACGAGGATCGGCGTTGACACAGATGCGTCCGGGGGACCGGTATCGCAAGTTCGATGCCGGGCTGAATTGTGCCAGATTCCATTGCCACCTGTCGCGTTTTGCCGTTCAGGCGCGGGGGCAAGTGTCGGCAGAGTGACACCGGCCAGTCCCGAAGGCCGCCGTGCGCGGCCGGTACGCTAGTCCCCTGGCAACGTGATGCCTCGCACAATTCCCGGGCGGGGCATCCCGGCTGGCGGCGTTGCTCATCGCTCACATATGCGCAATATGCTCGCTCTTCGCGCCTTGCCATCCGGGCGCCGCGCTCCGGGACTTGTGCAAGGCATCACGCTTCCAGGGGACTAGCTGGAGGGAGGCTCAACCTGGTCACCGAGCATCAGCGCGACGTGGACCGACTCAATCAGCGTGTCGCAGGAGACCCAGTCGGTCAGCGCCGGGGTGGAGACGACGGCGAAACCGACGCCGAGATCCCGGGCCGAGGAGCTGGCCGCGCTCAGCAGGGGCATCTGCGGATCCGGGACCGGGCAGGCCACGATCAGGCGGCGCGGCGGGATGGGCAGCCGGCCGATGACATCGAAGGCGTGATGCGCGCCCCCCCATGTGTCATCCGACGCGGCCGTGAGGATGAGGGCGTCGAGCGCCGGCGGAGGGATGGCGGGGGAGGCGGGGACGTCGAAGGGCGCCCGCGCCACGACGCGGTCGCCGTCCCGCTCGATGGCGCAGACATCGTGGCCGCCGGTCGCGAGGAAGGCGGCGAGCGCGCGGCCGGGCCTCTGGTCAGCACCGGCGATGCCGACGCGCAGGCGGGGCCGGTCCGCAAACCGGCGATGCCGGTCGAGGTCCGCCTGCGTGCGCTGGTGGCGGAAGGCAAACAGGCGGGCGAGGCGGCGTGCCACCGCGCGGCCCGCGATCCAATCCGACACGGGGTGCAGAGGCAGTCGCAGGTCCACCTGGTCGTGCAGGGTGCTGTGCGCCGGGCCGAGCGGTGCGAACTGATGCACGTGCCGCCAGCGGGCGAACGGGCCGCGCACCTGGACATCCACGAACTGCCGGTCCTGCACGTAGCCCTCGTGCCGGGCCAGCCACGTGATCGCGAGCGGCCCTTGCCGGACGGACATCTCGAGTTCGTCGCCGTCGACGATCGTGCCGCGGCGCGCCCGCACCGTCACGTCGTCCCACGGCGGGACGAGGCGCTCGAACGCGCCGGGACGCGCGTGCCAGCGGAAGACCTCTTCCACGGGATGGTCGAAGGTGGCCGAGAAGGTGAGGCGCGGCATCAGTCCGCGGCGTAGCGCTCGAGGTACTCACGCACGCGGAGCTTGCGCGCCGTGTTGGCCGAGCTCATGTACCGGATGGCGCCGAAGATGGGCCGCACCGGCGCCCACGGCCGGTCGTAGCGGCCGAGCACCCAGAAGATGCCGCTGTAGGAGTTCGGGTTGCGGCCATCGAGCGCGTAGCGGTTGTTCAGTTCGATCATGACCCGCGCGGCCTCGCGGGGCGATGCCGTCCACTCGAGGATCTTCTTGCCCCACAGCATGCGCAGGTAGTTGTGCATCCGGCCCTCGCGCCGGAGCTGGCGCTGGGCGGCGTTCCACAGCGCGTCGCCGGTCGTGGCGCCGTCGAGCACGTCGAACGGATAGAGGTGCGGCCGCGGGTCCGCGGTGTGCGCGTCGAGCGAGCGCCGTGCCCAGTCGGGCAGCGACTCGTACTGGTCGTAGTCGTCCCGCCGGAACGTCATGTTGTAGCCGAGCTCGCGCCAGGTGATGAGCTCGTCAAGGAACGACTCGGCGGCCGGGCTCACGCCCCACCAGCCCTCGCGCCCGCCGGTGGCGCGGCTGGCCACGTCACCGATCCATCCCTCGCGCGCCATCAGGGTGTGAAACACCTCGTGCGTCGAGATGTGGCCCCAGTGCAGGTACGGGGAGAGCTGGCTCGTCGCATCCCGGTCCGGATGGTTGCGCTGATCGCCGTACGCGCCGAGGTCCGCCGCAAGAA
Organism: Vicinamibacterales bacterium; assembly: GCA_030680175.1. Taxonomy (GTDB): domain Bacteria; phylum Acidobacteriota; class Vicinamibacteria; order Vicinamibacterales; family UBA2999; genus JAUXWO01. Next base: position 209,538 of record JAUXWO010000030.1, read on the forward strand.
AGGCCTGGAGGCGCGCCCGGGCCGCGAGTGCGCCGCCGCGCATCGGCGCGGCCGTGACGGTGTGGTCGATGGGGAGGCTCGCGAGCGACCCGCCGTGGGCGTCGAGCCACGTGAACGCGTCGGGCCAGCGCGTCCGGATCGCCTCCGGGAGGGGGGCCGGGGGAGGCAGCGTGCCGGCGTCCGGCAGCCGTGCCGACGGCCGATCCGAGAAGTGCGCGGGCAGGCGCTGCTGCAGCACGCGCCGGAACGCGTAGGCGGTCGGGTAGACGGCGTCGACGGCGCGGAGCGGCAGCAGCCCGTTGCTGTCGACCGCGTCGACGGCCACATCGAGGCGGGTGGCCGTGGCTCGCACCATCCGCGGCAGGAAGAAGAGGGGCGCTTCGTCGGTGACCACGAGGGCCGCCTGCCGGGCGAGCGTCTCGACGAGGCCGGCGCCCGCCCCCGGAGACGGCTCGAGATACGGGTAATAGGTGATGCCGGCGGCGGTGAAGGCCGCCTGCTGATCGCGCATCCCGTCGAGCACGAACTGGTGGAAGCGGGCCGACGCCCAGCGGTGGTCGACCCGGAGGGCCTCGAGGACCAGGAGGGGCCGGCCGAGCGCGCGCGCCTGGGCCACGGCGTGGTCGAGCGCGAAATTCCACGCGCTGCGCCGGGCGGCGATCATCCAGTACAGGACGAAGGCGCGCTCCGGGCGCACGGGGGCATCGTTCAGGCGGGCGAGGCGGAGCGGCGGCACCATGGGCAAAGGGGGCGGTGCGGTATCATCGGGAGACGCGCCTGCCCCGTTCGTAGGACGCCCGTCCGGGCGGCCGGGGTCCAGGGCGCCCCCGTTTACGACAAGGAGCCGAGATGATCGTCCAGCAGTACCCCGAGCAGTTCATCGCCCCCATGCGCGCCGAGTTGACCCGCGTGGGCTTCGCCGAGTTGCGGACACCGGACGCCGTGGATGCCGCCGTGGCGCAGTCCGGGACGACGATGATCGTGGTGAACTCGGTGTGCGGGTGCGCGGCGGGCCGCGCGCGGCCCGGCGTCGCGCTCGCGTTGCAGCACGGGACCCGGCCCGCGCATCTTGGTACCGTCTTCGCCGGCGGCGACATCGAGGCCACCGCGCAGGCACGCAGCCACTTCGCGCCCTACCCGCCCTCGTCGCCCTCGATCGCGCTGCTCAAGGACGGCCAGGTCGTGTTCATGCTGGAGCGCCGCCAGATCGAGAACCAGTCGGCCGAAGGCATCGCCGCCGCCCTGACGGCCGCGTTCGACGAACACTGCAAGTAGGATCGGTCTCCCCCGCAGCCGGGGGAGATCACCAGATCCAAGATCCCCAGATCCAGATCTCACATCACCACATCACGAGATCACCAGCTTCCCCTAGCCTCCCTTGGTATGCATCTCCCAATGGGGGTTGCGGCGCAGGGCTGAGGCGGGGATGAGCGTCGTGCGGTCGCCGAGGGCCAGCCGCTGCTCGGCGCCGCGATCGGACCGCGCCGTCCAGATCCGCGTGATGTAGCCGGCGAGCGCGGCCGCGTCGTCGCCCGCGCGCACCGGCGCGCGCAGGTCGTGACCGGCCGCGGCATACAGGCACAGATAGAACATGCCGTCGGCGGTCAGGCGCGCGCGGTCGCAGTCCGCGCAGAACGGCGCCGTGGTCGACGCGATGATGCCGAAGACGGTGCCGTCCTCGAGGCGGTACCGATCGGCGGGGGCGGAGCTGGTCTCGTCGAGCGGCGTCACGGGACCGTAGTGCGCCGCGATCGAAGCGAGCATCTCCTGCCGCGAGACGACCTGGCCCGGGCTCCAGTGCGTGGCGCCGCCGACGTCCATGTACTCGATGAACCGCACCTCGGCGCCGCGCGCCCGCGCGAACGCCACCATCGGCACCAGCTCGTCGTCGTTCACCCCGCGGATGACGACGGTGTCGATCTTGAAGCCAGGGAAGACCGCCGCCGCGGCGTCGAGGCCGGCCAGCACGCGGTCGAGTTCGTCGAAGCGGGCGAGGCGCCTGAACCGATCGCGCTGCAGCGTGTCGAGGCTCACCGTGAGCCGGTGCAGGCCCGCGCGGTGCAGGTCCGCGGCCGCCGCGGCGAGAAGCACGCCGTTGGTCGTCATCGCGAGGTCGCGGAGCCGGGGCTTGTGCGCCAGCCGCTCGACGAGCGCGGGGAGGTCCTTGCGCAGCAGCGGCTCGCCGCCGGTCAGCCGCACCTTGTCGACGCCGAGGTCCAGGAACACGTCGACGAGCCGGTCGACCTCTTCGAAGTGCAGGAGGTCCTCGCGCGGCAGCCAGACGTAGTCCTGCTCGGGCATGCAGTACTGGCAGCGCAGGTTGCACCGGTCGGTCACCGACACCCGGAGGTTGCGGAGGGGCCGGGCGTGCTGGTCGAGCGGGGACATCCCCACAGTATAGGCCGTGGCACGCTGCGCCCTGCCGGACGGTAAACCAAATCCCACCTCAGGCGTAGTTCAGGCATGCGCCGTCTCGTCTCCTGCTGTGCATGCCTGGCCGTCCTGATCCCGGGGAGCGTCTCGTCGCAGCCGCGCCTGCCGGCCCCGGCGGGCGTGCTCGTCTACGTGGTCGACTCGACCGGCGGCACGATCCCCGGGGCGGAGGTGCTGGCCCTGGTCGAGGGCACCATCGTTGCGGAGGGGACGGCCGGCGATCGCGGGGGCGTCACGCTGCGCCTGACGGCGGCGGCTCCGGTGCGTCTGATCGTCACGGCGCCCGGCTTCGAGGCGGCGGAGCGGGAGATGGCGCCGCCGTTCCCGGCGCAGCTCACCATCACCCTGGCGCTCGGCCACATCGAGGACGAGGTCACCGTCTCCGGCGTCGTCGAAGAGGCGGGGAGCTCGGCGCTGGCGCTGAGTGCGGCCGAGATCGACGCCCTGGCGGACGATGAAGAGACGCTGCGGCGGCAGTTGGAGGACCTGGCGGGTCCGGGGGCGGAGATCCGCGTCGATGGCTTCGGCGGACGCCTGCCGCCGCGCGACCAGATTCTGCGCGTCACGATCCGCCGCGATGCGTTCTCGGCCGAGTTCGCGCAGCCGGGCCGCGGGCGCGTGGACATCATCACGCGTCCGAACGCCGCGCGCTGGCGCGCCAATGGGTCGGCGCAGCTGCGTCCGACGTCGCTCTCCGCGCACGATCCCATTGCGCGGCAGAGCACGGCCGGCATCGACCGCCGCGTGCGCGCCTCGTTTGGCGGCCCGCTGCAGCGGAACCGCACGGCGCTGTTCGTCGAGGGGAACGGGCGCCGGACGGAGGACTCGCGGTCGATCCAGGCATTGACCCCGAACGGGCCGTTCCTGGCCGCCATCAAGCAGCCGCAGGACGCGTACGAGATATCGGCGCGCGTCGAGTCGCTCCTGGGGCGATCGACGCTGGTGCGCCTGCGGTGGGCCGGCGAACGGAGCACCCGCGAGAACCAGGGATTGTCGGAGCTGGACCTGCCGGAGCGCGGGTATCTGCGCCGCGGCACGGAGCAGTCGCTCCGCGCGAGCGTGGATGGCGGCGTCCGGCGGCCGTACTTCGTACGGCTCCAGTGGACGGGCGGATCGAACGAGTCCCTGCCCGACACGCGGGCGCCGGCCGTCGTCGTCAACAACGCCTTCCGCGCGGGCGGGGCGTCGCAGTCCGGAGAAGACCGCGTCACCCGGGCGACGATCGACACGGCGTTCACGCTCGTGAGCCGTCCGTTCAACCTGCGCGCCGGCGGCGAGGTGAGCTGGGTGCGCGAAGTGCAGGGGACGGTGCGCAACACGCTCGGGACGTTCACGTTCCTCGACAACACGGCGTACGCGGCCGGGATCCCCGCCACGTTCACGCAGCGGGTCGGCGCCGTGCCGCTCACCATCGACACGATGCAGACCGCCACGTTCGTGCAGGCCGACAAGGCCTGGGCGTCGGGCTGGTCGCTCGGCGTGGGCGCGCGCTATCAGTGGCAGACGCATCTCGGTGATCGCGGCGCGCTGTCGCCGCGCCTCGGCGTCTCGCGCGCCTTCGCCGAGGGGCGGACGACGCTGCGCGGCGGCGCCGGATGGTTTTATGACTGGCTCCCGACCAACGTCTGGGAGGAGGGCCTCCGCTTGAGCCGGACGTCGACGGAGGAAGAGATCATCGTTCGCGATCCCGGGTATCCCAATCCGTTCGCGGCGGGGCTGCCGCAGGCGCCGCGGCAGGACCCGCCGTCGCTCGTGCTGATCGCGGACGGCGCGGACATGACGCGGTGGTCGCGCGTCTCGCTCGGCCTCACGCAGCAGCTCGCCGGCGGCTTCCGGCTGGGCGTGGATGTGGGACGCAGCTGGACCGGGGGCGCGTGGCGCGCACTGGACCTCAACGCCCCGGTCGCCGGCGTGCGCCCGGACCCGGCACGTGGCCGCACGGTGCTCGTCGATTCGATCGGACGCGACACGGACACGAGCGTCTCGGTGGACCTCGCGTACCGGAATCAGGCCCGCGCGTTTGGCAGTGTGCGCTACTCGTGGGGGCGGCGCTGGAACGATGGCGACAACGCGCTCACCCCGCCGCCAGAGGGCACCTCGCTCGCGGCCGAGTGGGGGCCCGCCAGGAACGACCCCGGCCACCGGCTGAACTGGTCGGTGGGGGGGCCGTTGCCGTACGGCATGCAGGTGTCGATGTTCGGGCGCATCAATCCGGGGTCACGCTACACGGTGACGACCGGGGTGGATGCGAATCGGGATGCGCTCTTCAACGAGCGGCCTGACGGCGTGGGCCGCAACGACCGGCGCGGCGCGAGGCAGTTCTCGACGGACCTGCGGCTGTCGTGGCGCACGGCGGGCCCCGGCGGGGGCGGGCCGTCCGAGCAGCGAGGACCCGGGGGCGGGGGCCGGCCTGGCCCGGGCGGCCGCGGCGGCGCGCCCGAGCGCTCGATGGAGACGTTCGTGTCGGTGAGCAACCTCTTCAACCGGGTGAACCGCACGTCCTACATCGGCGTGCTCGCCTCACCGCTGTTCGGCCAGCCCACCTCGGCCAGCTCGGCGCGGCGCATCGAAGTCGGCTGGCGTTTCTCACTCTAGTGGACTGTATCGACTGAAGAGGGACTACCAGCTCCTCTGCTCAACCGCGATTTTGCGGGCCGCCCAACGGGCGGCCCGGTAGCAGACCGTCAACGACACCCCACCAGGCCCCTACTCCTGCCGCATCTTCTCGAGGATCTGGCCGAGCCGGCGGATCTCCTCGCCGTACTTCGCCCAGTCGCCGGCGCGCTGCGCCTCGAGCGCACGCTGGTACGACTCCTGCGCCTGGCGTGTGAGCGTGCCGAGTTCGGACGCGGCCGGCGGTGCGGCGTCTCGCGCCACTTCGATGGCGGCCTCGGCGGCGCCGCGCGGATCGGGCAGTCCGAGGAGGGCGTGGGCGGCCGAGGGCTCCGCGGCCGGGCGGCGTCCCTCGCTGTCGCCGAACAGGCGCGTGAGCGCCGCGTCGAGCGTGCGCTCCATGACGATCTGGTTCTGGTACGCCACGATCACGCGCGTCAGCTCCGGGATGCGTCCCCCTTGCGCGCGCAGGTACATCGGCCGCACGTAGATCAGCGATTCCTCGATGGGAATCACCATCAGCGTGCCCTGGATCACCTCGGAGCCCTGCTGGTTCCAGAGCGTGATCTGCGGCGCGATGACCTGGTCCTGGTTGATGCGCGCCACGACCTGGCGCGGGCCGAAGATGAGCTTCTGCTTCGGAAACTGGAAGACCATCAACTGGCCGTACGCCTCGCCGTCGCTGCGCGCGACCAGCCACGACGCCAGGTTGTCGCGGCGTCGCGGGGTGAAGGGGAGCATCTGGATGAACTCCTCCTGGGGTTCACCCGGCAGGCGCATGATCGTGTAGTACGGCTGCATCCGCACGGTCTGGCCGCCGGCGTCGATGGCGGGCACCTCCCACTGGTCCTCGCGGTTGTAGAAGACCGCGGGGTTCAGCATGTGGTAGGTCGAGTAGACCGAGGACTGGAGCCGGAAGATGCCTTCGGGATAGCGCACGTGGCGGCGCAGGGCCTCGGGCATCTCGCCGATCGGGCGGAGCAGCGACGGGAAGATCCGGTCGAGCGTCTGGACGAGCGGGTCCTCGGGCTCGGCCAGGAAGAACGTCACGTCGCCGTGGTAGACGTCGATGACGATCTTCACGGCGTTGCGGATGTAGTTCACGCGCGGCGCGGCGTCGCTCGAGTACGGATAGCGGGCCGTGGTCGTGTACGCGTCCTGCATCCAGAACAGCCGGCCCTCGGCCGTCACCAGATACGGGTCGTCGTCATACGTCAGGAACGGGGCGATCTTCGTCACGCGGCGGCGGATCTGGCGGTCGAAGAGGATCCGGCTCTCGGACGTGATGTCGTCGCTCAGCACAATCTGGTGCGCGCGGAAGTGCAGGGCGAACACCAGCTTCTTGAAGAGGGAATCGAGCAGCACGCCGCCCCGTCCCTCGTACTGGCTGTAGACGTTGTCGTCGCCCTTCGGGTAGTGGAACTCGTTCGCGTCCGTCCGCACGATCGCGTACTCGTTCGACAGCTCGCCGAAGTAGATGCTCGGCTCGCTGACGGCCAGGCTGGGGACCGTCGCCACCGGCGGCAGGTCGCGGATGAAGAGCACCGGCAGGCCTTCGGGCGTCACCTGATTCACGGGCCCGAGCGTGAGGCCGTAGCCGTGCGTGAAGGTGAGGCGTTCGTTGATCCACGTGCGGTTCGGCAGCGACGCCGTGTTCAACTCGCGCGCCGAGAGCATCACCTGCCGGTACTGGCCATCGATCATGTAGCGGTCGTTGTCGACGTTGATGAAGTCGTAGTAGGTGCGGATTTCCTGGATCTGGCCGAACGTCTCGAGCAGCGGCTGGTGATCCCAGAGGCGCACGTTGTCGAGCGTGGCGCGGTTGCGGTCGATGTCCTCCCGCGTGAGTTCCTCGTCGCCCGACAGCTCCCGCTCCACCACACGGTCGAGGGCAAACGCGCGGCGGGTGGCCTCGATGTTGTGGATGATGTACGGCGTCTCGCGCACCTGCTCGTTCGGGAGCACGGCAAACCGCTGCAGCAGGTTGCCGTAGAGCTGGCCGCCGAAGAGCGTGACGAGGTAGAGCGCGATGGCCGCAATCGCCGGCCAGCTCTTCGTCGTCGTCGCGTGGTACGCGGCCAGGCCCGCGCTGACGAGCGAGGCCAGGGCCAGGGCGAGGGCCGCCGGCATGTACGCATGGACGTCGGCGTAGGTGACGCCCTGGATGATCGAGGACGCGGTCAGCAGCATCCGCGGCCGCTCGAGCCACGCGCCGAAGGCGAGCACCACGAACAGCCCGGCGCCGAGCAGCGCCAGGTGGCGGCGCACCCCGGGGCTCACCGTCAGGCCGAAGGGCGTGAGCCCCAGCTGCCCGCCGAGGCCGTAGAGCACGCCGGCGCCGATGGCGGCCAGCATCACCCACGCCAGCGCCACGTTCTTCACCAGCTCGAGCACGGGCATCGTGAAGATGTAGTACGCCGGGTCGAGGTTGAGGATCGGGTCCGGGGAGCCGAACGGCGACTGGTGCAGCCAGTTGAGCACCGTCAGCCACTCGCCCCCCACGTACACCGAGACGAGCAGGGAGACGCCGCCGGCCAGCGCCAGCACGAGCGGCTTGAGCTGGTCGCGCGTCGGCAGGACCACCGTCATGCCCTCGCGCGTCGTGAAGGTCACGGGCTCGGCGGGGAGCGCCTGGATGGCGATTCGCAGGTGGGCCGCCAGCCAGCCCAGCGTCAGCACGAACGCCGCGATGCCGAGGCCGTACCGCCAGGTGAGCCCGGTGACGAAGACGTCGCGGTAGCCCACCTCGGCGAACCACCACCAGTCGACCAGGAAGTCAGTGAGCGACGGCACGATGAAGAACGCCAGCGCCGCCAGCACGAAAAATATGATGCGCATCACCCGCCATCATGCCAGCGTTCCGTGGCGTACGCCACCAATACCGGCAGCGCGGCCCGTGGCCTCGCCCGGGGGCCAGCTCGGCGCTACGGGCCTACCACTCGCGCTTGGTGTCGCGAATGGCGCGGCGCTGGCGCTTGTCGGGGCGGCTGGCCGGCAGCGACACCGCACGGAACACCCGTTCGGCGCGCCGCAGTTCCACCTCCTCGGGCGTGGGGGCCGGGGTCAGATCCTCGTAGAGCGCGCGCGCCTCCGCCTTCGCGACGTGGTGATCCGCCAGCCCCCGGACGACGACCGTCTGCTTGCGGCCGAGGGGGCGCGCGATGATCAGCGTGTCGCCGATCCGGAGATCGCGGTGGGCCTTCGCGACGGTGCCGTTGACGGTGACACGCCCCATCTTGCAGGCCCGCTGCGCCTCGGAGCGGGTCTTCGACAGGCACGAGACATCCAGCCAGATGTCGAGGCGCACCGAGGCCGGACTGGCGGGGGCGGGAGGATGGGACACGGGCGCGGGCTCCTGCACGCAGGCTACCACGCCCGTGAGTGAGGACTCGGGCCGCGCGCCGGAGCGCTGGCGAGGCGGGCCCCGCCGGGGCGATCGCGGTCACGGGCATCTCCCCTGGGGATCAACGGATGGTCAGGCCCACGCCGCCGAACGTACGGGAGGGAAACCGCTGGCGGTCCAGAGTGTGGGAACGAGACAGGAAGGGCTCGACGCGGAGCCGCGCGATCGGCGTGGGCAGGCTGGCCCTCACCGTGCCCAGAAGGTCGGAGAACCCGGAGCCGGCGACCCACTGATGGTGGTTGTAGCCCCCGCTCAGCGAGGCCCCGACGGTCACGTGCCTGCCGGCCCGCCATTCGTGGCTCACGCCCGCCTGCACGTAGGTGCCGTCGCCGGCCCCGAGGTCCTGATACACGCGAACGAACGGCGCCGCGGGCCCGCCGAACGCCAGTCCGGCATACAACTCGTGCGTGCGGGTGTCCTGCGTGAGATCAGGGAAGGCATAGGCGACCCATCCGGCCGACACCGTGACGGCCCCGACGCCCCGCGAGTAGTCGGCGACGAAGTCGTGTTCGGTGAACGTGCGGCCGTTCGGACCGCGCCGGGCCAGATTGCTCCACGACGTGAACGTCAGATCGCCCACCGTGACGAAGACGCTCGGCTGGAACGTCAGCGAGGGCACCGGGACGAAGCCGCGCCACACGTAGGCGGTGGCGGCGACGATGTCGGTACCGGCGGCCACCCGCGATCCCGGGGCCGGATCCTCGGCCGGCGGCGGCTGGGCCGCGGCGCTGGCGGGAAGCAGCGACAGGCAGATGACGAGTGAGAGTCGGACCAAGTGCACGGGACCTCCTTGTGGTGACGACGCCGTAATCGGCCCGGCCGCGGCGCGACTTGAGCGGGGGAGTGGTCGATGGCGCACCCGTGTCCCGCGAGCCGCCACCCGGGCGGACGCGGCACGGCGGTGAAGGCCCGCGTCGATGGATGGCAGCCCGCGGCGCCGGGCACGGGGGTGCCGCGCCGGCGCCGCGG
>JAUXWO010000032.1 GCA_030680175.1 Vicinamibacterales bacterium
CGGCGCGCCGGCGGCCGGCGCGGCGGCCTGCTGGGCCTGCGCCTGGCGGAAGGCCTCTTCGCGCGGGTCGCTGAGCGAGGTGAGGTTGACGACCTTCGTGTGCGCCTTGATGTCGGCGCCCTTCGCGATGAGGAGCTGCATCGCCTCCACGCGGTTGAACGCGGCGGCGAACATGATGGCCGTCTGCTCCATCGCCTTTTCCTTGGCGTGGACGTCGGCGCCGCCCTCGAGCAGGGCGCTGACGGCGGTGACGTCGCCCGACGCGGCGGCGAGCATCAGCGGGGTCGTGCCGGTCGTGTTCGCCCCGGCCACCTCGGCCCCGGCCTTCACGAGCGCCGCGACGACCGGGCCGTGCCCGTTCTTGGCGGCGAGCATCAGCGGGGTGTAGGCGCCGAGGCGGGTGGTGGCCCGCATGTTGACCCCGGCATACAGCAGCATCTCGGTCATCTCGAGATCGCCGCGCATGGCCGCCCAGTGCAGGGCCGTCATGCCGTCGCCCTGCGCCGAGTTGACGTCCGCGCCGTCCTTGAGCAGCGCCCGCACGGTCGCCCGGTCGCCGGCCATGGCCGCGTCGGCGACCGCCGTGCTCACCGTCGAGGCGCTCAGCACCGCCGACAGCGCGAACGCGCCCACCAGGCTCCACGCCAGGCCGCTCATCAACCTTCCTCGCACCATATCCGCTCCTCCGCGCCACGTCGTGGCGCCCGCTGCCAGTGCCCGCGCGGCGTGACGCCACGCGGGAGGTGTGTCGTGCCTAGTCGGTGGCGACGCCCGCGCTGTTGAGGTCGAGCGCGCTCGTGCTGTCGCCGAAGCTCGCCATGTCGTCGAGGCCCAGCGTGTGCAGCACGCTCAGCATCGCGTTGGCCATCGGCGTGCCGTCGGCCGTCTTGATGTGCATGTTGCCCTGGAGCTTGCCGCCGGCGTGGCCCGCGAGGAACAGCGGGCAGCGCTTGTGGTTGTGCACGTTCGAGTCGCCCATGGGCGAGCCGTAGACGATCAGGCTGTTGTCGAGCAGCGTGCCGTCGCCATCGGGTGTGTTCTTCAGCTTCTCGAGGAAGTAGGGGACCATGTTCACGTGGTACTTGTTGATCGCGGCAAACTGCGTGACGCGATCCTCACGGCCCTGGTGGTGCGACGCCGGGTGGAACCCGGTGTTCACGCCGCTGTCGGGGTAGACACGGCTCGAGCCGTCGCGGCCCATCTTGAACGAGAAGACGCGCGTGATGTCGGACGCGAAGGCCACGGCCTGCAGGTCGAACATCAGCTTGACGTGCTCCTCGAAGTCGTCCGGCACGCCGGCCGGCGCCTCGGGCATCTCGCGCGGCTCGCCGCTGGCGTTGTAGGCCTCGATCTTCTGGATGCGGCGCTCGATCTCGCGCACCTCCTCGAGGTAGTCGGCGAGGCGGGCGCGGTCGGCCGGCCCGAGCTGCGTGCGGAGCCGCGCGACCTCGGTCGTGATCCAGTCGAGGATGCTGCGGTCGGCGCGCCGGTGCGCGGCGCGCTCCTCGGGCGTGGCGCCCACGCCGAACAGCTGGTCGAAGGCCACGCGCGGGTCGCGGACCATCGGCAGCGGCTGCGTCGCCGAGGCCCAGCTGATCGTGTCGGTGTAGACGCAGGCGTAGCCGTAGGCGCAGCCGCCGGCCTGATCCACGTTCACGATGCAGAGCTGCATCGACGGAATGGGCGTGTCCTGCCCGAATTTCTGCGCGTAGAGCTGGTCGAGCGAGGTGCCGACGAAGACGTCGGAGCCCTGCGTCTGCTTGGGCTTGGACTGCGTCAGGAAGACGGCGCTCGACCGGAAGTGGTCGCCACCGATTTCCGGCAGTTCGAACGCCTCGGCCATCCGCACGTCCGTGTTGCTCACGATCGTGAGCGCGTCACGGTACGGCTCGAGCGGCGCCAGGCTGCTCGGCGACAGGTCGAAGCTCTGGCCCGCCGCCGCCGGCGACCACATGTGCTTCTCGAGGCCCACCACGGTGGCGCCGGCCGAGCCGTGCACCATCTCGATGCAGGCGAGCCGCGTCTTCCCGGCCGCGGCCGTCTTCGCGTACGCCGTACCGGCCGGCACCATCGCGTCCAGCAGCGGCAGCGCCATGGTGACACCCATGCCGCGAAGGATCGTCCGGCGGGAAATGTGAGTCTTCGTGATATGCATCGCCTTCTCCTGGTCTCCGGTTAGCGTCGAATCGTCGCCCGCGGCGCGGGCCTACTGGGCGCCCCGCGCCATCGTGTCGGTCTGCTCGAGCCGGCTCATCTGGAACGCGTCGCTCGCGACGATCCCCAGGATGAACGAGGACATCCGGTAGTCCTGCGCCGCCGCGCCGCTCGTGATGGCGCGAATCGTCGGCAGGTCGAAGTGCTCGACCCGGCGGCCGAGCGCGTAGGTCATCAGGCTCTCCGTGAAGCTGAGCAGGAACACGTCCTTCCGCTTCAGGATGGCGCTGCGGAGCCCGGCCACGCCGTCGATCGGCGTGCCGTCGTAGAGTTCGCCCGCCGCATCGACGGGCATGCCCGCGTCCTTGATGCGCCACCGGCCGGTCACGTCGAAGTTCTCGAGCGCGAGCCCCAGCGGGTCGATCACGCGGTGGCACGACGTGCACGCGGGGTTGGCCCGGTGCTCTTCCATCTTCTCGCGCACCGACAGGAGCCGCGTGCTCGACTTCACCTCGTCGAGCGCCGGCACGTTCGGCGGCGGCGCGGGCGGGTGCGTGCCGAGCAGCACCTCCATCACCCACAGCCCGCGCATCACGGGCGACGTGCGGTCGGCGATCGAGGTCAGCGCCAGGATGCTCGCCTTGCCGAGGATGCCGCGCCGCTCGTCCTGCGGCACCGTCACACGGCGGAACTGGGTGCCGGTGACGTTCGGGATGCCGTAGTGCTTGGCGACGCGCTCGTTGACGAAGGTGTGGTCGGCCGTGAGCAGGTCGAGCACGCTCCGGTCCTCGCGCACGAGCGAGTCGAAGAACAGCAGGGTCTCCTGCTCGAGCGCCTGCGCCAGCGTGTGGTCGTAGTAGGGATAGAGCAGCGCGTCCGGGTGGATGCGCTCGAGGTCGTGCAGGCGCAGCCACTGCGACGCGAAGCGCTCCGACAGCGCGAAGGCGCGCGGGTCGGCGAGCATGCGGCGGACCTGCTGCTGCAGCGTCCCCGGCGCGCGCAACTTGCCGTCCATCGCCACCTGGACGAGTGCGGCATCGGGCACCGTGCCCCAGAGGAAGAACGACAGCCGCGACGCCAGCTCGATGTCGCCGACGCGGAAGCTCTGCCCGGCGCGGAGCGTCGACGGCGCCTGCTCGAGCCGGAACAGGAAGCGCGGGCTGGCGAGCAGCGCCTGGATGGCCATGCGGATGCCGGCCTCGAAGTCGCCGTCCTCGCGGCCCTGCTCGTAGAAGCCCATCAGCCCTTCGAAGTCCTCGGCGCTGAGCGGCCCGCGGTAGGCCTGCCGCGCCAGACGGCGGACGATCTCCGCCGCGCACGGCGCTTCCTCGGCCGCCGTCGTCGGGCGGCACGAGAAGATGCGGCGGCGGCTGACCGTGTCCGAGACGCCGGTGACCGTGTAGGGGCCGTTGATGTTGAAATCGCGCATGTGCGGCACGGTCGTGATGCCGAGCGCGGAGCCGATCTGCGAGTCGGCCATCGTGTGGTCAATCGGCGCGAGGATATCGTCAACCGGCGCGTTCCAGCGCTGGATGAACGCCGCCGAGACGCGCTGCGGCCCCGCGGCCACGTGCACGCGCGGCGTCGTGAGGTTCATCCCGTTCGGGTCGGCCTCGGACATGCGCGGGTTGATGTCGAGCAGCGCCACGCGCTCGCCGTTGATCGAGACCTCGATCTGCTCGCCGCTCGTCGTGCTGCCGTAGAGCTGCCCCGTCGGGATGGAGTGCAGCATCATGCGGAAGCTGTAGTCGCCATCGGCCGGGAAGACATGCACCACCGAGATGCCGCCGCGCGTGCCCATCGGCGCGCCCGGCACGTGCTCGAGCTGCGACCCGGTGCGCGCCACGCGGTAGGTGGCCTCGGTCGCGCTCGCGTGACGATCGCCGACGGCCAGCGTCGCGATGCGGCTGGCGGCGCGCAGGTAGCCCTCCATGAGCGTCGCCGAGAAGCCCTGCGCGTCCGACACGTTGTCGAAGCCGCCGCTGATCGTGTCGGGCGGCAGGAACGCGTGCACGTCGACATCGATGTCGAGCAGGTCGCGCACGGCGCGCGAATATTCAGCGCGGTTCAGGCGCTGAAACGGCCGCCAGCCGGGATTCGGGTTGGCCGCCGCCGAGCGGTCGATGTGCGACTCGAGCGTCGACGCCAGCGACGCCAGCACGTCCTCGGCCGGCCGCTTCGCGTTGGCCGGCGGCATCATGCCCGTGCGGAGCTTGCGGATGATCTTCTCGGCCATCTCCGCCTGGGCGACCGACTGCGTCGCATCGAACGAGGCGAGCGACAGCCCGCCGGCCTTCGCGCGGTCGCTGTGACAGGTCGCGCAGTACTCCTTCACCATCGCGTTCGACTCGGCCAGCGTGAGGGTGCTGGACGACCCGTGCGACGGCGCCATCCGCGGCGCGGGGGCCTGCTGCCCACCGGTGCGCGCGTCCGCCGCCACCCCAAGGGTGAGACAGAAGACCGCGAGGCCCAGGGCGGCGAATGTGGATCTGGTCATCGCGGGAAGTATATGGCGGAATTCATTCGAGAAAACGCCCCTTCTTGCACTTTGTGGTCACGCCGTGTCAGCGATTGTCTCCCTGTAACTCATTGATTACACGTGGGTTGACTCGCCTGTTGCCGGGGGCCAGAGCCAGGCGGCCCCGCGGACGCCGCTCGCGTCCCCGTGCGCGGCCCTGACGAGCCGCGTCCTCACCTCATCCGAGAAGACCCACGGCGCCCACCGGGCCGTCACCGCATCCGGCAGCGACGCGAGGTTCGAGACGCCGCCACCGAGCACGATCACGTCGGGGTCGATCAGGTTGATGACGTGCGCGAGCGCCCGCGCCAGACGCGCGGCGTACCGGTCCAGGGCGGCCCGCGCGCGGGGATCGCCCGCCTCCGCGGCCCCTCCGATCTCGAACGCCGAGAGCGCCGCGCCCCCGTGCGCCGCGAAGTCGCGCGCAAGGCCGGGCCCCGACAGCCACGTCTCGATGCAGCCCGCGCGCCCGCAGTAGCACGCGGGCCCCGGCCGCTCCCCGTCCTCCGGCCAGGGTAACGGGTTGTGGCCCCACTCCCCGGCAATCGCATTCGCGCCCGTGATGACGCGCCCACCGACGACCAGACCGCCGCCGACGCCGGTGCCGAGGATCACGCCGAAGACGACCTCCGCCCCCGCCGCCGCCCCATCGACCGCCTCCGACAACGCGAACGCGTTGGCGTCGTTGGTGACGCGCACGGGCCGCCCCAGGCGCGCCGCCAGGTCGACGTCGAAGGCACGCCCGATGAGCCAGGTGGAGTTCGCGTTCTTGACGAGCCCGGTCACGGGCGACACGACGCCGGGCATGCCGACGCCCACCGTCCCGGTGCCCCCGGCCTCGCGTTCGACCTCGGCCACGATCGCCGCGATCGCCTCGATCGTCTGCGCGTAGTCCCCGCGCGGACTCGGCACCCGCCGCTGCACGAGCACCCGCCCGGCCTCATCGAGCGCCACCGCCTCAATCTTCGTCCCGCCCAGATCGATGCCAATACGCATGAGAGGAGTGTACGGGTGGACGGCTGTCGGCGATCAGCGATCCGCGATCGGCTCTCCGCTATCGGCTATCAGCTTTCGGCTTTCAGCTTTCAGCGAAGAGCGAACAGCGAAGAGCGAAGAGCGAATGGCGAACAGCGAACAGCGAACGACGACTACTGCGTCACCTGCTGCAGGTCGCTGATGACGGCGGCGAGCGCGGGGCGGAGGTCGCGGGCGACGAGGTCTCGGGCCGTCCAGAAGCGGGTGGACGCCACATCCCAGTTGAGTTGCATGAGCGCCGCGGATGCCAGGCCGACGAGCGCGCGGGGGTGCTGCGGGACCTTCTCCAGCGCCTGGCCGAACACGGCCTCCGCGAGCCCGTTCTGGCGGGTCATCAGCGCCAGCTCGCCGGCCGCAATCAGCTCCTCGACGGTCGACGCCTCGCCGGTGGCGATCCCGATGCGCGTGACGGCCGTCGTGAGATCCCCGGCGTGCGCGGCCGACGCGGCCCCCTCCAGCGTGGCGCGCCCCGCGGCCGGCTCCAGCGTGAACGGCAGCTGCCACCGCAGCGCGCTGCCGATGGCCGAGATCGGCTTGCGCGACACGAGCTCGATCGTCAGGACGAAGACCTGCGGCAGATGCCCGGGGGCGCTCGCCTCGAAGACCCAGACGCCGGACGTCAGCCCGAGCATCGTCCACTCCCCCTTCGCGTTGCTGGTGGCGTCGAAGTGCTTCTGGCCGGCAAACTGCTCACCGCGGAAGCCCGCGATGGCCTCCGCCCGCACCTGGGCGTCCGGGACGGCCGCCCCGGAGACCGCGTTCACCGAGCCGCGGATCCGGTGCGCCATCTGCGCCCCGCCAGCCGCGCTCCCGAACACCAGCGTCCCGACGAGCACCACACACGCGCACGGCGCGACTACGGCAGGGGACATAGGAGCCTCCACGGGACGCACCGGGCGTCCCCTCTCGGGCGGCAGGCGATGGCAGACGGGACTATACGGGCCGGCGCAAGGGAATGCAACGGCTCGAAGCGCCGGGGTGCCGCCGTGCAGGGTGCTGAGTGCCGGGAGCTGAGAGCTGAGAGCTGAGAGCCGAAAGCGGAGAGCTGGTGGCCGGGAGCCGCCAGCGGAGGGCGCCGCACGGTCGGGCTTCGGGGAGTGGAGGCTAAACGTTCTCGACGGCCAGAGCGTAACAGCCAGTGAACGCTCTCGACCCCGCTGCATCCCGAGGAGAAGTGCGCGTGACCCGACCGACGACCCTGCTCGTGACCCTCGCCGTGACGGCCGCCGCCGTGCTGGCGCTCGAAACGCCGCAGGCGGCCGTGGCCGACGCCGAGCGCTACTGGCCGCAGTGGCGCGGTCCGCACGCGACGGGCGTGTCCGATCACGCCACCCCGCCCGTCGAGTGGAGCGAAACGAAGAACATCCGCTGGAAGGTGCGCATCCCGGGCCGCGGGTCCGCCTCCCCGGTCGTCTGGGGCGACCGCGTGTACCTGCTCACGGCGGTGCCGACCGACGGCGGTGACGAACACGCGCCGCGCGGCGGTGTCGCGCCGCGGGTGCCGCATCGCTACGTCGTGCTGGCCCTCAACCGCGCGGACGGCACCGTCGCGTGGCAGCGGGTCGCGCGCGAGGAGACGCCGCACGAGGCCTCGCACAACCAGTTCGGGACCTGGGCGTCGAGCTCCGCCGTCACCGACGGCACGCACCTCGTCGCCTACTTCGAGTCGCGCGGCCTCTACGTGTACGACATGGCCGGCACGCTCGTGTGGGAGAAGGACCTCGGCGACCGCCGGATGCGCAACGAGTTCGGCGAGGGCACGTCCCCCGCCCTCCACGGCAACACGCTCGTCATCCAGTGGGATCACCAGGGCCAGTCCTTCATCGTCGCGCTCGACAAGCGGAATGGCCGCGAGCTGTGGCGCGTCGAGCGTGACGAGATCGACGGCTGGGCCACGCCGCTCATCGTCGCGCACGGCGGGCAGGTGCAGGTCGTCACCAACGGCATGAACAAGGTCCGCGGCTACAACCTGGCCACCGGCGCCCTGCTCTGGGAGGGACCGGGCACGACGATGAACCCGATTCCGTCGCCGGTCCACGCCGACGGCATGGTGTTCCTGACGAGCGGGTTCCGCGGCAACAACCTGAAAGCCATCCGGCTCGCCGAGGCCCGGGGCGACCTGACGACGACGCGCGCCATCGCGTGGACGCTCGACCGCGACACCCCCTACGTCCCATCGCCGCTGCTCTACCGCGGCGTCCTCTACATCCTGAAGAGCAACAACGGCCTGCTGTCCGCGTTCGACGCGCGCACGGGCACGCCGCACTACCAGACCCAGCGGCTCGAGGGCGCCCCGAACGTGTTCGCCTCGCCCGTCGCCGCCGACGGCCGCGTCTACATCCCGAGCCAGGACGGCACGACCATGGTCCTCCGGCATGGGACGACGTTCGAGGCGCTGGCGACCAACGCGCTCGACGATCGCTTCGATGCGTCGATGGCGCTCGTGGACGACACGATCTACCTGCGCGGCTACCGGCACCTGTACGCGATCGCCGAAGAGCGGTAAGCGACTTCGATTACACGGCCGGCGGTGTCAGCCGCACCTCCCGCCGTCGCTCCGTCCGAGCGCCTGCAGCCGGCGCGGGATGGGGCCCCGCGTGCTTCCCGATCGGCGCCGAGGAACCGAGCGCGGGCGGATCAGGGCCGGCGGCCGTCGGGCAGGACCAGCTCGTTGGCCTTGTCCGGCACGGCGTCGGGGGCGGCGCCGGCGTTCCATGGCGGAATGGGCTGCTTGCCGTCGCGGTACGTCGTCTCCATCGCGGGCCAGACCTTGTCCACGCGGTCGGTGAACAGATCGCCAATCAGCAGGTCCGTCACCGTGCCCACCATGTCGGGGTACTGCTTGACGAACCCGCCGAAGCTGAAGCCGTCGTAGTACTCGCACACGAGCCGGCGCATGCGGTCCACGCCCTCGTTGAAGGCCGGGCCCCACGCCCCGAGGCGCGCGCCGCTCGTGTCCCCCGCCGCCAGGCCGCCGATGATCGCATCCGCGGCCAGCTCGCCCGACTTGAGCGCCAGCAGCACGCCCGACGAATACAGGGGATCCAGGAAGCCAAAGGCGTCCCCGGCCAGCACCCAGCCGTCCCCCGCCACCTGGCGCGAGCGGTACGAGTAGTCGCGCGTGGCGAAGTAGCCGGTGGCCCGCCGCGCGCCGTCGATGCGGCGCTTCACCGCCGGACACCGGTCCACTTCCTCGGTGTAGGTCTGCTCGTGGTTGCCGCGATTCTTGAAGATGTAGTCGAACGGCGCCACCACGCCCACACTCACGACATCGTCATGCAGCGGGATGTACCAGAACCAGCCCTGACGGTCGGGCGTCTGCAGCACCATCGTCGCGCCCTCGTCCTTGCCGGCATCACGGTAGGCGCCCTCCCAGTACGTCCAGATCGCCCCCTTGTTCAGGACGGGATCCCACACGCGCAGCTTCAACCGGTTCTGGATCAGCGCCGCCTGTCCGCTCGCGTCGACGACGACGCGCGCGTGGACGTCTTCGAGGGTCCCGTCGGCGTGGCGGAGGCGGACGCCGATGGCGCGATCGCCGTCGAAGAGCACCTCGGCCACGTGCGCGCCCTCGTGCACGTCGACGCCGTGCTCGCGCGCGTGCTCGAGCATCATGTGGTCGAACTCGCTGCGCACGACCTGCCAGGTCTGCGAGCACTCGTGCGGGCGGTTGTCCCAGAAGTAGAAGGGCGCCGATTCCTTCCCGCTCGCCGTGACGAACTGCACGCTGTACTTCTTGACGAAGCGGCTCTGCTGCATCTTCGGCAGCATGCCGAGCCGCTCGAGCACCCAGTAGGTTTCGGGGATGAGCGATTCCCCGATATGGAAGCGCGGGAAGCGCTCACGTTCGAAGAGCCGCACGCGGAGGCCGGCCTGCGCCAGCAGTGTCGCCGCGGTCGCGCCGGCGGGGCCGCCGCCAATCACAATGGTGTCGAGGGCAGAGTGGGTCATAACGGAGGCTATCGGCTGTCAGCTATCGGCGGTCGGCGCACAAGTCGCCGGACCGATGGTCATGTATAGCGAATGTCGCGGTGCTCGGGGAGGAAGAAGCGCTGGAGCAGCACGTCCACCTGGAGCAGGGCGTCGCGGGTGAGGGCCAGCCGCTCGGCGGAGCGTTCGGCCAGATGGCCATCCCGCTCGAGCGACGCCAGCGGCTCGCCGAACCGCCCGGCGATGTCGACGCCGTACTTCTCGCGGAAGTAGCCCGGGCGGAGCGCGCCGCGCTTGAGCTGCAGGATGAACTCGCGGATCAGCCGCTCGTCGTCTGTCGGACGGTACGCGCGGCCGAGCGGCAGCTCCCCGCGCCCGACTGCTTCGCTGTACGTCTCCCACTTGTCGAGGTTCTGCAGGTGCACGCCGTTGATGTGGCCGAACGAGGCCACGCCCAGCCCGACGAGGTCCGCGCCCTCCCAGAGCCGATCACGGTAGACGAACTTCGTCGTCGCCGGGTTCTTCACGGCGGTGTAGGCGCTGCCCACGTGATACCCCGCGGCCTCGAGCGCCTCGAACGCCTCGGCCACCCAGCGGCGCTTGGTCGCCCACGAGGCGACCGGATCGCTGAACTGCCCGCGGCCGTGCAGCTTGTCGCCGCTGATGGTCGTGTTGAAGGGCAGCTCCATCTGGTAGATGGTCACGCTGTCGGGGTCGAGCGCGAGCGTGCGCTCGATACACTGGCGCCAGTTCTCGTCGGTCTCGCCGAGCATGCCGGCGATCAGGTCGATGTTGATCTGCGGGAACCCGAGCGCGCGCGCGGCCGTGTAGGCGCGGGCGATCTCCGGCGTCCGATGGGCGCGTCCGTTCAGTTCGAGCAGGTCGTCGCTGAAGTTCTCCACGCCGAGGCTGAGGCGCGTGACGCCCATGCCGCGAATGGCGGCGAGCTTCGGCTCGGTCAGCGTCCCGGGCTCGCATTCGAACGTGATCTCGGCCGCGTCCGTCCAGGGGGTGATCGCGGTGAGGCGCGAGACCAGGCTGTCGAGCTGCGAGGTCGACAGGAACGACGGCGTGCCGCCGCCGAAGTAGACGAAGTCGAGCGGCCGTCCCGCCAGCGCGCGCGTCTCCGCGTACAGCGCCCACTCGCCGACGAGCGTATCGAGGTAGCCGGCCACCTCCCGCGCGTTCTTGTCGGTGTAGACGCGGAAGTAGCAGAAGTGACAGCGCTTCCGGCAGAACGGGATGTGCAGGTACAGGCCGAGGGGCACGCCCGCGGGCGCACGGTCGAGCGCGGGCCGCGCATCCGCGACGATCGCCTCGGGAGACCAGACCGAAAAGGGCGGGTAGTTGGCGACGAAGTAGCTGCCGACCTCCGTCTCGTCCGTGGACGGCGCCTCCGATGCACGAGTCATCCCTTGTTATACCTCGCGGAGACGCGGAACGTTTATCGGGGGCGCGCCGATCCCGCCGATCGCGCGGCTCGTCCCCGTGTTCGTCCCCGCCCGAGCGTCACGGCGCGTGGCCCCGCGCCTAGTTGTGCACCCCCGGTGCTTCATGTCCCGTGCGCTGGACGTACTCCACGTAGGACCCGGGGTACAGGAACGGCGCGCTGTCGGTGCCCGACTCGCCGCCGAGTTCGATGACGCGGCTGCCGAGACCGCGCAGGAACGCGCGATCGTGCGAGACGAAGATCATCGTGCCCTCGAAGCCCGAGAGCGCCTCGACCAGCATCTCCTTGGTGGCCAGGTCGAGGTGGTTCGTCGGCTCGTCGAGGACGAGGAAGTTCGGCGGGTCGAACAGCATCCGCGCGATCGCCAGCCGCGTGCGCTCGCCCCCCGACAGCGCCCGCACGCGCTTGTCCACATCGTCGCCCGAGAACTGGAAGGCGCCGAGGAGGCTCCGGATCGACCCGGTCGACTCGCGCGGGAAGTCCTTCTCGATCTGCTCGTAGGCGGTGAGGTCCGGGTCGAGCAGGTCGAGCGACTGCTGCGCGAAGTACCCGAGCTTGAGGCTCGCCCCGAGCTGCACCTCGCCCGCATCGGGCGCCAGTGCGCCCGCGATGATGCGCAGCAGCGTCGTCTTGCCGGCGCCGTTCCGGCCCATCACGGCCCAGCGCTCGCCGCGCTGGATGATGAACGAGAGGCCGTCGTAGATCACACGGCGGCCATAGGCCTTCGTCACGCCGTCGAGCACCGCCACCTTGTCGCCGGAGCGCGGCGGCTGCCGGAAGTCGAAGCGCACGACCTTGCGCTTCTTCGGCAGCTCGATCTTCTCGATCTTGTCGAGCGCCTTCACCCGGCTCTGCACCTGCGCGGCCTTCGCGGCGTGCGTCTGGAACCGATCGATGAAGCGCTGCTCCTTGGCGAGCATCGCCTGCTGGCGGGCGTACGCCGCCTCGCGGTTGGTGTCGCGCACCGAACGCTCGCGCTCGTAGTAGTCGTAGTCGCCGGTGTAGACGGTGATCTCGCCGCCGTCGATCTCGGCGATCTTCGACACGATGCGGTTCATGAAGTCGCGGTCGTGCGAGGTCATGAGGAGCGCGGCGGGCAGCGACTTCAGAAAGCCCTCGAGCCACACGATCGACTCGATGTCGAGGTGGTTGGTCGGCTCGTCCATCAGCAGCACGTCGGGACGGCCGAGCAGGACGCGCGCCATCGCCACGCGCATCTTCCAGCCGCCCGAGAGCGCCCCCACGTCGCCGTCGATCCGCTCGTCATCGAACCCGAGGCCGTGCAGCACCTCGCGGGCCTGCCCTTCGAGCGCGTAGCCGCCGTGGTGCTCGTACTCCTCCTGCACCTCGCCGAAGCGCGTCAGGATCCGCTCCATCTCATCGGCGCGCGCCGGATCGCTCATCGCCTGCTGCAACGCCTCGAGCTCGTGGTGCAGTTCGCCCAGGCGCCCGCTGCCGGCAATCGCCTCGTCGAGCACCGAGCGCCCGGCCATCTCCTCCACGTCCTGCCGGAAATAGCCGATCGTCAGCTTCTTCGGCACCGACACCTCGCCCTCGTCGGCCGCCTCCTCCCCCACGATCATCCGGAACAGGGTGGTCTTGCCGGCGCCGTTCGGACCGACCAGGCCGACCTTCTCGCCGGGATTGAGCTGAAAGGAGGTGTCGACGAAGAGCACCTGACGGCCGTACTGCTTGCTGATGCGCGAAAACGAAATCATGTGGGGGGATCGTACTACGGGGATCGGGGATCAGGGATCGGGGATCAGGGATCGGGGATCAGAGGCCCGGACAAACACGAAGGTCACGAAGGCCACGAAGACGACACGAAGGCTTGTCTTCTCAAGGCAGCCCTCGATTGAAAAGAGTCCGGACGGAGACCCGGTCCCCCGTCGCCGATCCCCGATCCCCGATCCCCTAGTCTCCCCCCGGGCCGTACCGCTCCCGGACCAGCTCCGCGATCCGCTCCGCGGGGTCGAGGACATGGCCGATGGCGAAGGCCTCCTCGAGTGCCGACAGCTCCCGCGCCAGGGGGATGTCTCCGTAGACGTCGGCGATCCACCGGGAGAAGTCGGCCCGCTGCAAGTGGCCCTCGAGCACGCCGGCCGGCAGCGCGCAGACCACCGTCACGAACTCCTGGAGCGTCCGCGCGCGCAGGCCGGTCGGGCGGTGCGTGTCGGTGAAGACGAACGCGTGCCGCGCCGACACGGGCACGTCGATGTACTTCGACCGATGCCGGACGTGCGGGGTCAGGCGTGGAATCAGGTGCAGGCGCCGCACCTGGCCGCCCGCCTCCTCGGCCGCCGACAGCAGCGCCACCTCGCCCAGGGCGAGGCTGGCCATCTCGCGCCGCCAGTCCTCCGCCGTGCCCCGTCCGTGGAAGAAGCGGTGCAGGGCCTCGACCTCGCGTGCGTCGCTCTCCTGGCTGACGAGCACGACCCGGCTCGCCTCGAGCAGGGCATGCGGCAGCGCCGACACCCGGTAGGTGACGAACGTGTAGCCCTGCATGTCGAGGTCCACGAGCTCCGGCACGTTGCCGTCCCCGAGGAAGTAGTGCGCCTCGTCCACGACGATGCGGTGGGGCACGCCGTGGGCGCGCCGCATCACCATCAGCATGGCGAGCAGGCGCTCGGTGTACTCCACCTTTTCGTCGCGCGGCTTGCGCGACAGGTCCACCACGAGGCTGACGTCGGCGTGCCGGAGGAGCCGCGCCAGCTCCCGGGGCGAGGGCAGCGGGTCATCGCCCCCCACGATCATGACGTTCGGGAGCGGTTCGAGCGTCAGGTAGTCGCCTTCCGGGTCGATCACGCACACCGTGTACCCGTGCAGGATGAGCTGCTCGCACAGCAATCCCGCCACCCACGACTTCCCGGACCGCGGCTCGCCCGCCACCAGGACGTTGCGGCCGCGCACGGCCAGCGACAGCTCCCGGCCATCGGCGGCGTGTCCGAGCAGCAGCCGCCGCCGGACGGGGCCGGTCGCGCGCAGCACACTCCGATCCGGCAGCGTACGGAGGAACGGCGCGAGGTCCGCTGGCCCCTGGCCCGCCGCCGTCTCGTCCGCCACCGAGCGAAGCACCGCGCTCCCCCACCCCACGGCCACCCCGACTTCGCTCACCGCCAGCAGTTCGTGGTCGTTCTCGGCGTCCCCGATGGCAATCGTGTTGTGCGGTGACAGGCGCAGGGCGCGCAGCGCCTGACGCAACCCGGTCCCCTTGCTGACCGACTGCGGCAGCACCATCAGCCGGCCGCGGTTGAAGAGAATCGCCAGCGGCAGCTCCATCTCTCGGATCACGCGGAGGATGGCCGTCGCGTCGCGGGCGTGCGCCTCGACCACGCACTCGCCCACCGCGATGTCGATCCCCTCGGCCCGCAGCCGTGCCACGAACGCGTCCGGCGGACGCGCCGCGAGCACGCTGGATCGCCCGGTGCCGGGAATCGTGTAGACGGCGCCGTTCTCGCCGACCACCGCGTCAGCAAAACGCAGGTCCCCCGCGACCGCCCGCAGATCGGCGAGGCGCCGTCCCGTGACAACGACGACGGCGAGCCCCCGCGCGCGCACCTCGGCCAGAGCCGCGCGCACCTCGGGGCCACACACCCCATGCTGGGCGATGGTGCCGTCATAGTCGATGGCCAGGACTTTCGGCCGCATCAGGGGGTCTCCCGGCTGGGGACGAAGCCTCGGCGCGGTGAAGAGAGGGAACAGTCCGATCGTACACCAGTTCGATGGCGGTGGCGGGAATCGACGATGGCTGGCGTTTACAGAAGCAGGAGGACACATTCATGTCATCAGCCACGACCGCACCGAAACCGAAAGCCCCCCTCAACGGGGTCGACACGCCGAACCTGCTCGCCACGCTCAACGTCGTGAAGGGCCAGCCGTCCCTCGCGCAGTTCCAGTTCCGCGCCACGACGCGCTGGGTGGCGGGCACCCACAGTCAGAGCGTCATCGAGTCGTTCCACGGCGCCGGCGGCGAGCACGTCCACCGCAAGGCGTTCACCTACGACGCCGACCATCCGCCGGTGCTCGTCGGCGCCGACCAGGGGCCGACCCCCGTCGAGTTCCTGCTGAGTGCGCTCGGCGCCTGCATCATGGCCGGCATCGGCAACATCGCCGCGGTCCGCGGCGTCACGCTGACCGAGGTCGTCGCGACGCTCGAAGGCGACATCGACCTGCTGGGGATCTTCGGACTCTCGGACACGGTGCGCAACGGGTACCAGGGCATCCGCGCCACCTTCGCCATCAAGGGCGACGCCCCGGCCGAGAAGCTGCGCGAGATCGTCGCGCAGGCGCGGGCCCGCTCGGCCGTCTTCGATGTGCTCACCAACGGCGTCCCCGTGGACGTCACCATCCAGGCCTGAGGCCGGGAGCTGTGGTGCCTGCGCCCGTGTCCTGTCTCGTGATCGGCGCCGGCCAGGCGGGGTTGGCGATGAGTCGATGCCTCCGTGACCGGGGCATCGACCACATCGTCCTCGAACGCGGGCGGATCGGCGAGCGCTGGCGCACCGAGCGCTGGGACTCGCTGCGGCTGCTCACGCCGAACTGGCAGAGCCGCCTGCCCGGATGCACCTACGACGGTCCCGACCCGGACGGCTACATGACGATGGCCGACGTCGTGGCGTACCTCGAACGCTACGCGGCCGCGAGCGACGCGCCGATCGTCGCGCCGGCCACGGTCCTGTCGGTGTCCCGCGACGGCGACGGCTACACGGTCGTCGCCGACTGCGGACGCTGGTACGCGCGGACCGTGGTCGTTGCCACCGGCTACTGCGACACGCCGTTCGTGCCGGCGATGGCGGCGCGCGTGCCCGCGGCCATCACCCAGATCACGCCGACCGCCTACCGGCGGCCCGGCCAATTGCCGGAGGGCGGCGTGCTGATCGTCGGCGCCTCGGCGTCCGGCCTGCAGCTCGCCGACGAGATTCACGCGTCCGGCCGGCCGGTGGTGATCGCGGTGGGCCACCACACGCGGCTGCCCCGCACGTATCGCGGGCGCGACATCCTCTGGTGGCTCGACCGGATGGGCGTGTTCGACGAACGCGTCGAGGACGTCTACGACGTCGAGATCTCGCGCGACCAGCCCTCGCTGCAACTGGTGGGCCAGCCCGACCACCGCACGCTCGATCTGTCACGGCTGCAGGACGCGGGCGTCCGTCCCGTGGGCCGGCTCCTCGACATCACCGGCGGCGTGGCCCGATTCGACGACGACCTCGTGGCGACGACGGCCGCCGCCGACGTGAAGCTGGCCGCGCTGCTGGCGCGGATCGATCGCTTCGCGCACAGCGAGGGCCTCGACACCGCACCGGCCGAGCCGTTTACGCCGTGCTGGCCGCGCTTCGTGGACGCCGACACGTCGCTCGCCCTCACCGGCGCCGGGATCGCCACCATTGTCTGGGCCACGGGATTCCGCCGCCGGTACCCGTGGCTGCAGGTGCCCGTCCTCGACGCCCGCGGCGAGATCGTGCACCGCGGCGGCGTGACCCCGGCGCCCGGCCTGTGCGTGCTGGGCCTGCACTTCCAGCGGCGGCGGAAGTCGAGCTTCCTCGATGGCGTGGGCGACGATGCCCGCGTGCTGGCGGATCACCTGGCTGCGCACCTCGCCCACGCGGGCGCGGCCCTGCAGACGGAGTCGTTGTGACGGTCCTTGCCCCTCCCAGACTCGCGCCGCGCTACGACGCGGTGATCATCGGCGCCCGATGCGCGGGCGCTGCCACGGCACGGCTGCTGGCCCGCGCCGGCCTGCGCGTGCTGGTCGCCGATCGCGGCCGTCACGGCACGGACACGCTCTCGACACACGCCCTGATGCGTGCCGGCGTGCTCCAACTCCACCGCTGGGGCGTGCTGCCCGCGATCCAGGCGGCCGGAACGCCCGTCGTGCGCCGCGCCACCTTCACCTACGGCGCTGACCAGCTGCCGGTGCCGATCAAGCCGCGCGACGGCGTCGAGGGGCTGTACGCGCCGCGGCGTCGCGTGCTCGATCGGGTCCTGGTGGACGCGGCCCTCGCCGCCGGCGCCGTCGTCGAGTACGGCCTCCGCCTCATCGATCTGCTGCGGTCCCTCGACGGCCGTGTCGTGGGCGCCGTGCTGCTGTCGGAGGATGGACGCGCGTACCGCGTCGAGACGCCGCTCGTCATCGGCGCCGACGGCGTGCGATCCACGGTCGCGCACCTCGTCGACGCCCCGGTCACCCGCGCCGGACACGCGGCCGCCGGTGTGGTCTACGGCTACTGGGCCCGCCTGCCGGTGGACGGCTATCGCTGGTACTTCCAGTCCGGCGCGAGCGCCGGCGCCATCCCCACCAACGACGAGGAGACGTGCGTCTTCGCCGTGACCCCGGCGGATCGCTTCGCCGAGGTCTTCCGTGGCGACGTCGCGGCGGGCTACCGTCGCGTGATCGCGGAGGCGGCGCCGGAGCTCGTCGAGCGCCTGCGTGCCGCGGAACTCCGCGGCACGTTCCACGGATTCCCCGGGCTCCCCGGCTACTTCCGCCGGAGTGCGGGGCCGGGCTGGGCGCTGGTCGGCGATGCCGGCTGCTTCAAGGACCCGATCACGGCGCACGGTATCACCGACGCGCTGATCGCGGCGGAACTGCTCGCCACGGCCGTCGTCGCCGGGAGCGACGCGGCGCTTGCACAGTACGAGGCCAGCCGCAACGCGATGGCAACGCCGATCTTCGACGTCACCGAACGGATCGCGTCGTTTGCCTGGACGCTCGCGGAGGTGCGCGGCCTGCACCGCACGCTGAGCGAGGAGATGGCGCGCGAGGTGACGGCGATGGCCGCGCACAACGCGGCAGGGGTGCCTGCATGAGGCTGACCGTCGGACAGACCGCCACCCGCACGCTGACGGTGACCGTCGATCACGTCCGGATGTACGCCGAGATCTCGGGCGACCGCAACCCGCTGCACTTCGATGAGGCCTTCGCGGCCCGCACGCCGTTCGGCCGCCTCGTGGCGCAGGGCGGGCTGACGACGGGACTGCTGCATGCGCTCGTGGCGATGGATCTACCCGGGCCGGGCACCGTGTTCATGAGCCAGGACTGGAAGTTCACGGCGCCGGTGTTCATCGGCGACACCATCACCGCCGAGGCCGAAGTCCTGAAAGTGCATCAGGCCAAGCCCGTCACCCAGCTCCGTGTCGCGGTCGTCCGCCAGGACGGCGAGACGGTGCTCGAGGGCGAGGCATGGTGTTACACGTTCGCCGCGGGGTGAGGGGGGACAACTCGCGGCTCTCGGCTCTCGGCTGTCAGCTCCCGGCTCTCGGCTTTCGGCTGCCGGATGTCCGGCAGCCTGCCGGGTGTGCGCGTATGAACCCGCCCTCTCGGCGACGCCACCGCGGCGATCAGGCGAGCCCCCGTTTGGCGCGGGCGTTGCAGGATGTCCCATTGGGGGACGTATGCGTGTGCTCATCGTTTACGGCACCGTCGAGGGACAGACGCGGAAGATCGCGGAGTACATCGGACAGATCGCCGGCGAGGCCGGCCACGCCGTCGATCTCCGGGACGCCGCGACCCTCGCGCCGGACGCGTCGATCGGAAAGCCGGACGCCGTCATCATCGGCGCGCCGGTGCATCAGGGAAGGCATCCCGCCGCGCTGCGCCACTTCGTGACGGCGCACGCCGCGACGCTGCAGGCGCTGCCGACGGGCTTCTTCTCCGTCAGCCTCGCCTCGGTGCTGACTGGCGAGGAGCATCTGGCCGAGGGCCGGAAGTACGTCGAGGGCTTCTGCGCCGAGACCGGCTGGACGCCCGGCGTGACGGCACTGGTCGCCGGCGCGCTGCGCTACTCGCAGTACGACTTCTTCAAGCGGTTCATCATGAAGCTCATCGCCCGCGAGCAAGGCGGAGACACGGACACGTCGCGCGACTACGAGTACACCGACTGGAGCCAGGTACGGCAGTTCGCGCACGACGTGCTGGCGCTTGCGGCGCGCGGGATCGGGACGTCGTGACGTCCGCACGTCTTCCGCGGACGGCGCTGGCCGTGCTCGTGCCGGCGCTGGCGGCCTCGTCGGCGCTCGCCGCCTCGTGGGCGCTGTGGTCGAGCGGGGGTCCCGGTCCATCCGAGCACCTGAGCGTGCACGGGCGTACCGTGGTGCTGTACGGCCAGGGGCTGTACCGGCACATGTCCGCCGACGTGGCTGTGCAGGGCCTCGCGCAGGACTACGTGACGCTCTTCGTCGCGCTGCCCGTGCTCCTCGTCGCGTGGCGCCGCGCCATTGGCGGCTCGCTGCGCGCGCGCCTGGTCCTGGCCGGCACGCTCGGCTATTTCTTCCTGACCTATCTCTTCTACCTGGCCATGGCCTTCTACAACGCCATGTTCCTCGCCTACGTCGTCGCCCTGGGCACGGCGTTCTTCGCGCTGACGCTGACGATGCTGTCGTTCGAGGTGGCGTGCCTGCCGGCCGTGATCGATCCACGGGTGCCGGCGCGGCTCATTGGCGGGTTCACGGTGTCCGTCGCCGCGGCCATCGGGCTGCTCTGGCTCGGCGTCGTAGTGCCGCCACTCGCCGACGGCACGGTCGTGCCGGAGGCCATCGCGCACTACACGACCCTCATCGTGCAGGGCTACGACCTGGCGCTCTTCCTCCCGATCGGGATCACCTCGGGCGTGCTGCTGTATCGCCGCGCGCCCGCAGGCTTCCTGCTCGGCACGGTCAACCTCGTGTTCCTGTCGATCCTGATGCTGGCGCTGGTCGCCAAGCTCATCGCGATGGCGATGGCGGGCGCGAGCGTCATGCCGGCCGTCGTCATCATCCCGGTGTTCTGGCTCGGCGCGGTGGCGGGCGCCGTGACGCTGCTCGGCGGCGTCGCGCCGAACGCCTGAGCCCGCGTCACAACGCGCGCAGCAGCGCCGGCAGGGTCCGGAACGGCAACGGCCCGGCCGTCACCTGATCGACCGCCCCGGCCACCAGCAGGTCTCGCTCCGGGCAGTGAAACAGCCACGTCCCCGTCGAGCCGGTGTGGCCGACAACGGCCGGGGCCGGCCTGAACGGCGGCAGCCACCGCGGGACCGCGAAGCGCATCATCCCGAAGCCGTACTCGATCGGCCAGTTCGGCGCCCGGAGCGCCGCGGCGTCGCGCGGCAGGCCGAACCTGCGCCAGTGCTGCATCCGCCCCAGCGTCTCCGGCTGCTCGAACAGCTCACCACGCACCAACGCCCTCAGCAGCCGCACCTGGTCTCCCACCGTGCTGAAGACGCCACGAAACGAGCGCATCAGCCCCGGGATCGCCATCGCGCGGTCGCCGAACCACAACGCGGCCGGGGCCGCGCCGTCCACGCCGGGGCGCGACTGCCCCTCGACCCACGTGCGCGTCATCCCAAGCGGGCGGTACAGCCAGTGCTGGTGAGCCGCCGCCAGCGGACCGCCCGTGACGGCTTCGAGAATCGCCGCGAGCAGCATGTAGTTCGTGTCCGAGTACCGCGCGCGCGCCTTCGGCGACGCGGTGTCCTGCGGCGGGAAGTGCGGTGTCAGGCGGTCGCGGACGTAGGCCGCCATCTCCTCCATCGACATCGACACGTCCCCCTCGCGTTCCACACGCGCGACAAGGCTCGCGCCGCCGGCGGGACGGTCCTCGAGCCAGTCGGGCAGTCCCGAGGTGTGTGACAGCAGGTGCGCGACCCGCACGTCACCAGATCGGTCGACGTCTCCGACACGATGCAGGCCCGTCCACAGCGTGGCGGGCAGATAACGGGGCAGAGGCGCGTCGAGGTCGAGCGTCCCCTGCTCCACCAGCGTCATCGCGATGATCGCGTTGAAGAGCTTGTCGATGCTCGCGATGAAGTACGGCGTCTCCGGCGTCATCGCGGGGCCCTCGGGCGCGGCAGGGCCCGACGCCCCGGCCCATCGGAAGCGCCCGTCCACCGACTCGACGCCCATGACGATGTGCGGGACGTCACGGCGCGCGGCGACCCGCGCGAGGTACGCCTCGAGACGGGCGATTCGAACGGCGGCCACAGGGCCTGGCTTGGGCATGGTCAGGGCGCGCCGGCGAGGCGCGTCCTGACATCCTCCTGCCAGTGCAGGACGAACACAAGCTCGGCCGGCGCCGGCGCCGCCGACGGCACGTCGCGGATCACCAGGAACCGGCGCCCATCCGGCGACGCGGCGTAGGCCAATCCGAGCCGCCCGCCCAGACCGCGTGGCTCGACGAGCGTCGTCGACCGGCCCGCCCGGAACGTCGAGCCTGGCAGAATCGGCGTCGCCACGATGCGCGCGCCGTCGTAGTGGAAGAGCTCCCGTCCATCGGCGCGCCAGCGCGGCGAGGTGCCGCCGCCCACCGAGACCTGCCAGCGGCCCGCCTCGACGTCCGGGTACGGACGCACGTAGACCTCGAACTGGCCGGACTCGTCGGACTGATACGCGAGCCAGCGGCCGTCGGGCGACACGTGCGGATCGAGTTGCGCGAAGTCGCCGTCGAGCAGCACGCGCACCGTCGGATCCGGCGGTGTGACGCTCGCGATCGCCTGGCTGCGGAAGCTGCGGAACACTGCCAGCAGCAGCGTCCGTCCATCGGGCGTCCAGGAGTACGGGCTGTGAATCGGTCCGTCCGTGGTCGTCAGGCGCTCGATCGGCCCGGCGCCCTGCGCGTCGCGACGGAACACGCCGGGGCCCTCGCGCTCGGACCGGAAGGCGACGGCGCTCCCGTCCGGCATCCAGACCGGCATCGTCTCGATGGTCGGATCGACGGTGAGCCGGCTCAGCGTGCCGCGCGCCGGATCGCCGATCCACACGTCCGTGTTGGCGCCCTCCTCGACGGCCAGCGCGACGCGCGATCCGTCGGGCGACAGCGCCACGCGCGTGTAGGCGCGCGCATCGAGCGCCACCGGCGTCTCGCCGCCGGTGCGGTCCAGCCAGACGAGCCGGCGGGACGC
This sequence comes from Vicinamibacterales bacterium, assembly GCA_030680175.1. Lineage (GTDB taxonomy): Bacteria > Acidobacteriota > Vicinamibacteria > Vicinamibacterales > UBA2999 > JAUXWO01. The sequence continues at coordinate 21,959 of JAUXWO010000032.1, forward strand.
CACCACCTCCCGCGCGCGCATGTACACGAGCGCGCCTGCCGGGGCGACGTCGTAGTGGACGATGGTGTTGTCGCTGTGGGCGAGGCCGGTGGCCAGCGGCACGGGCTCGCCCGCGACCTCGGCGCGCGCCGGGTCGAACCGGATGCCCCACAGCGTGTCCTCGCGCCAGAACACGAGGAACCCGCCCGCCAGGTAGCGCCCATGCGTCCCCGTGACGAGCACGCGTGACTCGCGCGTGGTCAGGTCCAGCACCGCCACGCGGCGCGTCGCGCCGCTGACGATCGTGTAGAGCACGTGCCGCGCCCCCGGCAATACGTGCGGGAGGACGTGCAGCGTGTCTCCGCGTTCGGCGTCGAGCGCCGTGAGCGCCTCCGGCGTGCCGCCGGCCACCGGCACGCGCTGCAGCACGCGGCCCGTATTGGTCGCGAAGACGATCGCGTCATCGTCGGCCCAACTGGCCGTGGCGTTCCCCGGCGCCGGCGCAATGGCAACCGGCGGACCGCCCGCCATGGGCACCCGCATCAGCACGCCGTCGCGGTCGAAGCCGAGCCAGCGGCCGTCGGGCGAGAAGAAGAGGCCCGTGGCCTGCTCGGTCCCCGGAATCGGCACGGCCTCGAGCGAGGACAGGTCGCGCCGGTAGAGCTGCGCCCGTCCGTCCCGCAGCGCGCGGAACACCAGCGTGCGGCCGTCGGGCGAGAGCGCCGGCATCGGCTGGAACGTCAGGGCCGGCTCGAGCCCCTCGGGCAGCGGAATCACGAAGCGGGCGACCCCCTCCTCCGAGCGCGGGGGCGCGGCGTTCCACCATCCCCCGGCGACGGCCCCGAGGACCAGCGCCGCGGCCACCGCGGCGATCCCGCGCCACGGTGCGGGCCGCGGCAGGTCGCCCGGCTCGAGCGCATCCTCGACGACCGCATCGTCGAGTTCAAGGCGCGCGTCCCCGATGTACCCGAGCCGCCGGCGCGGATCCTTGTCGAGGCAGCGGCGCAGCAGGCGGCGCACGGCGCGGGGCGTGTCGGGCGGGAGCAGGCCGAACGCGGGCTCGCGTTCGATCACGCGGGCGAGGACTTCGGCGGGCGTCGCGCCCGTGAACGCGCGGACACCGGTCAGCATCTCGAACAGCACGCAGCCGAACGCCCAGACATCGGCGCGCTCGTCCACCGCGCGGCCGCGCGCCTGCTCCGGGCTCATGTAGGGGGCGGTGCCAAGCAGCACGGCGGGCGCGAGGCCGGTGATGTCGACCGGCACGACGTCACTGGCAGGGACGCCGGCCTCGGAGGCGAGCTTCGCGAGGCCGAAGTCGAGGACCTTCACGCCGCCGCCCGGCGGCAGCTTGATGTTCGCGGGCTTCAGGTCCCGATGCAGGATGCCGCGCGCGTGCGCGGCCTCGATCGCGTCGACGAGCTCGCGCGTGATTCGGAGGGCCTCGTCGAGCGGCAGGGCCTGGCCGCCGATGCGGTCGGCAAGCGTGGGCCCCTCGACGAACTCGAGCACGAGCGCCTCGAGGCCCTGGCTCTCGGCGATCCCGAAGATCGCGCCGATCCCGGGATGGCTCAGCGTGGCCAGCACCTGCGCCTCGCGACGGAAGCGGGCGAGGCGCACGGGGTCCTGCGCAAACCGGGCCGGCAGCACCTTGAGGGCCACGTCGCGCTGCAGGCGCGTGTCGCGCGCGCGGTAGACCTCGCCCATGCCCCCGCGTCCCACCAGGGCGAGGACTTCGTAGTGCTCGAACCTGGTGCCCGGCGCCAGTCCGGCCGGGACGTCCTCGCCGGCCCCGAGCGCGCGCGCGATCTCATCGCCGAGCGAGCCCGACAGCGCGCCACCCGGCGCGAGAAACCCGTCGTCTCTCGACGCTTCGGACAACACGGCCTCGAGCGCCGCGCGCAGCGCGGGGTCGGCGCCCGCCTCGGCGTCAAGGAACCGGCCACGCTCGGCGGCCGGCAGCGCCAGCGCGCGGTCGAGCAGGTCGTCGGCCTGGGGCCAGCGTGAGAGGTCCGGCCTCACGCGCCGCCTCCGAGCGCGTCACGCAGCCACGCGCGCGCCTTGTACCATTCGCGCTGCGCCGTGCGCACCGACACCTGCAGCGCCTCGGCGGTCTCCTCTTCCGACAACCCGGCGAAGTACCGGCACTCGACGACCCGGGCCAGCCGCGGGTCGAGGGCGGCCAGCGCCTGCAGGGCCTGATCGATCGCGATCACCTGATCGGCCTCGCGCGCGGCCAGGTCGGGGGCGTCCTCGAGGGGGACGAGCACCTGGTCGCCGCCGCGCTTGAGCCGCGTGCGGCGACGGGCGTGGTCCACCACGATCTGCCGCATCGCGATGGCCGAGACCGCGAAGAAGTGCCCGCGGTCGCGCCAGCTGGCGCGCGACTGATCCACAAGGCGCAGGTAGACCTCGTGGACGAGGCCCGTCGTGTTCAGCGTGTCGTTCGGACGGCGCCGGCGCAGGTGGCCCCGCGCCATGCGACGGAGGTCCTGGTACACGAGCGGCACGAGGCGGTCGAGCGCGTCCGCCTGTCCATCCCCGTGCGCGGCCAGCAGGGCAGTGATGTCGGTCTGCATCGTTTCCGCACGGCCTCCGCGCCCCGCCCGCCACGCCGTGGCGGGAATCGGGCGCCGACGACGTTCTTGAAGATAGCGCGGACCGGCCGGGGCCATTCTAGCCTGCCTGTCACGCGCCTGGGACACGTCATGACACACCCGCACGAGGAACCGGCGGCCCTGGCGGCGGCCGCGGAACGCCAGGCGGCCCTGCCCCCAGGACCGGGCGACCGCTTTGCGGGATACGGCGTGCTCGGCCTCGCGTTTCAGTCGGGCGATGTGCTGGCGCTCCGCCGCTTCCCCGCCACCTCCTGCGGCGCCGGCTACACCTCGATCTGGCACCAGTCGAGCGACGGGCGCTGGACGTTCTACTCCGATGTGCCGGTGACGGCCGGGTGCGTGCCGTACTTCGCGCCCGGCCTCACCGACACGATCGTGACGCCGATCCGCCTCGAGTGGCGGGGCACGCGGCGTCTGGCGATCGCGGCCGACGGCGGACGGCTCCTCGCCTGGTCGATGTGGTTCGCGCCGACGGCGCCGAGCGCCGCCATCAACGCGCTGCTCGGGGTGCTGCCGGAGGGCTGGTGGCGGCGCCGGCGCCTCCTGACGGCCGCCGGCGCCATGGCCGGACTGGCGCTCGGCGCGGGCCGGCTGCGCCTGACAGGCCACACCCCGTCGGGCCATCGCTTCGTCGCGGCGCCCGCGCGCGTCTGGACGGTCGCGGCGAGCCGCGCCACGGTCGCCGGCCGCGACCTGGGATCGACGGCGCCTCCGGCGCGCCACACCACGCTCGGCGATGTCGTGATCCCGCGGCGTGGCCTGCTCGCGTTCGGCCAGTCGCTCATGCTGGCGCCTGGGGGGAAGGGCGTGGGTAGTGGGTAGTGGGTGGTGAGTGGTGGGTGGTGAGTTATCAGTTGTGAGTGTGAGCGATGTGCCATTGCCCTGCGTGTAACGCCACCTTGCCCGACGAGGGCGCGTTCGAGTGCGGTGACTGCGGCGTGCGCCGGCCGTCGGCGGGCTGGCCGATCGACCGGCGGCTTGGTGCGACGGTGGTCGGTCATCAGTACCGCGTCCTGAGGCGGCTCGGCGCGGGCGGGTTCGGGACGGTCTACCTCGTCGAGACGGTGGTGGGCGGGCTGAAGCGCGCGCTCAAGGTGCTGCACGCGCAGTGGGCCGCCGATGCGCAGGCGCGCGAGCGCTTCATCAACGAAGCCCTCGTCCTCGAGCAGCTGAATCATCCGAACATCACGCGCTGCTTTGCCGTGGGGACGCTCGACGACAGCGACGAGCTGTACCTGCTGCTCGAGTTCGTGGATGGCGTGCCGCTGTCTGTGGGGCTCGCCGAAGCGCGCGCGCATGGCCGCGCCTTCGACCCCCTGCGCGCGGTCCGGATCGCGAAGCAGATGGCGTCAGGCCTGGTGCTGGTGCACCAGAACCGGATCCTGCACCGCGACCTCACGCCGCAGAACGTGCTGATCATCGGCGCAGGGACAGCGGCCGAGCAGGTCAAGCTCGTGGACTTCGGGATTGCGGACGCGCTCGATCCGGAGACGGTGTCGGCGCGGGCCGCGCTCGGGACGCCCGCCCACATGGCGCTCGAGCAGCTGCAGGGCGATGCGTCGCTCGACCGTCGTACGGATCTCTGGCAGCTCGGGGTCCTGCTCTACATGATGCTGACGGGCGCGCGTCCGTACGAGACGGACTCCCCGTCACTGGCCGGCCTGCTGGCACTGCACCAGCGGCACCTCGACGCGGGCCCGGCCCCCGGCATCGCGGCGAGCCCGGCGCTCGATGCGCTCGTCAGCCGACTGCTCGCCGGCGACCGCGCCCGCCGGCCGCACTCGGCCACGGCGGTCTGCGAGGAGCTGGCGCGCATCGAGCACACGCTGGACCCGGGGCAGGCGGTCGACGGCGCGCGCGCGCTGCTCGACGCCCTGTGCGCGCGCCCAGGCCAGGACGCGTGGTGGGCGGTCTGCCGCTACCTGGCGTCGCAGCCCGATCCCGCGCGGCTCGTGCCGGCCGCCGATGGCCTGCTGGCCGGATGGCCCGATGAGCTGCGCCGTGCGCCGCTCGCGTGGTGGGAGCGGGTGCGCCGCGGCGAGGACCATCCCCTCTGGGGGCTCGCGCGCCGCCTCGACCTGTCGGGCCGGGCGCTCGATGATGACGCGGCGGCGGAACTGGCGAACCAGGCCGCGCTCGGGACGCTGACGGAGCTGGCCCTCGGCGACAACCAGATCGGCGCGGCCGGTATGGCCGCGCTCGCCGCATCGCCGCATCTGAGCAGCCTGCGCACGCTCGACCTCGCCGACAACCGGCTCGGCGCCGCCGGCGCCGCGTCCCTGGCGCAAAGCCCATCGCTCGGGTGCCTCACCTCGATCACGCTGGCCGGCAACGGCCTCGGCCCGCAGGGCGCGGAGGCGCTCGCACGCGGCCAGCTGCGGCCCTGCCATCTCGACCTGTCCGGCAACGATGTGCAGGCCGCCGGGGTGGCGGCGCTGGCCGCGAGTCCCGCCATGGTCCGGGTCGAGCGCCTCGTGCTGCGCGACAACGCCATCGGATCGGACGGCATCAGTGCCGTCGCGGTCTCGCGTACGCTGACGTCGCTCCGCGATCTCGACGTGAGCCACAACGGCATCGGCACGGCGGGGGCCGCCTCGCTGGCGCTGGCCGCCCATATGACCGGCCTGGTGCGCCTGTCGCTGGCACGCAACACGCTCGGCCTCGAGGGCGTGGAGCTGCTGCTCGCCTCGAACCGCTTCCCGGCCCTCGAGGCGCTGGACCTCGCCTCGAACGACATCGGCGCGCAGGGCGCCATGACGCTCGCGTCCTCGCCGTTCACCCGGCGGCTGAAGGCCCTCGACGTGACGGACAACGCCCTCGGCGACGCCGGCCTGGCCGCCCTGCTGGGCGCGCCGTACCTGACGCGCCTGCGCGCGCTCGGCCTGGCGCAGAACGGCGTGACGGCGGCGGGCGTCACGCTGCTCGGCGGCGCGCCCCCGGAACTGGCCTCGCTCGACCTGTCCGCGAATCCCCTCGGCCATCCGGGCGCCGTGGCGCTCGCGGCGGTGCTCCCCCGGCTGCGTCTGACGGCGCTCCGTCTGAACGACTGCGCGTTGAACGCCGAGGCCCTGGCGGCGGTGCTGGCGGCGCTGCCCCCGCCGCTCGTGGATCTGGAGGTGGCGGGGAACGCGTTCGCCTCCGCGGAGATGGCGCGCACCGGCCGCGCGGACCCTCCAGCCGTCCTCGAGCGCCTCGACGTCTCCCGCAATGCCCTCGGCGCGGGCGGCCTCGCGACGCTGCTGGCCTGCCGGTCGCTCCGTCACCTGCGCACGCTCGTCGCCGACTCCAACCGCCTTGGCGACGACCAGGGACCGCGGGCGGTCGACGCAATCGCGGGGCTCACGTCGATCGAGGTTCTCCAACTGCGCGACAACGGGCTGGGCGCGGCCACCGTCACGGCGCTGGCCGGCTCGGTCGCGGCCGCGCGGCTGTCGGCCCTGGACCTCGGCTTCAATCAGCTCGGTGATGCCGGGGCCTCCGCGCTCGCCCGTGCCACGGCGTGGCCCGCGCTCGGCACGCTCAACCTCGAGCAGAACGGCATCGGCCTGGCCGCGGCGGCGACGGTGCTCTCGTCACCCGGGCTGCCGCTGCTCCACCGCGCCGGCTTCGCGCGCAACGCCATCGGCGGGCTCATCGATCTCCACAGCCTGTCGCGCCGGACGATCGACCTGCTCGAGGCGAGCTTCGCGCGGATGGCCCCCCACGCCGCCGCCATGGCCGAGGACTTCTACGCGCGGCTGTTCTCCCGGTATCCGTCCATCAAGCCGCTCTTCGCGAGAACGTCGATGCGGCGCCAGCAGCACCACCTGATCGCCGCGCTCACGCTGGTCATCGACCACCTGCGAGCCCCCGACCAGGCCGACGCGCAGCTGCGGCTGCTCGGCGAGCGGCACGCCGGGTACCACGTGCATCCGTCGCACTACCACGCCGTGACCGGCGTCCTGCTCGACGCGATTCGCACCGCCATGGGCGACGGCTGGACCGAGGAACTGGAGAATGCCTGGCACGACGGCCTCGAGGCGGTCGCGAACATCATGATGGCGGGGCAGCAGATAGATAGATCACGAAATCTGGTGATGTCGTGATGTGGTGATCTCGAGATGGAATGTTCCATCTCGAGATCTGCGATCGAGCTGGTGACCTTCGGATCTTCGGATCTTGGATCTTGGATCTTCGGATCTCCGGATCTTTCGTCAACGTGACGGCAGCCTGAGCGCGACCAGCTCGGCGTGGCTTTGCGCGCTGGCGATGGCCGCGACGATGTACTGCTGGCCTGCGTGCATGAAGGTCATGGGCGCGGTGTTGGTCTGCGCCGGGAGCTGGATCTTCGCCAGTTCCTGGCCCGTCCGCTTGTCGAGCGCGCGGAGGTAGCGGTCGCCGCCGCGGCCCTCGCCGTACATCAGCAGCGACTTCGTCACGAGCAGGTTCGCGTGCGAGTTCTGCCCGGTGTTGCCGATCTCCACGCCCTTGAGCGCCGGGTGGTTGCGGATGCGATCCGGCGTCTCACCGTTCGGGATGTTCCACTTCAGGTCGCCGGTGTTCATGTCGTAGGCGACGATGCGCCCGTAGGGGGGCTTCATCAGCGGCAGCGGCGGGTTGCCCGCGCCGCCCGAGGGGCCGGGCGCCGGGCTCGACGTCGACACGTAGAGCGACGTGATCTTGCCGTCGGGGCTGCCCCACCCCGGCCACGGCTTGCCGTCCGGGTACTTCTCCTGCGCCGGCACCAGTGCCAGGACCTCGTAGCCGTGCTGCGACGCCACGTAGACGTAGCCGGTCTCGGGATCCACGGCCGCGCCGCCCGGGATGTTCGCGCCGCCGTTGGAGCTGGGCGCCATGAACGCGCCGCGCGTGCCGTCGGGCGCGTTGAAGAGCGACGGAGGATTGAACATGCCCGCGCGCATCCGGAACTGGCGCGCGATCTTCACCGCCTCGGCGCGCAGCGCCGGCGTGAAGTCGATCAGGTCGTCCTCCGTCACGCCCTGCTGCTCGAACGGCGGCGGCCAGGTCACATGCGGCTGCGTCGGCCAGAGCTTCTCGTGGGGCACGTCCGAGGCGGGCACGGGGCGCTCCTCGATGGGCCAGATCGGCTCGCCGGTCTCTCGGTTGAAGACGAACATCCACCCCTGCTTGGTCGCCTGCACGATCGCCGGCACCGCGCGCCCGTTCACCGTGAGGTCCATCAGGTGCGGCGCGTCCGGGATGTCGTGATTCCACACATCGTGGTGGACGAACTGGTAGAACCAGCGCAGCTTGCCGGTCTGCACGTCGAGGGCGAGCAGGCTCGTGCCGTACAGGTTCATGCCGTGGCGGCTGCCCCCGTAGTAGTCGTTGGTGGGCGTGTCCGTGGGCACGTAGACGAGCCCGAGCCTGGAATCCGCCGAGAGCGGCGCCCACGGCGACACATTGCCCGTATACCGCCACGATTCGTTCTCCCACGTCTCGTTGCCCGGTTCGCCTTCCTTGGGCACCGGATCGAACCGCCAGAGCATGCGGCCGGTCTTCGCATCGTACCCGCGGATGATGCCGGGCACGTTCTCGCGGTTCTCGGGGTAGTACCCGCGGTCGTGCGAATTGCCCACCACCACCACGCCATTGACGACGATGGGGGCGGAGGACGAGGTGATGTCGCCCCAGTCGAGCGTGCCGCGATCGGGATCCACCGAATAGGCGCCCAGTCCCAGGTGCAGATCGATGACGCCGTTCATGCCGAACTGCGGCAGCGGCTGCCCCGTATCCGCATCAAGCGCCCAGAGGTAGAAGCCCGGGGTGAGCAGGTAGATCACCGGGCGGCCGTCCACGCGGGCGAATGCCACGCCCTTGCCGTAGTTCTGGCGCGTCGAGGCGGCCCACCGCGGGTTGTCCTTCTCCCGGAACATCCAGAGCGTCTCGCCCGTGGCCGGGTCGATGCAGACGACGGTGCGCCGCTGCCCGGCGACGGTGTAGAGCTTGCCGTTCACGTACAGCGGCGTGGCGCGGTAGATGAGATCCGGCTCCGGCCCGTAGTTGTTGGCCTTCCACCGCCACGCCACCTCGAGCTGGCTGAAGTTGGCCGCCGTCACCTGGTCGAGCGGCGAGTACCGGCTGCTGCGCTCGTCGCCGCCCCAGTGCGTCCACTCGACGGTGCCGCTCGCACTGCCCTCGGCCGGCGGCTGCGAGTCCGCCTGGCCACGGGTGCTGCCGACCACCGCCACTGCGACCACCAACGCCACTGCCACTACAACCTGTCTCATCGGAACCTCGTTCGCTATTCGCTATTCGCTATTCGCTATTCGCTATTCGCTCTTCGCTGTTCGTTCGTGGCGCGCACATCGCAAGATCCCAGATCCCGAGATAGATCGTCACATCCCACATCTCAGATCCACATCACCACGTCACCACATCACCACATCACCAGATTCTTGATCTATCTATCCCGTCCTCGACGGCTGCCACTGCAGGCCGAGCGCCATGATGCGTTCGAGCAGCGTGTGGTACGGGACGCCGGCGCGGCGCGCCGACTCCGCGAAGTCCTCCTTCTCCGCGAGCTGCGGATTCGGGTTGGCTTCGATGACGAAGAGCCGGCCATCGGGCGCCATGCGCATGTCGACGCGGGCGTAGCCGGTCAGATCGAGCGCGCGGTAGACGCGCTTGGCCAGGTGCTGCACCCTGAGCGTCACCTCGTCGGTCAGGCTGGCCTGCGCCGTCTCGATGCCGTGCTTCTGCTGGTACGCCGTGCTCCACTTCACGCGCTCCGTGGCGATGTGCCACGTCCGCCCGGACATGCCGGCAAACGACATCTCCCACACGGGGAAGACCTGCAGCCGCGTGTTGCCGAGCACCCCGACGTACAGCTCCCGGCCGTCGATGAACTGCTCGACGATGGCGGCGGTGCCGATCGTGTCGTGGATGAACTGGACACGCTTGGCGAGCTGATCCTCGTTCTCGACCACCGAGGCCTGCGAGATGCCGATGGACGACTCGTAGATCAGCGACTTGACGATGAGGGGAAACGTGAGCCGGCGCGGCAGCACCGGCTTGCGGCCGCGCGGCACCACCGTGAAGTCGGGCACGGGGATGCGGTGGTAGGCCATCAGCTTCTTGGCGAGGGCCTTGTCGCGCGACAGCGTCAGGCCGCGGGGGCTGCACCCCGTGTAGGGCACCCGCAGCAGTTCGAGGAAGCTGACGACGTTCTGATCGAAGACGCCGACGTCCGCGAAGGCCTCGATCAGGTTGAAGGCAATCTCCGGCTTGAACTCGTCGATCGACTGCCGAATCGGCGTCAGGTCGTCGTCGACGCCGATGATCGAGAGGTCGTGGCCGCGGGCTCGCAGCGTGGTGACGACGTCCCATTCCATGCGCCGGTCGTGGTTCGACGGGTCGGTGGCGGGCCGGTCCTCGTACGGCACGAGCGACGGGTGCATCAGCGTCAGCACGCGCCGCCGGCGCGGCGCCGGCTCCTTCCGCGGCCTCGTCACAGCGCCACCCGGTGCCGCCCGCTGTGCAGGTAGTTCATCGTCTGCACGGTGAGGAGGACGGTGAACGCGTGGCGGGCCTGGTCCTCCGGGACGGCCAGCCGCAACTTGAGGACCCGGCAGCGCGCGATCATGTCTTCGAGCACCTTGTCGATCGTGTACTGGTAGATGCCGGTCCAGTCGGCGACGAGGCGGCGCAACGGACGGCGGAGGCGGCTCAGGAACTGGACGGCCGTCATGTTGCCCGCATGCTCCGGGCGATCGGAGAAGAGGCGGCGCAGGTCGCGGTCGTAGAACTTCGGATGCTCGACGCCGTAGTGGCGGCGCTTCTTGCGATAGTGCTGGCGCAGCGTGGTCCGCATCCGCCGGAGCGGTTCGAGTTCGTCGGTGCTCGCGACAAGAGGAGGGCGGCCGGCGATCTCCTGCATCAGCGTGTGCATGTACTGGAGCTTCTTCACCGCCGCCCAGCCGGCATACCGGCGCTCCCACTGCGCCTGCGGCGTGAGCCAGACGGCAAACGTCTCGGCGAAGTCCTCGTCCGGGTGGCTCTGCGCATACCAGGGGTCGAGGTGCATCACGAAGCTCTTGCTGTAGGGCTTGGGCGAGTAGAACTCGGGGTAGGGCTCGGAGGAACGGCCGAACAGCTCGCGGCGCCTGCGGCGCAGGCGCAGCTTGTAGGCGTTGTCGATGACGTGGCCGGCCTCGTGACGCAGGATGCGCATGCACCACTCGTGCTCGCCGCCCTCGACCTCGAGCATCTGGGCCTTCTCGAGCCGCTCGAGCCGGGGGTGCGCCAGATAGAACGGGACCGCCATCGACACGGTGCCGTCGGGGGTGAACCACTCGGCGGCGAGGTAGAAGTGCATCGGGCACTTCAGGCCGCGATCGGTGAGTTCCGCCTTGAGCTGGGCGAGCCGTGTCTCGATCACGGTGCCCTCGATGGCGATGGGGAGGTCGGCCAGCCGGAGGTTCAGCAGCTCCTCATCAGGCAGGTCTGGCCAGTCAGGCGGCACGGCGGCACGCGGCATCCGGCGTCATCATAACGAAAACAGGTGCCGGGGTGCCCAGGGTGCACGGGGTGCACAGGGTGCACGGGGTGCACAGGGTGCCCGAGGCAACTCTGGCGCCTGTCATTTCGTCCAAGGGGCCATGCGCCAGGACTTGATGCATGCACTCAGGCAGCTTCGACGCCAGCCTGGCCTCACCCTCACGGCGCTCGTCACGCTGGGGCTGGGGCTTGGGGCCGCGCTCGCGGTCTTCACGCTCGTCCACGCCGTGCTGCTGCGGCCCCTGCCGTATCCGGCGCCCGACCGGGTGGCCGCACTCGGACGGGCGTACGCCAGCGGCCTGGGCCGGCTGGCCTGGCGCGACGTGGACTTCCTGCGAGCCCACGTCCGCACCTGCGCGCCAATCGGCGTCGCGTTCGACGGCGCCGGCCGCAACGTCGTGCTCGACGGCTCCGTCCTCCACGCCACGAGCCGGCACGTCTCCCGCGAGTACTTCGCGTCGCTCGGCATCGCCCCGCGATGGGGACGGCCGTTCTCGGCCCAGGAGGACGCGGCGACGCCAGCGCCGGTGGCGATCTTCACCGAGGCGCTCGTGCGCCGGCACGGCCTCGCCCCCGAGGCGGTCGTGGGACGCGACGCCCTCGTCGGCGGCGTGCCCCATACCGTGGTGGGGATTCTCGACGCCGGGGTCACGCTCGCGTCGGATCCGGAGGTATTCGTCCCGCTCGGCCGCCACCAGAGCGGCGGGGGGCTCAACCTGACCGCCACGTGCCGCCTCGCGGAGGCGGCGACAACGGCGGCCCTGGCCGCGGAACTCGATGGGCTCACCGCACAGGCGCTGGCTGAAGGCCTGATCCAGCCGCAGGAGACACGGGCCTATGCGACGACGCCGCAGCACGAGGCGCTCGTGGGATCCGTGCGCACGCGGATCCTCACGCTGGCGGGCGCCGTCGTGCTGGTGCTGCTCGTGGCGGCGTCCAACACCACGGGGCTCCTCCTCGTGCGCGCCGCGGGGCGCCGCCGGGAGATGGCGCTCCGTGCCGCGCTGGGCGCCGCGCCGCACCGGCTGGCGCGCGGCCTCCTCGTCGAGGGGCTGGTGCTCGGCGTCCTGTCCGGCGCCCTCGGCCTGGCCGTCGCGCCCCTCTTCGTCAACGGCCTGCTGGCGATGGCGCCGCCGTCCTACCATCGACTCGGCCAGTTCCATCTCGACGCCACGCTCGCCGCCGCGGGGCTCGTGCTGTGCGCGCTGGTCGGGCTCGCGGTGTCAGTGCCACCGCTCGCCGAGCTGCTGCGGGTCAACCTGCGCGACACACTGCAGGACGAGGGTGCGCGCAGCACCGGCGGACGGCAGGCGGGCTGGCTGCGGCATCTCCTGATCGGCGCCGAGACGGCCCTCTGCGCGGTGCTGCTGGTCGGCGCACTGCTGCTCACCCGCACGTTCGTGAACCTGGTCACCGAGCCCCCGGGCTTCGATCCCGCGGGCGTCGTCACCGCCCGCATGGCCGTGCAGGGACCGGCGTACGCGGACCCGGCGCGCCTGCAGCAATTCTTCGAGGACGGACTCGCACGCCTGGCAGCCGAGCCCGGCGTCGAGGCCGCCGCCGTCGGCGCCAGCCTGCCCGCGGAGATCACGTTGAACCTGCCGGTGCGCTTTCCCGATGCCGCCGAGCCCGACCGGCTCGACTCGCACAACTGGCGCTACGTCACGCCGGAGTACTTCGCCGTGCTGCGGATGCCGCTCGTCGAGGGCCGCACCTTCGAGGCACGTGATCGCCGCGGGGCGCCGGCCGTGGCGCTCGTCAACGAGTCGTTCGCCCGGCAGGTGTTCGGTGGCCTCCCCGAGGCCCTCGGCCAGCGCATCGTGACGCATCCCATCAGAGCGGATGTGGACGAACCCGTCCGCGAGGTCGTCGGCGTGGTCGCCGACACGGCGGGCTTCGCGGTGGGCGATGCGCCACGCCCGACGATGTTCGTGCCGCTCGCCCAGGTGGACGGCGCACTCCTGCACCTGGTCAATGGCTACGTGCCGCCCCGCTGGATCGTGCGGGGCGCCGCCGGCAATACCGAGAGCGCCCGGCGCGCGCTCGTCTCGTCGGTGCGTGCGCTCGATCCGGATCAGCCGCTGGCGTCGGTCCAGACCCTCGACGCGCTGATGATCGACTCGATCGGCACGCAGCGCTTCTACCTCGTCGTCCTGCTGTCCTTTGCGGTGTTCGCGATGGTGCTGGCCGCCGTCGGGATCTACGCGGCGTACGCTTACGCCGTCGCGAGCCGGCAGGCGGAGTTCGGCGTGCGCCTGGCGCTCGGCGCCTCCCCGCGCCGGCTGCTCGCGGGCATCCTGCGCCAGGGGCTGCTGGTCGGCGGCGTCTCGATCGCCGTGGGTCTCGGCCTCGCCCTCGCCGTGTCGCGCGTGCTGGCCTCGGTGCTGCACGGCGTGGCGCCGACCGATCCGCTGACCTATGCCGCCGTCGCAATCGTCCTCCTTGTGACGGTCGCCGGCGCCACGCTCGGTCCGGCAATCCGCGCCTCGCGCGTGGATCCGTTGCTGGCGATGAAACACTGACACGGGCGGCCGGGAGACAACACGCATCCGCAGATTTCGCGGATTACACGGATGACGCTGGTCCGCGGATGACACCGGTCACGCGGATGCGGTGTCGGTCTGATGCGTCCCGCGCTCGGCGATCGCCGAGCGCGCCGACGCACAAAGGGCGGCGACGTGAGTGACGGGTGGACGCCGCTCTCCACCTGGTGTCACTCACGTCGCCGCCCTTTGTGCGTCGGCCCGGCTGCCGGTCGTTGACCGGCAGCCGCGGGACGCGGCATTGGTGCCAGCTGTGGGGTCTGCGACGTCTGAGAAATCTGCGCAATCTGCGAAATCTGCGGATGCGTGTCGTTACCGTGCCGGTACGGTCCGTCCGCTCAGGACGCCGCCGGCCTCCGTGGCCACCGTCGACGGCTCGTAGCTCCAGCCGAGCCAGAGCCCCGCCATGAACCAGGTGAAGTGCGCCACGCCGACGAGGAAGATGACGTCGCCCAGCATGCGCATCCAGCGCAGCGTGATGATTAGGTCCTGCTGGAGGAAGTCGGCGCTGCGCGCGTACCACATCCCGTGCTCGATGCTCGCCAGCGCCTGCATCACGCCGATCGGCAGCAGGCTGAGGCCGACCATCAGTGCCAGGCCTCCATTGAGGCTCCAGAACGCGATCCCGAGCGTGCGCTCCCGCCACGCGCGCTCGCCGGTCGTCACGCGCGCGATGACGAGGATCAGTGCGAGGCTCAGCAACCCGTAGACGCCGAAGAGCGCGGTGTGCGCGTGCACGGGCGTCGTGTTGAGCCCCTGCATGTAGTAGAGCGCGATCGGCGGGTTGATCAGGAACCCGAACAGCCCGGCGCCGACGAGGTTCCAGAACGCCACGCCGACGAGGAACCGGATCGGCCAGCGGTACTTCCGCATCCACGGCGCCGCCTGCTGCAGGCGGCTGGTGTGGAACGCCTCGAGGCCGATGAGCACGAGCGGCACCACTTCGAGCGCACTGAAGGCCGCGCCGATCGCCATGATCGAGGTGGGCGTGCCGCTGAAGTACAGATGGTGGAACGTGCCGGGGATGCCCGCGAAGAGGAACAGCGTGCTCGAGGCGATCACGGCGGCCCCGGCATGGTGCCGGTGCACGAGGCCCATCTTCGCGAAGAGGATCGCCGCGGCGGCCGTGGCGAACACCTCGAAGAAGCCCTCGACCCAGAGGTGCACCACCCACCAGCGCCAGTACTCCATCACCGTCAGGTGCGTGCGCGCCGAGAAGAAGAAGCCCGCGCCGTACATCAGGCCCACCGCCACGGTGGCGCCCGTGAACATCCACACGAGCGACTGCGATTCGTCACGCCGCTGCAGCGCGGGCCACAGCGCGCGCAGCATCAGCAGCAGCCAGAGCGTCAGGCCGGTGAAGAGCCCGATCTGCCAGGCGCGGCCGAGGTCCAGGTACTCATAGCCCTGGTGCCCGAACCAGAACCCGGCCTCGAGGCTCAGGTGCTGCTGAATCGAGAACCACTGCCCCGCCAGCGACCCCGTCACGACGAGCAGCAGCGCGACGAACAGGACATTCACGCCGAGGCGCTGGAACCGCGGCTCGGCGCCGCCGATGACCGGCGCGAGGAACAGCCCCGCCGCCAGGAAGGCGGTGGCGATCCAGAACATCGCCGTCTGGATGTGCCAGGTCCGCGTCAGGCTGTAGGGCAGGTACTCGGCGAGCGGGAACCCGAAGAAGGCCTGGCCTTCGACGGTGTAGTGCGCCGTCACGGCGCCGAGCGTCACCTGCACACAGAAGAGCGCGACGACCACCGCGACGTACTTGCCCACCGCCCGCATCGACGGCGTCAGCGCCACGACGCGGAACGGATCGCTCGCCGGCGGCGTCACCGCGGGCTCCTCCCGCGTACGGAACGCGTACCACCAGACCAGCGCGCCCACGCCGGCCAGCAGCAGCACGACGCTCACGATGGACCACAGCACGTTCGCCGCGGTCGGCACGTTGTTGATGAGCGGCTCGTGCGGCCAGTTGTTCGTGTAGGTGACCGACATCCCAGGGCGATTGGTCGACGCCGCCCAACTGGTCCAGAAGAAGAACGCCGTCAGCGCGCGGCGGCGGCCGTCATCCGGCACGACGACGTCGTGCATCGCGTAGGACTCGCGCAGCGAGGCCAGGCCGGCCGCACCGCCGTACAGGCCGTCGTAGTGCGCGGCCGTCTCGGCCATCGCCGCCGCGCGATCCTCGGACACGACGACGGTGCCGGTGCCGGGGTCGAAGGTGTTGGTGCGGAACTCCCCCTTCAGCCGCTCCCGCAGCGCGGCCTGGCGCTCCGGCACGAGCGCCGCGTAGGACACGCCGTCCTCCCGCACCGCCCAGCGCTCGAGCAGGGCCAGCGCTTCGCGGTGCAGCCAGTCGGCCGACCAGTCCGGCGCCTGATACGCGCCGTGGCCCCAGACCGACCCGAGCTGCTGCCCGCCGGTCGACTGCCAGACCTGCTGGCCGGTCAGGATGTCGTCCTCGGTCATCAGGAGCGTGCCGCCGGTCGTCACGACGCGATCGGGAATGGGCGGCGCCTGGCGATACACCTCGCGGCCGAAGAACCCGAGGATGAAGAAGGCGGCAAACAGGCTCAGGCCAAGCAGCCACCAGAGGGGGCGATGGGGAACGAGCGGGGTCGTGTCGCGGGTCATGATGGCGTCCTCACGAGATGAAGTGGGCGTTCGGTCTCAGCGCGCGGCAGTCGGCAATCGGGGCTCAGGACTCCGCGCGCAGCGCGCGCGGAAACAGGACGTGGTTCTCGAGGTGGATGTGCTCCATCAGCTCGGCCTCGAGCGCGTCGAGCCGGACGTACAACGCGCGCCACGTCGGACACGCCTCGGCCGGCGGCACGAAGTTGCCGGTGAGCGCGCGGGTGCGGGCGAGGTTGGCCGCGTGATCGTCGTGCTCGATCTCCATCTGCCGGATCGGGCCCGACGCCAGCGCCGCGCCGCCGGCGAGCAGCATCGGAAAGAGCACCTGCTCCTCTTTCGCCATGTGCGCGAAGGCGTGGTCGCCCGTCTCGATGAGGTGCGCGGCCAGGCCGTGCGGGCACGAGGGCTTGCTCCCGTGCCGGCTCTCGACGCGCTCGGCCAGCGCCACCAGCTCCGGCAGCTCCGCGCGCAGCCGTGCGTGGTAGACGGTGACGATGTGCTGGATGAGGTCGGGGAGGGGCCGCGCATCCCACCGCGTCCGATCACCGGCGGTCGCCGACTCGGCCTCGATCTCCCGCACGAGGTCCTCCGCCGAGATCCCCTGCTCGTCGCAGACCTCGGCGAGGGGCCGGCGGCCGCCGCAGCAGAAGTCGAGTCCGTGCCGGTGGAAGACGCGCGAGGCGCCGGGGTGGGTGGTGGCCAGTTCCGCCAGGGTCATCGTCGCGTTCATTGGAGACTCCTTGTTCCTGGCGCGGCGTGTGGTACGGACCGCGCCTCTGCCCTCCCTGTCGCACGATGGATGCCAGATTTTTGTTCTTATGGTTCAATCACTTACGAGGCCAGTTATTTGATTCACAACTCCGTGCTGTCATGAAATACTTAACGCGTTAATGAATCATGAACATTCGTCGCTTGAACCGCTCCTCGACATCGCCCGGGATCTCACGGCCTCGCTGGCCGCCGACAACCGCTATGCGCGGCTGCTCGGCGCCGTCCGGCGCTTGCTCCCGTGCGATGCCGCGTGCCTGCTCCGGCTCGAGGGCGATGACCTCGTCCCCGTCGCGGCGCACGGGCTGACGCCGGCGGCCCTCGCGCGGCGCTACCCGCGGCGTGAGCATCCGCGGCTCGATGTGATCCTGCGTTCGGCCGACCCCGTACGCTTCCCGCCCGACAGCACGCTGCCCGATCCGTTCGACGGGCTCGTCGCCGGGGCCGGCGCGCCCTTGACCGATCACATCCACGCCTGCCTCGGCTGCCGGCTGACGGAAGGCGGCGAGGTGGTCGGCGCGCTCACCGCCGATGCGTTCGAGCCGCACGCCTTCGACGCGCTCGATCCGCAGATGCTCGCCACACTCGGCGCGCTCGCGGGCGCGGCAATGCGGACGACCTCCCTCATCGAATCGCTCGAACGCCAGGCCGATCACCGCGGCCGCGTGGCGCGCGACCTGCAGCAGACGGCCGCGGCGTCGAGCGGCGGCCAGCTGCTCGGCTCGAGTGCGGCGCTCAGCCGCCTGCGCGACGAGATCCGCCTGGTGGCGGCCTCGGACCTCGCGGTCCTGCTGACCGGCGAGACGGGGGTCGGCAAGGAACTGGTCGCGCACCAGATCCACGCGGCCTCCCCGCGGCACGACGAGGCCCTGATCCAGGTCAACTGCGCGGCGCTGCCCGTGTCGATCGCCGAGAGCGAGCTGTTCGGGCACATCACCGGGGCGTTCACCGGCGCCACACGCGATCGCGCGGGCAAGTTCGAGGTCGCGAGCGGGGGGACGCTCTTCCTCGACGAGATCGGGGAGCTGCCGCTCGAACTGCAGCCCAAGCTGCTGCGCGCGCTGCAGCAGGGCGAGATTCAGCGCGTCGGCAGCGACCGCGTCCACCGCGTGGACGTGCGGATCCTGGCCGCGACCAACCGCGACCTCTCGCGCGAGGTCGGCGCCGGGCGCTTCCGCGCCGACCTCTATCACCGGCTCGCCGTCTTCCCGATGCGCGTGCCGTCGCTCGCCGATCGCCGCGCGGACATTCCGGCGCTGGCCGCGCACTTCGCCGACCTGAACCGCCGGCGGCTCGGCCTCGGCAGCGTGCGCTTCACCGACGAGGCCCTCGCCGAGCTCACCGGCGCCGACTGGCCGGGCAACGTGCGCGAGCTCGAGAACGTCGTTTCGCGCGCGGTCCTGCGCGCGGCCGCGGGCCAGCCGCCGCATGCGCCCGTCACGATCGGCCTCGCGCACCTCGACGTGGTCGCGCGCGTCGCGCCGGCCCGCGCCCCGGAGGCCGCCCTCGAGACGCCGCCGCGCGCCGCTGCGCCGCTGCGCGAGCAGGTGGACGCCTTTCAACGGCAGCGCATCCTCGACGCGGTGACGGCACACGACGGCAACTGGGCCGCCGCGGCACGCGCCCTCGGCATGCACCGCAGCAACCTCCACCAACTGGCAGGGCGGCTGGAGATCAGAAAGCCGCGCTGACGCCGGCGCGCCCGCGCCTGGAACGGGAGGCGGTCCGCCCTATAATCGGGGGCGCATGCGTCTCTCGCGAATCGTGCTGGCTCTGCTGACCGGATTGATCCTGGGCACCGCCGGCTGGGTGTCGCTGGGCGTCCTGGACCAGCTGCCCATGGACGGCCAGATGACGCGCGTCGCCCTGCTGCCGCCGTGGTGGGCCTGGGCAGGCCTCGTCCTGGCGGCGACGCTCGCCGCCGCCGGCCTCGATCGGCTGGTCGCGTCGCGCGCGCCGGCGGACCCGGAGGCGGGCGCCTGGTGGCTGCTGCCGCTGCTGGCGGTTGCCGTCCTCGTCATCCCGTTTCTCCCCTGGGTCGCCGATCGCTGGCCGCTGTGGCAGGTGCTGGCCGGGCCGGCGCGCTGGCTCGTGTGGGCCGCGGTCGGCGGGCAGCTGGCGTGGGTCGCCTGGCAGCACGGCTGGATCCGCGCGCCGCGCGCGATGGCCACGTCGCTCACGACCGCCACCGCGCTCGTGTGGCTCGCGGTCTTCCTGGCGTCCGGCTGGTCGGCGTGGCGGCTCACGAGCACGACGCAGTTCCCGACCGGTGACGAGCCGCACTACCTGATCATCGCCCAGAGCCTGTGGCGTGACGGCGACCTGAAGATCGAGAACAATCACGATCGCGGCGACTTCCGGGAGTACTTCGGCGGCGCGCTGCCGCCGCACTACCTCACACGGGGCGTGGATGGCGAGATCTACTCGATCCATCCCATCGGCATGCCCCTGCTCGTGGCGCCGGTCTACGCGGCGGGCGGCTATCCCCTGGTCGTGTTCCTCTTCGTCGTCATCGCGAGCACGGCCGCCACGCTGATGTGGCGCGCCACGGCGGCGTGGGTGGGCGATCGTGGCGCGGCGGTCTTCGGCTGGGCGGCGGTGGCGTTCTCGGCGCCGTTCCTGCTGAACACCCTCACGATCTACCCCGAGATCCCCGCTGCGTTGTCGGTGATGCTCGCCTTCACCCTCGCCGCGCGCGGGACCGCACCGCACGGGGCCCCGGGCTGGCGCTGGCTGGCCGGGGGACTCGCCGTGGCCACCCTCCCGTGGTTCAGCACGAAGTACGCGCCGATGTCGGCGGCGCTCGCCGTGGTCCTGGTCGCGCGCGCGTGGACCGCGTGGACGCCCTGGCCCCGGCTGTCACCCATGCCGCAGGCGTGGCGGGCCTCGGCGCTGGTGGCCGCGCCGTATGCGCTGTCGCTGGCCGGCTGGTTCGCGTTCTTCCAGGCGTACTGGGGTGCGCCGTGGCCGAGCGGCCCGTACGGCGAGCTGGTGCAGACCACACCCCTGAACCTGTGGTTCGGCGCCCCGGGGCTGCTGTTCGATCAGGAGTACGGCCTCCTGCCGTATGCACCGGCCCTCGCGCTTGCGGCGCCGGGCCTCTGGCGCATGCTCGACCGCGGCGGCGACCACCGGCGGCTCGCGATCGAGATCCTGCTCGTCTTCGGCGCGCTCTTCGGGACGGTCGGCGCCTTCCGCATCTGGTGGGGCGGCTCCGCCGTGGTCGGGCGGCCGATTGTGTCCGGCCTGTTGCTGCTGGCGCTCCCGATCGCCGTGCAGTTCACCGCGGCGCCGAAGGGCTCCGCCCGGCGCGCGGCGCAGCACCTGCTCCTGTGCATCGGCGGGGCGATCACCGTGATGCTCGTCGCCGCGCAGAACGGCATGCTCGTCGGCAACCACCGCGACGGCACCTCGGCGCTCCTCGCGTGGCTCTCGCCGCGCTGGGAGCTCTGGAGCCGTGTGCCGACGTTCGTGCAGGGCCACACCGACGTCGCGGCCGCGTGGGTCGAGAGCCTCGTGTGGGTGGGGATTGCCCTCGTCGCCGCGCTGTGGCTCGGCCGCGTGCGGGCGCGCTCGGCGGGACACGCGGCCCTTGCCGCGCTGGTCACAGTCGCGGCGGGCCTGCTGACAGGGGTGTGGGCCATGGGCCTCCTGCCGGATCCCGTCGGACACCCCGCCGCCAACCTGCAGGCGCGCGCGGAGCTGGCCGCGCTCAATGGCTTCGATCGCACCCGGCGCCCGCTCGGCGTCGTGTACGACCCGTTCCGTGTCACGTCCACGGACATCCTGCCACCGGCCTTCATCCTTGCCGTCGAGCCAGGCGCGCGAACCGATGCCCAGCCGCTCAGGCTCCTGTTCAACGGACGCTTCTCGCTGCCCGCCGGCCGCTATCAGATCGCGGTTCGCTGGAACGACACGCTCGAGGCGGCGGCGCCCGTCACACTCGACCTGCAGGTTGGACGCAGCGGCCCCGAGTGGCGGTCGTGGACGGTGAGGCCGATCGCCGGCGCGGAGTGGACCGAGGCGATCACGTTGCCGGTGAACGCACTGCTCGTTGGCTTCCGCGGCACGCCGGAGCTCGAGGCCGTCGTCCGATCGATCGCGATCCGGCCGCTCGCCGTTGTGGACGAGTCAGCGCGGGTGCCCACGCCCGACGTGATGGGCGCCGCGACGTATGGCGACATCGAGGTGTTCTTCCACGATGGCATCACGAACGGCGAGCCGCACGGGTTCTGGGCCTTCGGATCGCGCACGACCGAGGTCACCATCGCCCTGCCCGCACCCGGCCTCGGCCTGCACCTGCGCGTGCATAGCGGCGAGACGTCGAACCGCGTGACGCTGACTGTGGCCGGATGGAGCCGGACACTCGACCTCGTGGCGGGTGAGGCGCAGGAACTCGAGATCCCTGCGTCCGAGCAGGCCGTGCTCCCGATGACGATCACCACCGAGGGAGGCTTCGTCCCCGCGGAGGTCAATCCCGCGAGCCAGGACCACCGTCACCTCGGCGCCTGGTTCGAGATCCGCACCAAGCCATAGAAGCACCCCGGCACTTCGGCACCCCGGCACCCCGGCGCCCTATAATCACTTGTTCATGCCCTTCGGACCCCGCCTGCCGACGATCCTGATCTGCCTGCTCACCGGCACGGCCCTCTGGCTGTCGCGGGGCGTGCTGGATCAGGTCGTGATCGACGAGGGCGCGGCGCGTCTGGCGCTGCTGCCGCCGGGGCTCGTCTGGCTCGCCTATGTCGTGCTGGCGTGCATGGGCGTCTTCGCGCTGCATCGGGTCGCCACGCACCCGAAGCGCGGCACGCACGTCCCGCGCGCCTCGCTCGGCCCCGTGCTGCTGCCGCTCTGGGCGCTGCTCGTGCTGGTCGTGCCCTTCCTCCCCTGGCTCGCCGACGTCTGGCCGGCGCTGCAGGTGCTGGCGGGACCGCTCCGCTGGATCGTCTGGGTCGTCGTGGCCGGACAGCTCCTCTGGGTGCTGTGGCAGGACCGGCTCCTGGGCGCCTCGCGGCTCGCCGGCTGTTCCCTCACGCAGCTCACCGCAGCCGTCTGGCTCACGACAGCGATCGCGGGAGGCCTCGTCGCGGGCCGGCTCACGACGGGCGTGCTCTTCCCCGGCGGTGACGAGCCGCACTACCTGGTGATCGCCCAGAGCCTCTGGCGCGACGGTGATCTCAAGATCGAGAACAACCACGCGCGCGGCGACTACCTCGAGTACTACGATCGCGATCTCGCGCCGCACTACCAGACGCGCGGCGTCGACGGCGAGATCTACTCGATCCACCCGATCGGCATGCCGCTCGTCATCGCACCGGTCTACGCCGCCGGCGGCTACCCGCTCGTCGTGATCTTCTTCGTGCTGGTCGCGGCGACGACCATGGCCTGGCTGTGGCGCGTGCACACCCTGTGGACCGGCGCGGCCGGCGCCGCCACGTTCGGCTGGGCGGCCGTCGCCGGCTCGGCGCCGTTCCTGATCAACGCGTTCGGCGTCTACCCCGAGGTGCTCGCCGGACTCGCCGTCGCCACCGCGTTCTCGCTCTCCGCGCTGGCGCGCTCGACCACTCCACGTCCCGTGTGGACGTGGCTCGTCGTGGGGGCGGCCATTGCCGTGCTCCCGTGGCTCAGCACGAAGTACGCGCCGCTGTCCGCCGCGCTGGCCGCCGTGGCGCTCGGCCGGCACTGGCTGAGCGTCGATCCGCGGCTCGCGTTCCGGCCGGTCCCAGGCGCGCGGACGGCGTCCACCCTCGTGCTCGTCCCCTATCTGCTGTCGCTCGCGGCGTGGTTCAGCTTCTTCCAGATGTTCTGGGGCTCGCCGCGTCCGGAAGCGTCGTACGCGGAGGCGGGCCAGCTCGCCCTGTCCAACCTGCCGGTGGGCGTCGCCGGCCTGCTCTTCGACCAGGAGTTCGGGGTGCTGCCGGTCGCGCCGGTCTTCATCCTCGCCTTCGCCGGACTGTGGACGATGGCCAGGCGCGGGGGGGAGGCGCGGCGGGTCGCGCTCGAGTGGCTGCTGGTGGTGGGCGCGCTCGTCGGCACCATCGGCGCCTTCCACCACTGGTGGGGCGGGTCGTCGGTGGTCGGGCGCAACCTGATGTCGGTGCTCGCCCTGCTGGCGCTGCCGGTCGCCGTGCAGTTCGGCGCCACGCCAGCCGGGTCCGCGCGGCGCGCCGCGCAGCACCTGCTGCTCTGGATCGGCGCAGCGATCACGGTCACGCTCGTCATGGGGCAGGACGGCCTGCTGCTGGCCTCGGCGCGCGACGGCAGCGCGGCGCTGCTCGAATGGCTGTCGCCGCGCTGGGCCCTGTGGTCGCTCGTGCCGACCTTCATCCATCACGACGCAGTGACGGCGTGGCTGCACAGCCTCGCGTGGATCGCGCTCACGATGGCTGCCGGCTGGGGCCTCGCGCGCGTCCGGACGCGCACGGCGGGCGCGGCCTCGCTCGCCGCGCTGACGATCCTCATTGCCGGCCTCGCGGCCGGCTCGCTGGTGCTGCCGTGGCTGCCCAGCGATCCGCCGCTGCCCTCCGCGGATCTGCGCGCGCGGTCCCGGCTCCCGGCGCTCGACTCGTTCGACACGGCGATGCGCCCGCTCGCGATCGCGTACACGCCCTTCCGTCCGGGCAGCGCCGTCGCCACGACCCCGCTGCTGTCGCTCGTGGTCCTGCCCGACCTGCGCACCGATCCGCAGCCGCTGCGTGTGCTGCACAACGGGCGGCTCTCGCTCCCGGCCGGGCGGTACGCGCTGGAGGTGGCGTGGGCAGACCGCGATCCGCTCCCGGTGCGGCGGCCGACGGGCCTGTGGATCCAGGTCGGCCGCACGGGTCCGCCGTGGCAGGTGCATGAAGTCACGCCGGCGCCGGGCGGCGTGTGGCGTCACACCGTGGACCTCCCACTCGACGCCCCCTTCTTCGGCCTGCGCGGCTCGCTCGAACTCGAACGCTCGATCGCGGCCATCACCGTCCGGCCCCTCGCGATCGTGGACGCCGGCCTCCGCGTCCGGACGCCAGACGTGCTGGGCGGGACGTGGTACGGCGATTTCGCGGCCTACTTCCACGACGAGCAGATCTACGCAGAGCCCACGGGATTCTGGACGCGGGGCGGACGCGCGGCCACGCTCACCCTCGCCGGCCCCGAGGGCGCGCCACTCGCCCTGCACATGCACGGCGGTGGCCGGGCGAACCGCGTGACCGTGACGGCCCGCGACTGGACGCACACGGTGGATCTCACACCGGCGGTTACCGCGGAGGTCGCCCTCCCCGCCGGCATCGGCGGGCTGCTCACACTGACGATCGCGACCGAGCAGGGCTTCATGCCGGCCGAGGTCAGCCCGGGCAGCGAGGACAAGCGCACGCTCGGCGTGTGGGTGGAAGTAGTGAGACAGTAATAGGGTGCCGGAGTGCCGGGGTGCCGGGGTGCAGTGAGGGTGTGATGTCGATAGCCGATCTTCGTCGCGAGTACAGCAGCCGTGCCCTTGATGAGGGGGACGTGGATCGCGATCCGGTGCGGCAGTTCCGCCGGTGGTTTGACGAGGCGCTGGCCGCGGAGCTTGTCGACGCCAACGCGATGACGCTGGCGACCGCGTCAGCCACCGGCCGCCCCTCGGCGCGCATCGTGCTGCTCAAGGAAGTTGACGAGGCGGGGTTCGTCTTCTTCACCAACTACGAGAGCGCGAAGGCCGCCGATCTCGCCGCGAACCCGCACGCGTGCCTGTTGTTCTTCTGGGTGGAACTCGAGCGGCAGGTGCGCATCACGGGGACGGTCGAGCGCGTCAGCCGCGAGGCGTCCGAGGAGTACTTCCGCTCCCGCCCGCTCGAGAGCCGGATCGGCGCCTGGGCCTCGCCGCAGAGCACCGTGCTCGAAGGAAGGGAGATCCTCGAAGCACGCGTCCGCGCCCTGACGACGCAGTACGCCGACGGCGACGTGCCGCTGCCGGCCTTCTGGGGCGGCTACCGCGTCCGTCCCGAGGAACTCGAATTCTGGCAGGGCCGCCCCAGCCGGCTGCACGACCGGCTGCGCTACCGCCGCGTCGACAGCGACTGGCGCCTCGAGCGGCTGTCGCCGTAGGTCGCTATTCGCTGTTCGCTATTCGCTATTCGCTGTTCGCGGGTCGCGGGTCGCCATTCGCCATTTCGCTGCTCGTGGTTCGCGGTGGACGTCGGACGACGGACGACGGCGGTGAACCGGCGAACAGCGAATTGCGAACAGCGAACGGCGAGCGTTGACAGCTAGAATCGGATCTCCCCGCCGCCGACCATCACCGCCTGTCCGCCGACCTGCACCCGCGTGATCGTCTCCGCATCGTCCGCGTGGATCGCGATGTGGATGCGGCTCGGACGGCCCATCGCCACGCCCTGCAGGCTGAGCATCCGCGTCCAGCGCTCCCGGGGCACGGCGCCGTGCCTGACGAGGTACGCGCCGAGCGGCCCGCTCGCGCTCCCCGTCGCCGGGTCCTCGGCCACGCCGAGATCCGAGGCGAACATGCGGCTGTACGCCGTCACACCGGGATCCACCGGCTCCGTACTGAACAGGAAGAGCGGCGCGTGCCCGCCCTCGAAGGCGCTGCGCAGGTGGCGCATCGCGGACAGGTCCGGGGACGCGCGGTCCACGGCGGCGCGCGTCTTCAGCGGCACACACAGGTACGGCACCCCGCACGACACCTCCTCGATCGGCAGGCCCGTCGCCGTCACGTCGGCGACGTCGAGCCCGACGGCGCGTGCAATGGCCTCGACGCTCGACGCCGGGGTCCGGAACTCCGGCGGCCGCTGATCCATCCAGGCAAAGTGCAACACACCGTCGCGCCACTCGAGCTCGACAGCGGTGGGCCCGATGTTCAGCCCGAACACGAACCGCGACTGCCCCGGGAGGATCGCGCCGCGCGCGGCCAGCGCGAACGTGCTGCCGATGGTCGGATGCCCCGCCATCGGCATCTCGAGCCCCGGCGTGAAGATGCGCATCCGGATGTCGGTGTCGGCCCGCTCGGCCGGGAGCAGGAACGTGCTCTCGGAGAAGTTCATCTCGCGCGCGAGCGCCTGCATCTCCGCCGCCGTCAACCCCGACGCGTCAGGAAACACCGCGAGCTGGTTGCCCTCGAAGGGGGTGTCGGTGAAGACGTCGAGTTGGAGGAAGGAAACGACGGGCATGGCAGCTCTCGGGGCGGTGGACGCTGAACGGTGAACGGTGAACGGTGGACGGTCGAGCGAAGCCCCGCCGAAGCGCCTCGAAGGGGCGCGAAGGAGGGCGACCAGGAGGCCTGCCGGGCGCGGCCACGCCGCGAAGCGGCGTGGTGCGTCCGGCAGGACTCGAACCTGCGGCCCTCAGCTTCGAAGGCTGATGCTCTATCCAACTGAGCTACGGACGCCCGCCCTGATTATGGCATGCCGGGTTTGCGATCCGTCCCTGTCCGGCGGACAATCGAGAGTATCGTGCCGCGCCTCCGCGCGCTCGTCCTCGCGGGCCTCCTGTGGCCGGTGGGGCTCGGCGCCCAGCCCGCCCCCGTGCTCGAAATCGATGCCCCGCCGTCGATGGCCGCCGCGCGCGCGCGTGTCGAGAGCTTCGACGCCGCGCGCCTGGCCAGCATCGTGCGCCTCGTCGGCCTCGACCACCCCGGGCCGCCCATCATCGTCGTGCTCGCAGGGGAAGACTCGCCGACGGCGCGCCGCGTCTCTGCGTGGACGGCGGGGCTCGCGTACGGCGGGGCGGGCGTCATCGTGCTCTTCCCCGCGCGATCGCCGGCCTATCCGCATGACACGCTCGAGGACGTGCTGCGCCACGAGGTGGCGCACGTCCTGATCGACCGGGCCGCGCGGGGGCAGCCCGTCCCGCGCTGGTTCCACGAGGGCCTGGCCATGCTCGTCGAGCGTCCGTGGCGGCTCGAGGACCGCACGCGCTTCGTCCTCGCCTTCGCCCTGGGCGCGCCCGTGCCCACCGAGGAGATCGACCGGCTGTTCACCGGCGACCGGCGCGCCCAGGGGCGCGCCTATCCGATGGCCGGGGCGTTCGTCCGCGACCTGCTCGCCGAACACGGCGGCACCCTGCCGGCACGCCTGCTCGCGCGGACATCACGCGGGGTGCCGTTCACACGCGCGTTCCTGGAGGTGACCGGGGTGCCGCTCGTCGAGGCCGAGCGGCGCTTCTGGGAGGGGCAGCGTCTCTGGACGCGGTGGCTGCCGCTCATCACGTCCGCCTCGACCGTCTGGATGGTGGTCACCGTGCTTGGCATCTGGGCCATCCAGATCAAGCGCCGGCGGAACGCCGAACGGCGCCGCCGATGGGACGAGGAGGAAGCGGCCTGGCACGCGCCGCTCGTCCGGCCGCCGCTCGCGCTGGCCCCACTGCGGGACTTCGAGGAGCCGCCGCCGCCGGCCGGCGACGGTCAGGAGACCGTGCACTGATCGAGGAGAGGGCCGGCGCAAGGGCCGGCCCTGCGCCGCTAATCCTTGAGGATGAACGTGACGTTGAGGTTGACGCGGTACTCGGTGATCTTCCCCTTCTTGACGATGACCTTCTGGCTCTTGACCCACGCACCGGTGACGTCCTGAAGCGTCTTCGACGCGCGCTTCACCCCCGTCGCGACGGCATCTTCGAAGCTCTTCTCCGATGAGGCGATGATCTCGGTGACTCGTGCAATGGCCATGATGGGTTCCTTCCCGGTATTCGGGGATGCAGCTCTGCCGTCACGAGCGTCGTGACAGGCGCACTCCGCTCAGCATACCCCCGGGATTCTTCGGCCGGCTGTCTATCTCGGCACTGTCAGCCGCTGGAACTCCACAAACGGCTGCATCGGCGCAAACACCGGATCCGCCGCAAGCTGCCCCCTGAGGTTGGGGTGCATCGCCAGCGCCTCGGTCAACGGCTCGAGGGCCGCGCCGTACTCCCCCGCCTGGACGTAGCGCTGGGCGAGCGCATACAGCCATCGGTCATGGTGCGGCTGGATCGCGATGGCCTTCTTCTGCTCGGCGATGGCCTCGGCGTGCCGGCCCGCCTTCGACAGCGCTTCCGCGCGCGTGGTGTGCCGCGCGGGCGCTCCCTGCGTGATCTGCAGCAGGCGCCGTAGCTCGACGAACGGATCCCGCGCATCGTCGACGCGGATGTCGACAATACGCTCGTTGGTGGAGTCGGCCCCTGGGGGGATGGGGCGCACGACGAGGATGCCGCCCGACTGCATCCCGCGCGTATCGCCACCGGCGGCCTGGCCCGCATCGAGGGCGTCCATCAGGCGGTCGGCCAGCGTGCCCGTGCCGCGTTCGTAGGCCTGCGCCATCGCCTTCACGACGGCCTCGCCCGCGAGCGTGTTGCCGGCCGCCGCGTAGTTCGGCCCGGCGGCGTAGCCGGCAAACGCCCCCCGCGCGGCGTTGCGCTCCGACACGCCCTTCCCCGTGAACACGCCCGTCCGTCCGGTGGCGTCCACGACGATCAGCTGCCGGCTGTCCCGGCCCTCGTCCTCGTCGCTGATCCGCGTGACGATCTCCGCCGGCGCCACGCCCTGCTGCAGCAGCGCGATGGCCTTCGGCCCGTACTGCCGGTTGGCGGACGCCTGCGTCGCGACGGCGCCGACACCGGCGACGGCGTAGGGGACGGCCGCACCGGCGCCGAACGCGCGGGACTGCGTGGCCACGCCGAACTCACCGGTCGCCGGATCGAACGCCGCGATCGAGAACGTCCCGAACCACGGGTCCACCGTCGCGGGCGGCTCGCCCTGGCCCCCGCTGTCACGGGCGGGGGTGGCCGCCACCATGCGCTGGAATTCCGCGAGGCCGCGCATCTGCTCGAAGGCGGGGTCTTCGGCGGCCTGGGTCTTCATCGCCGGGTGCATGGCGAGCGCCTCACCGAGTGGTCCGAGCGCGCGCAGGAACTCGCCGGCCTGCGCGCGGCGCTGCGCGAGCGCGTAGAGCAGCCGGTCGCTGTGCGGGTTGATGGCGAGCGCCTTCTCCTGCTCGGCGATCGCCTCGGCGAACTTCCCGGCCTTGGCCAGCGCCTCGGACTGCGTGGTCATCCGCCCGGGGACGCCGGTCGTGATGTTGAGCAACCGGCGCAGTTCCACGAACGGTTCCTTCGCATCGTCGACGCGGATGTCGATGATGCGCTCGACGGTCGAAGTGGACCCGTCCGGCAGGGGGCGCACGACGAGGATGCCGCCCGACTGCATGCCGCGCGTGTCGCCGCCGGCGGCCTGGCCGCCCTCGAGCGCCGCCATGAGCCGCTCGCCCATCGAGCCCTTCGCCTGCTCGTAGCCGCGCGCGATGCCCCGGACGACGTCCTCGCTGGCGAGGGTGTTGCCGATGGCGACGTAGTGCGGGCCGGTGAGGTGCCCGGCGTAACCACCCAGGTGAATCGGGTCGTTCGGATCGGAATTGCGGTCGATGACGTGGCGGCCGGTGTAGATGCCGGTGCGGCCCTGGGTATCGATCACCGCGACCTGCCGCCGATCGCGTCCACCGTCCTCGTCCGTGATGCGCCGGACGACCTCTGCCGGCGAGAGCCCCTGCCGCAGGAGCGCGACGGCCTTCGGCCCGTAGAGCCGGTTGGCCGCGGCCTGTGTGGCGACCGCGCCGACGCCCGGGATCGCATACGGCACCGCGGCCCCGGCACCGAACGCGCGCGACTGCGTCGCCACGCCGAGCTCCTGCGTCTCGGGATCCCACGCGATGATCGAGAAGGTCCCGAACCACGGATCGGCCGCGGCCGGATCGGGGCCGCTCGTCCGCTCCTCGGCCAGCAGGGGCATCGCCGCCGTCAACAGCACCACCGTGAGGACTCGCCGCAGCATCATGTGTCTCCTTCGTCTCGCCGCCGTGACAGGGGCCGCGCCGGAGCGCTAGCCTCCCGTGATCCGCCTGAACTCCGGCGTATTCTGCACCGATTCGAAGTTCTGGTTGCGCCGAAGCGTCTGCCGCGCGGTGGGGTTCAGCTCGACGGCCCGCTGCAGTGCGTCGAAGACGGAGCCCTGGCCGGCGCGCAGCCGCATGTGCGCGAGGGCGATCCACGCGTTGTCGCTCTCGGGGGCGAGGTCCACGGCCTGCTGCGCGGTGGCCAGCGCGGCGGCAGCCTCGCCGGCCTGCAGCTGCTGATTGGCCCGGCTCAGCACCTGGCCCGAACGCCAGAGATTCAACAGGCGCCGAAGTTCGACGAGCGGCGTCCGATGATCATCCACGCGGATATCGAGGACGCGGTCGCTGAACCCGCCGGACCCGCCGAGCGGCAGCGTCACCATCAGGGCGCCCGACTGCATGCCGCGCGCATCGCCGCCGGCGGCTTGCGCGGCATCGAGTGCCGCCATCAGGCGTTCGGCCAGCGGCCCGGTCGACGACTCGAAGCTCCTCGCCATCGCGTCCACGACCTGCGGCCCCGCGAGGATGTTGCCCTGCGCGCAGTAGTTCGTGCCGCAGCGGTGCCCCTTCCAGTCGCTGGTGCCGGCGCCCGACCACCCGGCGCTGCGCCCCTGCGCGTCGAGGATCACGACCTGCCGCCGGTCGCGGCCCTCATCGGCGCGCAGCATGAAGTCGAGCGCGTCCTGCGGGGGCATGCCGGCCGCGAGGAGCTCGAACCCGATCGTGGCGTACATCGGGTTGGCCGACGCCTGGTGTGCGATGGCCGCCACGCCCCCTCTGACGGCCACGGCCCGATTGCCCGCGCCGAACGCCTTGGACTGCACCCCCATCCCGATCTCGCCCGTCGCGGCGTCGCGCGCGATGATCGAGTACGTGCCGAGCATGTCCGGGTCGTACTGTTGCGCCGCCGCGAGGGGCGGCGCGGCCAGCGCCAGGGCCATCACGAGGACGGCCGATCCATACGTGCGCATCGCATCTCCTGTCGGGACAACGCCCGGCGGGCCCGACGGAGGTCCGCCCTCCGTCGAGCCCGTGGCGTGGGGGTGGGCCTAGAAGCGGTACCGCAGGCTCAGCCTGAAGATCCGCGCCGAGGGAATCGGGTTGGCCGAGGCCGCATCGATGCCGCCCGTGGCGAGCGGTTTCATGAAGTTGGGTCCGTTGGTGGTCACCGTCCGCAGAATCACGCTGCTGTTGGTGAGGTTGAAGACGTCGAACATGCCCTCGATCGAGTGGTGCCCCGCGAAGCGGACCACCTTCGACAGGCGCACGTCCGCCAGTTTCACCCAGTCGTAGCGGCCCGCCTGCTGCTCCACCGTGACGTTGACGAGCTGGTTCAGGGCGTTGCGCACCTGCGCGACGCGGTTGTAGTAGGCGCCCTCCTGGCCCGTGAACGTGCCCGCGACGAGCAGGCCCCACGGCAGCTCGTAGGTGCCGCTCAGCCGCACGCCCTGGTGCGTCTCGGGCTCTTCCCAGTTGTAGCGCGCCTCGTTCGGGTCGCGCGGCGCGGGGTTGCGAATGCTGCGCCGGTCGACCGAGTAGGAGGCGAGCATCGACCAGCCGTTCGAGTAGCTCTTGCTCGCCGTCACCTCGAACGCGTTGTAGCGATCGTCGGCTTCGGGACCGGTGTTGGTAAAGAAGCTCTGCACCTGCCCGAACGTCGGCCAGCTCCGCGGCACCGACCACACCTCGAGCACGCCGTCGTCGGCCGTGCCCACGATGTTGTCGCGGCCCGGGTCGATGCCGGTGCGGTAGTCGGTGTAGGCGTCGTACGGGAGCGCGAGGTTCAGCTCGTTCCAGCCCCGATAGTCACGCTTGTGGACGCCGTTGACGCGAATCACGAAATCGCGCGTGAGGCCGAAGTCCACGCCCGCCGTGAACTCGTCCATGTACTCGCCCTTGGTGTCCGGATCGATCCGGCGGTCGCGGCTGCCGCCGGTGATCGAGGCGAGGTTGGCCGGCACCGGGGTGTACGGGATGCTGCCGTCCCAGTTGGAGTAGGTCCGGGTGACGGCGGCGGCCGGGTTGACGTTGTTGGCGACGGGGCCGACAGCCGCGCTTGGTCCGGACCCCGCGGCGGCGTACCGGCCGTAGCTGCCCTTGACCGCGATGCGGCCCTCCCCCGTCACGTCGTAGATGAGCGACACGCGCGGCGAGAGAGCGTTGTACACCGGGAAGTCGTTGTTCTCTGGATACAGGAACTCGGTCGCGAACGGCCCGGTGCCGGGGTTGCCCTGCTCGGGCAGCCATGACGAGTACCGGTCGAACCGCAGGCCCACGTTCAGCGTCAGCTTGCGGCTGAGCGTGATCATGTCGTTCACGTACGCCGAGTTGTAGTTGACGCCGCTGTTGGTGAAGTTCGGATAGTCGAACACCTGCACCGAGTCCGGACGCAGGAACAGGTTCGTGTCGCCCGGCAGGCTCCGATAGCGATAAATCTGCTGGTTCGGATACCCGTAGGTCTCGACGAAGTTCGTGCTGCGGTAGCCGAGGAAGCCCGCCTTGACCTCGTGGTTCATGCCCCGCAGGTTCGTGAACCAGCTCCAGGTGCCGTTGTAGCCCCAGCGCTCCGGCTCGCGGTTCAGTTCGAGGAAGGCGCCGCTCGTCTGCGTGGTGGTCAGGTCCGTCCGGCGCACGTCGCTGGTCCAGGCCTTGTCCGGCCACCAGTAGCCAGAACGGTTGAAACCAAAATCGACGGTCATGGTCTGGTTGAGCACGCTCGTCCACTTGAACGAAGGCCCGATTGCCGTCCACGCCAGCTGATTCTGCGTGGCCTCGAGCGGCAGGAAGCGGCTGGCGTTGCGGTACGGCTGCCACTTGCGGTTGAGCTGCTGCACGGCCTCGAACTTGTTGTTCTGGCTGGCCTGCCACGTCAGCTTCAGCGTGGGGTTGTCGAGCCGCGTGAAGTACTCGACCTGCTCGCCCGTCTTCTCGGAGATGAAGCCGGGAATCAGCAGGCCCGAGTAGTTGTACCCGTACGCCGCGTAGAACCACAGCTTGTCGCGGAGGATCGGGCCGCCGAGGTCGAGGCTCACGTCGTTGTAGCGCGTGAACTTGTTGTCGCCCGGGTCAAAGCCCCGGTCGCGGAGCTCCTGCGTGACGTTGTTGCCCTGGAACGCGCCGTCCTGCCACGCGCCGAGGTAGGCGCCGCTGAAGTTGTTCCCGCCCGACTTGATCACGAAGCTCAGGGTGACGCCGGGACTCTGCTGGTCGGCGCCCTTCGCGGCCGCCGCCACCTGGACCTGATCGTAGGTGTTGTAGTCCCCGAAGAACTGATCCCAGACGACGCCGTCGAACTTGATCAGCTCGCCGCCGGTACGGCCATAGGAACGCGCGCCGGTCGTCGTGGACCCGCCCACCGTGTTGCCGCCGACATCGAACTGCGTGGGCGAGAGGCCCGGCACGAGGCGGGCGAGCCCGCGCACGCCGCGGCCGTACGGCAGGTCATCCATCTGCTTCTGATCCCAGTTGACACCCACCGTCGTGGCCTGCAGGTCAATGGTGGGCGTCTCGCTCGTGACCGTGATCGACTCCGACACCGTGTCGAGGCCGAGCGTGCCGTTGATGGTCATCGTCGCGCCAATCGTGACGCGGACGCCCTCGATGTTGAGCGTCTGGAAGCCCTGCAGGGCAAACGACACGCGGTACTCGCCCGACGGCAGCTGCGTGAACCGGTAGGCGCCCTGCGCATCGGTGACCGTGCTGCGCGGGCCGCCGATCATCGCGGGGCTGGTGATGGTGACGTCCACCCCTGGCAGCAGTCCGCCGCTGCTGTCGAGGGCGCGGCCGGTCAGGGTGCCGGCCGTCTGGGCCCACGCGACCCCCGTCAATGGGACAAGCAGGCACAGCAACGCCAGCACGAATGGTCGAGCACGTTCGACTCTCATGAGCAACCTCCAGGGACACGCGTCGGGGGGCAAGCACGAAGGACAACACACCGTGGCGCCACGGCCGCGAACGCGCCTGACGTCAGGCGCGCCGCCACGTCACCCTGCTTGTACGTGCAGGGTCGATCGATGTCAATTGGGTTTGCACAAAATGCAGTCCATCTGACTTGCGCATGGCATCTGCGCGCTGCAGAAAGGGGCGGCGGGGGGCGCGGCGGGGGGTCAGAAGCGGCGGATGAGGCCGACCGTGCCGCGCCAGAAGCGCAGGCGGTGGCCGGGGCGCACGAGCGCGTCGTCGCCCTGCCCGAGGCTGCGATGCAGGCGCAGATCGAAGCGCACGCCGGAGGCATCGCTGAAGTACCCGATGGCCCCGGCCCCAAGCGTCACGCTGGGCATGGTGCTCTCAATCGGGAACTCGTTGATGAGGTCGGCGGACCGCGCGCGGATTCCCCCCACGCCGACCAGCGCGTACGGCCGGAGCGATTCGCGCGTCACGCTGAGCGGCAGCGTCAGGAGCAGGTTGGCCCCCATGGTGGTCACGCTGCTGCTCGTGATCCGCGGCTGTGCCTGGCCGCTGCGCTGGAAGAACCGTGGGGTGTGGCCGACGTCCGCCTCCACGCCGAGCACGCCGGCGCCGAGACGGGCCATCGACAGGCCCAGCGTGTACGACCGCTGCCCGGCGCCCTCGTCGAGATCGAACAGCCCGGTGCTCCCCCCGAAGCGGACCCCGGCATAGGGGATCAGCATCCAGTCCGCGCGGGCGGTGACGGGCGCCATGAACGACAGGAGCGCCACGAGTACGGGAAGCCGGAGGGCGCGGGGCATGGGCGGCACGACCGGGCGGCCGGCCCCTACAGGAACAACCGCTGGAAGATGCGGACGAAGGGCGAGGCCGTGATGTCGCCCCGCTCGAGGTTCACCCCCGACGCGAGGCCGCCGCTGTTGGCCAGCATGATGAGCGTGAGGCCCTTGCCGGGAACCCGGACGATCAGCGACGAGTAAGCGTCTGGATGGTGGCCGAACTGCCAGACCAGGCGCTGACCATCGACATCCTGTGCGAACCACCCGAACGCAGCCGGGATCGGACCCGCGCCGAACTCCGCCGGGGTCGAGATGAGCTTCACCGACGCCGGGTGAAGCAGGACACCGCTGTCAATCGCCGAGAGGAAGCGCGCAAGGTCGCGGACCGTCGAGATGAGACCGGTGGAGGCACTGAGCCCCATCACCGGGAAATCGGCACGCACCGCCTGGCCGCTGCCACTGAGGCGGTACGGCACGGCCGTGCGCTGGAGCACGTCGCCGTAGTGCGCAAGCCGGCTCGGCGTGAACAGGGCCCGCGCCGGGCTGTCCGGGGTCCCCAGATCGGTGCCAGGGACGGAACTGGCCATGCCCAGCCGATCGAGGATCTCGCGCGCGATGATCGCCGCGTAGGACTCCGACCCGCAGAACTCGGCCACCGTCGTCAACGCCGCGAAGCGACCGGCATCGAATCGAAAGACTCCGGGCGCCCCATTGGTAGCGTGCGCGGAGACATGTCTGAGGTTGGCGCCCGCCACGGGGAACGTGGGTACCCACTTGCCGATCGGGTCGCTGAAGCTGTCGATCTGCCTCGCTTCGGCGCACCTCAGCAGGTGTGTGATGGCCACCGTCTGCGTGAGTCCCGCCACGGGGTACGGCGTGTCGGGCAACGCCGCGATGCCCCGCTCCACATCCTGACGACCCAGCCCCTGCTCCCACTCGGTCCGTCCGTCGCGGATGATGGCCGCCGACAGACCTGGGATTCCGGTCTGCACCCGCAAGGCATCCACATACCGCTCGAACAGGAGATACGGCAGCGTCTGGGCGGATCCCGGCTGAACCAGCACAACGGCGGCACAGCACACGGCAGCGGCCAGGAGGCGCAGTCGGTTCATGGTGTCAGGGTCCCTTGCATCATAGCACCGGAACTTCCCGTGCAGCGTGAGACGCAATGTGTTACAGTTTCGGCCGATCACGTGGTGAGCAACAGCAGGACCCGGGTGCGGGCAGATCGGTGGCGGGGGGCGGTGATGACCGTCGTGGTGGCCGGGCTTCTGGCCGCCGCGGTGCCGGTCGACGCCCAGACCCTGCGCATCCGTCCCCTCGTGCGCGACGGACAGGTCCTGGTGTCGCTGGCGCTCGAGGAAGGCTTCAGCGACGAAGTCCGCTCGGTCATCCAGAGCGGCCTTCGCACGACTTTCGCCTACACGGTCGAGCTGAAACTCAAGGTGCCGGGCTGGGTCGACCGCACCATCGACTCCACGCTGGTCTCGACGAGCGTGGAATACGACAACCTCACGCGCCGCCACACCGTGTCCCGCATGATCGATGGCCGCACCGAGGAATCACGCCTCGTCGACGACGAGCGGACGGTAAAGGAATTCGTCACCACCCTCGACCGCCTGCCCCTCTTCCGTACGGCGATGCTCGAACCCAACCGCGAGTACTACATCGTGGTGCGCGCGGCCGCGCGGCCGCAGAGCCGTTCGACGCTCTGGCCGTGGGGCGGCGCCACGTCCGGCTCCGCGAAGTTCACCTTCATCCCGTAGCCAAGCGCTACACCCCTTCCCGCTCCCGCCACCCCGTCAGCTGCGCCACGTGATGGCGGCCGTGCCACGCGTACATCCCGAGCACGGCATCGAGCGTCATCGGCCCGTTCTCCGGGTGGTGGAGTTCACGCGCGAACTCCGCCCCGCCAAGCGCGCGCCACATCGTCACCCACCGTTCGTGCAGC
Organism: Vicinamibacterales bacterium; assembly: GCA_030680175.1. Lineage (GTDB taxonomy): Bacteria > Acidobacteriota > Vicinamibacteria > Vicinamibacterales > UBA2999 > JAUXWO01. The sequence goes on from JAUXWO010000032.1 coordinate 58,463, forward strand.
GCGGCCAGCAGCGCCAGCGAGGCCGCAGGCGGCAGCGTGCGGGCGTCCGTCAACGAGGCCCACGCGTCCTGATCGTAGGGCATGATCGTCGGCCGCTTCTCGGTGAGCGCGAACTTGCACCGGATGTACGCATTGATGTGGCTGTCGGCCACATGGTGCACGAGCTGCCGCACGGTCCATCCGCCCGGACGGTAGGGCGTGTCCAGCTCCGCCTCCGACAACCCGGCCACCGCCGCCGCCATCGCGCCGGGCGCCGCCGCGATCTGATCGATCAACTCGCGCCGCCGCGCGTCGGACAACGTGGCCTCGAGCGTGGGCCGGCCGATGGGGTACTGCAGCTGGGAAAGGGTAGACATGGTGGGTAGTGGGTAGTGGGTAGTGGGTAGTGGGTAGTGGGTAGTGGACGGTGGACGGTGGACGGTGGACGGTGGACGGCGGACGGTGGACGGCGGACGGCGGACGGCGGACGGTGGACGGCGGACGGCGGACGGCG